>CAYZPA010000032.1:10237-57883 GCA_964479855.1 uncultured Pirellulaceae bacterium
CCACCAGCGGCGCAGACCATGCCTTCGCTCATGCCGAAACGCATTTTTCGCGGTTTCAGGTTCGCAACCATCACAACAAGGCGTCCCTCAAGGTCCGCCGGATCGTAGGCTGACTTGATTCCGGCAAAGACATTTCGCTGTTCGTCACCTCCGAGCCCCAGCGTCAACTGCAGTAGCTTGTCGGCGCCTTCGACATGTTGAGCCTGAAGGACACGAGCGACTCGCAAATCGACTTTGATGAAATCTTCGAAAGTGCACTCCTCGGTCAACGGTTTGTCGATCAGGTGCTGAGGGCTATCGTTGTACTTTGCCGCCAGTTCGGAGAGAGCTCCCTCGGCGGCTTCGGCAGCCTGTTCTTCTTTGGTTTCGTCAGTCATCTTTTTGATATCCTTGGGATCGATTCGTTTCATCATGTGTTTGAATTTGCCGATGGGAGTTCCCAGCAGCGGAGTCTGGGCCTGATCCCACGACGTGATCGGATCGCCGAGCAGCTCGCCAGCTTTCTTCGCAAGTTCAGGCAGTACCGGGGCCAGGTAGATCGCTAATTGTCGAAACAGGTTGATCGCAACGGTGCAGACGTCCTGTAAGTCCTGAGCCTTGTCAGGGTCTTTTTTCAACACCCACGGCGCCGCATTTTCGATGAACGGATTCGCTCGATCAGCCGCCGCGAGGATCAATCTCATCGCCTTGTTGTAGTCGCAATTTTCGTAGGCTTCCGCGATCTCGTCCGCGGCAGCGGCCGCCTGTTGGAACAGGCCATCGTCGTCCGGATAAGTCGCGGACAAACCAGTGGGCTGCAGGAATTTGGCGCATCGCGACGCAAGGTTAACAACCTTGTTAACCAGATCGGTGTCGACTTTCGATTGAAATTCCTCAAGATTCAGATCAATGTCGTCCAGTCTTGGGCCCAGCTTTGACGCGTAAAAGTAACGCAGGGCTTCTGGATCAAGGTGCTTCAGAAAGGTCTCTGCCGTGAACGAGGTACCCTTTCGTTTGGACATCTTTTCACCATCCACGGTCAGGAAGCCGTGAATGCGAACTTTGGTTGGAAGATTGTATCCGGCTGTTTTCAGCATCCCCGGCCAGAACAGCGTATGGAAATAGATAATGTCTTTTCCAATGAAATGATGGATTTCGCAGTCCGGGTTTTTCCACCAGTCATCCAGAGTTTGGCCATTCGCATCGCACCACTGCTGTGTCGAAGCGATGTATCCGATCGGGGCATCGAACCAGACATACCAATAGTCTCCCGGGCTGTCCGGGATCTCGAAACCGAAATATTGTGCGGGGCGCGAAATGTCCCAGTCGCGAAGTTCGTCACCAAGGAACTGACCATTGATGTAGTTGGCGACTTCTGGCTGAAGACTGTCGCCATTCTGAGTCCAATCGACCAGAAATTCACGCAGTTGTTCCAGTTCGATGAACAAGTGGTTGGCGTTACGAACCTCGGGCTTGGTTCCCGAAAGCGCGCTGACCGGATCAATCAGCTCAACCGGCGAATAAGTATGTCCACATTCGCAGTTGTCGCCGGCTTGATCCTGTCGATTGCATTTCGGGCAAGTGCCGGTAACAAATCGGTCGGCCAGAAAAGTTTCTTTTTCGGTGTCGTAAAGCTGTTCGATCTCTTTGGCTTTCACCAGTCCCGCGTCGCGAATCGTTTGCCAGATCTCTCCGCAGAGCTTTCGATTTTCGTCGCTGTGGGTGCTGCCATAGTTGTCGAAGCTGATTCCGAATCCTGCGAAATCTCGTTGATGAGCTTCACTGGATTCTGCGATAACTTCTTCGGGTGTTCGTCCTTCCTTTTGAGCACGAAGCATGATCGCAGTGCCGTGAGTATCGTCGGCGCAAACGAAAAGCGTTTCGTGGCCACGTAACCTCTGGAATCGTACCCAAATGTCAGTCTGGATGTACTCGACAAGGTGCCCGATGTGGATGGGGCCATTCGCGTAAGGAAGTGCCGCGGTGACAAGTATTTTTCGGGGTTTCATGCGCTGTGCCGACCAAACCAGTTCAGTAATTTATGTTAACGCAGATTGTATTGCCGACCAACGTCCTCGCAATGCCTCTGGTGTTAACGGGACAAAGCAGTCGTCAAAACGTTCGGCAATTTTCGGGTTGTCTGCTTGTGGCATTGATCCGCCGCCAAGTCTTTGGGCCGCGGCCAAGTCTTTGGTCAGCGGCTTTGTTTGAAGGGAGCTGTCGGCCTCTTTGAGCAAACGCAACTGTTAATTCGAGGGTTGGGCGGTTGTCTTTCGAGATCGCCACTTTTGCAGATCAACGCTCATTTGAGCTGGCCTGAATCCTTTACCGGCAAAGAGCCGCTTCAAATCAGGCAGATGGTCGAAATGTTGCAATTGGCGATGGTAATAGTTGACGTGTTCGACCACTGCCAATGCGGCTCCAATCGTCGTCATGATGCGATCGCCCAGTCCGGCAGATACCGAAGGGAAGGCCCAAACCACGATGCACAACACCGTCACGATGAAGCAGCCAATTCGAGAAGGCCATTCCATGCTGTCGGCAAAGTCGAGTGCTCGATGCAGCGATTTCGTTTCACCAAGCAGCTGTCGATATTTCCCTCGCCAGTAGAGGGCCCCAACAATCAACAACATGATGGCGGGACTCAGGCTGAGCAACCCAATCGTACCGACGGGGCTGCGGTTGGAGATCGAAATCAGGATTGCGATCGGAATCGCGATCACCGCATTGAAAGCCTCCATCTGCCAGTAGGTATTGAGGCGGCTTTTGAGTTTTTCGCGAGTGCTCATGTTTCGAAATCGTATCCGATGATGCGAATTTGCAACATCGCGTTACGAAATATGAGTCTAATGCGGCTAACGGCGATTGGCATTGAGATTGCAATCATCCAGAGACGAGGCCTCCGACGGTTTCGAGCCCGGATTATTCACGAGGCGTTGGCGTACAGATCACCCACGACGTGAAGTTAACGAATTTGCAAAACTTGTTCGTCTCCGCGTCAGGAGAATTGCCTCAAAGGGCAGACCAGACGCCTGTCGTCGTGAATGATTCTGGTTGAAAAACGCCTGCACCCTATCGAAAGAGTTGACTATGAAACAACAAGCCGATCAGCAACTAACCAAAATGCGACGATTTCAGAAATGTGCTCTGGTCGCAACGATTGCCATCGCGATCGGTGTGGTCTGCGGTTTCTGTTAGTGCGAATATGCTGAGCTAAGATTTAACCCCGGATTATTCGCGAGGCGCGGGCGCCGAAAGGGAGAAAGTCGGTTTCAAGCTTTCCCAGTAAAGGTCGTTTGCAACTTCCAGAATTAGTCTTCGAAACCTGAAACGACCACAGAGATATTCTGGCCGCCAAAACCGAAGCTGTTCGTCAACGCCATGTTACATTCCGCTTGCCTTGCGACGTTGGGGATGTAGTCCAGATCGCAAAGCGGATCTTCGTTTTGGTAATTGATCGTCGGAGGCAAAACGTTGTCTCGAATCGCCATCAGGCAAACGATCAACTCAGTGGCTCCGGCAGCCGCAATCAGGTGGCCCATCATGCTTTTGGTGCTGGAGATCGGAACCTTCCCTGCCCTATCGCCGAAGACCTCGCGGCAAGCTCGAGTTTCCACTTTGTCATTGACGGTGGTGCTTGTTCCGTGAGCGTTCACATAGTCGATTTGGTCAGGAGAAACGCCCGCGTCCTCCAGAGCCATTCGCATGCAACCGATCGCGCCACGACCTTCCGGATGAATGTCAGTGACACGATAGGCGTCCGCCGTCGAACCGTATCCTCGAATCTCACCAATGATGTTGGCGCCGCGAGCTTTGGCATGTTCCAGTTCTTCCAGCACGACCATTGCCGCGCCTTCGCCTAAAACGAAGCCGTCGCGAAGTCGATCGAAAGGTCTCGATGCGCCCGTTGGGTCATCATTGTTTGTCGAAAGAGCCGTCAACAGGTTGAAGCCGGTGACGCCAAACGGATGAATCATGCTGTGCGTTCCTCCGGACAGCATCACATCCGCTTCGCCGCGCCGGATGATTTCACTGGCTTCGCCGATCGCCTGACTGCTGGCGGCACAGGCGGTAAGGCAATTCGCGTTGGGGCCTTGAGCGTTGAACATGGCGGCAACGTGGCCGGGAGGCATGTTCGGTTCCTGTTCCAGTTCCACAACCGGGTTCAGGATATCGAGTCCGGCTCGAGTGAATTTCACGAGGTCAAGGTTGCCTTCGGCGTCGAGCGATTTCGCCATCATTTCGGCGAAGGAGTAGAAGTCCTGATTGCCTTCGCCGCTGCCCATGTAGACACCGAAACGACGTCGATCTTTGATCGAATCTTCGACGCCCGATGCATCGAAGGCCTGGCGTGCCGCTCCGGCTGCAAAGCAAGTGTGGCGTCCGCGGAATTTCCATTTTTCGGCATCTTCGCCAGCCTGAGTGATATCCCAGTTCTTGATCTCGGCAGAGATGCGAGTCGGAAATTTGCTGGCGTCAAAAATCGTCGTGTAACCGACTCCCGATTTGCCTTCTTGCAAGGCGGACCAAACGGTGTCGATATCGTTGCCGAGCGGGTTGATCACACCGACTCCAGTGACAACCACGCGGCGGCGTTGGGAAGCGATCATGGCAATGTTCCAGAGACTTTGGGTCGAACGTCAGTTGGGGAATGAGAATGTGCTGCAATCGCAGGGAATCGCTACTGTAGCGATATCACAGACCGATCTTCAAAAATGCTTTTTCAGCTTCGAGCATATGTTCGGGCACCTTTACCGGTGTTCCGTCCGGGTAAGCACCGATTTCGAAAAGTCGCAGCAGGCGAAGCATGCGGCAAAATTCCGCCGGTTCAAAAAGCTCGACGCCTTCGAATCTTTCGTCATCCAGACGAGCGAACATCAGGTTGATTTTTGCCTGGAGTTTGTCTTCCTGGTGCGAGGTACCCTCGACCATCGCGCCCATTCCATCGTTGTTCGTGATTTTGACTCGGTAAGTCAAACGCGAACCCGGTTCGGCTTCGAAAAAGAACTCGCTGGAGGTCACTTTCGCCAAAACGATCCGATCTTTGAAATCGCTCATCTGGCCAAGGAGTAGACCTCCGGTCTGAGCAATCCCTTCGATGATCACAGACGCAGGCAGGAACGTGCGACAGGGCGAATACTCGTCCACCGCTTCTTCGCTCAAACTGACGCTCTTGACAGCCGTCGCCGACTCGCCGGCAACAAATTCGGTAAACCGGTCAATCCAGAACCAACGCATGAAACCTAGGCCTTTTTGTGTTCAACAAAGCGGCAAAGATCAGAAACGGTAAGCAGGTTCGCGAAATCCTGAACGACAGGATTTTCTTCGAACTTGTCTAGGTTCGCAAACGGCATCCGCTCTTTCAGTTTCGCGACGCCTTCGGCGGTTACTTTTCCGTCCTGAAGAAACTCACTGCTGGTGAGAATGTCGTCGGGGAAAAGCTCTTCGCGATCGATCGAAATACCGAAGGTTTGCTCAAGCTTGAAAACGATATCGAGAAAGTCGATGGACTCGGCGCCAAGATCTTCGATCATCGTCGCATCGGGAGTCACTTCATCATCTTCGACACCCAACGCATCGATAAGGACTTCGGATACTTTCGCGTATGTTTCTTCGTTGACCGACATGTTAACTCCTGTGACAGTCTAAATTGGTGATTTGAAATTTGATTTGTAGTTGGCATCGCCAGTCAATTTCGACTGGGTCATTCGAGAGTTGCAAAGTTGACGGCGAGCCGGTTTTGGGTCGCCAGCGAATGCCAGGCAGGCGGCTTAAACGGGTGCCCACAAACGACGATAAAAATGTTTGAATTGGTGGATCATGTATTCATCAACGGCTTCATCGCGTCCTTCCCGCTGAGCGAGGTTGTACGATTCAAGGATCAAGCGTCCTGAAACAGATGGCTTACCGTCAATGGAACCTGTCACTTTCAGTTTCGCGATCGATTCATCAATGAATTTAATTTCTGCATCGACCACCAGGGAGCTGCCCGGTTGGACAAAGCCCTGAAATTTCATGCTTTTCGCCTGCCGCAGGACGACGGTCGAGTGCTTGAAGTCATTGGTTTCTCGAACTAGCCACATGCTAGCCTGAAACATGGATTCAAGCATTAGGACTCCCGGCATCACGGGGAAGCGGGGAAAATGATCTTTGAGGTATTCCTCCGAAAGTGAAAGGCATTTCACCGCTTTGATCGACGTTCCCTTGTCGAGTTCGAGGATTCGGTCAAGTTGAGTGAATCGCATGTGGGTGTTCGTTGGCCACGGATGGCCCGGTTCAATTCTGTCTGATTTGGGCTGACAATGACGCCTATTCAGCCATTGCAGAATTGCGTAGTTATAGCAAAGCGAAACTGGGCAAACAACAGAGAAACCACGATTCAAACCCCAAAATCGACGTGCTTTTGCCATCGATTCGTTTTGGCTTCCAGTGCCCCAAAGTTAAGGCTCAGGGGCGACGAAATTCCCTGTCCAACTTTCGGTTTTGTCATCAAGCGTCTTCCTCGCGACTGGCCACGCTGGTAAACTCTCGCCATGCGTAGAGGAATCGCAGTTTCACCCGGCGTCGCGATCGGAACGGCTTACGTTATTCACGAAATCTTCGTGAATCCCGACACGAAACGCCTCGAAGACACCGAAATCACTGCTGAGCTTGCCAATTATGAAACGGCTCGCGATAAAGCGGGTGCTGATCTACGCGCTCTTGAAAAAAAGGTCGATGCTCAAGTTGGTCACGACGAAGCGACCATCTTTGCAGTCCATCAGAAAGTTCTGCGAGACCCCGCTTTCACCAACAAAATCCGAAACTGGATTGTCGAAGAGCGGATGACTGCCGGAGCGTCATTGCATCGACTATTGGGTGAATACACGGCAATTTTCAGCAAAACCGAAGACGCTTACCTTCGCGAAAAACTCAACGATATACGTGACGTCATCATCCGGCTTAGCAACCATCTTTCGCATTCGAAGGATTCGGCTGACAAAATGGTCGAAGGGCCTCTGATCGTCGTGGCCGACGAATTGCTTCCGTCGCAAGCCGTTGCACTTGGCGATTTCGACGTCCATGGAATCGTGACTCAGGCCGGAAGCCAAACCAGTCACGCTGCGATCATCGCGCGATCGCGAGGCATCCCTGCGGTTTCGGGCGTGAAAAATATGCTTCGTCGCGTCAAGACGGGCGACACGATTGTCGTTGACGGACGAGCCGGCATTGTCGAAGTCAATCCAAACGCGGAAGCGTTGGCGGCATTCAAAAAGCTGGAACGTGAATTCTTCGATCTACGAGACCAGTTGGCAGCCAATCGAGAAGAAGAGCCGAAAACTTCCGACGGAGTCGCACTAAAGCTTGAAGGCAACATCAATGGAGTTCCCGACGCGAAGGCCTGTTCTGCGATGGGAGCTTCTGGAGTCGGGCTCTACCGAACGGAAT
Organism: uncultured Pirellulaceae bacterium; assembly: GCA_964479855.1. Taxonomy (GTDB): domain Bacteria; phylum Planctomycetota; class Planctomycetia; order Pirellulales; family Pirellulaceae; genus Mariniblastus. The sequence continues at coordinate 17,645 of CAYZPA010000032.1, forward strand.
ATCTATACCTGACTCATCGTGACCTGCCGGACGAAGACGAGCAATACGAAGTCTATCGAGAAATCGTTGGTTCCGCGCCGAACCACAACGTGACGATTCGCACGCTGGATATCGGCGGCGACAAAACGGTTGCTTATTTGGGGCACGATCACACAGAAGCCAATCCATTCATGGGCTGGAGGAGTATTCGGCTCTCGTTCGAACATCCCGAATTCTTCAATACGCAAATTCGAGCGATCATTCGAGCTGCCAGCGAATTCCCTGAAGGCACTGTCAGGATGATGTTCCCGATGGTGACTACGGTGGAGGAACTGAGAAAGCTTCGCAGCATGATTCGCAAAGCGTATAAGACTCTTGTTGCTCGCGATATTAAAGTCAAGGAATTGCTGGTCGGGATGATGTTGGAAGTCCCTGCTGCCGCAATTTGCATCGATTCCATGTTGGACTTGGTCGATTTTGTCTCGATTGGTTCCAACGACCTTGTCCAATACCTGATGGCGGCTGACCGCGACAATCCAAAAGTTAGCCATCTGTGCCAGCCGATGTCGCCTGCTGTTTTGCGAGTTCTGAAGCACGTGATTTCAACGTGTAACGCGAATCGAACTCCCGTGACGGTTTGCGGTGAGATGGCTGGTAAACCAAAGACGTTTCTGATCCTGTTGGGGTTGGGCTTGCGCCGGTTCAGCATGAGCCCCGCCTTCGTCCCATCGATCAAGCAGCTTGCCAGTCAAATTTCAATTGAGGAGGCCGAGCAAATTGTTTCTGCCGTCCTGAAATTCAAAACGACAGCTCAGGTCAAGAAGTATATGACTCGGCAAATCGGCCAGATTGCTCCGAACCTTGCGATTCTTGATTCCGATTGAGATTAGAGTCTGCAAGGCTTCCTTTTCCCATCGCAATCACTACCAGCCATGCGAATAGCAGGATGATCGACAGTTGCAAGCCTGTCGCGATCGCAACGGGGCGACACAGTCCGATCCCAAAGATGACACTGGCGCAAATCAGAACCATGTATTCGGTGTTCACGAATTTAGATGTGTTTCTGCCAAGCGTGCAAAGAGCCAGTGGCAGTAACAAAATCGTGAGGTCGTAAGTGTAGAAGTGTGGGCTGACCAAAACGGTGGCAATGATGCAGGCTGAAAATTGTAAGCCGAACTTTGGAGATGTTGTGTCCACCTGCCCGCGAAGGATTCTCGCGACAATGCATGCTACGGCGATGATCATCGCAATCGCAATCGGTTTTACGAAGCTTGGGAACGTGTCTCCAATGAGCATCTTTGTCGTGCCCCAGAGGCTGTGCGACTCTGTCAGTTGGTAACCGCCATTGGAAACGAAGTCACCCATGCCAAGGCAGATTTTTATGTAGTCTTGCCAAACCGAAACACCGCCGCTTGCAGAAAGTCCGATCATCAGCCCCAGCGAAATGAACGAGCCAAACACGAAACGGTATTGTTTTTTGCACAGCATTGCCAGGCCGATCACGATCGCGAAATGTGGCTTGATCGCGATCAGGCCAAAGACCAGTCCTGCGGTGAATGGCCGAGCGTGATGTAGCAGAATGAAACTAACGGTCAGGATCGCCAGAAGGACGGCTGACTTTTGTCCCATGCTGAAGCTAAGCAGTAGCGGCATGAAGAGGAGTCCCGCGAAAAGCCACTTGTGAGAGTCTGACCGAAACTCACGATACCAACAAAGCATCGAGTAACTGGATATCGAAAGCGCCAAAGCGCCCGCGAACGAATACAGAATCGCAAAACTGCGATAAGGCATCCCGGAAAACAGGCTCGCAAACTGATAGTGGTACGGCGGATAGACCATCGGGAACCATGACGTTTCCTGCCATGAGAATCCGACAATCGACGGATCGTGTTGGATGGCTTTTGAATGGCCCCAGTCGTAAAGCTGATCGCGACTGTCGTTCCAGATTACGCCGCCGACGTATTCCTGCAGTAGATCACCGCCATAAGATCCTGTTCGCACTTCGTGGATGTCAAACGCGCTGACTGGTTTCGTGATCGAAAAGTTGGGCGACAGTGCGAGTACAAGCGTGACGACGGCCCACGGAACAACCAGGCAGATGGCCATCCGTTTCCACGCCGGCAATGTGATGGGCCGGTGTATCCTGGCGTGTTGAGTTGAATCGCATGTGGTCATGAAAAATCGCTAACGTAACGACGGCTTCGATAGTCCATTCCATCGACACATCGCACGAAAAAAGCCGCAGCGAAATCATCGTTGCGGCTTGTTTGAACCGGAATTATTCACGACGACAGGCGTCTGGTTTGTCCTTTGAAGCGATTCTTCGGACGCGGTCGACGCCACGCATCGTGAATAATCGGGGTTGAATTCTCAGGTTCCCGGTTCGATTATTCGTCCGAGGAGTCGTCGTCAGAATCGTTACCTTCTCCAGCACCAACGCCGACTGCTTCTTCCTGTTTCGGCTCTTCTTCAGCCGGAGGAATGAAGTCGCTGTCAAACTTGAGCTGTTTGATTTTACCGTTGTCGTCCTTAACACCGTCAACGATCAACTTGTTCTTGCCGGTGAACGAGCCCTGGAGCAGTTCTTCGGAAAGCGGATCTTCGATGTAATTTTCGAGTGCACGGCGAAGCGGGCGAGCACCGTATTCGAGGTCGGTACCTTTCTTGATCAGGAATTCTTTCGCGTCTTCGGTCAGTTCGAGGTCGAAACCACGCTCTGACAATCGATGGCGAATCTTCGAAAGTTCGAAGTCGATAACGACTTTGAGGTCTTTCTTTTCGAGGTGACGGAAGATGATCGGCAGTTCTGACAAACGGTTCAGGAACTCAGGTCGGAACGCTTTGTTGATTTCATCGTAAACGCGTTCTTTCATCGATTCGAACGACTGATCGTCGCCAGCACCGGGCAATCCGAATGCCGATTCGTTCTTGATCGCGTGAGCACCAACATTGGTCGTCATGATCAGGATCACGTTTCGGAAATCGATGTTGCGACCGAAACTATCGGTCAAACGGCCTTCTTCCATGACCTGCAACAACATGTTGAAGATGTCTGGATGAGCTTTTTCGATCTCGTCCAACAAGACGACCGAGTAAGGACGACGTCGAATTTTTTCGGTCAGTTGCCCACCTTCTTCGTAGCCGACGTATCCCGGAGGGGCACCGATCAGGCGGCTCAGGTTGTGCTTCTCCATGTACTCCGACATGTCGATCGTAACGAGGGCTTCGGAATCGCCGAACATGAATTCAGCCAAAGCTTTCGCCAACAACGTCTTACCGACACCTGTTGGGCCGGCAAACATGAAGCAACCGATCGGACGTTTTGGATCTTTCAGGCCACTGCGACTTCTACGTACCGCTTTGGAAATCGATTTGACTGCTGCATCCTGACTGACGACCGTGCGATGCAATTCGTCTTCCATTTTCATCAAGCGAAGTGAATCTTCGGTCGACAGTCGAGTCAACGGAACGCCGGTCATCTTGGAAATCACTTCAGCAATGACTTCTTCGTCAACGACGCCTTCGTTTTGCTGAGACTTCTCACGCCAGTCTTTCTTGATCTGTTCCTTCTTCTTGCGGAACTTGTCAGCCTGGTCTCGCAAGGAAGCCGCTTTTTCGAAATCCTGATTGGCGACGGCGTCTTCTTTTTCTTTATTGAGACGCTCGATGTCTTCGTCGATTTCTTTCAAATCTGGCGGGCGCTTCATCGTGCGAAGTCGGATGCGAGCACCCGCTTCGTCGATCACGTCAATCGCTTTATCCGGAAGGCAGCGACCGGTGATGTAGCGGCTGCTGTACTCGACAGCGGCTTCGACAGCATCGTCGGTGATCTGAACGTGATGGTGTTCTTCGTAACGGGAACGCAAACCTTTGATGATCGCGATCGTGTCTTCGTTGGAGGTTGGGTCGACAAGGATCTCCTGAAAACGACGAGCCAAAGCACTGTCTTTTTCGATGTACTTTCGGTATTCGTCCAGCGTGGTGGCTCCGATGCACTGGATTTCGCCACGAGCGAGTGCAGGTTTGAGCACGTTCGCCGCGTCGATAGCGCCTTCCGCACCGCCAGCACCGACAAGCGTGTGCAATTCGTCGATGAACAGGATCGTGTTTTCAGCTCGACGAACTTCGTTCATCACAGCTTTGATACGTTCTTCGAATTGTCCACGATACTTGGTACCCGCGACCATCATCGCCAGGTCCAGCACGACAATTCGTTTCTCAGCCAGAATTTCTGGTACCTCGCCAGAGATGACTCGTTGAGCAAAACCTTCGACGATCGCTGTTTTGCCGACACCGGCTTCGCCGAGGAGGACTGGATTGTTCTTTGTTCGGCGACAAAGAACCTGAATGGCTCTTTCGATTTCTTTGGATCGTCCGATGACCGGGTCAAGCTTGCCCTGTTTTGCCAATTCGGTCAGATCGCGTCCGAAGCTGTCGAGAGCAGGTGTTTTTGATTTGCTGCCGCGTCCCGAAGCGCCTTCTGCTTCTCCACCGCCGGAACTCTCGCGACCGCCACGTTCTGAACCTTCACCAGATTCAAGTCCGTTACCCAACAGGTTGAGCACTTCTTCACGAACGTCTTCCAGCTTCAAGCCAAGGTTGATCAGAACCTGAGCTGCGACGCCTTCCTGTTCGCGGAGCAAGCCGAGCAGAATGTGCTCGGTGCCGACGAAGTTATGCTGCAGATTACGAGCCTCTTCCATCGAGTACTCAAGCACTTTTTTGGCTCGAGGCGTCTGCGGAAGCTTGCCCATCGTGATCATTTCAGGGCCGCTCTGGACAAGCTTTTCAACTTCAAGGCGGATCTTGCGAAGTTCAACGTCAAGGTTCTTCAGTACGTTGGCAGCGACGCCGGTACCTTCCTTGACCAAGCCCAATAGCATGTGTTCGGTGCCGATGTACTCATGGTTGAATCGCTGAGCTTCCTGGTTGGCCAATTGCATGACCTTGCGGGCCCGGTCTGTGAAGCGTTCGTACATGTTTTGTCCTCTTTGAATAATTCAGTCGCTGTCTGGTTCGAACCGAAAGCGGCCGAAATCAAACAAGGGTTGGGCGAGTCTATCTCTCAGGCAGCTCCACGAATGAAGCCGTCATTGTTAGTCGTTTCGGGTTCAGGCTGGGAACTCATCTCAAATTCATGGACAAGTCTCAGTAACTCTCGTTCGCGATCAATTTCGTCTTTCCAAACCACAGCCAGATCGTATTTCTCGATATGGTTCAGTTCCGTTGCTGCTTCATCAAACTTACGTGTGTGACGAAACAGAGTTGCCAACATCAAACGCGATTCAATGTCTCGCGGATGATGTCTAAGTTGCCTCGTGAGTAATCCACGGGCTTCCTTCCAGTGACCCTTTAAGTATTCCCTTCGAGCGTCAATAAACAAGGTGTCGATAGCGTCATCCGAATCGTCGTGTAAACGCGTCGAAAGATCGTCCTTTGTCAGTGACATCACGTCAGGTAAGTTTCGACGAGCCAAAACAGTCGTACAAAACCATACCAGCATCAGCACCGGCCACGCGATCGCGGGAAACTTTTCATCTTGAAAAATACCGGTCCAGATAAAACTGGCAACGACGGTCAGATTCAACAGAATGGAAAAACCAATTGCTAACACCAACGATGACCAACGGCCACGGTACCAAAGTCCGGGAAGTCCCGGCCAACAGCAAAGCAGCGCAGGCCCCCAGTTGGTGGAAAAGTCACTCTTGTTACTGGAGTGACCTTCGCCCAAATCGAAGCTCGATCGTATGGTGTGCTCTGACATCCGTATCCAAAAATAACACCTGATTCGGCCCAAGCCTGAGATTTTCATTCCTTTTAAGAACGCGACCGGATTCCTTCCGGGGGCAGGCAGACCTTGGATAACCCTGAGTATCCGGCTGTTCAGAAAATACGTCAATCGCAATCGCTTTGTGCGTGGCTTTATTGCGTCTCTGGCGGTAATTTCGCCATTGCTGCGGAGGGTTTAGCCAGCCCAAGGCTCAGATTCGCCCTCGTTCGACTCCAGTTTCCGGCTGACGCACGTTATCGTTGAAGCCGCTGGAATTCGCACAGAAGTCAGAAGCAACCTGATTTTTTTAATCGCATGCCAAAGTGACACAATGAACTGCCCCGAAAAATTAGAAAAATCCAATGCCGTACACGACATCCCGGCAACGGACACTGCGACGCTTCGAACTCTGGACGCTTCGTTCAATCGGGCTCAGGAAGGGATTCGAGTCGTGGAAGATTACGCGCGGATGGTAATGGACGACCGCTTTCTTTCCAGCCAACTAAAACAACTACGACACGATTTGACGGTTGCTTGCAATCCAATCGATATCGTTGGACGTGTCCAGTCCAGAGAAAGCGAAGTCGATGTTGGACGCCATTCGCAAACGGAATCTGAGTACCAGCGAGAAGACTCCCTAAGCCTGTTACGTTCCAATATGTCGCGAGTGCAGCAGGCGGTTCGAACGATCGAAGAATTTTCGAAGCTGGCATTCCCAACGGTCGTCGCGGCTGTCGAGCAGATTCGCTATCGAGCCTACACCATCGAAAAAGCGATTCTTAACACGACTTACAATGTTAAGCGTTTGCAGGAAGCCAGCCTTTACGTTCTGGTCGATGCCTGCGGTGAAACAGGTCCGGATTTTCCAAGGCTGGAATCATTGGTTGCCGACTTGGTCGCCGCCGAAGTTGGCCTGATTCAGCTTCGCGACAAAACGCTCACCGATGCGGCGATTGTGGCTGCAGGCAAGGCGGTCGGGGCCATCACGCGCCATTCAAAAACGCTGTGGATTATGAACGACCGGATCGACCTTGCCGTCGCGGCCAATGCTGACGGCGTTCACCTTGGCCAGGATGATCTGTCAGTGCACGCGGCTCGGCAGATGTTGCGTGCGGGAAAGCTGGTTGGCTTATCGACTCATAACATTTGCCAGGCTCGCGAAGCCGTTATGCTTGGCGCAGACTATATCGGTGTCGGACCCGTATTTCCCTCGAAGACGAAATCCTTTGATCAGTTTCCGGGTGTTGAATTTGTGAAAGAGATTGTCAGCGAAATCACGCTGCCCGCATTCGCGATCGGTGGAATTGACTCCGAAAACGTTCATCGTCTGACTGAATCTGGCTGTCGTCGCGTCGCCGTCAGCTCTGCAGTTTCAAAAGCCAGCGACCCGGTGGCAGCCGCCAGAAGCCTGATCGGGAAATTGGCACAGCATTGATTCGGCGGGTGCTCTCGTGCGTTTGACGATTGATTTTTAGTCGTCGCTGCGAACCTTTTTGCGAAAGAGCCTTCTGGCTTGTGTGCGGCACTGGTTCACTGGTTCGCCTTCCACTTTGGTTCACTTTTCACTCTGCCCTATTTTTTAATCCATCTGAAAGCAAGACCGGTTTCATGCTCAGTCGCTTCGTAAATTTCTGCTACGCCTAATTCGGGCTAAAGGCTCAAAGCCAGTTCACGTTGATCTGCGAATCTCATTTCGCGTGTGATTGAACGTGAATTCCTATTCGCTTTGGCCGTAAGAATTTCTGTTCAATGGCATAATTGCGCTACCGATGCGCCTGCACGATGAAATTTAACGAAGAGACCCTCGCGACCAGTTCGCCAATTCGCAAACCGCAATTCAAGCTCAAGTACCGCAGCAAAAGCCATCGCTCTCTCGCGCTGAAGTCGCTGGAGAAGTTAGTGATGCTGAACGGTCGATTGTATTGGATGGACGTGAAATGCGAATTCCACGACTTGTCGGATCTATTGCAAAATATGGCTTCCAGCGACTGGATTTGTCTTCCCTCAGCCAAAAGCAAGGGCATGAGTGAGAGCAAAAGCTTTCGTTTGAATGCCAAAAGGCAGGTCACGTCTTCAGAATTGAATAAGCTCAATCGCGCCGCAGTGCTGTGGTCGAAACAGGTTGCCCGGATGGCAGCGGGACGCGGATGCAAACGCGAACTCAATCGTCAGCGGAGCGAATTGGCCAGTGTTAGGCAGCGTATCGCTTTTCTCTTTGATCAACTTCAGCGTAAAGGCGCAGTTCCAACATGCGAAAATTCCGCAGGTCGCATCGTACTGGATGAAGCGCAAGAAGCTGAGTTCGCGAACATGTTCTTAAAAGTAAAGCGTGGTTCACCGACGTGGAACTCGCGTTCGCACAACCTCGCGGCGTTCGTTTACTGGTGCGGAGGTGTCGATGCGTTTCTGCGTTTTTCCAATGCCATCAATCGTGTGCCACGCCAAACAACGCGATTCCTTAAACTGTTAAAAAGAGCGAACCGCTGGACAGAAAGTTTGCAGAAACGGCTTGATACAGAGACCGGTTACTCGGTTCGACACGATTTCGAAAACAACGCATTGAACGATGAGGTTCACCAATGGATGGACAAGCGTCGCTTAAATCGGGGGAGTCGCGGAAAGATTGGACAGCGTCTGGCAAAAGCCGTGCAGAACTATGCGGAGGCCTACCGTAAAGTTTCGACTCGAACATCGATTCAGCTTCCTTCAATACTGGCGGCCTACGCGATCTGCGCTAAACAAGGGACGGAACTTATTCAGTTTCCGATTGACTATGCTTTCGAAGAAGAACCCGTTAATCAGCTCGACCTCAGACGTTTCGCTTCGGTGCAAATTGATCTTTCAAAAAGTCGGTCGTACTCCCGTTTTGTAAAGTTTGTCAACGCGAACATTTCGCACGTGACCAGCGGAAGTCGTCTACGAGACATTTTTGGTTGGATTGAAAATGGAAGCGACTTCGAAGATATCCAGTTCATGCTGGATAACGAAGTCGCACTGGCTGCAGGTATCAAGCTTCGTCCAGTTCGCAAAGCCGCTGAGCGTTACCATCGGGTGTTCGGTCGACGGCAGGACAATCCGTCTTTTTCAAATCTCCACGATCGGTTGCAGAACGCATTTCCGATGGAAGCCGCAGATCGAGTCGTTGGCTGGTTAGAGATTTTTCCACCCGAAGTCTTTACGCGAGGACTTTGCGAAAGAACGATCGGAGTGCTGCGTTTGCTGATTGAAATTGGGGAATTCGAAGCGTTGAGGCCAGCGATCGATGATACGCTGAACGATTGGTCCAGCCGTTCGCAGCAGGTGCGAGACTGTGTTCCCGATGAAGGGAGCCATCCGAGGGAGCTCCGGTCGTGGTTGCGTCGCCTGATGTACTTTCAGAAGCTCGCTGGCGATTCGGTTCGTGTGCCTGTCTCAGTCAGGAGGTTTCTCGATGGTCCCAAAAGGCAGCAGCGTGAAAAGCAGCATCTGATTGAGCTTCAGGAAAAACATGAGTTGAACCACAAACAGTTTTGTCGCCTTGAAGCTTTGCGTGACAAGCCGTTTGATCAAAAACGCTTTGATCGCAAGGCGACGCTCCTGGTGATGGAGTCATGTGTCCTGACTGCGATCGAATCCCTACGCAGTTTGCTGCTGGGGCTCGCTAAAAAAGTTTGGCAAGATGCAACGGGCCAAAGCGTTCCAGGCAACTGGTCGGACCAACGCTGCATCGAGTTTGCCGGTTGGATCGGCAGGATGCAGCCGTCTGAAAAGCGATTGCTCCGACAGATTTTTGATGCATATCAGCGACATGGACAGGATGCAAAACAGCGTCAACCTTTCAACCGTGCGTGGATTGAGGATCAACGAAACTCCGGCTTTCGAATTAATCACTGGATTCTTCCGGCAATGGAGCAGGTTCGCGTGGGCGGCCAACGGTTCACGATTTCGATCTGTCATGACCCTTGCGAGCTGCTCTTGATGGGAGTTCTGTTTGACACTTGCCTCGCGCCCGGTGGCTGCAATGAAATGTCCGTGCTGGCCAATGCCGCCGACGTGAACAAGCAAGTTTTGTATGTCCGCGATGAGCGTGGACAGGTGGTTGCCCGGAAGCTGTTGGCGGTCAGTCGCAAGAGTACGTTACTGGGGTACTATTGTTACCTGTCGTATGACGCGTCTGAGGACTGTGTTGTCTGCAAATCGCTTTCAGATTTCATTTCGCAATACTGTGGACGTCTGGCTGCCAAGGTTGGTTGGCAATTGGCGAATGAAGGCGAGCCAATTGGGCTGGGGCATTTTTGGTATGACGACGGCGAAGTCAATTGGGACGTCGCTGCGACAGAGGCTCGCATCAGGGCGCGAGTGCAACTCGCATCTGCGTTGGCCTATCGCCCCATGATCCAAGGCTTTGCAGTATCCCACCAGTAAGACTCAATCCAGTCACGACCGAGCGGTGCGATTCGCTCAGCACTCCAGCCTGCTTCCACAAGCGTAAAATACATCGAATCGGCCGCAGGTGAATTGCTGGAATGAATGATGACGTGGCAACATGGATTTTGGGTTGCCATAAAATTGGTGACGTCCGTCGCCGGGGTCCGGGTCATCAGGATGGTCCGTAAACAAGTCGTGATCGAGGCAAATAAGCGCGGGTGGTTGGGCGTTCCGTGCCGCAAGTTGAAGCCCCTGTGTAAAGTCTGCTGCCGTTCGCCAATGCCGGAATTCGATCTGGTCGCCTGCTTGTTCCATCACGGATGTAAAGCGATCCAGACGATCCGACTCGTCTTCGAGCATCAGGACTAACTGATTTGAGTTGGCGACCATGAGCGTCTTCTGTCTTTCGTTCTACTTTTGAGTGTTCAGGTTCCAGTCGTAGTCAAGGTACGTGACTGAAAAGCCGCCTCGATCGACGAATGACTTTGCGTTTTCGGGAAGCCACGGCGAAATTCGTTGTAGTTGCTGAGGGGTCGTGTCTCCAAAATCACTGCCGAACCAATTCATAATTGCACTTAATTTTAGCTGCGAATTTCTGGTGTCAATTTGCAGGTTTTGTGAACGGGAAAAGAAGTCTTTCGCGTTATCGGTCAACTGTTGATCCAGTTTGTCGGCCATGTAAGCTTCGTTCAACAGGCGAGGGCAACCGATCGATGCACAAACAATTGCAAAGTGGATTCGTGGTTCATCCATTTTGCGGAGGATTTGATGTTCGATCCCATCGAGACTGTACTTCGTATCGCCGGTGTACAGCCACAGGTCCTTCCAGATGTTGTAACCAATCAATTTCGCAGTGTGTTTCCGAATGCTGGTGGTGGGATAGACGCGAAGGATGCCTTCGATGGTTAACGCGTTGTAAGCGTTGATCCAGTATGCGAGTTGAGCCGACTTTTTGGCAGCCAGTTTCAAGTTGGCAGAACTAAGCGTTTCAAGGTAGGTCTTTAGGGCAGCGCGATCCTGCTGGTTGCCGTGCCATGCTGAGTAATTCACAAGGCCATTTTCATCAACGTACTTTTTCAACAGGGTATCGAAGGGACTGTGATCAATTTTGTCGATCGAAACCAGTTGGCTGGCTGGCAGCTTTTTACCTGCGAACTCATCGGCGATCGCGGTTGAGGAAAAAGCAGACGCCACTGTAAAAAGCATCAGGCTGGCGACGAGAATGGGCGATGGAGACAGAGAAGATTTCATGTTTGCGATCCTTGCGAATTGAGTTTTGATCCAGAATGATTCACGACGACAGGTGACTGGTTTGCCCTTTGAAGCGATTCTTCGGACGCGGAGGCAAGTTTTGCAAATTCGCCAGTTTCACGTCGCAGGTGACCTGTCGAAACCACAAACCTGGAACAATACGCCAATGGAACAAGCTTCCTCCATGTCGACGCCCACGCATCCTGAATAATCCGGGTTGAGCAGCTTTACGACGTGAGCGAGGCCGAGGTTCTTACCGCGATTGTTTTATTTGCATGTTTTTTCCGACTGAAATCGAACAAGGGCGCTAATTTTGACAAGCATTCAATGTTAGTCTTGGCGTAAATGGACGATCAGTGAGAGCGATGCTCATGATGCATTCGTATGTCAAACACCCTTCATACACCACGCCCTTCACACCAACGCCATCGTGGTTCAATCGAGCTTGTTAGGAAAAATGCGAAATGATTGAAGTTGAACAAAAATTTCAGGCCTCCAATCTTGAGGCTCTGAAACAGCATTTGCAGTCGGACGATATCGAAATCGTTCACTCCAGCGATTCGCAGAATCAGTCAGACGAGTACTTTAACCATCGTCAGTTGCGGTTTGAGCTTCAGGATATCGCGTTGCGGATCAGGACCGTCAACGACCGTCATGTTTTGACGTTCAAAGGGCCCAATCAGGACGCGTCCACCAAGATTCGCACCGAAACCGAGATTGAGCTCAGCGAAGAAGATGCTGGTCGCATGATTGAGATTTTCCTCGGGTTGGGAATGCACTCGGTCGCAAAGCTTTCGAAAACTCGCGAAGCGATCGAAGTGACGTGGCAAGGTCGAAACGTTGAAGTCTGTTTCGATTCGGTCGATGAGGTTGGAGATTTTGTGGAACTTGAAATCGTGGTAGAAACCGAAGATGAAATCGCTTCCGCCAAGCAGGTTCTTGATTCGCTGGCTCAGAGGCTGGAATTGAAGGAGCCGACGACGACCAGCTATCTGGAAATGCTGCTGATCAAGCAAGGAACTTTAAGATGAGCAACATCCAATCCGTGTGTGATTTTCTCGACCAGTTTGCTCCGACTGTGTTGGCGGAAGATTGGGACAACGTAGGGTTGATCCTTGGGGATCCGGATCGTCCAGTATCAAAAGTGATGACTTGTCTGACCGTGACACCGGAAAGTGCCGGCGAAGCGATCCGCCAGCAAGCTGATCTGATCGTCGCACACCATCCCCTTCCGTTTTCTGCGACGAAGCGGATTACGACGGCGCAAACGCCAACACGTTTGATTTGGGAATTAGCTCAGGCGGGAGTTTCCATTTACAGCCCGCATACCGCGTTCGATTCGGCTTTGGGTGGAATCAACCAAATGCTCTCAGACCGGTTGTCGCTGGTCGACGTCCATGCACTTGTTCCGAACCGGAAAAATCCAGATCTTCCGGGCGCAGGACGGATTGGAAAACTTTCTGATGTAAGATCCCTGCGTGAATTGGCTCAAGTAATTAAGGCTGACTTTTCTCTTCCGCGAATTCAGGTCGTTGGAGATTTGGAGAAAAGCGTCGCGAGGGTGGCAACGGCATGTGGAAGTGGCGGATCGTTTCTGTCGCAGGCCGCCAAAAAAAGAGCCGATTGCCTTGTCACCGGAGAGGCAACCTTTCACACCGTTTTGGAATCCCGAGCTGCAGGTGTAGGTATGGTCCTGATGGGCCACTATTTCAGCGAGCGATTTGCAGTCGAGATTTTGGCTCAGAAGATTGGGGAGCATTTTCCGGCCGTCAAAGTTTGGGCTAGCGAGCAGGAATGTGATCCGATCACGTCGGTCTAACTGCCCGGCTGCAACCTGTCTTGCGTTCAATTTGTTGTCAACCGTGGTTTAATGAACAAGTCTGCTGTTTACACTGTCCGTATTCTTTTCGGCTGCGATAATCCGAAAATCCATATTTCCATGCTGGCTATCAAATGAAGCAATCGAAAAAATTTCTCACGGTGCTGCCGGTATACAACGAAGCATCGACTGTTAACGAAGTGCTCGACCTTGTAGCAAAGCATGCAGAACACGTATTGGTTGTCGACGACGGTTCGACGGATGGCACTTCGGCGTTGCTGGCGAATCGGGACGATATCATTTTGCTGCAGCATCCGGTTAATAAAGGATACGGCGCGGCACTGATTTCAGGCTTCCAGTTTGCGATCGAAAACGAATTCGAATTTGTCGTTACGATCGACTGCGATGGGCAGCATGAGCCTCAACGGATTCAGGATTTCGTTTCAGAGATTCAGAAAACGGGAGCCGACATCGTTTCGGGAAGTCGCTATCGAGATGAATTTGATGAAGATACTTCGGCGCCGGCGGATCGAAGACGGATCAACCAAATCATCACGCAGACGATCAAGGATTGCATGGGGATCGAGTTGACCGACGCGTTTTGCGGATTCAAAGCGTATCGAGTCGAATCCCTAAAGAAGCTGGAGCTGTTGGAAACTGGTTACGCGATGCCTTTGGAGCTGTGGGTTCAAGCGGCTTGCGAAAAACTGAAGGTCGTCGAAGTTGCGGTTCCGCGCATTTATCTGGATGAAAATCGCTCCTTTGGCGAAACGCTCGACAACGCAAACACAAGGCTCGAATATTACCACGACGTAATCAAGCGAGCACTTAGTCGACTACCGAACGATTGTGAACAGCTGCGGGAACAACGCATTGGCTGAGCCGTCGATTGAGCGTTCAGGTTCCGGTTCGATTCAGCGGATTCGATTTCGTGCGCCGAAAGAGCACGGACAAGTTTTGCAGTTGCCTCCGCTCGATCAAGCCGACGCGATTCTGGCTTTAAATCTGGCGAGATCAGATGGCTACGATTTGCGGCTGCAGCAGATCCGAAATCTCGCACGCAAGGAAGTTCCTGAGCTGGCGTTGACTTACAGTCAGCAGTACTGCGACGTCGCAAAGTCTGCAGAATTTGCGAGCCGCCCGATTGTGATGAGCGGTCATCAGCCGACGCTTTTTCATTCAGGGGTCTGGTACAAGAATTTTTTGCTATCGGAGTTGGGCCAACGGCTGGATGCGACTGCGGTCAACCTTGTCGTTGACAATGACGTTTGCAGCGATGTATCGGTGGCGGTGCCGGATCGAAAAAATGGTTCTGCGACGACGTTAAAGAGAATTCACTTTGACGCGCCGGCGGCCCAGCTGCCGTTTGAAAATCGCCGATTGGTCGACAGCGAACTTTTTGAAAGTTTTGGAAAGCGGCTCGCGAGTGCCGTTCATCCGTTCGTCCCGTCGCCGTTAGTCGAACCGTTGTGGCATGAAGTGTTGTCTGTGAAGGAAAACGCTGGCTCGCTGGGGGCTGGTTCACCAAGGGTCAGGGCGTCAGGTGCTAAGGCGTTGTATCAAGCCATACTTCCAAACGCTTTATTTCCTGGTTCGTTGATTGCAGCAGGACGACATCGGCTGGAAAATCAGCATGGGGTGCGGACGATCGAACTGCCTGTAAGTTGGCTTGCTCGCACGCGATCGTTTTGCGAATTCAGCGCCGTTGTACTCAGCGACGCAGCCCGAATGGCTCCGATCCATAACGAATCCTTGGCTCAATACCGCAGCGTCAACCGGATCCGCAGCCGATCGCATCCGGTGCCTGAACTTGAAACGGTTGATGGTTGGACCGAAGTTCCGTTTTGGGGCTGGACTCCAGAAAATCCGATGCGACGTCGATTGTTTGCACGTGTCAAAGGCGGAAAGGTTGAGCTATCTGATTTAGATGAGGTCACGATTTCATTTACAGAGGCTGATTTGGCGAGCCAGCTTTTGGAGGTTCAAGAAAACGGGAATTTGGCCATCCGTCCTCGCGCTTTGATGACCACGATGTTCAGCCGCCTTTTCGCCAGCGATCTTTTTATTCATGGTATTGGAGGAGCAAAATACGATCAGTTGAACGATCAAATTATGCGACGGTTTTGGGGGGTTGAGCCGCCATGCTATTTCACTTCGACGGCCACGATGAAGTTGCCGATCGAGTTCGAAAAAGTGCGTCCCGAATCGATCGTTGAGACTCGTGAAGCGATCAGAAAAATGCACTTTTATCCGGAACGCTACCTCGATTCGGCAGCTGTCGATGCGGAAGCTCAATCTATCATTGCGGAAAAACATGAACTGCTTCGGAACCCGATTGTTGGACACGGAAAGAAAGCATGGCACGACCAAATTCAGCAGCTCAATGAGCGATTGCGAGCTCGATTGTCAGATCAGCGAAACGAACTTCGGGGCAGGATCGCCAAGCTGCAGCGATTGCTTCCCGAAAGCCGTTTGTTGGATTCTCGCGAATTCAGTTTTGCACTGTTTCCGGATTCTATTATCGAAGAACTGAAAAGCCTTTGTCGACAGCGAGATGGCGACAAATCGTAGAGTGCCCGAGCGAGCGTTGCCCAAGCGAATCGTTGCCCAAGCGAGCGTTGCCCAAGCGAAGCTTCTCGAAGCAACGCTATGCGCGGCGAAGTACTTTAAGGCGCCGTGACGGTGCCCTGGCGAACATTGGCTCTCAGGTTGTTCGCGCGTTGGAGCAAAAACGATTCATTGACCTGAGTCTTTGGTTCCAGCTGAAAATCGAATACTCGTTGATCGCGAATCTCTCGTGGCCAAAAGTTCTCGGTCACGAAGCTGAAGGGAGGCTTTAGATACCATGGTGACCGGACTTGCTGCATCACGTTGACGGTTTTGTAGCCATCTTTTTCGATTTGGAGTTCACGATCGCCGTAGTAAGTGTAAGCAAACGAAACGGGAGAATAGCCGACGGGAGTGCCGTCCACGGTCACAAAGGCACCTTCTGGTTCAGTACGAACGGTAATCCGCCTAGATACGCATCCAGAACTCAAAAAAATAACGCAGATCATGCTCCAGCAGGCAAGCTGCAAGGTTTTGGCTGAAAAAGATTGCGTGGGATGGGACATCTGATTTGTAGACTTGAGCAGCCGTGCCTGGATCGATTGGGGCACGAAAATTGGAAATTGCATCATTTACCGGCTCTGAATTAGCGAAACCGCGTCTCCAGCAACAGGTCAATTTCCAGCGTTGCCGCCTTGCATTCAGTTCAACGCCGATCTGGAAACTGGGAAAAGTTTGATACAAGTGTGTTTTCCGAAGATTCGCAAGCCAGTTACAACACGGTGTCGCAAATGCGTTGTTACGCCAAAGCCAAATTCAGGCTAAGATAGACATTAGGTGGGGGTTCCGGAGGAATCTCCCCGGAATTTCCGATCCGATCATCTGATACTTTTCGCACATGAGTAACGGCAATCCATCCTGGGAATCGTTCATCGAAGTCGCCTCCTTGAGCGACGTCGGCATGCGTCGAGCGAACAATCAGGACAATATGGCGATCGCGCTTGCCAGTTCTGCGGAGTCGTGGGAGAAAAAAGGTCACCTTTTCGTTGTCGCCGACGGAATGGGCGCTCATGCCGCCGGCGAGCTTGCCAGCAAACTGGCGGTTGACCAAATCCCCCATCTTTATGCCCGTTCGACAGAAGCTTCGGCTCCAGAAGCTCTAAAGAAAGCGGTGGTCGGTGCGAATTCTGAAATCAATCGGCGCGGCCAGGCCAATGAAGATTTCCGCAACATGGGCACGACGTTAAGCTCGCTGTTGCTTTTGCCACAAGGAGCCGTTTGCGCTCATATCGGTGACAGTCGCGTTTATCGTTTGCGACAGAACCGTCTGGAACAACTGACTTTTGATCATAGCCTTGTTTGGGAGATGAAGGCTGCCGGGCAGCTCACTGCGGATGAAGAAGCTCAAGGCAAGATTCCCAAGAATGTTATCACGCGATCATTGGGGCCCTATCCGGAATGCAAAGTCGACCTAGAAGGTCCGTATCCGCTCGCCGTTGGCGATTCTTTTCTGTTGTGCAGCGACGGGCTGACGGCTGTCATTTCCGATGGTGAAATCGCCGCGTTTCTTGCAAACATGCCGCCAGCGGAAGCGGTTAAGGTCATGGTCGATCTGGCAAATCTGCGTGGCGGTCCGGACAACATTACGGTCGTCATCGCAAAAGTCGCCAGCCCGGAATTGGCGACCGATGGTGGCGCGAAAGCGTTTCGTGTGAATTCGAAACGGGAAGCGTTCAAAGTACATCCTGCGGTTTGGGCGATCTTCGGCGTATCGCTCCTGTTGGCGATCTTCTTTTTGACGACCGGTTCGTTGTTAACGGCAATCTTGCCGGGAGTCCTCGCTTTGGGCACCGGCGGATATGCGTTGGTTAATTTTCTTTTGGGTGCCGCCAGTGGCCAGACGGTTGCTGCCGGCAAGGCGTTCGGTCGCGGTCCTTACACGCGAACGACGTGTGCGTCCGGTGGAGAGGTTGCCAAACAGTTGGCTGCAGTTTTGAAGCAGTTGCAGCTGGGAGCCGTCGAGCAGGATTGGAAAATCGACTGGCAAGAACTCAAAAGCATGGTGGGAGAAGCGGAAGCGGCGCTGCAAAAAGGAGATCACTCGAATGCGGTTCGGACTTACGGCAGAAGCATTAGCTTCCTGATGGACCAGCTAAGAAATCAGCACAACGAGAGCAGTTCGTCTGTCGATCTGTAGCAAGCCCGTCCGTTTCATGGCTCTTTCGAACGGACAATTGCTATCACTCTGGCCATATCTTTGCCTGCATGCCGAAGGAATCCGCTTCATTGAGGCGTCCACCATTTAAACCGGAATTATTCACGAAGACAGGCGTCTGGTTTGCCCTTTGAATTGATTCTCCGGACTCCGGCCAAGTTTTGTGAATTCGTGAATTTCACGGCGTGGGTGACCTATCGAAACCACAAACCTCGAGCAACACCCCATGAAACAAGCTTTCTCCATGTCGCCGCCCACGCATCGTGAATAATCAGGGTTAAACTGACATTGCGACCGTTTCTCGAACCGTGTAATTATTTCATGCAGGGAAAGTCGTCCAAGTTTTGAACCAATTTATTTCGCAAGCGTACAGTCTGCGAAATCGAGCCCATTTCATAAAACGGCTCATCAAAGCAGGAAAGTCGTCGACATGGAGGTCGGTGTTGCTTAATTTTCGAACCATTCGGTCACAAGTCTACTTTGGGGTCGGTGTGCTTTCAGTGATCGTTCTGATCCTGTCTGCCGCCAGCCTTCAAGGCGTGATGAAGTTTCGCAAACTGACGAAGAATATTCGTGCCCGATCGGTCGAACTTCCGCTAGCCGCCAATCTTGGTGAAAGCGTGATGGAACTTCGTTCCTTTGTCGAACAGATGCACGCACGAGAGAGCCGGTTTGCTGGTGTTCAGCCCGTGTTTTCAGAAAATACTTTTTACTCGAGCCAGCTGGCCAACAAAATTGAGACGCTTCAGCAGTCGCTGGACCGGTATCGGGAACAGCTGGAAAACACAGAGATCGAAGACCCGCGATGGGCGGATAAATCGCAGGAGCTGAACCTTGTCGATCACTTTGATACGTCGCTGATGAAGATTCGATGTTTGGTGGCCGAACAGGATTGGTCTCAGACGAAAAAGCCCTATCGATTGATCAACGACATGAAGGCGGAACTTGAGGAGCTTCAGGCGCACACGACCAAGCTTCCTGTTTTCATGCGGCAGCGAATGCAGAAGTTTTCTGAAGAAGCGAAAGCTGAGTACCGCACCTGGATCACGCTAAGCGTCCTGCTTTCACTTGCCGCGATCGGCATGATTGTCGTTTTGGCAAATCGATTCCGCAGCGGATTGCTGTTGCCGATGGAGGACTTGTTGGAAGGGTCCCGTCAGGTAGCCGCAGGCAACTACGATTTCCGAATTCGACTCAATACGGATGACGAAGTCGCTGAACTGGGCGACGCGTTGAACGCGATGACGGGTAACTTTCAGGAAATCAAAGCAGACTTGAACAAGCAGGTTCAAATGCGAACCAAGGAAGTTGTCCGCAGTGAAAAAATGGCCAGTGTTGGTTTTCTGGCCGCTGGAGTGGCTCACGAGATCAACAATCCGTTGGCATCGATCGCATGGTCGGCCGAGTCACTTGAAATGCGACTGGCGGATATTCTCGATCCCGAATCTGATATCGATGACGCGACTCGAGAAGCCGACATCGCCGACATGAAAAAGTACCTCGTTCGAATTCAGGACGAAGCGTTTCGCTGCAAGGAAATCACTTCGGGACTGCTTGATTTTTCTCGCATGGGCGACGTCCAGAAAGTACCGACGAATCTCTCAGAGGTTATTTCTTCGGTCGTCGACATCGTCAAACCGCTCAGCAAGTACCGGGATCGAAACATCCATCTTGATAGCGATGCGTCCGTTGTTGCGACCGTCAATTCGCAAGAAATCAAACAGGTTGCGTTGAATCTGATCACGAACGCGCTCGGTAGCGTGGAATCCGGTGGGACGGTTTCAATCAAGGTTGGCTGCGAAGACGGCAAAGCTGTTTTGCGAGTCGCTGACAATGGCTGCGGTCTGACCGAAGAAGTCAAACAACATCTCTTCGAACCGTTTTTCACTCGTCGCCGAGACGGACAGGGAACAGGTTTGGGGCTGTCGATCACCTACCAAATCGTCGAAGACCATCAGGGCCGTATCGTTGCCGAAAGCGACGGGCCTGGTCAGGGTTCAACATTCACCATCACATTGCCTTTGGTAAATCAAAAGCAGAAAGTTGTCCGACATGCCGCGTGAAACAAAAACCTTAAAAACACCGTTGCGGGTTCTGTTTGCCGATGATGAAATTCATTTGCAAGAATTGATCGCCGCTGAAGTTCCTCGCATGGGCCACGAAGTCACTGTTTGCGGTGACGGGCAATCGGCCGTTGAAGAACTTGAAAAAGGCCTCTTCGATTGCTTGTTGGTCGACCTGGACATGCCCGGCATGCATGGGATCGAGGTCATCGAAAAATGCAAACAGATCGCTCCCGAAACAGAAGCCGTTGTGCTTACTGGAAAAGGTTCAACTGACACGGCGATTTCGGCGTTGAGGCTGGGAGCGTTCGACTACTTGCAGAAGCCGTGCAAACTGATCGACTTGAAAGCAATGTTTCAAAGAGTCGCAGTTCGACAGGAGCTCAATCGACAGATCATTTCTCTGCAGCGTCGGCTGACAAAATCCGAAGGTGCCGCTCAGATGATTGGTAATCATCGGACGATGCAGCGAGTCAAAGCGCTGATTCAGAAAGTCGCTCCAACTGATTCGACCGTTTTGATTCATGGCGCGACAGGGACCGGAAAGGAGCTTGCTGCTCGGGCGGTTCACGAAAGTTCATTGCGTCGTGACAAGCCATTTGTGGCTATTAACTGTGGAGCACTTCCTGAGAACCTGATCGAAAGCGAACTCTTTGGGCACTGCAAAGGTGCGTTCACGGGAGCCGAAGAGCATCGTCAAGGACTGTTTGAAGTGGCTCATGGTGGAACGTTATTTCTGGATGAAATTGCAGAGCTGCCCAAGCAAACGCAGGCTTCTTTGTTGCGAGTTCTGGAAAGTGGAGAAGTTCGGCGAGTCGGCGAGAGCCAACCGTTTTCTGTCGATGTCAGAATCGTTTGTGCGACCCATCGAGACCTGCCACAGATGGTCGCATCGGGCCAATTTCGCGAAGACTTGATGTACCGCATCAACACATTTGAAATGAAGTTACCGGCGTTGCGGGATCGTGTTGAAGACATTCCCGAACTCGCAAAACACTTGCTGGTTCGCCATCGTCCGGACGCCGCAAGGCTTGAGTCTCCTTTCGACGAAGCTGCTATCGATCAATTGAAACAGCACTCGTGGCCGGGCAATATTCGCGAACTTGCAAACGTGATTGAGCGAGCGTCCATTTTGAGTGATCGACTTCCGATCGCTGCGGATGACTTGCCTGCCCTGTCGAATCTGCGATTGGTAGGCACCAGCAACGCGGCTGCCGGAAAATCACTCCGCGAAATTGAAATGGAAACCATCTATGCAACGCTGGACCAATTCGACGGAAACAAAACAGCGGCAGCTCGGCAATTGGGAATCAGCCTGAAAACGCTTTACAACAAACTCAATAGCGACGTGCTCGGTCGTGCAGCGTAGGATGCCGATCCGTCGCGGTCCTGCCGGAGCCGATTTTGGTGTTTAGGTTGCTGAGTTGAATATCATTTGGCAGCTTGGACCGGCAGCTCTGGTCGGCTTTGGTAGATTTTGTGCCGAACTAATTTGGGTCGAGGGCTGATGCGACGGTCGTTCGAAAGCTGCCTAAGCAACCTGAAAGTCTGGCGAGCAAGTTGCGGAAGTCTGAATCGCTTGCGGCAGTGAGTTGGAGAGTTTGAATGGAACCTGATCTCAAATCGATCGCGGAAACTTTACACATCTCCAAGATACGCCGGCATATCTTTCTCTGTGCGGACCCTACGAAACCAAAATGTTGTGACTCTGGGACATCATTGACTGCGTGGGACTTCCTCAAAGCGCGCTTGAAGGAATTAAAACTAACAGGGCAAGGCGGCATCTTTCGAACCAAAGCGAATTGCCTGCGAATCTGTAGCGGTGGTCCCATCGCAGTCGTCTATCCCGAAGGAACCTGGTACGGCGGGTGCACCCCGCAGGTGCTCGAGGAGATTATCCAAAACCATCTGATCGGTGGTGTTATCTGTGAAAAATACCTGATCGCACGGCGAGAACTACCGCTTGAGAATCCGCCGCAAAAATAGTTCGGCATGCCCGCTAGCTGGATGCAGATATCTGTCAAAGTTTGACGATTGTCCCGATTGCGTTGAAATCTGCTGTCGACTTTTCCGATAAAAGTAACAGCGAAGTCTGCGCAGTTTGTCAGATCCAATCCAACAAAAGGTCATGAAAATGGCACCCACCCGAAAACACTCCAACTCGATTCGTAAATCTTCCTTTGGCTACGGCGCTCTCGAAAAGCGGGAGATGTTGACAGGAGATTCCGTGTTCGTCATGAACACGACGACCAATACACTGCACATCCAAGCTGCCGAATCCAACGTGGAAGGCGCGGAATTCGCAAATGACATGAGCTTCACTGTGGATACGGGCAGCAACGAACTGGTCGTCGACGAAGCCAACATGCCCGAGAGAAGATTTCCTCTTACGGATCTGAATCGCATCAGTTATCGCGGCACATTCTCCGCCGATCGCTTTCGCAACTACACTGACATTTCGGCTCGCGTCGTCGGCTTCGCCGGCAATGATTACATCCTGAGCGGTAGCGGAAACGACACCGTGATCGCAGCCAACGGTGACGATACCGTGCTGCCGGGTGATGGCAACGACTTTGTTGCCGGCGGACAGGGCAACGACAATATTCTGGAAACGGATACTTCGACCGGCAACGATCGTTTCTTCGGCGGACCAGGTGAAGACTCAATCATCTCAGGCCTTGGGCGTGACTTTGTTGCTGGCGGCACCGAAAACGACGTCATCAATACTGGCGATGACAACGACTACATCTTTGGAAACGACGGAGACGATGAAATCTACGCTGGAGCAGATCGCGATTTTGTCTACGGCGGAGAAGGCGGTGACACCATCTATGGAGAAGACGGAGACGATCGTATCCTTGGCCAAAATGGCAATGATGTCATCTCTGGCGGCGAGGGAGACGACTCGATCCTTGGCGGAAACGGAAACGACATCATCGACGGCAACGGTGGCGACGATCGAGTGGTTGGAAATGAAGGCAACGATGACCTTCGAGGGGGACCCGGCGCGGATAGGATTGTCGCGGCGGTTGCGAATTCGCAAGGCAACTTCTTTGGGATCGATACGGTCGATGCTGGAGATGACGAAAGTGTCGATACCGTCCTGGCTCATCCGATCGACGCAGTTTTGGGGCTGACGGATATTGATGCCTACGTTAACGCAGAAGTCATTCGTCTAATTCAGCAGGTCAGATACCTTCGCGACAATATTCTGAAACCTGATTGGGTTGAAACAAGTAGCGGCCTGCAGTACCGAATCGTCACCGCAGGCGATGGAGCTTCTCCGACTGCATCGGACAGGGTTCGCGTCAACTATCGAGGCACCTTCATTGATGGAACCGTATTTGATGCGAACGACGGAATCGAATTTCCGCTCGGTGGAGTCATAAGCGGTTGGATCGAAGGGCTGCAGTTGATCAACGTCGGCAGCACCGTTGAACTGGCGATTCCGGCTGAACTTGCCTACGGCGTTAATGGTCGAAGCGGAATCCCTGGTGGTTCGACACTGCTGTTCACTGTCGATCTTTTGGCAATCGTTTAACATCGCGAAGTTCGCTTCTTCGATGAGCGGCAGCGTGGTCTAACGCATTCGAATGGATGCGTTGGACGAATGCGTTGGGCGGTTGATTGCCACACGAGCAAGTAGCACACGGGCATGTAGCAGGCGGAAACGCGCCTGACTCCCTTTCATGATTACGATGCTCAATCGTCGCGATCAAATATTAACCACCGCCGGTCGGGGTTGAGTTTTTCGTCATGCCACGTTGTGAACCCAAGTTTTTCGTACCACGAAATTAGGGCTGCCTGGTCCAGTCCGTTGTCGTCATGAAACGGGTCTGCATTGATGAAGATCGGAGCGTCATCGTAAGTGCACAGAACGCAAGCGATCAATTCGGTGGCGATGTTCTGTTTCCGATAGGGTGGGTAGACGAGAAGGTTCCAGATGACATAGCCACCAAAAAATTCGTCACGCAGATCCCGGATATTCACTTGGCCAACGACTTTGCCATCAAGTCGGCAAAGCAGGCAATCGTTTCGGTCGTAGGAGGCGATTTCGAGATTTGGCATGACGTTGCGTTACAACACGGTGGCTGGCTACATCATGAATTTTTTGGCGATGTCTTCAGGCGCCTGTTCGTAGTCCAGCGGTTCCATCGAGCACCCTGCCCTGCCCTGACTTAAACTTCGCATGACTCCTGAATAGCTGAGCAATTCCGCCAGAGGCGTGTGAGAAATGATTTGAGTCATCCCGAGATGAGTGTCTGTATTGACGACCTGAGCTCGCCGCATGGCAAGGTCTCCAAGGAAATCTCCGTAGTATTCTTCCGGAGTCGTGATCGTGACTTTCATGATCGGTTCCAAAAGAACAGGCCCGGCGTTTTGAAGTGCTTCCTCAAACGCTTCGCCGGCGGCAATCGCGAAAGCTGTGGATGTTGACTCTTCGTTGGCTTCGGCGCCGGTGAGTGTGACTCGAATTTTGGCCAACGGAAAACCACCGATCGATCCGCCGCCTTCGCCACGAGCCTTAATCTGATCCTTCACCGTCTGTACAAATTCCGGAGGCATGGAATCAACGGGAAGTCGATTCAAAACTTTGACACCTGCTTCTACCTTGTCGTCCGGTTCCATTTTCAAAGTGACTTTGCCAAAAATCTGCTGGCTGTCATGGAGGCGATTGCACTCGCCAGTGACCGTGACTGCTTTGCTGATCGATTCCCGATAAGAGACTCGCGGCTTGTGAACTTTGACTTTCAAATTGAAATCACGAAGCAAGCGATTCTTGATCACTTCCAGATGGAGTTCGCCCATTCCGGCGATCAGTGTTTGACCTGTTTCTTCGTTTTCGGTGGCTCTGAAAGTCGGATCCTGTCGCTTCAGCAATTCTAAAATGTCGCCCAGTTTGTCGCGTTCAGAAGTTGAATCGGGCTCGATCGCCATCTCGATAACGGTTTCTGGAAAGTCAATTGATTCCAGCAGGATCGGTGCTTTCTGATCGCAAAGCGTGTCACCGGTGACCGCAAAGCGCGGACCAATGACGCCCACGATTTCACCAGGTCCGATCGAATCCAGTTGTCCGTCACGTTCCTTGCGAGTCGCGTGAATCTGCCACAGTTGAGCGACGTTTTCTTTCTTGTCTTTGCCCGGGCAGTAAACGCGTGAGTTGCCTTTCAGTTCACCCGAGTAGATGCGAATCCAGTAGAGGTCTCCCGTTTTGGCTGGCAGAATCTTGAACACCAAAGCAGAGAGCGGCTCTTTCGCGTCCGATTTTCTGGTTTCCGTTTGATCGGTCTTGCGAGGATTCACGCCTTCTACCGGAGGGCGATCCAGCGGGTTGGGCAGGTAATATTTGACGCTGTCCAGAACACCCTGAACTCCAATCCCATGCAGGGCAGATCCGCAGACGACGGGCTGGATCTTCTGTGCCAGCGTTCCTTCGCGGAGTGCTTTGCGAATCAATTCGTTGGGAACTTCTTCGCCGCTCATCGCCAGCTCGGCAGCTTCATCGCTCAGTTCGTAAATGACTTCCAGCATTTCTTCGCGAGCAAACTGTGCTTCGTCGAGGAGCTCTTCTGGAATCGGCGTCTCCTTGATCGTTTTTCCTTCGTCGGAATAGACCGCCATTCGCATTTTGATCAAGTCGATGATCCCGCGGAATGGATCGTTGACGTGAGCAGGTCCTTGGCCGACAGGCATTTGAATCGCAACCGGTTTCGCTCCGAGCCGATTTTTGATTTCGTCGAACACTCGGTTGAAGTCGGCACCTTCGCGGTCAAGCTTGTTGATGAATGCGACTCGCGGAACGTGGTAGCGATCTGCCTGTCGCCAAACGGTTTCCGATTGAGCTTCAACGCCTTCGCGAGCACTGAAAACAACGACGGCACCATCAAGCACTCGCAAACTACGTTCGACTTCGGCGGTAAAGTCAACGTGGCCTGGCGTATCGAGAAGGTTCACGTGAATGTCTTTCCAGTCGAAAGTCACACACGCGGCGTAGATCGTGATTCCCCGGTCTTGCTCTTCTGCGTCGTCATCGGTCGTTGTGTTTCCGCTGTCGACTTTTCCGACACGGTGCTTGGCTCCTGAAAGAAACAACATTCGCTCGGTGACGGTCGTTTTGCCGGCATCAATGTGAGCGATGATGCCGATGTTTCGCAGGTTTTGAAGTTTCCGGGCCATGGGTTGTCAGTTTGAAGTTGGCAGAGAGAGTATTGTTTGAGTCAGCGCATAAAAAAACCGCTTCATCAAAGACAAAGCGGTCTTTCCTTGATTCGTTCTACCAAGCGAAGTGAGCGAACGCTTTGTTGGCTTCGGCCATTCGGTGAGTGTTGTCTCGACGAGTCATGGCAACACCTTCGCGGTTAAAAGCTGCGACCAATTCATCCGCAAGACGCAGGTGAGTCGGGCGACCTTTCTTGTCGCGAATCGCCATCAGGATCCAGCGAATCGCCAGAGACTGCTGACGTGCTCGGTTGACTTGCATCGGAACCTGGTAAGACGCACCGCCGACACGCTTGGAGCGAACTTCGATGTACGGCTTTACGTTTTCGACTGCCGTGTTGAAAACTTCGATCGGTTCCTGATCAGGAATCCGTTTTTTGATTTCATCCAACGCATCGTAGAAAACCTTTTGAGCAACGGTCTTCTTACCGTCCCACATGAGGCAGTTGATGAATTTGCTGGCCAACAATGAATCGAACTTGGGGTCCGGCTTCATCTGTGATCGGCTTGATGTAATTCTTCCCATAGTTTTCGCGAATGTCTTAAGTTGTGTTCTGGTTGTATTCTGTTCTAGTTTTGACGAAAGGCTCGGACAAACGGTGCCTTCCAATCGGACGGACTACTGTTTCTTGGCGCCGTAACGGCTACGAGATTGCTTACGCTTGTCGACGCCCAAAGCATCCTGAGCACCACGAACGACCTGATAGCGAACACCGGGAAGGTCACGAACTCGACCACCGCGGACAAGAACGATCGAGTGTTCCTGCAGGTTGTGGCCTTCACCCGGGATGTAAACGGTGACTTCTTTGCCATTTGAGAGCCGCACACGCGTAATCTTCCGAAGAGCCGAGTTCGGCTTTTTCGGCGTCATCGTACGTACTTGAAGACAAACGCCCTGCTTTTGCGGGCATTTCTCCAGTACCGGAGACTTTGTGAATTTGCGTTTTGCTTTTCGTCGCTTGCGAACAAGCTGATTGATGGTTGGCATCTTTTAAGGCTTTTTAGGGCTGTTTCTTACATAAATGCGGTTTTGAGGCGTTCCTATGCTCCCTAATCAAGATCAGAGCATCGATGCCAAAAGGGAGGCAATGGTATACCTCTCCCGCAGACCCGACCGGGTCTCTCGAGCGAATCGCTAAATCTATTGAATTGTGCAGTACTGTCAATAGATAAAGTTCCGCGAATACCGGGAGTTTATCGCCATTTTGGTGGCAGCACGTTAAGCGATTCTGAGTCGGAACAAAGGGGAATTTTGGTTGATGGATAAAAGTGGATCCAATAGCGTAGCCAAGAGTAGTAATTCGTGGCCAACTATCAGCCACTAGTTGATAGGAACCTGCCGAGGAAACTGCGGGCTCAGGGAATCGTACTTTCCCAATACTCGACCGATCTTCTTCTTCAGTGACCCTGTTGCCGATTCGGCTCGATCTCGCAAGTTGCTGATCGCCTGATTGGTTGAAGCCTGTTGTTCATCATTGCAGTTTACCGGCCACGGAAGCCGGCACTTCCCGTCGTCCAAGGCCCCCGCAATGGTTTCGAGCAATGTCTGATGGGTGGGGGCGCCGGTCGCGGGTTCGAGCACCTTTCCCGACCAAGGCTCGTAATTTTCGGGTTGGTGGCTTTGAATAAGCCATTCCGGATTTTCATCCAGTAATTTGACGATGAGCCAGTCCAGGAAACTTGGCGGATCCAAAAGCCGTTGGCGTGCTTGGTGCGGAAGTTCTAGCTGTGAATTTGATTTAAGGCGGCCAAGTAGTTTGAGCACGGCCGCGACCTTTGCCGGGTCGGAAGTGTCGATATTGATCCCGATCCCACCAACATCGTCTCGCGCCGCGTATTCGTGAACTGAGTTTGCAACCGAATAAACCCATGAACTCATAGATGGGTTGGATTCAAGAATGGCTCGCACTCTCGACCGGCCTTTTGTGGATATGAGCCATGGCCGAAATGCTCCGTTGGGCAATCCCGTTTCGCTGGGCTTGCCAAAGACATGGACAGGACTGGAAATGGTAAGGCTAACAAAGAGCCCTCTTCGAACAGTCGTGTCATCGTCTGATTCAAGGCAAGATGCAAGGAAAGATTTTATTTCGCCAGTTAGTTTAGCTTTTACCAATTCGGCTCGATTCCGAAGTAGCACTGCCAGCAGGAAGTTGGCGTCGGCCTCTTCAAAGTTAGCGATGTGCTCCAATAAATACTTCGTTGTTCGATAGCTTAGCCTTAGCCTTAGGCTTAGGCTTGTTCGTTTTCGCCCTCTATTGATCAGAATGTTTTTCTCTTCAGGAAAAAGATTAAGTGCCGCTTTCGCTTTGCGATCGAGTTGGCCTGTCTCAAGTCCGTCAAAGTTAACTTTGCGAAGCAGTGGGACCACTTTAGAAACGAAAGCCGGTTCGTCTTTGCCAAAAGTCTGTAAAGCGGCAAGGCCTTGGATCGCTTCGACTGATGGCGATTCATTGACTTCTGCCAGCCACTGTTCAAATGATTTGCCGCGATACAACGGAATTTCCGTGTACCAGAAATTGCCTTTGTTTGGAGCCACCCATTCTACTTCGCTGCTCGCTGCCAGAGCTGCATCCGCACAAACGAAAATTTGGCGTTTCATGTCCTCGTCGAGTTTTGAAAAATCCAGTTCGAACTGTTTGTACAAAGTCGCCCGCATGCGAGAGTTAAAGTCCGCATTGATTAATTCAAATTCCTCCTCAGGGATATTGAATGTTTTAGCCGCTGTTCCCATTCCCATCAAAGGCTTGTTGTACTTAACTGGAGTCAAGAATCGCAGCATCGCCTGCCGCGGCGTGGCAGCGGATTGCCAATAAATTCGATAGTGCCCGGGTACGTCCGAATGAGCCTTCAGTTTTGCCAGAGATACCGAACTGATGCTTTCGAATACTTCATTTCCCCAGTCAGGATTTTCGAGGGCTTCGAAGATTGCGTCGACCAACTTGGAGTTGCCTTTCTCAAAGAACATGGACGTCGCCGCAGGCCAGATATTGCTCATCATTTCAGCTTTTTCATACTTTCGATTTAGTAGCGAGGAGGCGATGGACCGGTCATTGCATCCAGAAGTGATCAGGTAAATCAGAGTCGACGGATTGTTCTGTGCTTGAACCAGCTTGATGGTTTGCGGCTCATTGGGAAAATTCTCAATCATTAACGGCAGTGCATTCAAATTTTCTACCTTGGCGGTTTCTGCGATCGCATCCAGCCAATTTCGGTCGAGCTTGAAATCTGGGTTTGCCCATGGTTCGTCATGTGGAGTTTGTAGCTCGGCAGCACAAAACACAGCCAATTCCTGAAGCCGGGTGTTTTCTGACTGTGCAAGCTTGTTGATCTTGCGGACCAAGGCCGACGGGTTGTATTCCGCGATGAACAACAGCGTTGGTTCGATTGCAAACCCCTGTGGTGCGAACTCGGCGAACGCCGGGTAGTATTCTGCAAAACGATATTCGCCAATATGCAGTTCGACGCAGTAGTCCAACAGCATCTCTGCAATTTGATCGTCGGTTGCGAGAGGTGCAATTTTGTAGATGATTTCGGATTGGATTTTGGTCGAGAGTTCGTTTTGGTGCCGATCCAAGCATTTTTGAACTGAGGAAATTTGATCATCCATCGGAGTTAGAAGCCTCAGGCTGTTCATCGCCTTCCGCATCTCATCAATCTTTTGGCTCCCAACGTTGTCGATCCACCAAGCTAAATCCCTGCCTTCGTAGGTCGGGCTTAGCTCCTTTTGGCCCGCGCTGGTCTCGACTTCTGCGGAAGCTTCGACGTCCTTGCTTGCCGTTACGAAAGATTGCGGCTCCCCTTTTTCTTCGCGTATTCGCACAACGACGATTTCGCCTCGCTTCAATTGGAATTCGCCGTTCTCGATTGCAAGTGAATCAGAATCGCCGTCAATTTGGACGCGATAGTCACCCGCGTAAAGTCGAGTCGACTCGGAATCGTGTTCGATCGTGAATTCTTTCGATGGCGTGTCGTTTTTGAACAACGTCACTTTGACGTCTTCGACCTCCGATTCGATCACAACCTGACCCGTGTTGGTCTGAAGATAAATGACGATCCCGGCCCAGATCAGCCCGCCAAAAAATGCAGCCATGCTAACGATTCGCAACAGGTTTCCGAACCTTGAACGTGTTTCGACACGCGAGGGTTGTTCCGCGGCGGTGATTGAGTTCAGGTCGCGGTCATTGGCTGGATTCTTGACCGGCAGCTTCGTTTTCACCACGACGTCGAGCTGTTTTGAGCGAAGCTGTTTCGTATTGGAAAGCAACGCCGTCAGGTCGTGTGGTTTCGAAAAAGGTTCGATTGCTTCGGCAAATTCGGTGGCTGTTTCAAAGCGATCCGATGGCTCAGAAGACAGACACATGTCGATTACTTTCGCAAGCTTGGTCGGGATTGACTCGCTGCGATTGCGAATCGGGACAGGCAGACTGCAGGCCATGGCTCGCAACTTTTTCAGTGGTGTATCGTTTTGTACTGTCGAATATGGCGAGGTGCCAGTAAGTAATTTGTAAAGCGTTGCTGCGAGGCCGTAGATGTCGCTTTTTACGGTGATGGGTTCATGGCTGCCGCATTGTTCCGGAGCCATGTAGTCCAGCGTGCCCATAAGCTGCCCGATGGTGGTCAGCTCGTCGACCGTTCCGTCAAGACTACCAAGTGTTGCCAGGCCAAGATCCAAAAGCTTGACTTCGCCCTGTTCGCTCAGCATCAAATTCGATGGCTTCACGTCTCGATGAACGACTCCCTGATCGTGAGCATATTGGACGCCGGTCGCGCTTTGCCGAACAAGTTCACAGGCTTCGGGTATTGGCAACGGGCCTCCAAGCCGAACGATTTGGCCAAGATCCATACCCTGAATCAATTCCATCACCAGGTAGTGAGTCCCTTCTTCTTCGCCAGCATCGAAGGCGGTCACAACGGCCGGATGTGACATCTGGCCGATGATCTTCATTTCGCGATTGAACCGAGCGACAGCATCTGGCGATCTCATTTTTCGATGCGGCAGAATCTTGATCGCGACAAGTTTTTCCAGCCGCATGTGACGGGCTTTGTAAACGCTCCCCATTCCGCCGCGACCGATCGTGGACAGAATTTCATAGTCGCCGATTCGTTGCGGAGATTTTGCGATTTCAGGAGCTTCATGGTGTTGTTGCAGCAACTGTTGAGAGGCGGCAACCGCTAAATTAAAGTCCGGATTTTTTTCGTAACAGGCTACAGAGGAGTCTTTTGAAGAAGCCCGGTTTTCCCGGAGCGACATGATTAGGCTGTCGCAAGTTTGCTCCAGTCCGACAACGGTGTCTTCACAGGTGTTGCACAGGTCAAGGTGCTGGCTTATCTGATCGGAGAAATCGTTCGGCAGTTTACCCAAGAGAAAGCTTTTGAGTTCATCCCGGGTCAGGCATCGCATTGCGTCGTTCATGTTTTTTCCTGGTCGAAAAGGGCTCCTAAAAGAACAACGAACGAGCGCGACACAAAAAAATGGGATTTTTCGATCCGATTTCTGCGGCTTTCCAGGATGGGCTCAATGGGTGCCAGAATTACAGCTCCCCAAGCTGCTCTCGCAGCCGCCTCAGCACACGGCTCTTGGCTTGCCGAACGCTGTTGACGCTGATTGCCAGCTCTTCAGCGATCCAGGCGTTGTTGTGGCCCTCAATCGCACTTCGCCAGAAGGCGGTCCACGTTTGCGGTTGAAAATCATTTTCGATCTGTTCGAGGGCTCGATGCAGGAGCCTTGAGTTTTCCAGTTCCGTAGTGGGTTCGTCGTTGATGTCGTCAAGCAGTTGGTTCATCTGCCAATGGGCGACCGTTCCACCTTTTGCAGCTTGGCGATTCTGCTTTCGCCAGAAATCTCTGATTTGGTTCTGGGTAATGGTCCACAGCCAGCCTCTCAGCGATCCGTCGCGGTGCTTTTGAAATCGTTGAATCGAGCGTGAAACTGCGGAGAAGACTTCCTGCATGACATCGGCCGCATCGCACGATTGAAGTTTGCACTCATGGCACCAGTGAAAAACCAGCGGTGCGTAAAGTTCAAGCAGCTCGTTCCATGCCAGCGTCTCATTTTCGCGCAAACGCAGAATTAGGCTGGTCCCAGTGTCTGATTTGGAGTCGTGAAGCATCGATTTTCTCACAGAAAGTCTGCTTTCCAGTTTAACCTGTTTTGAGCCGGAATTATTCACGACGACAGGCGTCCGGTTTGCCCTTTGAGTCAATTCTCCAGAAGTGGCTACACGTTTTGCAAATTCGTTAATCTCACCTCGTGGGTGAACTGTCGAATCCACAAACATGAAACAATACCCCAACGAAACAAGCCTTCTCCATGTCGACGCCCACGCCTCGTGAATAATCCGGGTTGAGACTGGAATCATTCGAACTACCGCGGTTTCAAGGCGGTTAGCTGTAGACTTTTGCACCAAATCACGTTTTGATTTGAGTGATCCGCAGGCGTGGGATACAGTTGATGTAGGAATAGGCATCAGAAGAAGGCAAGAAATGGAGAAGTCCGATCAACCAGCGGACGATGCATCAGCGGAAGTTTTAAGGCTCCCGTCGGTGACGCCTGTGCAGGTGCGCGCTACCGGGGCAAGTTTGGCTTCCACGAACGAATTTTTTTCTTCGCTGAACGTCGAAGAAATTACGGGCAATTTGAAAAGCTCGTTCGATGCGTCTGAGGAGAAGTTTTCCGAGCAAGAAACGGTTGTCGAGAAAAGTGGCTCTGGCGATCGTTCTCAAAAGAAACCAGCGTCGATGGCTCAAGCACGCGTTGATGTGACGGAAGCCGCGACTGCTGATCCAGATCGGAAAGCGGACCGGAAACTGAGCTCTTCAGCAGTTGTTGATTCTTCGGCGGACGCACGATCGACCAGCGTGCCATCTGCGGTGCCATCTGCGGTGCCGATTGCCCGGAAGTCGAAACGGCGTCGGCGACCTAAACGCGAACCCGAAATTGAAGTGCAGACGCGAGACGAAGAGCCGTTTCACTGGCGCATGATTTTTACGGCTGCATGGCTGCGGCGAAATTCCGGGTTCTTCGTGTCACTTTTCCTGCACGTCGTTCTGCTGCTGTTCATGTCCTTGTTGCTTGTTCAATCCGGGCTCGGTGATTCGAGGTTGTTTCTGGATATGGCGGATGGACCAGCCGCAGCGGACGAAGATCTGATGGCTTTTGACCTGGAAGACCTTGATCTGGCAGCCGAGGAGATCAATCTTGAAAACGAAAAACTCAATGAGGAATTTGAAGAAGAACTGACCGAAGAAACGGCCGAGTTGGATGGTTTGAAGCTTTCGGATTTGAGCGAGTCGCTGTCCGCCGAAGAAGAGAAGGCTTTTGAATCCGGAGTTGCCAACAGTGGAACTGGAGATGGAAAGTCGGCGACGTTTTTCGGCACCAAGGCATCTGGACGGAAGTTTGTTTTTGTGGTCGATCGATCGACGAGCATGGAATATGGCTCGAAGAATCACACCAGCACCGAAGCGTTCAACCGCTACGACGTCGCGAAGGCAGAGCTGCTGCAGGCGATCAACAGCTTGCAGCCGCATCAGGAATTTTACGTGGTGATGTTCGCTCATAACACGAAAGCCATGTTCGACCATGACCTTGATGGCGATCACGAATTGATCGCAGCAACACGAAAGAATAAAGCTCGTTTTCGCGATTGGCTTGACGGCGTAAGGTTGACTCATGGAACAGATCCTCGGGAAGGTTTGAAAATTGCTTTCTCGATGCGACCCGATGCGATCTTCATGCTCAGTGACGGAGAGTTCGTTTCTGAGAGAGCCGACGGCCGACCCAAGACGCGTGCGATTGTTGACCAATACACCAGTCGCGGCGACGCCGTTCCGGTCAATACGATTTCGCTCGAAGTTGAAAAGACGCGTAGGGCGATGGAGTACATCGCTAATAAAACGGGTGGGCGTTTTCGGTTTTTGCGCATCAGCGACTACGTGCAGCGATTGCTGACGACCAGCGGCCCTTTGCAGGAGCGGGCGGTCCGCCAGGTGATGGAAAACGGTTTCGACGGTTGGCCGGCTCGCCACAGGTTGTTGGAGGAAAGTTTGCTGCCGATGCTGAAGTCGCGATCGAAGGTGACACGGTCCAAGGGGCAGGCGTTGATGCATCAGGCCACCTTCGGTTTGTTCTCCAGGAAAATGCCGTCGGTGTTGGAGTCTCCGAAAGAAGCTCACCGACAATGGGCAAGTGTCATCAAGGAGACCAGCGACTTCTTCCAGACTTCGCAGCCGACAGCATTGGGGCGATCGTTTGCGTCTCAACAGAAGTTGTTGTTGGCGGTTTCGGAACTGGAAGACGAAGGCTTTCTGGACATGTTAGAAGGCCTGGAGGTTGATCGTCTCAACAGCACGGCTTGCGTTGGTTTGATTCGGCAGATTGACAGCTTTCATAGCAAATTTGACGCGTCTCCGAAATCAATTGGTTGGCAGCGATATTTTGAAGCTCGGCTCAATGGCAAGAAGCCTCGATCGCGGGAGGAGCTTGGGAAGACGAATTGGAGCTCCGAGCAAGCTCGCGAGTCGGTAAGGCAGCTTTTCGAAAATCGCCGCAAGCGAGCGATGACCGTGTACCAAAAGTACCTTGATCCGGATCGGGCCGTCAATGTTCGTGAGCGGCTAGGTAAGTCGTTGATCAGCAAGTATCCAGAAACTGTGGAAGCTCAGCGTGTCCGTGAGCAGTTAAGCGAAGTTTTGGAATCGGAGTCGGACGTGGTCGAAGAAGATGAGTCTCAGGGAGAGTTGGTTGGTAATCCGTTCGGTGACCAGAAAGTTAAATGATCGCAATTCGTTTTATCGCGTTTGAACTTCGGTGGACATTATAAGATTAGGGATTTTGATTTTTACTATCTTACTTACCAGTTTGAACGCTGGCTGCAATAATATTAAGCAATCGGAGACAATAGACATGACCGGCGTAGACTTGGCGACTTACTCGCTTGATGGCGTCGCGGTGGGAACCTCCATGCCCAATTCTGGTCTTGATCAACAGGGGGTTGAGATTGAGTCAGACGACCAGAACCTGAACAGCTTGTTCATCACTCTGGGTGACTATCAAGGTGAGTTCTTCTGTTCTGGCAACGCGGTTTCGATCACACCAAATACATCACCTACGGAGATCGAGAAAACGTTTGGCGAACCGTACTGGAGGGACTCGTCCGATGGCGAATTGATACTGTTTTACGAATATCAAGCTGGTGAGATCGAACTACAGTTCGAATTTCCCGATTCAAAATCTCTCGGGTACATTACTATCGCCAAAGACGGAGTGTTGTCCGAAGCAGAGCAGCGACAGTCCTATGGTGTTGACAAGCCTTGGCCACCCGCCGCATAACGCGTGATAAAGAATGAGCGTTTGACTTCCCTCGTTACCGGGCTCCGCCCGGTAATGGGCTGGCCTGAAGGCTCCGCCTTCGTAACAACCGCAAAGAGGCGGAGCCTCTGTTTCTTGTCGTTCCAAGGCGGAGCCTTGGAACGAGAGGCAGAGAGGCAGTCTTCGCTAGCAGATTTATTATCTTCACATCTGAATTCAACCGCCAGTCGTTCTTCCGGCTTCCGGTTAGGACATGTTTTCGCTAAGTTTCCGCTCGAATTATCGACTGGAGCAACGGAATGAAATCAATCACCTGTTTCGCACTTGTTACGTTTATCTCACTATCTGGATGCCGCACCCTTCAGCCCGAGTATTCCCTTTTCAAGGGCGAGCAGGAAGAGCGGACTGATGAACTGTGGCGGCAAGGCTATGGCTACAAAAATCCAAACGTTGACAGAATTCGCAATGGTCAGGAGCCGCTCAATCTTAATGGATCACCCAACACTTTCGAATCTGCCGCCGAGGATGTCGGAGAACGAGCTGTCGGAAATGCAATTGCGTTTGCTATATTCGAGGGCGTGCCAGCGATCTTTCGCGGGCTCTCCAAGAAATTAAGACGTTAACCAATGGCCAACTGATCCCTCGTTACCGGACTCCGCCCGGTAATGAACTGGCCTGAAGGCTCCGCCTTCGAAACAACTGCATAGAGGCGGAGCCTCTGTTTCTTGTCATTCCAAGGCGGAGCCTTGGAACGAGAAGCAAAGTTGGAACGAGAAGCAAAGTTTGTTTACGACGACAGGGGCGTCTGGTTGGTCCTTTGAAGCGCACCAGTTGGTCGGGGTTCGAATCCCTGAGGGCATGCTCCAGAATTTGAAAGTGGTGGAAAGCCGCTTTCTTGTTAGCAGTTCTTTCAGTTCGCGATTTTGAGCCTGCTTCGTCGACTTGCAAGATTCTTGCGTTGCTGTGACAAAAGATGCGTTCCTCCGGTTATCGCATTCTTGAAGTACGGCTAATTTTGGGTGAAAGTATGACGAAGAATTATGTGGTTGTCGGTGGCAGTTCCGGGATTGGGCTGGGAATCGTTAAGCAGCTTGCCAGCCGAGGCGATCAGGTTGTGGTGTACAGCCGAACCATCGGCGGGCTTGAAGGAGTCGCCAACGTAACGCACGTCGTGGCGGATGTGACTCACGGTGACTTCGACGGCTCTGATCTTCCCGAGTCAATTGATGGGCTGGTTTACTGCCCTGGAAGCCTGAACCTGAAATCGTTTAAATCGCTGAAGCCGGAAGTTTTTCGGGAGGACTTCGAGGTCAATGTTGTCGGGGCCGTGAAAGTGATCCAGGCTGCATTGCCGGCTCTGAAGAAATCTGGCAATTCGAGCGTGGTTCTGTTCAGCACCGTTGCCGTCGGACAAGGCATGTTCGCGCACGCTTCGATCGCAGCTTCCAAAGGCGCCGTTGAAGGGTTGACTCGAACCTTGGCCGCCGAGCTTTCGCCAGCGACGCGGGTGAATTGTGTTGCTCCGGCTCTGACCGACACGCCGCTGACCAAGCGGTTCTTTTCCAGCGAAGAGAAAATTGCAGCCATGGGAGAGAAGTACCCGCTGCAGCGCACGGGAACCATCGATGACTTCGTGGGGGTCACGGATTTCTTGCTTGGCGAAAGCAGCGGCTGGGTAACGGGGCAAGTGATTGGAGTCGACGGAGGCATGTCGACGCTTCGGAAGTAGCGGCCGATTAACGGCAGATCAGCGGCTTCGCATCGCGACAACCGGGTCCAGTTTGGCGGCCCGGTTTGACGGGATCAGGCTGGCAAGCGTGCAGACGGCAATCGCGATTGCAACCACAATCAGCGTGTCGCTCAACGAGTAAACGAAGACGCTGAATTCAAAATCTTCCTTGAGGCGAGATTCGATGTACTGACGAGCGAATCCGCTTGCGAGTCCATCCACGATTCGTACGAGGATCAGTGAGATCGCAACTCCCAGGACGCCGGTTAGGGCGGCCTCGAGCAGCATCAGTCTTCGGATGTCCGAATCATTGGCGCCGACGGCTTTCATGATGCCGAATTCTGGGGTCCTTTCCATCACGGCAATGATCATTGTGTTCATGATTCCGACTGATGCGATCAGCATGATGACCAAAGCCAGTGCCGCCACGATCAGCCTGACCTTCCAGAGTTCTTCGTCTGCCCTCTGAAGGATTCCGATTGCCGACCGGGTCTCAAAACCTTGGTTTTCAACGGCATCAACGGCGGCTTCGAGGTCGGTAGGGCTTTTGACCGTCGCGATGCAGTAAAAGTGAGTGTGATTTGGGTTGGTGACATGGTGGATTTCCGCATGGTCGCGAAAGTCGATCAGCAGCTCTGAATTTTGATTGGCCCGTGGGACAGTGAAGATTGAGCTGGTTGAGATTTCGGGTGGTTTTACGATCCCGGCAATCAAAAAATCACGGTAGATAAAAGGCTCGTTTTTCGCATCCGTCTTGGTTTCTGAATCCTCAGGTTGCGGCCCAAGTCCCATTTTTTCGGCGGCGGAGCGAACGATCTGTTTTTCGAGGTCATTCAGGTCTGTGTCGTCGACTGCCGCGAAAAGCTTGCGAAGAGCGTCTGCGATTTGGTCGATTTCGGCGGCTCGAGATGACGAAAGGCCAAACATGCTCGCCATGCGTTTGAGATTTGGAGGCAGGCTCGCTGCTGCGATTTTGAATCGAAGTTTGACGCGTTTGCCAACGAGCGTTTCGAGTTCCTCGTCTGTTCTGAAGCCCATCTCGTAAGCTCGAAATTCATCAATCCAAATTCGGTTGCGACTTTCGTTTTCTTTGGGAGGGCTGCCGGCGATGACGCGATCGATCAGCTGATTGTCAGCAAGTGAGAAGCATCCAATTCGAGCGGCAACTTTTTGGCCTTCAAGGTCCAGCTGGCAGGAAAGGGCTCGTGTGGGCAGGACGGAAATCAGCGGCGACGTGTCACGCAATTTCGCGAGCTCGGTATCGCCAATTTTCGTGCGAGGCAGGTTTTTGCGTTCCCATTCTTTTTCAAGCTTTTCCCGGAGTCTTGCCTCGCGTTGGGGAGCGATGCCCGATTCCAGCTGGAGTTTTTCTTTTGGCGGCTCGTTCTCAACCGTTTTCATTCGGCCCGGTAGGATCGCCAGTTTGGTCGCAAATTCAGACTGTTCAAACAGATTGATGAGCCCATCTCGAGCGCCGCGAGTTCCTGCCATGACCAGCAGTAGCAGAGAGCAGCTGACGATGATCCCGAACGTGTTGAAAGCGGTTCGGGAGCGTCGCGTCCAAAGGTTGTGTGCCGCCATGGCGGACAATTCTGAAAATTTCACGCCGTGACCAGCCTTCCATCGCGAAGCGTTTCGACTCGGTCGGCGGCTTCCTTTGCCAATGATTGATCGTGAGTGATCAGAAACAACGTGGCATTATTGGCTTCGATCAGTTCCAGCATCAGGTCCATCACCGCCTTCGCGTTCTGGGTGTCCAGATTGCCCGTTGGCTCGTCAGCCAAAACGATCGGAGGCTCGTTTACCATCGCCCTCGCGATCGAGACCCGTTGCTGTTCGCCGCCAGAAAGTTGCCACGGTCGATGATTGACTCGTTTTTCAAGCCCAACTTTCTTTAGGAGAGCATGCACTCGATCCCGTCTTTCGGATGCAGGCGTACCCGCCAGGATCAAAGGAAGTTCGACATTTTGAGCGGCGGTTCTTTGTGGGATCAGCTGAAAGGACTGAAACACGACGCCTACTTGATGCAGTCGGAAAGCTGCTTTTTCTGCGGCGTCAAGCTTTGCGGGCTGAGTGCCGTTGACGGTTAGGGAGCCTGATGAGGGCGAGTCCATGGCTGCGAGTAGGTTTAGCAATGTCGATTTTCCTGACCCGGACCTGCCCAGGAAGGCGACTTTTTCAGCTTCGGCAATTGAGAAAGAGACGTTATCCAGAGCTGCGACACGAGTGTTGCCTGATCCGTAATGGCGGGAAAGTGACGAAGCGACGATCATGGCGCGGCGGATTCTGCGGGGCGAATGGCTGCTCGTTTATGGTGGCAGCCCGTTTTGCTACGGATGCCCGTTCACTATGGCTTGAAAATTGGCCGTTGAAAAGTTGAACTTTGGAAAAGCTGAACTTTGGGAAAGCTGAACTTTGGCGAGTTGGAACGTTTGGTTCTGTCCTGAGTGGCGTTTTTGATCGTTCATGGTCCGGTTGGCCGGATGGTTGAACTGATTCATTACGTTTGGCGATCGAGCCTGAGTGGGTCCGATTGAGCTAAATCTGCGAAATTCCTCAATTTACGGCGGGTGAAAGTCGAAAACAGCATGGGCTCAGACGAAAAGCGAGCAAGCATTGGTTTTGGCTGTGAACCGAAATGGCATGAAACGTGTCATTTTCGTATTGCGACGAAACTCGATTTTAATATATTACCGAAACTTCAAAGTCAGCCAGCGTAGCTCAGTTGGCAGAGCAACGGTTTTGTAAACCGTAGGTCGTGGGTTCGAACCCCTCCGCTGGCTCTTGATGAATTAGAGGTGCGTCACCAAAACGGTATCGCAACTTGACCCTGATGAATTGTTTTGCTTGCTGTTTTTAAAGCCGTAAGCTGACTCGGGGGGGTACCGAAGCGGTCAAACGGGACAGACTGTAAATCTGTTGGCTCTGCC
>CAYZPA010000033.1:0-55290 GCA_964479855.1 uncultured Pirellulaceae bacterium
TCGCAGGTCGTTGGCGCCAGCGGCAAAGTCATCGGCGTGGACATGACCGATGCAATGTTGGATGTTGCGCGGCGCCACGCCCCAACGGTGGCTCAACGGATTGGCTACGACAACGTCGAGTTCCGTAAGGGGCGGATTCAGGATCTTGCTTTGGATCTTGAGCAATTGGAAACCTACCTGCAGTCGCAGCCGGTCAATGACGCCAACGGATTTCTGGCGCTTGAGGAGAAGACTCGCGAGTTGAGCGAAGCGGAATCGCTTATCAAATCAGATTCGATTGATGTTGTGGTTTCAAATTGCGTTTTAAACCTTGTGGGCAACGATGCAAGGAAGCAATTGTTTTCCGAGATCTATCGCGTTCTAAACAATGGTGGCCGCGCGGTGATCAGCGATATCGTTTGCGACGAAGACGTTCCGGCGGACATGCAGAAAGATGCGGAACTCTGGAGCGGTTGTATATCGGGGGCGTTTCGTGAAGACGGGTTTTTGCAAGCTTTCGAAGACGCTGGCTTTCACGGCGTTGAAATTTTGAAGTTCGACAAGGAGCCATGGCAGACGGTACAGGGCATCGAATTTCGTTCGATGACGGTTTGTGCTTACAAAGGAAAAGAAGGACCCTGCATCGAGCGGAATCAGGCGGTGATCTATAAAGGCCCGTTCAAATCGGTGACCGATGACGACGGTCATCCGATGGAGCGCGGAAAACGCTACGCGGTTTGCGAAAAAACTTTTGAGCTCTACAAACGTGAACCCTATGCGAGCATGTTCGAGTTCGTTGAGCCTCGTCAGCCCGTTTCCGCCGAGTCAGCCCAGCAGTTCGACTGCTCGACAACGCGATTGCGGGATCCTCGCGAGACAAAGGGAGCCAGCTACAACGATACGATCGCAATTGCGTCTGATTGTTGCAGCCCTGAAAGTGTCAGTGTCAGCTTGGGCAGTTCCGACGTTGAAAAAAGCAGTGATGGCGGCTGCTGATAGGCATTTCAATCATCGATCGTGATATCGATGCCGTTCCTGAAACAGCTGAATCATTTCTGCGAATTTTCCGTGTGACTTGGTCGAGTGCTCGTTCTCTTTTTTATCGTCTGTCAGATTCACAGGATGAATACTGGCCACGGGATTGTTGTGCGTGCACAATAATCCGGGATAAAAGCAAAACGATGCCTATGACCTGTGTTGGCTGATGAACCGGAATTATTCATGACGACAGGCGTCTGGTTTTTCCTTTGAAGGCACTATCCGGAGGCGGAGGCAAGTTTTGCAAATTCGTCAATTTCACGTCGTGGGTGACCTGTCAAAACCACAAACCTTGAACAATACACCAATGAGCAGCTGTCTCCATGTCGACGCCCACGCATCGTGAATAATCCGGGATGAATTCAGAATTTTCAGATTTTCCAATGAGCCGCGAAGTGATCGATGAACGGGTCTTTCGTTCGGTCGAAGAAGTTCTGTCCATTGAATTGAAACAGTTCAATGGGCTTGGCCAACATCTGCTGGTCGATTTTTCCGGCTGTCGTTCTATTTCCAAGAAGGCGGATGAGCTGGAGGAAGTGATGCTTGCGACGGCTCGCAAGATTAAGGCCACCATCGTCACCAGTTCGTTTCACGAATTCAATCCGCAAGGGCTCAGTGGAGTGGTGGTGATTGCCGAATCTCATTTGGCAGTTCATACATGGCCGGAGCACGGTGTTGTTTGTGTCGACCTTTTTACATGTTCCAACGACATGGATGCGGTCGCAGGTTTGGCACTGCTGTTTGAAACTTTTGATGCTTCCACGATGCAGATTCAATCGGTTTCGCGAGGGCGTTTGCCGAACGGGAAAACACTTAACGGAGATGTGAAATGAGCGAACCATTCTTTCGCCCAATGAATTCTGGCGACGTCAATGAGGCACTCAGAATCATCAACGATCATGACGAAGACGACTACGCTTGGGCACAAACGACCTACGCAGCAAGCTTGCAGGGACAATACGTTCTGGAACTGGATTCACGAATTATTGGAGTCACGGGTGCGACTCCGATCGAAGGCACGGATCGATCTTACGGTATTTCTTGGACGTATTTGACTCGCGAATTTATCGGCCGCGGCTACGGAAGGGTTCTTTTGGAAAACCTTATCGATCAGATTCGGCGTGAAGGATGCCGCAAGGCTTTTGTGAATACTTCCGACTACTACGATCCGGAAGACGGCGACATCTATCGCGATGCCAGAGAGGCTTATCGGGCTGTGGGTTTTCTGGAGGAAATGCGGCATGCCGATTACTACGACAAGAACGAAAACCAGATTACTTATGCGATGCGTCTCGAGGATCGGGGGCCGGATCACCAGCACGAAATGAACTCAAAACAAATTCGTTTAACGGATGTTGACGAAATCCCGGAATGCGATGGAGCTTATTGGCTCGCGTGGGAACTTGACGACGAAGGCACCGACCCGTCCAGTTTCAACATGATCAAGGAACAGGTGCAGGACTGGGGCGGCCGGGTCATTTTCATGGCTTTTCCGAGCGATTTGGAGCATGCGCCGGAGTTTATGACCCGCTGTCGATTTCGAAAAGACGGCAGTTTGTTCGACTATTACGAGGACGGCACAGACGAAATCCACTTCCGGTACGATATCGTTTGATATCTTGCTTGCGTCAGTTGTCAGAAATGTAATATGATTTCTGTTGGCGTGAACGCCACCATTTCCCATTATCAACCCTTCGCGGCAGGAACCAGCAATGCGAATCGCAAGTATTATTCTTGGCTTGGCACTCGTACTAACAACCGTCGGCGGTTGCCAATCGAATTCAGTCAACATTGTCGATCTGAACAAGGTGCTGGATATTTTCCAGGCGACTCTGAACGAACTTGATGGCAAAGACGTCGCTGCGGCCAAAGCTGATGGCGAAGACGGCGAAGCGAAAAAGGAAGAAGTCGTCGGAATCGAAGTTGTCAAAGAAGAAGACAAAGCCAAGCAGGAAGAGTTCGTCGCTCTGTTTCGTACGAAACTGAACGCAGCAAAAGTTTCGTCGACACCTGTAGGTGTCATGATGCACGAATCAGGAGCCATAAAGGGTTTTGCTGACACGGACAACGACAAGGTAAAAGACGCAAACGAGAAAGAGCTGTTCACGATTGAGATCGATGAAGCACGAAATCGCGTTATTGCCTCTGACGGTGGCGGGCACTATCGCGATCATCGCTATCGCGGAGGAGGATTCTTTACCGGTTATATGATCGGATCGATGATGGGTCGAAATCGCAATTACTACTCAGGATCGCGAGCCGGTTTGAAGCCTGACTACGGCAAGACCACCATGAGTTCCAAAAATTATCACAGCGCCGCAGTTTCCAAAGCCAAAGCAGCGGCTCGTTCTTCTTCTGCAAGATCACGTTCCGGATCACGAGGAATGAGCTTCGGAAAGTAGTCGTTGTCGACACGAAAATTCAACGTTGCAAGAACAGGAGCCACCGGTTGAGACTGGTGGCTTTTTTACTGGTGCAAATAGCTTGAGTTGCGATTCAACATCGTGCTACGCTTTTTCGCGCGCAAGAATCAGACTCAACGTTTCCCACAAAAAGTTATTTTCAACTTCCAGCACTAGCCTGTCCGCCATCAGCCAACACCAATACTTCATGGAATCTACTCAACTCGCTGACGAATCGAACGTCCCCCAAACGCCAACCGAATCGCTGGAATCGTTGCCGCTTTCAAAGCAGCAGACCGCGGTCATGATGATCAGCGTTTTGGTCGTTGCGCTTTGCGGAATCGTTTACGAACTGATCATTGCCGCTGTTTCCAGCTACCTGCTTGGCAACAGCGTTTATCAGTTTTCGATGACGATCGGTTTTTTCATGTTCGCCATGGGGATCGGGTCGTTTATCTCCAAGTGGTTTCATGACGGTCTGATTTCAACCTTCATTGCAATCGAGATCATCGTCGCATTGATTGGCGGTTTCTGCAGCAGTCTGCTGTTTTTGATGTTTCCCTATCACGCGATGTATCAGCCAGTCATGTTTGGTTTGATCATTGTGATTGGCACGCTAGTTGGCCTTGAAATTCCGTTATTGGCCAGAATCCTCAGTCGATCTACGGCATGGAAAGAGTCGATCGCCAATGTGCTTTCGCTGGATTATCTGGGAGCGCTCGTTGGCTCG
Source organism: uncultured Pirellulaceae bacterium (assembly GCA_964479855.1). GTDB lineage: Bacteria > Planctomycetota > Planctomycetia > Pirellulales > Pirellulaceae > Mariniblastus. Next base: position 4,150 of record CAYZPA010000033.1, read on the forward strand.
GTGGCATTTCCAATCGTCATGCTGCCAAACCTTGGCCTGTTTCAGTCATCGTTCGCGATTGGATTGTTGAATGTCGGAGTCGCGATCGTTTCGATTTTCGTTTTTGGAAAGTCGTTGCGCAGATTCAAAACGTTGCTCGCGGCGGCGATTTTGGTCCTGGTTTGTTTGATTGTTGGCTTACTTGCGTCCGAACGTTTGACAAAATTTGCTGAAAGCCAAATGTACGCCGACAAGGTAATCTTCCTGAAACAGACTCCCTATCAACGAATCGTCGTTACTGAAAACAGTAAGAATCGCGACATTCGTTTGTATCTGGACAAGCACATCCAGTTCGCTTCGGTCGATGAATATCGGTATCACGAGGCGCTCGTTCATCCGGTGATGAGTGCGGCGGGAAAACGAGCGACTGTTCTGATTCTCGGCGGTGGAGACGGTTTGGCGGTTCGTGAAGTGCTCAAGTACAAAGACGTTGAGCGGATCACGATGGTCGACATTGATCCGGCGATCACTGAGTTCTGTTCACGGTTTGGCCCGATCGTTCGATTGAATCAGGGCTCTCTGGACAGCGAAAAATTGACCGTCATCAATGAAGACGCGTTTAGCTATTTGCTCGACTACGCAGGACGAGTCGACAAAGAGTTCGAACGTTTCGACAGAGTCATCATCGATCTGCCGGATCCGCATAACGAAGTTCTGGACAAGCTTTACTCAAAAGAGTTTTATGAAATCGTTCGGTCTTGCATGAGCCCGAATGGCTACATGGTTTGCCAATGCTCATCGCCATTCTTTGCCAGAAAAGTATTTTGGTGTATCAACAACACGATGGAGGCTGCTTCTTTTGGAGTGACGCCCTATCGAGTCCCGATGGTTTCGTTTGGAATCTGGGGGTTCAATTTATGCTCAGCGAACGGAACGCCGCTTAAGACCGCACAAATCGATCCTGCCATGTGCCGGTTTCTGACAACCGAGATCTTCGAGGAGTCACAGCGATTCGGAAAAGACATCGCCAGACTGGACGATTCGCCAATCAATCGAACTTTCGAACCCAAGCTCTATTCGCTGTACGTTCAAAGTCTGAAAAAGTAGCCCTTGGTGTTGCAACCGGAATTATTCACGACGACAGGCGTCTGTGTTGCCCTTTGAAGCGATTCTCCCGACGCGGAGGCAAGTTTGCAAATTCGTCAATTTCACGTCGTAGGTGACCTGTCGAAAACACAAATGTGGAACAATTGTCCAATGAAATAAGCTTTCTCCATGTCGACGCCCACGCATCGTGAATAATCCGGGTGCAAAGCACGTTTCTTTATCGCGGTCGCTGGGCGGCGATCAGGATCAGGCGATCGCCTTCTTCCAGTTCGAAGTTATCTTCGGGCAACAGGTTGTTGCTTCCGTCACGTTGAACTCCCACCGGAACTCGTCCAACGCCCGAATTGGCTTTACGAGCCGCACGATAGTTTTCGTACCGCTCGGGCATGTCAACGATGTAAAACTGTTTGCCTTGCGAATTGCTGGTCAGCTGAGCCACAATTTTTCCGACGCCGGGATCCTGAAGCTCCTGAATCAGCATCTGCTCTGAAAGCGTGGAAACGCAAAGGACGCTGTTGCAATTCGCTTGACGAAAAAAGCCTTCGTTTTTTGGGTTGGAGCATTCAGCGACCAGGAAAACAGTAGGATTGAACGATCGGATCGCCAACGCGACTTTCAGATTGCGATCGTCGGTTCCGATATCGCTTGAGGACTGCAAAATAACTGCTCGCGCCGCTCCAACGTTCGCCTGATCCAGAACCAGATCGCTAGCCGCGTCTCCGCGCACAAAGTGGACTCCTGTCTGCCGAATCGAAGCTGGCAATTCCTCGATGGTGTTATCGATGATCACCGTTTCTGATTCGGCGGTCGCGTTGTCGTTGCGGATTTCTTCGATCAGTTTGAGCAGCTTGTCTTCGGAGCTGAAACCGCAAATTGCAACATGGTTCGTGCAATGAATTTTCTTCATTCCTTTCACCTCCAGTGACTTCGATTCCAACATGAAAGTGGCAATCAGCGACAGTATATAACCGAGTAATCCGATGCCAAGGACCATCGTCGGGAAGCCGACCAGCCAACGACCTCCCGTGGTGCCGGGAAAAAAATCTCCGTAGCCAACCGTGGTCATGGTGACGATAGACCACCAGAACGCGTCCGACCATGACAGGTCGGGATTGTTACGGAACTCAAAATACATGTAGCCCGTGGCCGAATAGAGCAACAGTGCAACGAACAGCAGCGCAGCCTGACCGTAACGTTCACGCAACATCACGAACGTCGTCGTTTTCAACAGTCGAAAAAGAACGCTAACGATCGCGACGCTCCTGATTCCAAAGGTCCAGCATGGATTCGGCTCTGGCACTGACGCGTTGATTTTGCCAGAGGCCAACTGATTCACTTTTTGCCGCGTCCTGAGCTTTTAGATATTCGTCCATCGCGGGAAAAGGAAATTTTGTATAGACCAGCGTCAGGCCACCGCCAATCATCTTTTCGGCAAGGTCCTGATTACGATCCTCGCCCAAAAAAAGTGTCGCCAATAGCCGACCGTCATCATCGACTCGCTTTTCCGAAAGCTTGATCTGGGCTTCTTTGCCAACGGCCTCGTCTTCGAGAAAGTCAGCGGCGATTTTTCCATAGTCGGCCAGCATCAAATCCCGCTCCGTTGAGTCAAATGATTTGATGCCAAGGATACGCACTCGGGTACTGCCTTTTGAATTTCGGATGCGAACTTCGTCGCCGTCGATGACTCGTGTGATGGTCACGATTTCGAAATCTGTGAACAGTTCCGGATTATTGGAAAGCGTGGCATAACGCAATTGCTGGATCTGGACAAAGTAAAACAGTGCGACCAACAGCAAGCCGACTGAGAACAGATTCAGGTAGTTTCTGGCAATAAAGCTTGTGACGCCACGAAAGAGTCTGGAAGATCTTCGCGATGAGCGGACGGCTTCTTGCATTTGTCGCTCTGCCGACGATGTCGTCGGTTGAAGGGTGGCGTGTTGTCCTTATCAATTTCAGCCCCATGATAGCGGCTGTTCTGCTCGCTCTCAATGATCCAACGCAAGGTCGCTATTGGGTTTGACCACAGATGCAACGTTTTTTTTCAAAGGATGCTATCGAAATTTCGCTTGACGATTTCGAGGAGATCTGCCTAGAGTAAATCATGGTGATTCACGACAACGGGCGTCCTGTTGGGGGAAGCGCTTTGCCAATAGATTCGAGATCTGGATAACGTTCACGGGAGAATGTTCACTGAGGAGATGAAGCTTCAAATCCATAGATTCGAAGTGCATCACAGAAAGAAACGGACTGCCAGTTTAAGTCAGTTCGAAGAGTCGACTCGACGCCCACGCCTCGTGAATAATCCGGGATAAACTGAGGTTAAATGACATGCTTTTGTTTTTGGAGTAACACCATGAACGAAGACAATCAGGGTTCAACTGTTGAACGCTATTTTGCCGGGCTGGCAGAAAGTACCTTTCAGGCGGAGTTGGGAATCGTTGACCCGCCGTTGATTGACTATCTAAGCTCACTTCTGGTCCGATTTGTGCGCAGTGATGTTGTGCATCGAATTCGCGGCCTCTCCGGTCGTCCTCTGATGAGCGTTCCCGAGATGGTTGCGGAAGCTTCGGCAAGATTGGGAGACGCTCAACGAGATCTTCACCAACACATTGGAGACTTTACGCTGTTCTGGGCGGGCGTTTATCCAGAAGCCTTACGGCACGATGAAGAAGTCGAAGAGACGACACCGCAGTTTTTGAATTATTGCAGTTACGGAAAACGTTCCTATCGAATCGCCAGCTCCATCGTCCCATCGGTGGAGGAGGCTCCTCCGGGCGGATTGTTGCAACGGCTAAGCGACCAATTCGATTTATGCTGCTACGGGCTACGCGAAGTGCGACGTCAGTGGGAAAGCGGCGGTAGCGACGGCAAAATCTTGCTGGGTTAAGTGTAAGATTCGTCAATTTCACGCCGTGGGTGAACTGTCGAAACCACAAACCTGAAACAATATCCCAATGAAACAAGCTTTCTCCAGGTCGACGCCCACGCATCGTGAATAATCCGGGATCAAAACAAACCTTCTCAATTTTGACGCCCGCGCATCGTGAATAATCCCGGTTTAGGTTCGTGGACTCGACTGGGTCTTAGCTGACCAGGCCTTTCGTAACCATCATGAATACGTCTTCCAGGTTGGGTTCCTTGATTCCAAAGTTTTGGACTTCGACTTCCTGATTGACCAGCTGTTTCAACAGGCTGGCGGTGTCGGAGTCAGCTGATCCGAATTCAATTGAGATTCGTTGTCCATCGACCTGAACATCGCGAACGTCAGGGTTGCTGCGGATGATCGAAAGGCCTTTGTCGAAGTTGTTTCCCAGTTGAGCGATCACCGTCGGCGCGCCCTGAATACGACGATAGACTTCATCGATCGGGCCGTGCATCAACAATTGCCCTCGTTCGATGATTCCGATCGAAGTGCAGCAGTCTGCGAGCTCTGTCAGGATGTGGCTGGAAATCAAAATCGTTTTGCCCATTCGACGTAGCTCTTTCAGCAACGCTTTCACTTCGACTCGGGCTCGCGGATCAAGCCCACTGGCGGGTTCGTCCAGAATCAATACGGGTGGATCGTGAACGAGCGTTTTGGCCAGACACAAGCGTTGCTTCATGCCTCGCGAAAGTCCATTCACAAAGTCGTCACGTTTGTAAGTCAGATCCAGCAGTTCGAGCACGTCGCGAATGACTTGCTTACGCTGGGTCCGTCCGATTTTGTAGGCGACGGCGAAGAAGTCGAGGAATTCCCAGACCTTCATGCCGTCGTAAACACCGAACGCGTCAGGCATGTAGCCTACGCTCCGCCGCACATTCATCGGGTCTTCCATGATGTTGTGGCCGTTGACAGTTCCCACGCCGCGGGAAGCTCGCAGCAAAGTCGCAAGGAAGCGAATCGTCGTGCTCTTGCCGGCACCGTTTGGACCAATGAAGCCGAACATCTCTCCTTCTTCGATTTTCAGGTCAAGGCTCTCAACCGCCGTGAACTCGCCGTAGTCTTTTCCGAAACCGGTGATTTCAATCATAAGTCTTTATGTCGTTTTGTTTGTGAGTTGATGATCGCAATGGTGTTGGGCGTTGCTGTCACCGTGGAGGTTTTTCGCCGAGCGATGTGTCAATAAAGGATTCGTCTTCTTCCTGGTCGATGTTTGACCTTGCTCTTTCAAAGTCACTAATCGCATTTTGGTCACGACGGCACGGCGGAAGTTTGGCATGTTTCAGGTGAACGACCACCAACAGGTCCTGTTTCTTTTGCGTCGCAGCGGGGCTGTATTTCGTTTGGTCGAGCTTTTGAGTGGATCGTCCGATCAGACGAACTTCGCCGTCACCCAATTTCAGGTTTTCAGCCACGACCTGAAAGATGCTGGTCAAGGAAACGTTTTGCTGCTCGCTTTCCAGCTCCGCAAGTGCTCCCGCCAACATGCCTTTGTTGATCGAGTCAGAATCCTGAACCCGCATCTTGATCCGCAGAAGTTCCGACAGCTCTTTCCAGTCGGGCACCAGCGACGGAACGTTTTGCAGATCTTCCAGGCTGACCGGTTTTCCTTTTTCGAAACCCTGCTCTTCCCAAACGAGGCTTGCCGCCTGTGCGGAACCCACAAGTGATTTGGCTTGTCCCCATGCTTCCTTCACTTCGCCGTCGAAATTGGAAAAGGTCAAGGCTTCTGATTCGGAGCCCGCATCCAGTTCACCAATCCATGCGAATTCGAAGCCGCCCGCTTCGTTTTTTCGAATGGCTCCGGCATCTAGCAGGTTGATTGTCGTTTGGTTGTCGATTTTCCATTGGTCTCCCGAATCAACCAGTCGTAACGCTCCGCCAACGTCCAGCATCATCTCGGTGTGGAGCAGACCTGTGGAATTTGATTTGACCAAAAAGTTGTCCAGTTCCGTCGTCGCGGAACGGTTTAGTTGCACTTTGCGAAGTGATTCCCCTGGCTTGAATCTCGCCGAACTGGTTTTGGCAAATGGCAGTGACTGTCCCGTCGCGTTATCGAGTTCAACTTCGTAGCGAGTCGAAAGTGACGTGTACAGAGCCGCGTAGTCGGTCAAGTGACCGCGCGAGTAATCGCCTTGCAATTCAAGCACGCCGACATTGGTAACGCTGCGAACGAAGCCGATGTCAAGCGACGCGTATCGAACCACAGCAAACGCTCCCAAAATCGCGATGACAGGAGCTGCGATCCATGCCCATTCGACTTTGCCGATGACTCGAAACAGCAACCAGTTTAATGGCACCAACACGACCAGATAGATTGCCAACATCTTCAAAACGAAAGTTGCCGATGGAGGCGTAATCCTTGCGGCCGATTTCAGTGTTTCGCGAGCAGCTTTGGCAACACCGCTTTCGTCGTTCCAGCCGGCGACGCCAGACTGCCGCGTTGATTGAAAGCCGCCGTAGTGCAGTGAGTCTTCAGGATTTCGTTGCGAGTTCGCATTGCGAGTCAGGTAGAGGCCTCTTGAATCATCGTAGGTCATCGAGTTAATTCTGGATTCCACGACGGGAGTCTTGCTGGCGTCGTCGGATGTAAGGTCGCGGCTGATGTAACGAAGCGTTGAACCGGTAAGCGGGTCAAAGATGGTCGCGCCGTCAGTGTCGAATCCGAATGAGGTCACGGCGATTTCGGATTTCGCAAAACGTCGAGCCGGTTTTCTTAGCAACGCGTTATGGAAAAAGCTCGAATAGCTCCGCCACGCACTGACTCGTCGGTTAGTCAGTGAGAAAGCCGTCGCGACCACGCGTCCTCTGCCGATTCGTCGCTCCAACGCAAATTCACCTGCGTTTTCAATGAATTTTGCGTCCTTGTGAGGCCGAAAGCGAATCACGGGCAATGGAGATTTCTCTGGCAACACCAGCCTTCGTTTTTCAGCACTGTTTTTCATCGACGGTACCGACCAATGTTCATTCAGTTCGGCAATATCGGTGTTGGTCAATGTAACCGAGTCTTCGTATTGGCCCGGCAGGTAGTCTGCCAAAAAACTGTTCTGTAAACGATCCAGGCAATCCGGTCCGCTGAAAATGATCTGTCCACCGAAATGCAGCCAGTCCAACAAGCCTTCCTGTTGTTGTCGCGAAAGTTGATTCGGGTCGATGTCGTCCCAGATGATGTAGGCGATCGTCGTCCAGTTCAAGGACTGTCGTGGCAAAGGAATCGGATCGTCTTTGGTGCTTGGAACGATCGAATAGAAGACTGGTTCGTCTCCGGCACTGCCGCTGCTGCCCGGTAGTTTTACGCAGTCCATAAACGAAAGATATTTGAGGCTGTCGAATCGCGATGAAAGCACGACCATGTGATACTGATAGTCCTCCAGCAAGGTCACCAGTCCCAACGCAGAGAGCATCGGCAGGCTGCCACCGTTGTCGATCGTGAGGTCGATTGTTGCTGAATTTGAGACGCTGTCTTTTCGTGGCAGAAAAACGGATGTCTCCAGCTTCTTCCATTCGCCTTTGGCCAGTGCGATCGGTCTTGAGTTAGCTACGAAGTAGTCGGTGGATTCGATGCGTTGGGGGCGAGTCGCTTTTTTGCTCTTGGTTTCCAGTCGGCCTTCCGCATTGAAGTTGTTGGCGATGGCCAGGAAGTCGATGCTGACCCAGTGCCCAAGCTTGGTTCGGTTGAATCGTTGAGCAGGATCGAGGCGGGATAGGAGCTTTTTCTTTTTCTCGTCGTCCTTGGCTTCCTTTTCGATCTTCTTCCGCTCTTCCGGATCCAGCGGGTAAAAGCCCGGTAGCGTGACGGGAGTCAGGTATTCGAAATTGGGTTTTACTTTTTCGTCCTGGGCCGGCTGGTCTTGTTCCTGAAAGCATCCATTGCAGCCCGTGATCAGCAGCATGGCGCCAGCGATGAAAGCGAAACCAAAATTTCGGGCGGCTCGGAGGAACGGATAATTCATGGATATTCTTGAACCGCGTGTCGGGAAAGCGGGCGAGATTCGTTTGAGTTACCGGAATATGTTAACCGTTCCAGACAGGAAATGCCCGTATGAAGATGAGGCAATGCTTTCGGCGTGAGTCAACAGGAAGCCGTTGTCGGCCGGAGGCGGGTTTGCGGGCGGTGGGTTTCAGGCGCTTGGTTGATGCAAACGTGGCTTTCGAGCAGGGAGTGGGAAAGAGTCCATTAACAAATAGGGGGCAGGACAAAAATCACCGATCGATGAAGGGAGACTGTCGAGGTTTGTTTTAACCATGAGCGGAGGGAATATACTTGCCTTCTGCCTTGGCCTCCCGCCTAAGGTCGCCTAAGGTGGTGAATTCTGTCAATGCGAGTTGATTCTGGCGTTGACCCTTGGGAAAAGCGGGGATATTCTTAGACAGATCGAGAAATTGGGCCGAAGTTACACTGCTGCCAACCGTGGCTCTGCGATACGATCGCAGTGCTAAAACGGTTGGTTTTGTTTTTTTGGCTCCGGTTTTGGGTGGAACATGTCGTCGATTGAACTCGATTCGGTGACCATGCAATACCCTGATGGGATGGTGGCGGTTGAACAGCTGACGCTCAGAGTCGATGAAGGCGAGACACTGGTTTTGATCGGTCCAAGTGGCTGCGGAAAATCCACAACGTTGCGAGTCATCGCAGGTTTGGAAATGCCGACACGAGGGCAGGTAAAATTTGGTCAAACGGATGTCAGTCAGCTGGCTCCTGCAGATCGAAATGTGGCGATGATGTTTCAGAGCGACGCTTTGTATTCGCACATGTCGGTGCGAGGCAATTTGTCGTTTGGTTTGAAACTTCGACGTCATAATGGACATTGGTTGCGTGGTCTAGTTCGGAGAGGGATTGGCGGTCTGTTGCGATCGTCAGCGTTGCTCGATGAGGAACGTGAGGTCGAGGCGAAAGTTCGGCAGGCGGCTGAGCAATTGGGCATCGATAGATTGCTTGATCGCAAGCCGCATCAGTTGTCCGGCGGAGAACGGCAGAGGGTCGCTTTGGGGCGAGCTATCGTCCGGGATCCGGCGGCATTTTTGTTGGATGAACCGTTTTCTCGACTGGACGCTCCGCTTGCGAGGGAATTGAGAGGTGAGTTGAAGCAATTGTTTCGTGAGCTTGGCAAACCAGTCGTGTTTGTGACTCACGATCAGAGGGAAGCCATGACCTTGGCTGATCGAATTGCGGTTATGAGAGACGGGAAGTTGATTCAAGTTGGCAGGCCGCTGGATATTTACCAACGGCCAGCCAACCTGTTCGTGGCGAGGTTTGTCGGCGACGTGCCGATCAATGTTTTGCCGCGAACGGTGGTTCGCGACCGGGATTCAGTGGTTCCAACGGAGGCCGATAAGGTTGGCTTTCGCTCGGAACATGTGGATGTCTCGGAACATGTGAATGTTGAAAGCGGCGAATCGATGTCGGCTTCGCAGCGATTTGCGGTGGAGTGTGAGGCTCGTGTTCGTGACGTTGAGAGGATGGGAGACCATGCACGGGTCTACCTGAAACCTTCGTTTGCGGGCTTGGGGCAGCGAGGTGAAGAGGAAGAAGGATTGGCTGATTTGATTGTGGCTCGGTGCGGTTCGGAAACGAACTTGCGGCGAGATGATCAGGTCAGTGTGTCAGTAGCGGGAGATCATCTGTTGTGGTTCGACCGTGATGGCAATCGTTTGGTGTCGTGACGAAGTTGACGCCGCGATGAGATACGTGCACAAGATTACAATTGAAAACAATTAGAACGTCCGAGAGTTACCGGGAGAAAACATGAACGCTAACGAAGTGCTTCGAATCGTAGATTCCATGCATCGTGACAAGAACATCGAGAAAGAGATGGTTTTTGTTGCAATCGAATCCGCGATGATGACCGCTGCCCGAAAACACTTCGGGGAAGAGGCCGATATCGAGTTCATGATTGACCGGGTTTCGGGCGAGCTTTTCGGTCGAATCGGCCAGGAAGAATTGGACCACGAAGAAGTAATCGGTCGAATTGGTGCTCAGACTGCCAAGCAGGTCATTATTCAAAAAATTCGTGAAGCCGAACGCGACGCGCTGATCATCGAATTCAATGAGCTGATGGAAGATATCGTGACAGGTTCGGTACACCGAAACGAAGGTCGCGTCACCACGGTAACGTTAGGGCCGGTTGAGGCGATCCTGCCCCGCAGCGAACAGATCCCGGGCGAGAGTCATCAGCCGAACGAGCGAATCCGTGCGCTTGTGACTGAGGTGAAGGCACAAGGCAGTCGGGTGAAAGTCGTTCTGAGTCGGACTCGTCCCAATTTCGTGAAGCGGCTCTTTGAGAGCGAGATTCCAGAGATCGCCGATGGAGTGATTACCATCAATGCGATCTCGCGTGAGGCCGGATATCGCTCGAAAGTGGCGGTTAGCAGTATCGACTCGCGAGTCGATTGTGTGGGTGCTTGCGTGGGGGTGCGAGGTAATCGGATCAAGGTGATAATCGATGAATTGGCTGGTGAGCGGATCGATATTGTCCGATACGATGACGATCCCCAAGTCATGATTCCGAACTCGCTGCAGCCAGCTGAGGTCGATGAGGTGATTCTTTGCGAGCAGATTGGCCGTGCGATTGTCCTTGTGAGAGACGATCAGCTTTCACTGGCGATTGGCAAGAGGGGGCAGAATGTCCGCCTTGGAAGCCGTTTATGTGGCTGGGACATCGATATCACGACTCAGGGCGAGCTTGAACAGAAGATCGAGAAGGCGACCCGGGCTTTTTGTGAGATTGACGGACTTGACGAAGAATTGGCAAATGCACTGGTCGGACAGGGGTATTTGTCTTACGATGACTTGGAGGTTATCGAGCCAGATCGCCTGATGGAGTTGGGAGATCTGACGATGGAGCAAGTCGATGCCATCGTGGCTCAGGCTGAAGTTCGTGCACTTCAACAGGAAGCGATTGACGAACAGAACAAACGTATTCAACGCGAAAAGCGTGCTGCCGACAAGGCTGCTGCGGAAGCGGCGGAGAGGCAAGCGGCTGCTGAAAAGGCAAAAGCTGATGCGATTGCAGCGTCTGATGCCGCATCGAAGACGGAAACACAAATCCAAGGTGATTCCGATGCAAACACAACTGAAGGTGGATCTGAAAGTGGAAGTTGATCGTTACAAGTCGACTTCCTTCGTTCAGTTTCTGCGGATAATTGAATCGAACGGGGCGGTCTGATGAAAGTCAGTTCTGCACCCTTGATTAATAATAGAGCGTCTGTGCTCAACTTCCATTTGCGATCTGATTGTACGCAATCAGCCTGCGAAAGTGGTTGGGACCGGAAGGGCGATTTATGTAGAGTTTATAGACATCATGATTCGGATGGACCTTCTGCCAACGTCGGACAGAACGGGGGTCCGAATTTACAAACAGAAGGTCACACCTCGTGCCCACCGTACGCATTTACGCGTTTGCAAAAGAACTGGGGCTTGATAACAAGCAATTGCTTGACGTCTGCGAAAAAGCAGGTGTCAAAGGGAAAGGTTCTGCGCTAGCAAGTCTTGACGACGATGAAGTTGCCGTCGTTAAAGCATTTCTGGATAGCGGCTCTGCTGCCGCCCCCAAAGTCGAAGAAGAGCCAGCTGTTCTGCGGCCTCCTGCTCGAACAATCGACACGCGAGTTCCGGAGATTAAAGCTCCGCGCCCTGCTGCTGTTCAGGAAGAGCCCGTTGCTCCAGTTGAAGCCGCTGACGAACCGACTGAAGAGGTCGAACAGCCAGCCGCCGAGCTTCCACCGGTTGTTGAAGAAACGGTCGAAACTGTCGCTGAATCCGAGCCGCCTCAGGTGGTCGAAAAGCCGGTTGATGAGGTTGTCGAACCCAATGCGGAACCAGCGGCTGAAACTCCCAAGCCAGCCGCAGCGACAGAATCTGCTGCGGCCGAACCTGCTGCCGCGAAAGAGCCGGCTCCGGAACCGAAGCGTTCTAAAGTAGGTGGGCTTTTGGATCGTTTGCGTGGAGCAACCAAGAAGACGGCTGCCGAGAAAACGCAGGCGAACACGGAAGCTCGCGTTGAAAAAGAAACGCGACGCAAGCCGCCCGCGACTTCCCGAGCAAATGCTCCTGTTTCTCCGCTGGCACCGCGTCGCAATGCCGGCGCGAAACCGTTGCGTAATTTGGATGAACAGCGAAAGGGCTCGGACGATTCCAAAAAAGCGCCTGCTCGCAACAAGCGGTCGGCCAACTTCAACATCGCGGCGATGCCAGAAGTAAAGCAGCCGACAGCTTCGGCTCCTACGGAAAAAGTTCAGAAGCCAGATATCGCGCTGCCACAGGACGCTCGTCGCACGATCCAGGCGGGTGGAACGGCGCCGCTGGAAGAGTTCAGCGCCAAGCGAAAAGACAAGAAAAAAGGCCGGAAGCTCGACGGTGTCGATGGCGAATCTGAAGCGGACAGGAAAAAGAAGGGTCTGCGATCGTCCCGGTTTGGAAATTCGCCACTGGGTAACCGCCGCGGCGGAAACAATCGCATGCGTCCGCGACCTTATGGTCGGTCAGGAAGTCGGAAGAAGTCCGGCAAGAACACGGCGGCTCCGCGTAAAGACAGCGTGGTTCTTCAGTTGCCCTGTACTGTTCGTGAGTTTTCAGAAGCCACAGGCGTGCCGGCAATTAAAACGTTGCTGACGCTTAAGCAGATGGGTGACGAATCCAATCCGAACATCAACTCTCCGATGACGGATGAGATGGCGGAATTGTTGGTCGAGCATTTCGCGGTCGATGTTGAAATTCGCGAAGCGGTATCGCTCGAAGACGAAGTGTTGAGTCAATTCGATGTTGAGGATAGCGAAGAGGATCTTCAGCATCGTCCGCCGATTGTGACTTTCCTTGGTCACGTTGACCACGGTAAGACTTCTCTGCTGGATGCCCTGATTGGTATCGATGTGGTTTCCGGAGAGGCCGGTGGAATCACGCAGCACATTCGTGCCTACCAGATTGAAAAAGATGGCAGCCCCATCGCGTTCGTTGATACACCTGGTCACGCCGCGTTTTCCGAAATGCGTGCTCGTGGTGCAAACGTGACCGACATCGTGGTTCTTGTGGTTGCCGCAGACGACGGAATCATGCCGCAGACGGCAGAAGCAATCAACCATGCGAAAGCGGCGGAAGTGCCGATCATCGTTGCTTTGAATAAATGCGATTTGCCAGGCGTGACGCCGGACAAGGCGATGCAGGACCTCGCGACTCATGAGCTTCTTCCGAGCGAATGGGGTGGTGAAACAGAAGTCGTGAAGACAAGTGCGATCACCAAAGAAGGTTTGGATGATTTGCTTGAAACGATCCTCGTCACTGCTGAGCTTCATGAATACAAAGCCAATCCCGATCGTTCTGCATACGGAACGTGTTTGGAAGCGGAACAGCAATCCGATCGCGGTGTCGTTTGTAAGGTGCTGGTTCAGGGCGGTACGCTGAACGTGGGTGATGTCGTGGTTTGTGGAGCGTCTTATGGGCGTGTCAAAGCGATGCACGACACATTGCATCCGAAAGTGAAACTGGATGCAGTGGGTCCGTCGACTCCTGTCAATTTGACCGGATTCAATACTCCTCCGGGAGCTGGCGAAAAGCTTTACGTTGTCGATGACATCGCGAAAGCTCGCGAGATTGCTGCGACGCGTGAGTTTGCCGAGCACGAAGAGAATGTTGCGGGCACGGTGAAAGTTTCGCTTTCGGAAATGCAGCGTCGTCTGGAGATCGGACGTCTGGCGCCTTCGGATGCCGAAGTGGTCACGCTGAATCTGATTCTGCGTGCTGACACCAAGGGCTCGATTGAGGCGATTAAGCAGGAGCTTGGCAAGATCGACAATCCCGAGGTCGCGATCAAGATCAAGCAGGCACTTGTCGGTGGAGTGAACTCTTCCGACGTACGGTTGGCTCAGAGTTCGGATGCCGTCATTTGTGCTTTCAATGTTGTGCCCGACGAAAACGCCCGATCGCTGGCGGATGAAGTCGGAGTTGAAATTCGTCGTTATGAAGTCATCTATAAAATTACGGATGATCTTAAAGCGACGCTCGAAGGTCGCCTGAAACCAGAAGAGCAGATCGTCGAGCAAGGTATGGCGATGGTGTTGCGAACTTTCTCGATCAGCAAAACGGGCACGATTGCAGGTTGCCGCGTGATGCGTGGCACCATCCAGCGTGAATGCCGAATGCGTGTGATTCGTGACAGCACCGTGATTGGTGACTACCCGATTGATTCGCTTAAACGTGAAAAGGACGATGCCAAAGAAGTCCAAAGGGGCATGGAATGCGGCATCAAGCTGGTTGACTACAACGACATCAAGGAAGGTGACACGCTGGAAGCCTACCGGATCGAAGAGGTCGCCAGAACGTTGTAGTCGGCGAACGTTCAACGGATGTTCGCATCGGTTGAGGTCCCGTTTTACAACGTCGCGAAAATAGCATGAGCAATCGGCGAGTCCTAAAAGCAGCCCAGGCGATTCGTGAGGTCGTCAGCATGGCGATTCTGACGGATCTGAAAGATCCTCGCGTCAGCGATGTCACCGTGACCTTTGTTGAGGTTTCGGTGGACATGCGTTTGGCGAAAGTTCATGTCTCTGTCATGGGCGATGAAAAGAAACAGAATTTGTGCCTGATCGGCTTGCAGAACTCAGCCGGGTTCTTGCAATCTAAAATTGGGCGTCGGATCGACACGCGGTACACGCCTCGCATCAAGTTTGAACTTGATAAAGGCATGCAGCACGCGATGAAGGTCACGCAGATTCTCGAAGAAGTGTTACCTTCTACTGCCGAATCGGACCCGGATTCTGCGGTGGAAAATGAAACGATTCCCGAAACGGTCAAAAATGTCGAAGCAGAAGCAGAAGCGGACTCAGCTTCAACCGTCGACGGTGATGTCGGGAGCGAAGTTGAAGGCGTTGAAGATGGAGTCGATTCGCCGTCCCCCAACGGGACGAATGACGTCGCGAAGTGATTTGCGATTGATAATCGAGTGGTCGTTCCCCTGTGGTGAATTCAGATTGAATTCTTTTGCCAACTAACGACCGCAAGTACCCACGATGAAGCGTTGATTAACCGGAATTATTCACGACGACAGGCGTCTGGTTTGCTCATTGAAGCGATTAATTCGGGATTAAAATCGAAGGCTCATCAAACGTTACTTTTTAGTTCACAATCAGACTGTTTACATCGAACCCAATGTCAGCAAAAAAACGCGCCGATCTTCTCGTCAAGCTTCACAAGGTCGTAAAAAAGGAATACTCCGTCATCACGCCTCCGTCGAACCGCACGGTTTTGGAGCACATGATTTACGGAGCGGTTCTTGAAGATTCAACCTTCGAAGCCGCGGATGAAGCGTTCGCCAAGCTTCAGGAAAATTTCTATGACTGGAACGAGGTTCGTGTTACGACTCGCCGGGAACTGGCTGAGCTGATGAAGTCGGTCAGCGAGCCTGCCGAAGCGGCCGCGCGCGTGAAACGATCGTTGCACGGAGTGTTTGAAAAATACTATCAGTTCGATCTCGAGTTTCTGAAAAAAGAGAACCTCAGCAAAGCGATCATTGCGATGGAGTCCTTTACGGGCATGTCCGCGTTCACCATCGCTTACACTGCCCAGAATGGGCTTTCGGGGCACTCGATTCCGATTGATCAGTCGTTCATGAATCTGATGTATGCGATTGGGGCGATCGGTGAATCGGAGCTTCGCGATCGCAAAATAACCGGGCTTGAGAGAACGATTCCCAAAGCGAAGGGCGAAGAGTTCAGTATCCTCGTGCACCAGTTGGCGGTTGCCTACACCTCGTCTCCGTTCAGTTCCAACGTGCGGAATGTCATCTTGAAGGTCGCTTCTGATGCGAAGGATCGGTTTCCCAAACGCGGTGGGAAAAAGCCGGCACAAGCTGAAGAGAAACCAAAGGCAACCAAGAAGGTTGCCAAGTCAGCCGCGAAGGCTCCTGCCCCGGCTGCAAAGAAAGCGACTGCCCCAGCTACAAAAAAGGCGACTGCTTCGGCTGCCAAGAAAGCAACCAAAAAAGTAGCCAAGAGCACCAAAGCAAAAGCTGCTGCGTCGAAGAAAGCCAAGGCGAAGTCATCCGCCAAGCCAAAGAAAAAAGTCGCGAAAACCACAGCCAAAAAAGCTTCCAAAAAGCTATCCAAAAAGAAGCCTCGCTAGTGCAAATAACCGGAGTTGACGTTTGACATCGATTGTTGCTTTTTCCCGAGCCAGAATCAGATTTGAATCATTCCCAATAAAGGTTATTTGCAACTCTAACACTAGTTCGTACTGACTGAAACTGAACGAATACAAGCTCAAAGCGGATGGTTTCAAGTTGCGTTAATGCCAGCACGACGCGAGAGCGATTGAGTTTTTCCCGCACTCTGAACTCACTCACTTGCGTGGTTTGTTGATTTAATGAGCCGTTTGGGCGATAGCCCCGGTTGAAGCGTGGTTAAACGTGACTACTGCCTCAACGGCTGGCATAAAAATCTGGATTCGGACTAAATCAACAAGCTGTTGCGCTTCGGCCTTGTATTTGTGCAACTTCAGAACTTGCGGGTCGGTCACAATCGAAATAAATATTCAACTGCATTCGATGGTCTCCTGTTTTGAATAGCCTCCCAAAAATTGCCGTCACGATGGGCGATCCCGCCGGGGTCGGTCCCGAACTCTGCGTCCGAATGTTGCGAGAGGCACGCATCACGCAATGTTGCACGCCTGTTATTTTTGGCAGCGAAAGGCTTTTAAAACTTGCGGCCGAAACTCTTGCCCTTGAGCTCCCAGCGAACGTTTACGAGCTGGTTGAAACTCCCTTTCGTGGAGAACTGATTCGCGGAACCGTTTCCGCCGAATGTGGGCGAGCCTCTTTTGACTACATCGAGTCCGCAATTTCGGCTGCGAAGCGGGGTGAGGTGGATGCGGTCGTTACGAGTCCTATCAACAAGGAAGCGTGGCACGCTGCGGGTATTCAGTTTCCCGGGCACACCGAGTTGTTTGCAGATCGCTTTCAGTCGGATCGGTTTTGCATGATGATGTACTCGTCCGAATTCAGCGTCACGATGGTGACGACTCATATCGGGTACCGCGATGTTCCCGAGTCGCTGTCGGTAGATCGAATTCACGAAGTCATTGAAATGTCGGCAAACGCTATTGAACGTATTGAAAAACGCCCTGCCCGGCTTGTTTGTCTGGGGCTCAATCCGCACGCTGGCGAAAAAGGACTTTTTGGTCGTCGCGAAGAAGAGACTTTGATCCAGCCTGCGATCGAGCAGTTTCTGCAAAGCGAAACGGGTCATCTGAGGGAGGTCGATGGCATTACTGTCGAAGGGCCGATTCCGCCTGACACCGCCTTTTTACCGTGGCGACGTGAATCGACAGATTGCTTTATCTGCATGTATCACGACCAGGCTTTGATTCCGTTTAAGGCGCTGAATTTTGATACCGGCGTCAACGTCACGCTTGGATTGCCAATGGTGCGAACCAGCGTCGATCATGGCACCGCTTTTGACATCGCGTGGCAAGGGACAGCAGATGTCTCAAGTCTGCTAGCAGCGGTAAAGCTTGCGGTCCATCTTGCCTGAATGCGGGATCAAATTTCCGCCATCAGATGAAGTTGCTAGCGATTTGACATGCTAATTGGTGATTTTTGCAGGTCCTGTGCAACTTTCGAGCTCAAAGGTTCGAATCATAGATAGGTAACTCGATGCAGGTTCGGGATGCGCGGATTTTGAACAGCCGTTCAGTATTTGCCAAACCAAATTGGACAGAATTAAACCGAACTAAATCGAAGCCGACCCGCCAGCTGTTGATTGCCACGCAAAACAGCACTTCGTTTCCGCGACAGAATATTTTTTTGAGCTGCGACATGGATTCAATCAATCGACTCGACCACATCATCAAGTCTCTTGTTCAGTACCGCAAGCTTTGGTTGTCATCGATTATTGTCGGACTGGTTATCGCGACCGTCTATGCGTTTTTATTGACGGGCCGTTCGTGGACGGCGAGGCAGTCGATGATCATTCGAGACAACTTGCTTGGTCAGACATTCAAACCGGGGCAGTTTCTTTCAGAGGAGGCCATGAAGTCGGCTCAGGAAACCGTTTTGGAAACATCGCGTCGCCCGGAAGTGATCGCAGCCACTTTGGAAAAACTTGGCCCTGACCGCACCAGTCTGTTTGGGTTGGGTGGAAGCAGCAACAACTGGCCGTCCCAGCAGGATATTGAAGACTATCGCGGCGCGGTTTCATTTCAAGCTGCCAATGGTGCCGAATTCGGTAAGAGCGAAGTCATCGTTCTGGCTGCGAAGTCGTCCAGCCCGGAAAGATCGATCAAGTTCCTGACCATTCTGTTGGACGAAGTCGACAGGAAGCTCGGCGATATTCGAGGCGATCAGTTTCGCAGCATGGAAAACGAAATCGCGGCGACGCTCGATTCGGCCAAGAAAGCGATGAGCGATCTCGCCGTCGAACTTGAAGAAATGGAAGGCTGGTTTGGTTCCGATCTTCCGCTGGTGCGCAGCATCAACGGCGTTCAAGGTGGAGCGACAGGATACGACAACAAGATCAACCAGATCCTTGCTGACAAACGCCGCGCGAATCAACAGCTGGCTTCCCTTGTTTCGATGAGAGATTCTCTCAGAATCGCTCGCAACAATCCTGATGCGGAAATTCCAACGACGGCAGAATTGTTAGCCGCTCAGCCGACGATCGCAGCCATGATGGCAAGTCTCGCCAAGGTGAAAGAAAATCTCGCCTTGAAAGGTGACCTTAAGTCGAAACATCCGGATATAAAAGCTGGTCATAACACGATCGAGTCAATGAAGCAGCAAATTCGCGCTGCAATTGGTCCGACCATTAATGGGCTTGAAGATCAAATTGCCATGAAGCAGGACGAAGTTGGCAGTCTGGATGAGCGATTGGAGCAGTACTCTGTACGATTGAAGGAATTGAGCTCTCGCCGCGTCCAGTACATGACTCTCGAACAGGAAGTCAGCAAACGTCGAGAAGACTACAGCGAAGCGATGGCTCGTCTGTCTGAAGTTCGGTCGCGATCAGAATCCAGCCATGCGGTTCAACTGCTGACGCGCATGGGGGATCCTTGGGTTGGCACGCGAGCTGACGGGCTTGGCAAGCGAACATTGGCGTTGCTCGGCGGAATCGGAGGGCTTGTCGTTGGACTTGGCCTTGTGATGATTTTCGCGCCGCCGTTTGACGAAAGCAAATATCCAAACGACTCGCTTTCAGAAAGTCAAACCGCCGAAGCTGATACGGTTCGAACATCGGAATCTGGTCAATCAGTGCGTCACCGTCAGGAAAGCAGGGCTACAGAACCCGAGCCTGCTTTAGCGTCTGCGATGTCGGCTTCCGAAACACGCGAAACGACGGCAGAAAATCAATCGCTTTCGAGCAATATCAAACCCGAAACTGACCAGGTTCCAGTCGACCAGGCTGCAGCCGAGCCAACGCGAACGCAAAAGGAAACGGTTTCTCCGTCATTGGCTTCTATTTTTGCGAACATGCCGCAGCCTGACACCAGCAATTTGACGGACAGGCCAGCTGAGAAAGTTTCTGTGACTGCAGACACAGTGGTTACTTCGGAGGCTACCGCTCCAGAAAGTGCTCCCAAACCAGCTCCGATTCCTGAGGGCGTGCCGACGGTTGTAAACGTCGCCGATGAATCAACCGCTTCGGCGAACGACAGTGAGGCATCGATTTCCGATCAGATCAACAAGAAAATCGAAGCGTTTAAGTACGGTGGCAGTAGTCCGTCCAAGCCACCTTCGGCTCCTGAACCAAGGACTCCTTCGGAAACCATTCAGCTAGAGGATTTTCAACCTGCCAAAACGGAGCCGTTGCCATTGCAGCGACGATCGAATGTACGTCCTGTTGACCTCGCGAAATCCGTCGAGCCTGAAATGCTTGAAAACGGAGTCGGTGCTGACCGCAGTACGATCGATAATGCGTTTTCCCAACTGGAAGCTCGCAGTCGGAATCAAAATCCAGAGTAAAAACATGCGGTTCGCAGATCAACAAGGCGAGTCGAAGTAAACTTCAATCCGACGGTGATTCCGTTTTCGCTTCGAGTGCATTTTCCTCGCCGGGCGCAGTTGGCTCCTCAGATGCAGTTGGCTGCTCAGATTCAGGATCAGTGCTTTCCGGCTGCCAGGGGTTTTGCCATTGATTGCAGCCGGCAAGATATTCCGAGTACACGGGATACTGTTCGCATTGTTCTTCCAGCCACTGTTTCGTGTTGCTTACGCGTTCCTGTTCCTGTTCGATCGTTAGCTGCCCCATCAAGACGGCTGTTCGCAGAAGTACGAAATAGGTATCCAGCACATCGCAGCGGCAGTAGTCATTAATTTGATTGATCTCGCCGTCGTCATAAAGTTGCTGAACCATGTGGCCGGCGATGCCCATTTTGCCAGGGCTTCCTACGAGGTTTGCCACCAGATTCAGTCCGCCGTTAAGCCGCGTCGCACCGAAGTTGGTCAAGATATCCTGGAGGTCCAGGTGAGCTGCCTGGTTGTATCTGGCTCTGGGCTGTTCCCATGTCTTTCCGTAGATGTTGAACCATTCCGGAATGGCGATGCCAAATCGGTAAGCCGACAATTCAAGCAGCGGCAAATCGAACGTTCGACCGTTGAAGCTGACAAGGCTTGGCTGATGATACGCTTTCCAGCCGTCCCAGAAATGTTTCGTGATAATGTGCGGTCGGTACTCGGGAGCATCGAGCGTAACGATGTCCATCAAGTTGAACTCAGCATCGATCTTGACGACCGCGATCGAGATTGGCAAATGATAGGTGTAGGGGATAAACTCGCTGCCAAACTTCTCAACCAGTTCAGCGGTGTAACGTTTAATCGCATCAGGCCCGCTGAGGTTTTCGTTGGGATATCGTACTTTTGCGATCAGGTCGCCATCAGCGACACTTTCGATATCAAAGACAAGATAGCGGACGGTTCCAGAAGCCATGGGCAAGTTACTTGATCGGCGGGCAATAATCGGTATCAGTATCTACAATCTAATGCAGCACCGATTCGATGAACACTCTTGTGCGTCCATTTATTTTTCGGAAGGGGCAGCTCAGTCGGTTCATCCACGGGTAAAACGTCGACCGAAACATCCATTACGGTTTCGCTTCCGCCGGTGAACACACCCTGAATCGGACAGACATCGGAATAGTCTCGCCCCCATCCGATGGTGATGTGGTCCGTTGTTGGAATCATGTTGTTGGTGGGATCGAAATCGAACCATCGACCTTCGCCACCGTAAACACTGACCCATGCATGTGAAGCGTCGGCGCCTTCGAGTCTCGGTTTTCCCGGTGGCGGATAAGTCCGTAAGTAGCCACTGACGTAACGCGAAGGCAAGCTTAACGATTGCAAACATGCGATCTGAAAGTGCGCAAAATCCTGACAAACGCCCGCTCGCTTTTCAAAAACTTCTTCGACGGGTGTGCTGACCGTGGTGGCTTCCGGGTCAAAATCAAAGTCCTCAAAAATTCGACGGGTCAGACACATCGCCGCTTCGGCCACGGGTCGCTTTGGCGTGAAAGATTCCAGAGCGTAGTCTCGCATCGCGTCACTGAATCGAATGTGCGGAGAGCGATGCGACAGCTGAGAAGCCAAAAGGTCGACTCGAGGATGTGGATCGGCAAGCGATTCCCACGCTGGCGTGTTGGCAAGCGGTGGATAATCACGTTTGGTGACTTTGACTCGATTGAATGCCGTTACCGAAAGACTCTTGTGCGGCACGTGAATTGAAAACTGTTCGACGATGTTGCCAAAAAAGTCTTCCCGTCGAACACGATCAGAGGGCTCGGGTTCGATTTTTAATTCATGATCAACACAAACCTGGTCAAAAACTGGACGCGGATACAAACGAACGATGTTGAAACATTCGGGAACAATATCGCCGTAGTCGTAATGCGTTTTGTGATTAACGTCGTAGAGCATTGGTTTGAACCCGAATTATTCACCAGGCGTGGGCGTCGAAATGGATAAGGCTTGTTTCATTGGTGAATTGCTGCAATTTTGTGGTTTTGACAGTTCACACACGGCGTGACATTGATGAATCCACTAAACGGCAAACCAGACGCCTGTCGTCGTGAATAATTCCAGTTGAGGGAAGTTAGGCCGTTACTTCGGGAAATTGAACTCATCGGCAATCATCTGGTTGATAGGTCCGCTATGGACAAGAAATCGGTTGCTAATCGATGTTGAAATCAATGGCAGTTGACCTTCGATCCTCTCAAGCAATTCACGCAACAAGGCTCGTTCACCATTGGCGTCGATTTGCGCTAGTTTTAAAACGTCCGACATGCGAACGGAATGGAGTGCATCCATGGCCAGTCGGCGATCCGTCGATTGTGGCGCCGGCCCTGAGTTATCGGGCAGCGATTCGAGATTCAGGTCAAGTTTCGATAACTGAAACGCAAGAGATCGCGGATTGAGTTCGTCCAGCAACAACAGATCCAGCACCGTGTGCAATTGCAGATTTGCATAGTATCGGGATCGATACGTCATGCTGCTGTCGGAGATTTCAAGGACAGCTCCAAGGATCGCATTGGAAACTTGAGTTTGGTTGGCGAAGCAGTTTTTGATCAGTCCGATGATTTGTAAGGCATGTTCCAGTCGGCGACCGATATTCAGAAAACGAAACGCGTTTGTTCGAGTCATTGATTCGTTGGTCAGCCCGCTGAATGCGGCAATGTTGCCGATCAATGTGTCCGTCATATCCAGCAGATCGACAAGATCACAGTCCTCGGCGTTGCTGCTATCGAAGTTGCCGGACATTTGCTGAACGATCCGCCAGGAATCGCTCGAAAGACGATCTCTCACCTGAGACGCCGCCCCAACAACCCGATCAATATAGCTTCGTAGCGAGTTCGGATCGCTATGGTCAAGTGCGAAACGAGGCAGGTTGGATCCCAGTGGAGGCAGCTTATCAGCCATCTCTTTAATCGCGTAACCGGCATCGATTTGTCCCGACAGACTAAGACTTCGAATCAGAACTGGAAGCTCGACCTGGTCCTCCGGATTCGTCTCATCCGTCAGCCGAGTCAACACGCTTCGCAGCAAACGAGCTGCGGCTTCGGCGCGAACGAGATAACGTCCCAGCCAGCACAGGTTGTCGGCCACTCGGCTGGGCAGAAAACCGCTGCTACGTGAGGGTTTGAGTTGTTCGTTTGAAGGCGTCAGGAGGCTCGTTGGAATGACCGGTGAATCCGCCAGCACCCAGACATCCTTTGCTCCTCCGTTTTCAAACGGATTTCGCATTGGATCATCAGGTCGGTCCGAAACCCGTGTCAATCCGCCAGGCAGTGAGCACCACGAATCGCCTGAAGCGGTAAGGAAAGTTCTGAGCGAAATAAATCCGCATCGAAGTGACTCGTCTTCCCAGACTGCCGCCGAAGATCGAGCAACTTTTTCCTGTCCAACCCACTCGAGCGGATGTTGTTTCAGCAATGCAATTCTGTCGGATCGAGTCATCGTTTCTGGTTTCACCGACATCGGGTCAAAACGATTGGCGTTTCGTTTTCGAGATCCGTCCAACAGGTTTCGTCTGCGAAACGCGGGCACGAGGTTGATGTCGTCGATTCGATCGAGCATGAGTTCCAGCGACTGTGGCTCCCCGCCCCACCACGTTGCAACACCGGGCAGTGTCAAATCGGTTCCCAGTAAAGCGTTGCAGATTCGGGGCATGAACGCCATGAAGATCGGAGATTCGACCAGGCCGCTTCCGCAATTGTTGACGACAACAATGTTCTCGTCTCGAATCGCCTGCAAGATTCCAGCAATCCCGGGCGCCCCTCCACCGAGCTCCAACGGGTCGAGCGAGTTACCTTGTTGGCGTCGTAAAATCACGTCAATCGGAGCCAGTCGTGACAACGTTTTTAGCATCACTTTGCCAGAACGAACGACCAAGTCGTTCGCTTCAACAAGCGTGAATCCAAGATATCGCGCCAGAAACGAATCTTCGAAATAGCTCACGCTGCCAGCACCTGCGGACAGGATTGCGATGTGAGGATTCTCTTTGTTCTGCCTGGAAAGGCTGACAAGGTGTTCGCGAAGCGCGTTGAAATATGGTGCCAGGCGTTGCACGTTGCAAGCCCGGAATTCGTTCGGAAACGTTCGAGAGATGACGATGCGGTTTTCGAGTGCGAATCCGGAACCGCCCGGCGAATCGGTCCGATCGGATTTCACCCACCAGTTTCCAGAAGGCGATCGAATCAGTTCGGCCGCATAGAAATGCATGTGTCGTCCGCCGACGGTCGGCAATGCATGGTGCGGCAGTTGATAGTGAGGATGACAATAAAGAACCTCTGGTGGCAAAACGCCATCGGTCAGAAGTTTTCTCTCGCCGTAAAGATCAGCCAACAACAGGTTCAGCAAATCGGCTCGCTGTTTCAGAGAAGCATCGATGTGTTGCCATTGAGCCGCCGGAATCAACTGAGGCAATGGATCCAGTTGCAGATGCTTGTCGCGAACCGCCGGATCTCCGTAGGCACTGTACGCGTGCCCATTCTGCAACATGATTCGTCGAATCTGTTTGCAGCGGTTTTCCAAACCCGACGCCTTGAACAGGTTGAGCCTCTCGCTCAAAAGTTTCCACTGAGGGCGTAAGACACCGTTTTGGTCCACGTTTTCATCGTAGACATTGGGAGCAGGTCGATAGCTGGAAAAGAAACCAGTTTGATCGATACTGTTTTCTGCACCGCCGCCTTGGACACCCTGTGATTGGCCACCTTGTGATTGGCCACCTTGTGACTGTTTGGCCATTCCCGAACCGGCAGAAAACTGATGCTGTTGCTGCTGCATCTGTTTTTGTTCGTTCTGCTGTTGCGATTGAGTTAATGGTGGCTTGTTGGCCGAATCGTCGCTCAAGTTCTGTCTCTTCTCAAATCCAGTGTCATTGGAAAATCGCGATTGATCGAAGCCGGTTTCGGTTGGAGGTTCACTCCATGATGACCAACTCTGGAAAAACGAGCCGCTCGACGACTTTCCGCTTCGTAGCTATTCACCGGAAGTGTCGTCGGGTTCAAGCCACCCGGATGTCCAACATGATATCGGCAACCGTCAACAGAACGACCCATCCAACGATCGAAAAGGTCAAATGTCAAAGGACCGTCGACCGGAATGGTCGGGTGAAGACAACTGGTTGGCTGCCACGCCCGGAAACGAACTCCCGCCACGTATTCACCCTGCGTTTCGGTCGGGTGAAAAGGTAGCTCCCTACCGTTACAGGTGACAGCGTAACGTTCGTCGATGTAACCGGAAACTTTGACCTCCATTCGCTCAACCGAAGAATCGACGTACCGGGAAGTTCCCGTCCCGGTTGTTTCTTCTCCCAGAACATTCCACGGCTCAATCGCCTGACGAATTTGAAGGCTGACAGAATTGTGAGTAAACCCGCCTACGAATGGAAAGCGAAATTCGAAATGCGGTGCAAACCAGTCCGAGTCCAACTGGTATCCATCATGTTTGCAGGACTCAATCACATCTTTGAAATCTCGCCAGATAAAGTGCGGCAACATGAACTGGTCATGCAATCTCGTTTTCCAGTCAACCAGCGGTTGTTCGTACGGCTTGTCCCAGAATCTCGCAACCAGAGTACGAATCAGCAGCTGCTGTGTGAGGCTCATGCGCTCGTGCGGAGGCATTTCAAATCCGCGAAACTCAAGCAGCCCCAACCGGCCGGTTGAGCTGTCGGGCGAATAAAGTTTGTCGATGCAAAATTCCGCTCGATGTGTGTTGCCCGTCACGTCGATCAACAGATTTCGAAACAGTCGATCGGCCAAATGTGGAGGACAGGTTCCGTGTTCTTTCTGTTGTCGATCAAGTTCATCGAATGCGATCTGCAATTCATAAAGCGCGTCGCTGCGGCCTTCGTCGACACGAGGAGCCTGACTGGTTGGACCGATGAAGCGACCGGAAAACAGATACGACAGCGAAGGATGGTTTTGCCAAAAACCGACCAGCGATCGAAGCAGGTCCGGACGACGCAATAGCGGGCTGTCCAGCGGCGTTGGGCCGCCAAGAACAACGTGGTTACCGCCACCGGTGCCGGAATGGGCGCCGTCGAGCTCAAACTTTTCGGTGCCAAGCCGACTGTGATACGCGTCGTTGTACAGTCCTTCCGTGATCTCTTTCAATTCATCCCACGACTCGGCAGGCTGAACATTGACTTCGATCACTCCCGGATCCGGCGTAATGCTAAACGAGTGGATGCGATGGTCGCTTGGCGGTTTGTAGCCTTCGACGATAACAGGCTGATAGAGCTCGCTGGCGGTGTCTTCAACCGCGGCCAGAATTTCCAGGTACTGCTCCAGACGATCCGTCGGAGGCATGAAAACGTGCAGCGTTCCCTTTCGCGGTTCGACGCACAAAGCAAAAGGAATGGCTTGGGAATCGGTATTGATTTTTGATTCCGATTGCGAGACTCCGCCACTGGTGTCAGCCGACAACGAATCCGGATTTCCTGTTTTCGAAGCTTCGACGTTCGAATCCGAACCTTGTCCACCAGCGGCAGAACCGACAAGCTGTTTCGCAGGCGACATCTGCATCCGTTGGGTGACTCGAAGGTCAGCTGGCGCCGGAAGCCGATCGCGATAGGCAACCGGGCTCAACGGACGGTAGGCCTCCTGAGCTTCTTCTGAAATGCTGGACAGAGAGTTCAGCGGAAGCCGATAGCCCATCGGCGAATCTCCCGGAAGAAGATTGACTCGATCCGTTTTCGTAACCCAAGGACCGCTTTTCCAACAAGGTGTTGTCGCCTGGCGATCAAACATAAGCGGAAGAATGAATCCGGCCGGCTGATCGAGACCCTGCTCGATGACGCGAGCAAGTCGCTTTCGGTCGATGCTGTCTTGGAAGGATACTTTCGTCAGGTCGACTTTCGCTGGCAAGCGTTGTTCTTCCCAAACATGATAGATGGCGTCCTCAAATGCATCGGTGACGTTCGATTCACCAACGCCCATGCGGTTTGCGACTTCTGAGATGAAACGCCGCGCATCGTCAACGGTGTGGCCGTGCTCAGTACCTTCTTCAGCGAACAGTTCCTGCCGTTCCCAGATTGGCAATCCGTCCTTTCGAGCGAAACAGGTTTTGGCCCATCGAGGAATTGGCTCGCCGGGATACCATTTCCCCTGTCCATAATGCAACAGTGGCTTTTCGGCGAATCGTTTTTTCATTCGCGCCATCAAGTCGTTGGCAAGCCGATTCTTTTCTTCGCCGATTGCCTCCGTTTGCCATTGAGGATCGTCCGGATTGTCGATCGAGATGAAAGTCGGTTCGCCACCCATCGTCAAACGTACATCGGATTCCCGCAGTTTTTCGTCGACCTGATATCCGAGCTGATCAATGGCTTCCCACTGTTGGTCGGTGTAAGGTTTTGTGACGCGAGGATCTTCGTGAACGCGGCTGACGCTCATCCCAAAATCGAACTCCGTTTCACAGTCTTCGATTGCCCCGGTGATAGGAGCCGCACCGCTAAAGTTCGGCGTCGACGCCAGCGGAATATGTCCTTCGCCGGTCAGCAAGCCGCTTGTTGGGTCCAGGCCGACCCAGCCAGCACCCGGCAAGAACACTTCCGTCCATGCGTGCAAGTCAGTGAAGTCAACTTCGGTTCCTGAAGGTCCGTCGAGCGACTTCACGTCAGGTTTCAATTGAATCAAATATCCGGAAGTGAATCTCGCAGCCAAACCCAGATGACGCAGAGTCTGCACCAACAGCCATGCGGAATCGCGGCAGGAACCGCTCCGTTTTTCCAGCGTCTCTTCGCAGGACTGGACACCCGGTTCCATGCGAACAACGTAGTCAATGTGTTGTTCCAATCGCTGGTTGATCGAAACCAAAAAGTCGATTGTGCGTTCGTGTTCGTGGTCAATCGATTGAAGGAAGTTGCTCAGATTCGGCCCTGCCGTTTCGGTGACAAGGTAAGGCTTGAGCTCCTCCAGTTCGTCGTCGCTGTATTTGAAAGGGTGATTTTCAGCGTCGGCTTCCACGAAGAAATCGAATGGATTGATGACCGACATGTTGGCGATCAGATCCACGTCGATGGTCAGATGCGAAATTTTCTCTTCAAAGACAATTCTGGCCAGAAAGTTTCCGTGTGGATCCTGCTGCCAATTGATGAAGTGATTTTCCGGCGTCACACGCAGCGAATAGCTCTCGATCGGCGTCCGGCAATGCGGAGCCGGTCGCAAACGGATGACTTGAGGCCCGACCTGAATCGGCCGGTCGTAGGTGTAGCTGGTGTGGTGATGAAGTGCTGCTTTGATGCTCATGCTGGTATTCTAGTTGCGACGATTTGATTCGGGTCGCGATGGTTGAGTTCTGATCGACTTTATCCCGGTTTACGAAACTTCGTTTCAGCTCACGATTGTTGCTGAAACATTTCGCTGACGACTTGTTGCTGAACGATACGTTTCCGCTGGTTTTCTGTATTGAAAAAATCTGAATAAACCGAACGTCCCAAAGAATTGATCGCCCCCTGGAACTGATCGATAAAGGCGTGCATTCCCTGTTCGATAATTTCATTGATTTCGACAGTGTTCAGGCGGTTTGCCAATTGGTCAGCCAGAACTTCCGAGGGCAATTCTTCACGCGGCGGCTCCGATCCTCGCATTCTGGCCAGGCAGTCCTGCACCCGATTCACACAAAACCGGATGGAGCGCGGGAAAATGGGATTCAGGATCAGGAACTTGGCGACTTTTTCCGGCGTAATCCTTCCGTGAGTTCGGCGATACATGTTCAATGCATCCGCCGATTTCAACAGGCTGGACCATCGCACGATATCGATTGATGTTCCGATGTCTTCGACTTTTGGCAAAAGCAAAAAATACTGCACGTCGACGATACGAGATGTCTTGTCGGCCCTTTCAATGAAGCGACCCATTTCCTTGAAAGCCCAGGCTTCATCGTGGAGCATTGATGAGCTTGAGATTCCGGCCAGAAGTTGGCTGGCCGTTCTGACCGATTCGCAAAAATCGTAGGGATGTTCCAGAGCTTTACCCGTTTTTGATGCTCGCTGAACAAGCATGCGAAACCGGTTCAGTTGCTCCCACGTTGACGATGGGAGCACTTCGCGGACCGTTCGGGCACACTCGCGGGCGTTGTTGATGCAGGAAAGAATCGAGTTTGGATTTTCCGAATCGAACAGCAAAAATTGCAGTGCGTTTTCGCGGGAAGATCCGTCGTAGCGTTTCTTGAAATCTTCCTGGTCTCCGGTCGTGTAAATCAATGGAGACCACTGTTCGGACAGGGCCGTCGAATCGCCAAGCATGAGGTTGTAGTTGACGTCCACGAATCGAGCCACGTTTTCGGCTCGTTCAACATATCGGCTCATCCAGTAAACCGATTCTGCGACACGACTAAGCATTTGATTGCTCCTGACTTTGAATTGCGGATGGCTTCGGAACGCCATTGGATGCTTCATGAGAGCGGACCACCCAGGTGTCTTTGCTGCCACCGCCCTGAGAAGAATTCACGATCATGGATCCTTCGCGAAGTGCGACGCGAGTCAATCCGCCCGGCATCACGTAAGTTTCCTTGCCGCACAACACGAACGGTCGCAGGTCCACATGGCGCGGCTTAAGCTCGCCGTCGACCAGCGTTGGAACGGTTGAGAGCTGGATCATCGGTTGAGCGACATAGTTTCTGGGATTCGCTTTCACCAGTTCTGCGGCTTCCGCGAGTTCGCTTTTGGAAGCCTGCGGTCCCATCACAATTCCGTAGCCCCCCGATTCATTGACGGGTTTGATCACGAACTGGTCAATGTTTTCTAGGACGTGTTGCCGCTGCTTGGGATCAGAACAAAGAAAGGTCGGAACGTTCGACAGGATTGCGTCCTCGCCAAGGTAGTATTTGATGATTTCGGGAACATAGGTGTAAACCGCTTTGTCGTCTGCGACTCCGGTTCCGGGAGCGTTCGCCAGCGTCACATTTCCGGCTCGATAGACGTCCATCAATCCTTTGACACCCAACATCGAATCCGGGTTGAAGTACTTTGGGTCGAGGAAGTCGTCATCGATCCGACGATAGATCACGTCGACCTGTCGGAGCCCTTTCGTGGTGCACATATAAACTCGGTCATCGCGAATTGTCAGGTCAGATCCCTGAACCAGTTTGATGCCCATCTTCTGAGCCAAAAACGTGTGTTCAAAGTAAGCTGAATTGTAGATTCCAGGCGTTAACAGAACGGCGGTTGGATCGTCGGCACCTTCTGGAGCGCAGCTTAGCAGTGTATCCAGTAAACGTTCCGGATAGTCGTTGACCGGCGCGACGTGCATGCCGTGAAAGACGTTGGCAAGAATGCGTTTTAGTACTTCACGATTTTCAAGGACGTAGGAAACGCCCGATGGGCATCTCAAATTGTCTTCCAGAACATAGAACTGTCCGTCGCCGCCACGGATCAGGTCGACACCGGAAATGTGACACCATGCTCCCTGAGGAGCATGGAAACCGATCATCTGTTCGCGATAAGTTTTGGAACCCTTTAACAGATCCTCTGGAACGATTCCGTCTTTGATGATTTTCTGATCGTTGTAGATGTCGTCGACAAACAGATTCAAGGCATTGACTCGTTGCTTCAAGCCCTTTTCAACCACATCCCATTCATTGCCATCGACGATTCGTGGTAGAAGATCAAAGGGCCAGATCTTTTCGGTGCCCGCTTCGTGGCCGTAGACGGTGAACGTGATTCCAAGATCACGCAGCAACAGTTCGGCTGCCTCCTGGCTTGCCGTCAGGTCATCGTCACCAAGGCCTGCCAGCCGGTCCGCGAAAGCTTCGCAACCGGTTCTAGGTTCGCCGCTGTCGGAAAAGGTTTCGTCGTAACAATTCTTGTTCGTGCGGTAGTCTTCAAAATTCATGAAATGCAATTGCCTTCGTTTGGATTACCGGGAAGCCAGATTGAGGAGACCACGCCCGTCGTGCTGTGACGTGATGAGGCCGAAATATTCGGTTCGTGTGCCTGCCTGTGTTGCCTATGAGTGTTCAATTAGACCAATAATCGGCCTGCGTTTCGGCGTTTAAATACTGTTTGGCCCTTGAAAAACCGCCTTTTGCAGCAATCGGGCAATCTCAACCGAAGTAGCAACGTTAATGGCGACTGCGATGCCCGACAGTTTGCTCAATCGTGAAAAAGTTCCAGTTTGTAAAGCGCACCAGCCCGAAAAAGTCTTTTTCGAAACTTGGGTAAGTCTTGAAGGATGGGAGCGTCTAATGAACAGATAGGCAAGCTCAAGCTCATAACATTGGGAAGTGACATGATTGATTTCGTAACAAGGCGATCGCTCGGCGGTGCAGCACTGGTAAGCGTGCAAGGTCGCCTTGATGAATCCAGTCGAGAGTACTTTTTCGAATGCCTTAAAGATCTGTTTGACGATGGGGTTCGGCAGATCATCGTCGATTGTGAAGGACTTGGAGCCGTTTCAAGCAGCGGGCTCGCGGCCTTGCTCAAGACGCGCCGACAAGCTCAGAAAAGTGGCGGAAAGATCGTTTTGACGAACGTGAATTCTCTGATGATGGAGATTCTGACGCACACTCGATTAAATACGCTGCTGGACGTCTATCCAACGACTGAACATCTGCTTGCCAAATTGCGTCTGCAATCCCAAGCGAAAGAAGTGAAGAGTGCCTGTCATCATCTACAGGCGGTCCCCAGTCTTGAAACTTCGCCAGTTGGCCATTGCGAATCGTATCCGGGAGCAAACTGTTAGTGGCAGGATCAAAAGGGTGTAGAGCTCCGATCGGCAAACCAAACCAAACCAAACCAAACCATGCCATGCCAGTCAAGTCAGCGATCACGTTTGTGGTTGCTGGCTTTTTTTACGCACCTTGCACAATTGGCTGCAAATTGAATAAGCCAAGATTTAGAAGCGGCGGAGCATCGAGTCGGTATGGCTCCATATGCTCAATAAGTCTTGGAAAACATTTTTCTTGACAATCAGGTTCGTAATCGCTTAATATATCGCACGACGATACATTGGTTTGCAATGCATCGCTCTCAAGCATTTAAAGATTTTGAGAAACTCGTGAGACGTGGCAAAAACGGTTGATAAATTTGAAAGCGACCTTTTGCGAGGCAGCCTCGATTTAATGGTGCTGGCTGTTCTGGATCAGGGCGATCAGTACGGCTATATCATCCAGAAAAAGATTCGCGAAGCTTCTCATGAAAAAGTCTCCATGTCTGCTGGAACGATGTATCCACTGCTGCATCGACTCGAAGGCGAAAAGCTAATTCGAAGTCGCTGGGAGAACACGACAGGGCGACGACGGAAGTGGTACTCGCTGACAGCCGCAGGCCGAAAACGGCTCGCACGGCAGGCGAGCCAATGGAATCAGTACGCAGAGTGCATGGCTCTGTTGATGCGAGGTTGGTTTCAAGCAATTCCCAAGCCCGGTTAGCGGGGCTATTTCTGGCTCGCGGGTTATCTCCGGCCATTGCCAGTAGCGATTTGAACTTGAGCAGGAAAATACATGTCCAACGAAGAATTTGAAACATGGTTGTCGCTGGTGGGGCGATTGTTGCAGCTTAGTGACGATCAGCGAAATCAGATTAGCGAAGAGCTGCGAGATCATCTGGAGTCTCGGGTTATTGAGTTGGTTGAAAGCGGGATGGATGAGCGAGCTGCTGCTTTGAAAGCCGTTGAGGAGTTTGGTGACGCCGCCGTTTTGGCGAAAAATCTTCAGTCAGTTTCATTGGCGAATCGAAAGAGGTGGGTGATGAGATTTACAGTTTTGGCGAGTGCTGCTTTGTTTGTTGTTGTGCTGTTGACGATGGCCATGTGGCCTCAGGACGCGCGTTTTGGCGCTCCATCAAGATCGATTGCGCAAGATGTCGCCGAATCGCAGGCGGTTGTAGCGAACAGTTCACGAAGATCTGCAACTTCCGAGATGAATGAGCGAATTCGTGAACAGCTCCAGCAGGATGTGGTTTTGGAATTCCGTGAGGCAACGTTTGACGTCGTCGCTGATTTCATCAAAAGCGAACTGAATTGCAATGTTGTGATTGACGAAAATCTCGAAGGTGACTTGGACAAGACGACTTTGATCAGTTGTCAGCTTAGCGGTGTTCGCTGGTCCGATGCACTGCGGATCATGTTGCGTTCGAGGGATGCAACTTATGTCGTCACCAATGGCGTGATAAGAGTTATTTCATTGGCTGATGCCGATTCTGGGGACTACCACGTGCGGCGAATGATCGATGTAAGCGGCCTGTTGAAGACAATTACCGAACGTGAAAAACATCGAATTGGCAAACCGTATCTGGGCGGCGGAAGTGCAGCCGGCGGTGGTTTAGGTGGTAGTGGTTTGGGTGGCGGCGGTGGCGGAGTCTTCTCCTATTCCCCGCAGATGGGTAACTCGGGTCAGTCTGGCACTGCCAGCGGTGGCAACGAAACAAAACCGATACTGTTGCCAATGAACACGCTGACAGCTGAAACCCTGTTAACCGATTGCATCACGCAGATTGTTCATCCGGCCAGCTGGGTGGTGAACGGTGCAGAAGGCGAAATGGCTTGCATCGGCGGCGTGTTGATCGTTTGTTCCAGTGAATTGATTGCCAGTGATACCGAAGACTTCCTCGTCGATCTGGAGTTTCAGTTAAAGAAACAGTCGAAGTAGCATTTGAGCGTGTCCAAGCCTCTTGTGAGGTCGATCGCTTTTTTGCTGGGAGGGCGGTGGCTGAGTTGCTGAGGCTTGCAGACGCGAAGGCAAGCGGCAGGATAAACCTTCCTTTATACGAATGGGATATGTCGACGTTTCGATTCCCAGAGCGGTAGGTTTAAGCTTGCCTTATGCCTAAAATGGAAAAGGATCCAATCGAATTTCCTTTTGACCGCTTTTTTGCTGCCCTTCCACTTATGAAAATCAATCGACAACGCCTGCTTGAACGATTCCTACAGTACGTCGCATTCGATACGACGGCAAACGAACGAACGGATAACTATCCCAGCAGTCCCGGGCAGCTCGAAATTGGAAAGTTGCTCGTTCAGCAGTTGATCGAAATGGGGATCACCGACGCTGTTCAGGATCAATATGGAATCGTCATGGGGACGGTGCCCGGAAATATGGACGCTCCGGTGGTGGCTTTCAATTCGCACGTCGACACCTCGCCCGAGACCAGCGGCAAAAATGTGAAAGCTCAGGTCATCGACAATTTCGACGGGAACGATATCGTCCTGCCGGGCGACGAGACCAAAGTTATCACTGCGGCTGACTGTCCGGAACTTCCGCTCGCCAAAGGCAAAACGATCATCACAACCGACGGAACGACTTTGTTGGGCGGAGACGACAAAGCTGGCGTCGCGATCATCATGGAACTTGCGAACGTGCTGATGGAGAATCCGGATTTCCCGCGTGGTCCGGTTCGAGTGTTTTTCACTTGCGATGAAGAGATCGGGCGAGGCGTGGACCATGTCGACATTGCGAAGGTCAACGCGACGGTGTGCTACAACTTCGACGGCGGTGGAGAGAACGTCGTCGACAATGAAACCTTTTCCGCAGACATGGCGACGGTGACGATTACTGGTGTCAACATTCATCCCGCCATGGCCAAAGACCGAATGGTCAACGCGATCCGGATTGCCGGCCGTTTTGTTGATTCGTTGCCGATGGAGTTGTCGCCGGAACGAACTTCCGGTCGCGATGGCTTTCTGCACCCATACATCGTTGAAGGCGGTGTCGACAAAGTGACGCTCAAGATTTTGATTCGCGATTTTTCCACGCCAAAGCTGGAACAGTATGCTGAACTGTTGCATCAGCGAGCCTCGGAAATGGAGTCCGAATTTCCCGGCTGTCGCATCAAGCTGCATATTCGGAATCAGTATCGCAATATGGGCGACGGGTTGATCCATGAACCTCGAGCGGTTTCTTTCGCGGTTGAAGCTCATAAAGCGCTCGGGCGAGAATGTCGTCTGGAGGCGATTCGAGGCGGAACCGACGGTTCGAGGCTGACCGAATTGGGGCTGCCGACGCCAAATCTTTCCTCAGGTCAACACAATTTGCATTCGCCGCTGGAGTGGGCTTGCCTTGATGAAATGGTTGCAGCATGCGAAATCGGAACCGAAATCGTGCGAAGATGGAGTCAAGAGCCAGCGAAAGCCTGATTGCCGCGATTCCTACGAAACATCGTTCGTGGAGGGTGGTTTCATTTGGTAGCATTTCATTGAAAATGTATTGTCGATGAATCAAAGTTTTCGTCCAGTTTTGCCTGAATACACCAGCCCGAAAATCTCCCGGCCACCCTCCTGAATTGGGCTTTTCTGCTCAGTGCCATGATTACCAATTTCAAGAAGTTATCATTTTTTCTTGTGGCGATTCTGACCATGTTTTTGGTCTCCGATGGAACATTCGCGCAAAATCAAAACAACGAAAAATCCAAAACTGAAGAAACTCAAAAAAACGAATCCTCTCAAGCTGAAACAAAATCAGAAAAGGACAAGCCTGCCGGATCAAAGCCTGCTGAAACAAAGTCGGCTGACTCGAAATCCAATCAATCGTCTTCGGCACAGGCGTCAGCAGACCAGCAACCGGAAGCGTTGCTGGATGTGAAGATGAAGGATATCGATGGAAACGAAGTTGACCTGAAAAAGTATCAAGGCAAAGTCGTCCTTGTGGTAAACGTCGCCAGCAAGTGTGGGTTCACTGGGCAGTACAGACCTCTTCAGTCGCTCTACGAAAAGTATTCCAGTCATGGGTTCGAAGTTATCGCATTTCCCTGCAATCAATTTGGGAAACAGGAGCCCAGTGACGAGCCTGCGATCAACAGTTTTTGTAAGAAGAAATTCGGGATCCAGTTCGCTCTTTTTTCCAAGGTCGACGTCAAAGGTGAAAAACAGGCACCACTATTTAAGCGGCTGACTTCGGTCGAGCTTGAACCAGCTGGCAAGGGGGATATCCATTGGAATTTTGAGAAGTTTCTGATTGGCAAAGACGGTAAACCGATTGCCAGATTTCGTTCCAATGTTGCTCCCGATCACGAGATCATCGTGAAGAAAATCAGAGCGGCGTTGGAGATCGAAGAAGACGCAAAAGTTGACGGTCAAAAAGAAAAACCGGACGCCTCAAAAAAGAAGATCAAAGGCAAACCTTCTTCTGCCCCTTCTGCTTCTCCTCCAAAACCGGACAGCAAGAAGCCGTCCAAGCCAAAACAAAATCGGGCAAATAAAGCAAACAAGGCCGTCAACCCTGACAACGCCAACCCTGAAAAGAAATCGAACGACTCATGACTTCCCAGTTCCCAGCCGTTGTGAAACTGCCCGTCCAGTGGGGTGATCAGGATCTCTTTGGGCACGTCAACAACACAGTGTATTTTCGTTGGTTCGAGAGTTCGCGTGTGACTTACTGGTACGAATCCGGTTTGCAATCGCTGATGCAGCCTTCAGGGTTGGGTCCGATTTTAGCTTCCGTTAAATGCGACTACAAAAAACAGATTCGCTATCCGGACACCGTTCATATCGGTGCAAGGATCTTGAAAATGGGGCTTTCGAGCGTCACTTTGCAGCACGAAGTCTTTAGCGACAACCATCAGGCGGTCGCGGCGGTCGGACAATCGGTGATCGTGCTGTTCAACTACGAAAAGCAGCATCCTGTTCCGATCGAAGGCGAAATTCGCAAAGCGTTTCTTGATTTTGACTCCTTTGAACAGGCCAGTTCATGATTCCAAGGAATCTTAGCGGCGATGTTGGCCCACCAACCCCATGGCAGGAACTCGAAGCCGGCGCTTCAACGATTAGTGCCTTTGCGGAGCTCTGTCGTCGTTCGCTGATTTCGCCACCAGAATCCTCCATCGATGCCAGCGATCTTTCTGCGGAAGCGAAAACGATTCTTGTCGCGGGTGCGAATCGCGGGGTCATTGATGTGCGAGCGTTCAAGGAAGATTTTGATTCCGTGCAACGGTTCCTTGCGATCTGCGTTGAGACTCAACCGGGAGACCGCATCCTTTTTCTGCAACGCGATGAACCTGAACAGACAGTTGCGTTTCTGGAAGGTTTTGCAGAACTTTGTCGAAACGGTTTGATCATGCATCATCTTGGACGCGACTTCTCTTTTTCCAAACTCGGTTTTTCTATGGCGTCCCAGCTTGTCGAATCGGGTGCTCAGGAATCGGTCGCGGCTCTGCTGGAATTCGGCACGGCGGTTGAGCATTAAATCCAAGGTTCAATGAAAATGATCGAGCGACAGAGAAACGTTTTTTCAGGCTTTTTGTCGTGCGTGTTTGTTTTCACTTTTGGTTGCGTTGCCGAGTTGTTTTCACAGACGATCGTGCTGCGTGATTTGTCCATCATTTCGGACGCCACTGTCAGAAGCGTGGAAGACGAAGGATTGCTTCTTTCGAGTGGCCAGCGGATTCCATGGGATCGAATTCTTCAGGCCGAAATTGATGATGCGTTTCAGCAACAGTTGAACGATCGCATCGAACAGGTAGGCTTGCCGCTGTTTCGTATTAAGCAACGTCTTTTGGTCAGCGATTTTTCCGGAGCGTTTGAGATCGCAGAACCGCTTTATCTGGATGGGCCATCTTTGCCGGGTAACGCGGCAAATTTTCTGCTTTGTAAGTCAGTCATGATGGGCCGTATTGAGTCCGGTCAATATGCAGCGGCAGTCGAACCGATGCTGCGCAGTGTCGAATTTCAATCGAAGTGCACCGATGGTTCGCTGGACTCGTTTTCGCACCTTTTGTTTGAAGCGACGGAATTGCGAACGGAAGTCTGCGATGAACTGCTGCCAATCTGGCCTGATGTTGAGCAGGCAAAAATTGAACTTGAACGACTGATGGATTCGGATGCGATAACTCGGATCATGGAATCCTTTCCCGCAGCCGCGATTTATTTGGCTTCGATGGCCGCTCAAACGGAGCAGTACGACTTGGTCCAACGTTGGGACCAAACGTTCCGTGCCGAATCTCTGCGGCGATGGCGAGTGGTCATGCAGTCCTCGTTTGTGAGAAATTCCTATCGGCGAATCATGTCGGATGCTGAAGGAGCCCTGCGTGTTGTGGCGATGTACCTTTGGGCGACCGACCAGAACAGCGGCGAGCAAAACGCAGACCGGCGAGTCCTGAAGTTGCTTACAATCGTCGCGAATTATCAGCAGCAGTTTCCTGTTGCGGCTCGAATATCATTGCAGGCCGCGATTGAACTTTCGACGAACCCGCTGCAACGCCAATCGCTTCAGCGCGAATTCGAACGATATGGCAGGTAATTTCCGCGATCAACGATCTGGGCTCTAAGGAAACCGCGTTAGTGTCTAGAATGAATGGGCGTGATTCCCTTTTTCGGCCTATTCAGCAAATCGGAGCCTTGTCCCTTGAGTCCGCGGTTCAGATTTTTAACGTTTTTCTCAGTCGTTTTGGTTTTCATCGGAGCGATTCATTTCTCGACGATGGACGCGATGTCGGCAATCGCCGTTGCCGTTCAGGGATCAGACAACGTTGATGCTGCATCTATCGTCGATGATGCAAAGGCCCAGCCGCCGACGATCTTGAAAATGCTCTTCGGTGGCAATCTGCTGGGCATGGCGATCGTGTTGTTGATCCTTGGGCTTTCGGTCGTGAGCCTGTTCGTGATCAGCGATAACTTGTTAAGGATTTCTGCCAAGAAGTTGATGCCTGACAGAGTTCTTTCCGAACTGGAAGCCATGATCGTTCACGGCAATATCACTCGAGCGATGGAGCTTTGTCGACAAAAGGCCAACTACTCGATGTCGACCGAAATTATCCTTGCGGGCCTGCAACGATTTCAGGCCAGCGAATTTGGCTACGCAGAATATCGTTCCGCGGTCGAAGAGGCAGGTGAGGATCAAACTGGGCGACTCTATCGCAGAATCGAAGTGCTAAATGTGATAGGAGCCATCGCACCGATGCTCGGATTGACAGGGACGGTGCTGGGAATGATCGAAGCTTTCACGACGATCGCCTCGCTGGAAGGGATGGCTCGTCCCCAGGAACTTGCCGGAGGAATCGGGCAGGCCTTGATCACGACGCTGCTTGGTCTGCTGGTCGCGATTCCGACCATGGTTGCATTCAGCTACTTTCGAAACCGCATCGATTCGATCATCGCAGAAGCGGGAAAGCGAATTGAGCAAGTGATGATGCCACTGGGGCGAAAGAAGTTGAAATGAAGCTCAGCCGAAATCGTGCTCACTACGCATTGTCGTTCAACATGACACCGATGATCGACATCGTTTTTCTGTTGATCATTTTCTTTATGACCGTGTCGCAGATTACTCGCACGGTGGATCATCCGGTCGAATTGCCTCGAGTCGTCGCTGGCACCAGCGAATCGAAGACTGCGACCGTGACGATCAATCTCAACCAGCAGGGTGACATGATTGTCGCTGGCAAGGTGCTTTCGCTGGACGACGTTTCGACTGCCTTGCAAAAACAGCTGGCAAGGATGAACGACGATCCTTCGAGGATCCAGATTCAGGTGCGTTGTGATCGAAAATGCCTTTCGAAGTCTGTCAATCAGTTGGTCAATCGACTTTCAGCGATGGGATTCGAGAAAGTTCGTTGTGCGGTCGCGGACCAATAGACGAACTCGGTTAGGATGTAACAATGAAACTTAACAGTCGACATCAGCAACATCATCGACGGCTCGAGCTTTCGATGACCAGCATGATCGACGTTGTGTTTTTGTTGTTGATTTTTTTCCTTGTCACCACCACCTTTGTTCGCCCGGAACGACAACTGTTGTCGGCGATTCAGTCCAATGAACGCGAAGCGGTCAAAAAACAGTCCTTGCTTGATCCAGCGTTGGTGGACGTCCAGAAACTTGGAACGGACGTGGTTTACAAACTGGGTGCGATCACGACTGACGACATCGAAGAAATACGTAAAGTCCTGCAGGGATTCGACAATAAATCAGAAGGCGCGTTTGTTCGAGTCAGCGACAACGTGCCGTTTGAATATGCGGCTCGAGCCATCGGAGCCTGTCGTTCGTCAGGGTTTGCTTCGGTGGCGTATTTGCCGGCCGAGTGAGGTTCGAGTTTCCGTTGTAGGCAATCGCGGCTTGGCGAGGGTTGGCGGTTCCGCTCATCGAATTTCTGTTCATCGAGATCGCGTTCCGCAAGGACGCGTGTTTGCGTGGCGATCTGGTTTTTTAAGATCGACCGTGGCGAAGCAGTGGTGCATTGCATTGCTTTTCGCAATGGGATTCGTGCTGAGCTTTCAGGCATCGACTTTGGTTGCTCAAATCGAAAATGCTGAAGCCGCGAAGCTGGAATCGTGGCTGATTGAGAGGAAGCTCGATGCTCTGCTGTTGGAGCAACTGGAATCGCGGCTTGAATCGACGTTTGATTCTCAGGAACGTGAGCGAATCGCCGGGCGACTTGCGGAACTTTATAGCTCGCGTCTTCTGTCTTCAAAAGACAGTTCGGAAAAATGGCTCAAACGAACGCGAGAGCTCATCGCGCTGTATCCCAAATTTGAGACGGGCCGACTAAGAGTCGCGATGCTACATGCCCGATATCTTGAGTCTGAGAATCGGTTTCGAAGCTGGTTTCGCGACGGAGCAAACACGGGCGAAAAGGAACCGCTTGAATCGTCACTTGTAGAACTCGAAAGAGATCTCGTCTCCGCGACGGGGGCACTTTCAGAGCGCTCGGAAGAACTTTTCGCAACAAAACAGATGCAGCGAGAAAGCGATCCGATTCTTGAACAGAAACTTGGAATCGCGAACGCTCAACTGCTGCACTGTCACTATCTGGCCGGCTGGACGGGTTACTTTTTGGCGATTCTTCAACCAAAAAATCGAACTCAATTGTTGGAATTGGCGAGCTTTCGTTTTCGAGAATTTTTGCGTCTTGATCAGGCGGCTCCGCTCCAGGACTACGACTCACGATGGTTCGATTTTTCGTCGTCGTGGCAGATTCGAGCGATGTCTGGTCTGGCAAGTGTGGAGGTCGCCCGAGAAAATTACAATTCGGCTGATCATCTTTTCGGGCTGGTCGAAGCCAACGCGATTGGTCAATCAAGCCGCGAGTTTGTTTCGCGGTTCAGACTTTTGAGTTATGCCTACGCGGGGCAGTTTTACAAAGCGAAAGAAGTGGTGTCCCGTTTTGCGAGGCGATCAGATTTTTCAAGGGACGGAAAAGTTGCTTTCTATTTGACGGCGGCCGACGTGGCTCGTGCGACGCCAGACAAGCAACTGTCGGCAAGCCTTCGAAAGGCTGCTCATGTCGGACTCGCACGACAAATGGCGGGCGAGCTGTTGGTGGCTCAGTTGGACAACAAAAAGGCGGAAGCTGGAGCCTTGCGCCCGGACTTGATCAAGTCGCTCACGAACTTCGAAGACTTGTGGATCGAAGGCTATCGACAGTTCTGGCTTGCCGAATCGGATCTGGAACATGGATCTGAAAATCGTTCCCAGCGGCAGCGTCTTGCTGAATCACTTCTATCCAAAGCCGTTTCGATCGGGACGGCAACGGCCGACCCTTCCAATTTTGAAATGCGAACAACCGATGTGGCAAGATGCCAATACCTGTTGGCATGGTTGGCACTTCAATCGGGAGACGAAGACAATGCTGCCGCTCAGTTTCAATCGGTTGCTCAAACACTCGCGCGTCGCGATCCGGTTCTCGCTGCCGAATCAGCGTGGCTGGCAGCAAAGTCGCTGATCCGAATTGGGCAGCAAGAATCAAATCGCAGCAATGAAGCGTGGTCGCAGTTGGAACGGTTCCTCAGGCAGTTTCCTGATTCCAGTCACGTCGCAGAAGCGGAGTTTGAAAAGCTGAAGATTGAGTTGCGGGCGATGCCTGCTTCTGAAGCGATAGACCGACTTCGTGAAGTTTCACCCGCGAACGAAAACTATGCAAAGTCGCTTTTGGAAACAGTGCGACAACGTTATCGACTCTGGCAGGCGAATCAAACCAAACAAGCGAATCAAACAGCAACGCCTGACGGTGTCGACGTTGCTTTTCAAAAGCTCGCGGCCGCACGAGACCAGGTGGAGCAATGGGAACAGTCGACGGATGAGCAAAAATTTCGAGCCAATTTATTGGTGCTGGATGCGTTGTTGCGTCGCGACGGTGTTTCCAAAGACACGTTTGCGAGCGAACTTCAGCGTGCGAGCGGCCATGTCGTAAAAGAAGCCGGCGAATCCAAATTTACACTGGAGTTGGACTACTACAAATTTTTGCTTCATCAGAAAAACGGCGAAACCGAATCGGCTATCGAAACCGCACGGAGAATCTTCGCTCGCGGAAAAGGCACTCGATTCGAACTGCCAGCGTTGATCGCAATGGCGACACATTTGGATGCCGCTCTTTCGAATGCTGTCTCCGATCAGCCACTGGAGCGTCCGATTGTAGATTCTGCATTGCTGTCCGAATCGCTATCGATTTATCAACGCTTGTCGGAAAGACTTGGCGACGATGCATCGACACTAACCGCTTCGTCCAACGCACGTGTCGCTTTCGCAAAGCTGGGTGAGATTTACTGGCTTGCTGGAAATGCAGTTGCAAGCGCGGAAGTCTTTCAGAAATTGATCGGCCAGTTTCCCGGCAATGCTCGGTACCTGCGAGCAATGGCACTTGCGAAGGCCGATCTTGGCTCGCTAGATGAAGCTCGTGAGATTTGGCAACGGCTCGCTTCCGGAGTCGATGCCGGTTCGGAACTATGGTTCGAGTCCAAATGGCGACTTGGGAAAATTGTTGCCGTTACCGATCGAAAATCCGCCGCGACGCTACTGAGACAATCTATCCAGCTCGGCGGTGACGTTCCAGAAAATTGGAAATTGATTTTCGAACAAAGCATTGATCGTTATGAATCGGGAGACGGTCCATGAACGACGATTCCCAAAACGAAAGTCAGGAAAACCAACAACAGGATGGAAGTGATCGGTCCGCTGTTCGCGATTCAAGGCTTCAGGCGTTTCTTAGGCAGGCCAGTGCCATCATCGCCGGAGAAAAAGGGCTGACGAATGCGGCCAAAGCGAGGTTGGAAGAATTGGCAACGCGGCTGCACCTGCCAGAGGAACTTTTCGAACAGGGGCTCGAAAAACTTCAAAATTCCAATGCTCCCATTGGTGACTTGACCGCCTACGAAAATGGCTTTTTAAAGTATTTGAAAAAGGAGTTTTCACGGTTGCCCAACGGCAGTGTGCTTACCATTTCGATGGAAGAGACGGCTGTCGCCATCGCGAAAGACAAGTATCAGATTGCGGCTCACCGAGCGGAACAGTTGGTTGATTTTCAAACACGAGAATCAAAACTTGGTCGCCTGTCGCGCGAAGACGCTCGAATCTACGGTCGACAGGCGATTCTCGATCAGATCGGTGATCAGCTGACACTTGATGAAAGTACGCAAAAGCGAATCCTGAAACTCGGCCGCCAATGGGGGCTCGAGTCGGTCGATGTCAACGAATTGATGCTGCAGCAATTGGCAAGCAACCGGCGCGAGGGAGATGCAACTTCCCGTCGACGATCGGTGACGATTGTTTTGATTGCCGCTTCGTTGATTGGCGCGGTTTCAGCAATTGGAACCTGGTACCTGTGGAACACAGCGAACGCGAATTCGAATTCAGGCAACGAAGCGGTTCGGATTGGCGATTCGGTAACAGACCCCAGCATCGTTCCTGAAAATTCAAGTTCGGCAACGCAAGCTTCTTCTGTTGGCTTGGCGCCTTCTGTTGGTTTGGCTTCTACTTTTGGCGCAAGGTTTCCCGAAATCTCGCAAGCGTTAAGCTCTGACGATTTGCAGACGCGTTCTGCGACGCAAAAGCGATTGGCTGAAATGGTTCTTGACCGTGAACTTGCACCTGAACAGCAAAAAACCATCGCAGAATTTTATGTTGCAGAACTCGACCAGCATTCTACCGCTCAGTTCGAAGAGCATTTGTTGGCAGCGACTGACGAAAATTCGTTGATGAAACAGTCCAATTTGGATGCGCCATATCGATTCGTTGGTTTCGCTCAGCAAGTACAGGAAGCTGTCAAAAATTTGCCGGACGACCAAGCTCACGCCAAGCTTAAGAGTGACCGTTTGGTGTCCGCTTTGGCT
Source organism: uncultured Pirellulaceae bacterium (assembly GCA_964479855.1). Taxonomy (GTDB): domain Bacteria; phylum Planctomycetota; class Planctomycetia; order Pirellulales; family Pirellulaceae; genus Mariniblastus. Next base: position 48,098 of record CAYZPA010000033.1, read on the forward strand.
GATCGGTTTGGAATCAACTTGGCTTTGCTAACGGATGATCAAGATCAACAGGAGATCGCATCCGCGATTGCGACTTGGCAATGGAATCGATTGATCCGAATGAGTTGGTCCGCGCCGGGCCGCAGTTCCGTGCTGGTGGAACCGATGATGAACGTGACTGAAGGCAGGCTCGAAAGAGAAACATTTGAGTTGCTGTTGAACCGGGCGGTGCGAACGATCATTCAAGCGGACGCCGAGCGGTGGGTCGAAATGAAGGATGGTCTTCAGCGAGCGATGGAATCATCCGATGAGATTCGCACGGTCGAGTGGATTGAAGTTTACTTCGACGAGTACACGGAATCTTCGCCGTTTCGTGAGTTCGCGGCACCGATGCTGTTGAAGCTGGTCGACGATAAGGGAGCCGCAAGCGTGGATCCGTCGGTCCGACTGCGTAATTTTCAGAGCAACTATCGAAATCGATTGCTTCGCCCTGCCCTTCAACGCCACGCCAAAATTGATGCCACCGTAAATCGGTTGCGGCAACGATTGAGCGTTGAAGAATCAGACGATTTTGCGTCACCAGATCTGCTTTACCAGGTCGTCGCGGCCGGGAATCTGTGTCTTGAAATGATCGATGTTGCGAACGCAGGACGGGCGGGTGACGAAACTGTATTCGGCGAAATTGATATCCAGCTTCAACGATCGCAACAGCGTCTGCGTGACTTTGTGTTCATTGATGATCCCGACGCGACGGGCCGAAACGTTATGCCGTCTTCGGGTTTTGACACGACTTCACGAGACAGGTCGATTGCAAATTTGAGCGATCTTTCAGATTCGAATCGCGGTCTTCGTCGAGCAGCGATGGCGGAGCTTGGCAAACTGACCGAAAAATTTGAATCCATTCCACAGCCACAGGCGAACATCGTTGCGAAGTATCTTCTTTCGCCGATTGAACGTAGTGAATGGCTGGAGGTGCAGCGATCAGTGCCAAAGCTGATTCGCTGGAAAAGAGTTTTGCTGGCCGTTTCGGATCAGCTGCCGGATTCCGATTCACCTCTGGACCAAACGTTGACCATGCTAAATTTGTTGACCGGGCAACGTTTCGAAATTTCAAAAGCCGATTCCTGGAGGCAGGAGATCGGTTGGCAAGTTTTTGTTGTCGCAAGGGAATCCCTTTCGCGGAATTCACAAGAAGTTGATCCAAGTTCCTCCGACAGCGATTGGATTCGTTTGCGAAAGTATTATGAGCTTGCTTTACATCGTCGCGCGGCGTTGTTGGGGTCTGATCTGGAAGACGTCGAACGAACGCCAATGTCGCTTGCAGTGGCGTGCTCGAATGCGATTGACGAATCCGAACGGAATCACCGCGCCATTGAACTGATTCGGGAGTCAACGTCGAATGAGATTTACCAAATTGCGATGGTCAACCGCTTGATGTTGGCAGCATTCGGATCGCGGACGATTCAGGAGACGTCAAGCGTTTCCGCCGCCTCGCAGCTTTTCGAAACCGAACTGGATTTGCTCGAGCACTGGAATCAGGTTCGGACGACTCAACTGGAAGGGATGCTTGATGTTGAGTAGATCTTCAACCCGGACTATTCACGATGCTTGTGCGTCGACATGGAGAAGCCTTGTTTCATTGAAGTACTGTTCCAAGTTTGTGGTTTCGACGGTTCAACCTCGACGTGAAATTGACGAATCTACAAAACTTGTCGCCACTTCAGAAGAATCGACTGGCAGGGCAAAGCAGATGCCTGCTGTCGTGAGTCACTCCGGTTTAATTGCCGTTTACATAGGCTGCCTGGTGGCTTGGGTTGGATTGTTTCCGTCCATCGCATTCGCGGATGTCCTTTGGCTTGTTGATGATCCGGAACCAAAATTTGGCCTCGTTGCCGAAGCAAACGACGAAGTGGTTCGATTCAACGAGTCCGTTGACGGTGTAAACTTTGAAGCCGTTGAATATCAGCGTTCGAAAGTTACTGCATTGGTGGTCAATGTTGATTTCAAAAGGTTGGAGTCTCTTTCTGTCGATCGTATTTCAGAGTATCGCGACTACGCGGAGGAACTGATTCCGCAAGCGGTTGATCCCGTCGCAAGGCGGCTTGCCATTCGATTGCTGGTGATTGTTGCTGGCAATTCTGACGGCAAAAAAGTTCGTAAGGCTGCGATCGCCTCGCTCGTTAGACTGGCGAGCACCAAGGAAGAAAGGCAGCGATGGCGGTTGCTTGAGTTTCTGGAAACAGGTTCCAATCATTCTCCATCGCTTGAAAAATTGAACCAGAATCGACCGCGAACTTCCGCTGCAGACCGGAACGAACTTGTCGCGTTGTTGCAGTCGCTTCGCCGTGGTGAGAAACGATCACTTGCGAATGTGAAACTCTCTGTTCGAGAAACCGCCAACGTTTGGCGCGAGACGTGTTCGTGGGAAGAGCTCGAACAGATCGCAAAAGTGAATCTTCTTCGAGACGATCAGCTTCAAAGATTGGTCAACCTTGAATATGAAATTCGAAGAGTTGACCAAGGCGATGCGATGGATGGCGAAAATGGATCCAATGCAAATTCTTTAAAAACAAACGAAGAGCAAACTCCGTGGAACGAGTTGGCACTTCGGTCGGAGAAAAGAAAAATCGAATTTCCTACCATCGAAAATGCGACGGAATTCGATTCGCGTGACTACCTTTTTCGAAACGGTCGCTGGCAAAGGCCGGAAGGTAGTCGAACATCCAATTAAGCCCTACCGCCAAAGAAAAATCTGCGATCGGTTATGATCCTGGATGATTCACGAGGCGTGGGTGTCGAAATGTAAACCGGAATTATTCACGACGACAGGCGTGAATAATTCCGGATGATTAAGCCGATTGCATTTTTTTTGTGTGGCGAGCAGTCAGTAACAGAATCCAAGACGAGAGCAAAATGGAGTTTTACAACTATTGGGCCAGATCGAAGACGATTCCAGTGAATGGTCGGAAAGTGAAATTCGCAGCATGTGCCGGTTTTTCCAACATAAGCCAGGAAGATGCACTTCGCGTTGCCAATGAACGGGCCGCTCACCATGCTCACTTGATCAACACGAATCAGCCACTGGAATACGACTACAAAAGTCTTCCCTTTTGCGAAGAGGTTATCGACCGGTTTACAAAAGATGGTGAATTGGTGACCGTTGTTAGTCGTGTTCACTATGGATCAATAGTACTCAACACGTCCAACGTGTTTTTCGCTGATATTGATCTGCCTCACCAACAGAAAACGAAATCTTCTGGAGGCTGGATTGGTTTTCTTTTTGGAAAATCGACACGCGAGAAGCCGCCAGCTCCAGGGACCGCGATCATCGAAAACCTCGAAAAAGTCTGCCAGGAAAACGATGGACTTGGGTTCCGACTCTATCGAACTTCAGCTGGCTTTCGGGTCATGGCAACGTCGCGAACCTTCAGTATCGACGACTCGATGACGATGTCACTGCTAAAGCAACTTCGATCCGACGAGCTGTACGTTGTGCTCTGCCGCCGTCAGCGATGTTTTCGAGCTCGATTGACTCCGAAGCCATACCGTATCGGGATGAAACAGCCTCCGTTCCGTTTTCCCTACCGCGATGCATCGCAGATTGAAGCCGTCAAAAAATGGCAATCAGACTACGCGGAAAAGTCAAAGAACTATGCGACTTGTGCCCTAGTGGCTCAAATAGGAAGCTCGCGAATCCACGAAGACGTCGAATCGATCTGTCAGCTTCACGATCATTTCGCGTGCAATGGAGATCTACCGTTGGCTTGATGGTAGTTGATTGATGGCGGTTGCTTGATCACATTTCAGCCCGGATTATTCACGATGCGTGGGCGTCAACATGGACAAAGCTTGTTTGATTAGGGTATTGTTCCGGGTTTGTGGTTTCGACAGGTCACCCAGGATGTGAAACTGACGAATTTGCAAAACTTGCCTCCGCGTCCGGAGAATCGCTTTAAAGGGCATACCAGACGCCTGTCGTCGTGAATAATTCCGGTTCAGAAAACAGGAGCTGCAAAATGGCCTCGATGAAGTTTTCCGAAGCAAGCCTTGCGGCATTCTTAAACGGAAACACCCGCCGGTTTTGCTTGCCGAGTTCGCCTACCGGTTTCGATTGCGAGGATTGTTACGAGCCTTGAACGCTTCTTTGCGTTTCTTGTCACGAGCCTTCTTCTTCTCGGATTTCGCAGCGATCTCTTTCTGAAGCTCAATCAACTCCCGTTCGACCATTTCAGGAGTTTCCAGTGTAATTGGACCAAGCTTTCCAGAGCGATACTCCGTGATCAGGATTCGCGAAACGCGTTCGTAATTCACTACCGCGTTCTTGCCAAGGCATCCACGTTTGTGGCCGATCCCATCGAAAAGCTCAACCACATCTCGAGGAGCAATTTCAAAACCAAACCGTTCGACAATTCTGTCGCAATACTGTTCAATCAGAAACTTGCCTGCGTAAGCAGCGACTTCCTCATAGTCCAATGCGGTATCCTTCACCGATCCGACGGTTGCCAGTCGAAAGCCGCTGTGTCGATTCTCGACATTGGGCCACAACATGCCGGGCGTGTCGAACAACGAAATGCCCTCCCCGATATCGATACGATGTTGGCTTTTGGTTACAGCCGGTTCGTTTCCTGTTTTTGCGATCGATCGGCCAGCCAGTTTGTTGATCAGCGTCGACTTGCCGACGTTCGGAATGCCGACGACCATCGATTTGACGAACTCCTGCGTTGGATTCATTTTTTTGCAAATCGATTTCAGTCCCATAATCTGTGGAATGTTTTCCGTCGATATCGCTTTTGCTCGAACACCATCCTGTCGCTCAAACCACGCTTGCCAATCACGAGTCCGATCAGGATCAGCGAGGTCACTTTTTGCAAGGACTTTCAAAACCGGTTTGTCACCACGCAACTCTTCCAGCATTGGATTTTGGCTGCTGTAGGGAATCCTCGCATCGAGCACCTCGATGACCATGTGGACTTTAGGAAGCTGCTCGCGAAACTGATTTCGAGCCTTGTTCATGTGCCCGGGAAACCACTGTATTTTTTCGCTCATCGATTATTCGTCAAAAAAGAAAGGCGACCGAATAGGTTTGCAGCCGCCAAAGTCTACCAAAGTTTGGATTCAGCCCGGATTATTCACGATGCGTGGGCGTCGACATGGAGAAAGCTTGTTTGATTAGGGTATTGTTCCAGGTTTGTGGTTTCGACAGGTCACCCAGGATGTGAAACTGACGAATTTGCAAAACTTGCCTCCGCGTCCGGAGAATCGTTTCAAAGGGCATACCAGACGCTTGTCGTCGTGAATAATTCCGGTTCAGTGATCAATTTAGTCTCCGGATTTGCTGCCCCACCAACCATTTTTCGGTTTGAAGTCATCGTCAAGAAAAGCTTCATGAGATGATTCCAATGACGGTAGCAATCGATTGCGAATCCGATCATTTTGCTTACGAAAGTCTTCGTCACTGTAATTCGGATTGGGGATCGGCATCCGGGCACCGACTTCTTCCAGAAAGGAATCCAGCCTCAGCTTCATGGCGTCGACTCGCTGGACATTATCGGCCGCGACATCTTTCTGTTCGCCAACGTCTTCGCGAACGTTGTAAAGCTCAACGCGATCGTCTTCCAGATAGTGAATAAGCTTCCAGTCACCGTCTCTCACAATCGATGATGGCTCTCCGCCCTGGTTGCCGTAGTGCGGGTAGTGCCAGAACAGTTGCCGTTTGGCCAAGGATTGCGCAGCATCGGATTCTTTATCCCCTTTCAATAACGGAACGAGACTCTTGCCGTCGATGTGTTGGTCCGGTTTCGCGGGAAGGTTGCAGATCTCCAAAAGCGTTGGGTAAAAGTCCGTCCCGATCGCAAGCGTGTCGCAAGTGACGCCGGTTTGTCCTTGAGCCCATTTGATGTAGTAAGGTTCGCGGATGCCGCCCTCCCACTGCCGACCTTTGCCACCACGCAAAGGCAGGTTCGAAGTCGCTTTACCATCGCCAGCTGAGACTCCACCGTTGTCCGAAGTGAAAACGATGACCGTGTTTTTCATCAGGTCCAGTTTCTCCAACCTGTCCATCACGATTCCGACCGCGTCATCCATCGATTCGACCATGCCGGCGTACAGTGGATTGTCCTGTACTTGCCTTACCGGTGTCGTGCGATCGATCAGGAATCGACTGTCTGGTTGCGGTTGGTTAATCGCTTTGTTTTGATATTTGTTCCAAAGTGCTTTCGTCGTTTGAATCGGAGCGTGAACTGAATAGAAGCTTAGGAATGCAAAAAAGGGTTCGTCCTTGTTGGCTTCAATAAAGTCAGCGGTTTCCTGCCCAAGTCGAATTGGAAGCAACTCGCCCTTCGGTCCATCCTTCATCTTGGGATTTCCATAAGGCGAGAAAAATCCTCCGGGAGGGCTGCCGCGATGATGGCCTCCAACGTTGATATCAAATCCATGATCCTCGGGAAGCGAGCCTTCCCCTCCCAGATGCCATTTGCCGGCGAAGAACGTCTTATAGCCTGCTTGCTGAAACGCTTCTGCGATCGTGGTGTCGTCTGTCGGAAGCTTCAGGTTGTAGGTCGCTGGTAGCAGTTTCGTGTTGCGTTTCCATTTTTCGCCCATCGCTGCACCGATCCAATCAGTGATCGCCAACCGCGCCGGATACTTGCCCGTCATAATGCTGGCTCGCGACGGACTGCACACTTGGCAAGTCGCGTAGCCACGAGTGAACTTGACCCCCGAGTTTGCGATTTTGTCGATGTTTGGCGATTCGTAGAACGTACTTCCTTCGTTGCTCAAGTCGCGCCAGCCGAGGTCGTCCGCCAAAATGAAGACGACATTGGTTTTAGGTGATTCGACGCAGGCAATGACCTGCTGACAAGCATTTCCAAGAAAGAAAATGGCGGCGATGATCAGGGAACATGAGAGCGATTTGCGTTTCATAGTTGGCTTTAGTTTCGTATTTGGCGCGCGGGTTTCGGTCGATGGCACGTAAGTTTCGATCGAAATGTTTCATTTTATAATACCTCGATCTGCCCGGTAGTTGTTCCCGGGATTGTTTTTTCAGGCTCGTAAATGCCGTTAAAAATCTCCGAACTATTGGGAAAAAATGTTGTCAAGAAAAACGTTGAAAAGACCGATACCAATCGGGTCAGAATTGACTAGAATTTTAGTCAATTAGCCGGACGATTAGCTCAGTTGGCTAGAGCGCCTCGTTGACATCGAGGAGGTCGTTG
>CAYZPA010000034.1:0-54992 GCA_964479855.1 uncultured Pirellulaceae bacterium
AATTTTCGTGTCGGGTAGCTGCTCCAAAATTTGACCTTTATGCCGGAGCGAGTTTTGTTCCGGTTTTGCCGAAGGGTTCGACGACTCACCACGTCGAGGTCAAGAAGTCTGGAAGCCGCGTGAAAGATTCTGCTCTGCCGAAGTGGCGGGTGTCCGTCGCGTCGGTTTGCCACCCAATTTTGCCCTCACCAGAATCTTATGCCTCGCAAGAAAAGTCGCCGCGCGCGACAACAGGAACGTCGTCGTCGGAATCGCCAAAAACAATCTCGTGCTAATCGAAAAAAATCTCGCAGCGGTTTGACCTTTGAGTCGCTAGAACAGCGGCAGTTGTTGGCGACCTTTACGGTGGTCAATGCTCTTGATGCCGGGCCCGGGTCGCTGAGGTTTGCAATCACCGAAGCCAATACAAATCCGGGCGCGGACCAGATTGACTTCAACATTGTAGCTCCTCAAGCGGTCCACACGATCGACCTGGCCAGTGCCTTGCCCGTGATCACGGATGAAGTCGCCATTGATGCCACCACCCAACCGGGATATGGCGGCACACCAGCAATTGAACTAAACGGCACTGGTGCCGGCGCGAGTGTATCAGGTTTAAATATTCAAAACGGTGGCTCAGGCAGCACAATCAAAGGCTTGGCGATCAACCGGTTTGACAATGCAGGAATTCTCGTGGTGGCGAACAGTGTCACTGTTGAATCGAATTTCATCGGCACCGACGCGACGGGAACGGTGGACTTGGGCAATACGGGAAGCGGAGTCCTGATCGTCGATGGAAGCGCCAATCAAATTGGTGGGACCACGGCTGCGGAGCGTAACATCATTTCCGGCAACGAGGGCCAAGGCGGCGTCGAAATCGTCGGAGCAGCGTCGTCTGGAAACCGTATCACGGGCAACTACATCGGCACCGATGTGACTGGTTTGTTGGACTTGGGCAATTCAATTCAAGGAATTAGAGTCTTTAACGGACCAACGAATAACTTCCTTGGCGGCGACCTGGAGGGCGAGGGCAACGTTGTCTCTGGTAACGAGTTTGACGGAATCAATATCGCGCTGAGCAACGCAGACAACAACCAAATTCTCGGCAACATGATCGGATTGGGCGTTGATGGTGTGACAGTCGTCGGTAACTCTCGCTGGGGCGTGGTGGTTGATACAGGAACCAGTGGCACGGTGGTCGGTTCTGCAAATTCGCAAAACACGATTTCAGGAAACGGAATCGGTGGAGTATTGCTTGCCAATACCAATAACGCAACGGTCGTCGGCAACCACATCGGCACTGACGTCACCGGAACACTGGATCGAGGTAATACGTCGCACGGCATGGAGCTAATCAACGCTTCCAACAACACCATCGGCGGAACGACCGCAGCTGAGCGAAATGTGATTTCCGGAAACGACGATCGCGGGATCCGCATAGACGGCGTTGGTTCGACGGAGAACACGATCATCGGCAACTATATCGGCGTGGATGCGACAGGGACTGCCGATCTCGGAAACACACAGATCGGGGTCAACCTGTTTTATGGTGCCAGCAACAACACAATCGGAGGGACAACTCCTGGTCATCGGAACGTGATTTCCGGAAACGACTTTGACGGCATCCGCATCGAGAATTTTGGCTCAACGGTGTACGCTGAGTTCAACACTGTGATTGGAAATTACATTGGGACCGACTACACTGGCACGGTTGATCTTGGCAATTCGCAAGGAGGTGTCGTTGTCACCTGGGATGCCCGCAACAACACCATTGGCGGTGACTTGCAAGGCGAAGGCAATCTGATCTCTGGCAACGATGTTGACGGCGTTGTCCTTGGACCAGGTGAGTTCAACAGCGTCAAGGGCAACATCATCGGGCTGCAGGCCGATGGCCTGACACCACTCGGTAACGGCCAGGGCATTTCAGTTTGGGGAGACAACAACACCATTGGCTCAACCGGTTCGCACAATATTATCTCGGGAAACAACAGTCGTGGTCTATTGATCTACGCCGGTGGAGACTCGAACAGTGTGATTGGAAACTATATCGGCACCGACATTACCGGCACACTTGATCGCGGCAATGGCACCGACGGCATCCAGTTATTGGAGACCGATGGCAACACCATCGGTGGCACCACAGCGGCCGAGCGGAACATCATTTCCGGTAACGGCCGCCAAGGCATCTACGGAGTTAATCAAACGGTTACCAACAATGCGATCATCGGCAACTACATCGGGCTCGACGTAACGGGCACGCGCGAATTAGGCAACGGTCAGTCGGGTGTTTGGCTCGAAAACACGCTGAACAATTCGATTGGCGGAGAAGAAGACAATCGCCGCAACCTGATCTCCGGAAACGGCGTCAGCGGTATTAGCGTTACCGGGACCGATTCAGCCAACCATCAGATCGTCGGCAACTGGATCGGTTTGGGAGTCAACGCGGAAGCGATCGGAAACTCAGCAGGCTTGCAGATTCAATCACAAAGCACGGAGATCCGTTCCAACGTGATTTCCGGAAACGCGACGTTTGGGATTGAATTCACCGACGCCAATAACTCGATCGTGCAAGGCAACTTCATTGGCACCGATCCAAGCGGGACGCGGGCGATTGGCAACGGTACGTTTGGGATTCGAGGGCTCGGCACTGGCACTTATACGATCGGTACCGATGGCGACGGAATCGAGGATGAACTGGAAGGCAATGTCATTTCGGCCAATGGAAGCGATGCGGTTTTCCTCGGTCCTGCGGCGACCGGAGAACGGACCACCCTTCGCGGTAACAAAATTGGAACTGACGTCTCCGGTTCCTACGCGTTAGTGCCCGATGTGCCAGTTAATCCAAGTCCGTTTTACGGTTCGCCAGCCGGAGTCGTTGTGCTCGATGCGGAGGTCGGTACCAATGGAGACGGCGTTTCTGACGAACTGGAACGGAACATCATTTCTGGCAATCTCGGCGCTGGCCTTTTCGTTTATGGAAACTCGATCGTCGCAGGTAACTTCATCGGTGTCGACGCATCCGGCACGCGAGCGATCGGCAATGCGGGCGACGGCCTGATTTCCCTTGGCGACAACGAAATTGGGGTCGTCGGCGCAGGCGGAACCAATCCGCTGTTCACCAATGTGATCGCTGGCAACGGCGGTAACGGCATCACCGTTTGGGGTGCAGGCGTTGGCTCACCCGGGGCGGTTATTGCGGGCAATCGCATCGGTACTGACCTTTCCGGATCAATCGCAATTGGTAACCGGGGACATGGTATTCAAATCGGGCTTGCGGCTCAGCCGTTGGTTGCTCAGCTAAATATTATCGGAGGCGATGCCGAAGTCGAGCAAAACCTAATCAGCTACAACGGCGGTGCTGGGATCCGTGTTCTGGATTTCGACGATGGCAACGCGATCAATGAAATCGGACGCAATCAATACATCGAAAACGGGACTCTGGGTATCGATGTCGGAGCCGAAGGAGTCACGCCAAACGTTGCCGGAAATATTGCCACCAGCGAGAACTTTCCCGTGCTTACGTCTGCGTGGATTGATGGTAATGAACTGGTGGTTGGCGGCTTTGCCAGACAGGGAGTTGTGTTCGACCTTTACCTGGCGAATCCGAACGCTTCAGGGTTTGGCGAAGGGCGATCGGTGTTGTCAACTTTCATCGAAGGATCCGCTGACGATCTGGACGGGACGTCCGGCACTTATACATCTGCCGATGCGGGCGGCTTCAATGTTGGAACTGACACGACGGAGCGGTTTGAGTATCGAATCGCAATTCCAACTGGAGTCGAATTTGGAACTCGCCTGACGACTCTGTTCTTGTTCGACCCGGCCGCTGACAATTCACGCGTTTCGGAATTTGGCAATTCGATTCTTGTCGGAGACAAACCGGAGTTCACCGTTCCCGGCAGTTCGCTCAGACCGGTCGTCACGTTGCCTGCGGCCACCGCGATTGCCGATGGAGAAACTCTTCGCGTCGAAGGTTCGTTCACCGATTTTGATTCTACCGACTGGAGCGCTGTCATCGACTTTGGCGACGGAACCCGTCGTCCAATCACGCTCAACGCCGATCGAACGTTTGTTGCTCAGCACGATTATCGCTTGCCCGGCAACTATACCGTTTCGGTGACGTTGACCGACGATTCGCTGTCGCAGGGCGTCGCGACAATGAACGTTGCGGTGCAAAATTCAGCGCCCGAAATTGATCTGAACCTTGTACACGTGACGTCGCCCGTCAACGAAGGCGAACCGGTCGTGTTGACAGGCTCGTTTCAGGATGGAGCCAATCAAGAACCGCACGACGTGACGATCCATTGGGGCGACGGCAATTCGGAAACCATCACCGTGCCCGGTGGGCAAACAAGTTTCACCGCCAGTCATGTCTACAGCAGTCGAGGCCCGGCAAGCATCAACGGCGCGGGTGTCGACATCTATCGGATTCAAGTCAACGTTGCCGATCCGTTGAACGCAACCGATTCAACGCCGCTGGGTTTGTTGTTGGCGGAAGTTCGTAATGTGTTGCCATCAAATCTGAACGCTACGTTCTCGCCGACCAGTGGGCTGGCTGGCGATACGGTCACGATTAGCGCCGGTTCGTTTGTTGATCCGGGCACCGAAGACGCACATCAGCTGCGAATCGATTGGGGAGACGGTTCGGAAAAGACCATTGTCGATCTGGCTGCCGGCGTGACGGAGTTCGGCGACATCACGCACATTTACAATTCAAAGCCTCGATTCGGAAACTCCTTCACCGCCACCATCGAACTGATCGATCTGGACCAGCCGTACGATCCCGTTCGACTGACGCAAGAGATTTTTGTGCAGAGCAGAATCGCAACCGACATCGAACTGCAATGGGAAAGCGAATCGATCGAAGAAGGGGAAGCGGCGTTGCTCAGCGGTTCCTTCACGCTGGCGAACCCGAACTTGAGCCATACCGTGATTGTGGTTTGGGGTGACGGTACGCTGACATCGACTTCGCTGGCTCCAAACGAAACCAGCTTTTCCGATCTTTCGCATCAGTATCGAAACAATCAGGACGGCGGTGGGAACTTCAACGTCTCTGTTTACATTGCCGTTGCCGATGAAGCGACCAACTATGCGTTTGCTTCCACGACGCTGACCGTCAACAATTCAAATCCTCTGTTTGTGTCGCTGGTTGCCCAAAACGTCGACGGAACAAACACGATTGCCGAAGGAGACCGGGTTCGGCTGACGGGCACCATCAGCGACGTCGGCGACGCGGATCGGCATCTGGTCGACATCGATTGGGGAGACGGAACGACCTCGACTGCCCAAGTCGATTCGGCGACGCGAACGTTTATCGCCGAACATCAATTTGTTGACAATGGTGTGCTCGCTGGCAACGTCGCGAACATCGTGGCGACGGTCAGCGATGACGACGGCGGGAGCGCGACACAGGAACTCGCACTGGTCGTCGAAAACCTCGCGCCACGTGTTAGCATCATTCCGCAGCCGGTGGATTCGAACAGCAATAGCAATGGCAACGCCAACGCCAATTCGAACCTGATCAGCCTCGGCAGCGAGATCTTTGACGCCGAAGGCGACACTTTTACTTACGCGTGGACGGCTTTTGTTGCCGGCGATCCAAATGTGCCATCGCAGGCCGGCAATTCCGCCGATTTTACTTTTGATCGCAGCGCTGCCCCCAGCGCGATCTGGACAATCCAGCTGGCGGTTACCGATGACGATGGAGACGTTGGCAGCTACGAATTGAGTTTGCTTGCCGGCAGCGATGCCGCCGACACGATCCTGATCGACAACAGCACTTTCGCAGGCGTCGGGTCGGGAATCCTGCTGGTTTTGGGACTCGGTGGAAGCGACACGATCGACGCGTCTGGCGTGACGGATACTGACAGGCAGTTGATCCTGGACGGAGGAGCCGATGCCGATTTGCTCTTTGGCAGCGCCGGCGATGATATCTTTTACTTGCGCCAAGGAGACGACTCTGCCAACGTGACCACGACGGTTGCTCCGGTTGACGCGACGACGATGGAGTTAGGCAACGATCGCTATTTTCTGACTCCCAACAGCACGCTGACCGTGGTCGACGACAGCGGATCCAACGCACTCGATTTCGAGCTGGCCGATTTTGGAGTCGAGTTCGATTTGAGTTTGAACAATGCGTCGACGCTGACCAGCCAGGACGTAGGTGCCTTTGCTGACGATCCGAACACGCATTTCGTTGTCACTCAAGGAAGCTTCGGCGAACTGGTTGGCAGCCAGTTTGGCGATTCGCTAACAGCGGCCAGTGATTCGATCGTCGATGGTGGAGCCGGTGCCGACGAGCTGTACGCAACCGACAACACGAACAACGCTTCGTTCCGGGGTGGTGACGATGACGATGTGTTATTTGTCCAAGGTATCAACGTTAGCGATGTGAGTTTTACCGGCGACGATGGTGCGGACGAGCTTTACAACGAAGGGTTGATTAGCGGTTTGACGTTTGGCGGCGGAGCCGATGACGACGTGCTGACCAACGCCGCAGGCGCGGAGATTCTCGGCACGATTAACTTCACCGGTGATGACGGTTTCGACTCCCTACAGAATGAGGGCTCGATCGAGACGCTGACTTTCGGCGGCGGTGCCGATGATGACGAGCTGTTTAACGATGGCTCGATCGCAATGATTGATTTTACGGGCGACGCCGGAACCGACTTGCTGACCAACGCTGGTACGATCGATGCGATCGTATTCAGCGGCGGTGCCGATGATGACGCGCTGTTGAACGAGCCCGGCGGGCAATTTGATTTGCTTGACTTCCGCGGCGATGACGGCTTCGATGCATTGGAGAACTTGGGCTCGATATCCGGGCTGACGTTTGCTGGTGGTGCCGACGATGACCTGTTGGCAAATTACTCAGGAGGTCAGCTGACCAATATCAACTTTTCCGGCGACGACGGCGCTGACGAACTGGGCAATGAAGGTTTAATTACCGGCTTGGTATTTTCCGGTGGTGCGGACAACGACACGCTGAGCAACATCGGCACGATCGATGGATTGAACTTCACAGGTGATGCCGGAGCGGACAGTCTCTTTAACGAAGGCGTCTTGACCGGGACGCTGGACTTCAGCGGCGGATCAGATCGCGATAGTCTGAGCAATGCGGGTTCGATCAGTTCGTTGAATTTCAGTGGAGACGACGGATTCGACAGCCTGACCAACACGGGTTCCTTTGACAGCCTGAGTTTCGCAGGAGGTGCCGATCAGGATTCTCTGAATAACCTTTCGGGTGGCACGATCACGGAATTGAATTTTCGTGGCGATGCGGGCGCGGACTTGCTGTTCAATCGCGGGAGCGTCACAGAACTGACGTTCAGCGGCGGTGCTGATCAGGACGTTTTAACGAACGAATTCGATGGCGTGTTTGGGTCGATCGACTTTACTGGCGACAATGGTGCTGACATTCTGAACAATGTGGGGACGGTGACCGGACCCGTTGTCTTCGGCGGCGGTGCCGATGACGATACGTTGATCAATCGAGGGTCGATGCTGGATGTTGTTTTTACTGGCGGTGCCGATGACGATGCTTTGCTGAACGACACAGCTGCAAGTTTGGGTGAGCTGGATTTCAGAGGCGATGACGGCGCGGACTTGCTGGTCAACCGCGGCACGGCAGGAGGAATCGAATTCTCTGGCGGAGCCGACAGCGATGTGCTGACCAATGCGGGCTCAGCCACGATCATCAATTTTAGCGGTGATGAAGGAGCCGACACACTGACTAGCGCCGGCACGGCGGCAGCGATCACTTTCAGCGGCGGTGCCGACGATGACGTGCTGCAGAACGCTTCTACTGCAACCGTGGGCACGATTGATTTCACCGGTGACCAGGGCGCAGACGTGCTGGTCAGCGAAAGTGCCACGACCGGGATTGTCTTTACCGGAGGAGCCGACGACGACGCGTTGGTCAATCGCGCCGCAACCGGAAGCCTTGAATTCAGCGGCGGCGCTGATGACGATGTATTGCTCAACACCGGAAGCGATGTTGCTTCGATCAGTTTCAGCGGCGACGATGGAGCTGACTTGCTACAGTCGACCGGCGATCGGATGGGATCAATTGTCTTTACCGGCGACGACGGCGCGGATGTGCTGATCACCGGCGGCGATGGACTAGGCAGCGTCGAATTCGCGGGCGGAGCCGATGACGACATTCTGATCAATCGCAGCACCGAAGTTGGATCGATTATTTTTACCGGCGACGATGGTCCTGATCAAAACGGAGCCGACACACTGATCGTCAGCGGGTCCGGAGCCGATGGCGCGGGCATTGAATTCACTGGCTTTGGTGGCATTGATGCGCTGCAGAACAACGCCAGCGGTTTCACGTCGGTCACGTTCCGTGGCGGTGCCGACGATGATGTGCTGCAAAACAATGCGACCGTCGGCGAGATTGATTTCACCGGCGATGATGGAGCTGATGTGCTGG
Organism: uncultured Pirellulaceae bacterium; assembly: GCA_964479855.1. Taxonomy (GTDB): domain Bacteria; phylum Planctomycetota; class Planctomycetia; order Pirellulales; family Pirellulaceae; genus Mariniblastus. The sequence continues at coordinate 8,417 of CAYZPA010000034.1, forward strand.
ATAACAATGGCCAGAACATTCAGCAGATTGTGTTCACCGGCGGTGCGGACGACGACATTTTGCTTAACGATGGAGCGAATGTTGAGCTGATCGACTTCACTGGCGGCGCCGACGATGATGTGCTGATTAACGTTGGCGACCGTGTCGGCGGAATTGACTTTGGCGGTGACGACGGCGCCGACTCGCTGGTCAATCGAGGTACCGGTGTCGCGAACATTGAATTCTCAGGCGGCGCCGATAATGACATTCTGATCAACGAAGGAGCCTTGGCCGAAGGGATCGTTTTCTCGGGAGACGCGGGGGACGATCGCTTCTTCAATCAGGCGACCGCACTGGCGACGTTGGGCATTGAGTTCTTCGGAGACGATGGCGAAGATTTGCTGATCAACCGAGCCAGCTTTGTGGATGGCATTTCGTTCCATGGCGGAGCCGACGATGACGTGCTGCAAAACGAAGGGCTGTCTGTGTCCGGTATCGACTTCACCGGCGACGACGGCGCTGACACGCTTGCCAACTTGGGCGATCAAACTTTCGGCATTTCGTTCCATGGTGGAGCCGACGATGACATTCTGTTCAACTCAGGCAACGAAGTGCAGGACATTTCGTTCACCGGCGATGATGGAGCTGACTTTTTGCAGAACAACGGTGCCGCAGCCTCAGGCATCGTCTTCGCCGGCGGTGCTGATGATGACACGCTGATCAACAACGGGTCCGACGTTGGCTTGATTGATTTTACGGGCGACGACGGCGCGGATATTTTGCAAAACAATGCCGACCGGTTGAGCACGCTGGTGTTCACGGGAGACGCCGACGATGACACGCTGCAAAACAATGGCTCGGAAATCGTTTCGCTCACCTTCGAAGGCGGCGCCGACGCGGATGTGCTGATCAACAACGGCGACCAAATCGAATCGCTGGTCTTCCGCGGTGACGATGGTTCCGACGGACTGACCAGCCTTGGAGATTTGGTTGCTTCGATCCAGTTTGTCGGAGGCGCCGATGCCGACGTGGTCAGCATTGCAGGCGATCAAATTGGTCAAGTTGCCATCGATGGTGGTGCCGGGGCTGACTCGCTTGTGTTTGATGCCGTTGTCACTGAAGGTAGTTTTGTTGGCTTTAGCGGAGGTGACGGAAACGACCTGGTCGCGTGGCTTGGTTCTGGTGGCAGCCAGTTTGCGTTCTTTGGCGGCACCGGATCGGATACCGCAATCGTTCGCGGCGATGGCGAGTTCTTTATCGATGGTGGCGATGGGGATGACTATCTGTTATTCCAGGGCGATCCCGTCGCAGCGGTAACGGTTAACGAGGCCTTCACTGGCAGCGACGATGCCAGCCGCGACACGCTGGACTTTTCGGCATTCACAGGAGGCCCGCTTGACCTTGACCTTCGTTCAACCGACTCGCAACCGCAGAGTTCCAATTTTGCGGTCACGCTTTCTGACGCGATGGGGCTGGAGAACGTTTACGGCACCTCTGGTGGTGATACGATTCAGGGAAACGCTCGTGACAACGTGATCAACGGGGCCGAGTACCTTGAGCCAGATGTTGCTCGGGTTGCCCAACAGCGGACGGAAGCCCAATGGGTACTGTTGGATTTTGATTCTGCAACCGACGTGGCCGATGGCGAACACGTTTACACGGACCTCGAACGCGAACAGATTCATTCAGGGTTGACCAAGGCGTACCACGGCCCCGATTCGATTGACACCGATCCATCGACGTGGTGGTTCAATGTTAGATTCACTCAAGACATTCAGGAGATCGCGACGGCACTGGGTTATGAAAGTTCAAACGAGCTTTCGGATGACGAGTTCGTGACGATTCTGTTCAACGAGACACCGAGCTTTGGTCGTCCCGGAGGTGAAGCCAGCGAAGTTGACCTTGGCAACCTGAATCCGGGAGGCGTCGCGATCGTGCAGGTTAATGGGCTCCTTGGTGGCCAGCAATCTGCCAGCGACGTCGACGAAATTCATGCTGACAGTGAAGAAGGTGCGGTCAAAATTGGTGCTCGCAAGCCGATCGCCACCAGCGAAAACTTCGTTGCGTTGGCCACCAAGATCGCTGCTCATGAACTGGGTCACCTGATGGGCTTGCGGCACTACGACACCTTCGGCCCGGTCGGCTTTGGGATCAGTTCGACTCCCGGCGCCGAAGAATTTAACCCGAACTACACCGGGCCGGCTGGCGCGTTCGAAGCCGTCGACCACTTGCTTGGTTCAGGTGCATCGATCGGTACGGACCGATTCAATGATTTGCGAGGGTTGTTCTTTGGCGAACGCGAAGCAGTTAAGCTGGCTTTGGCCAACAGCGATCCGGCCGACGTGATCGCTAACGAATCGGCCGGTGACCACAACTCGATTGAAACCGCTCAGCAGCTGGACATGGTGACGCTGGTCGTACCCAACACGCTGACGTCCGGATTGAATTCGGTCAAGGAGTTTAGCGTGCAAGCCGCGTCGGTTCTTGGACAGATTGACCTGAACGAAAACGGCGTCAGCGAAAGCGATTTTTACTCCTTCAGCGGACGCCGTGGCGAATTGGTGAACATCGAAATCAGCTCGCTGGCGTTGCGAGGCAACCATTCCGATTCGGAACTCTTCTTTGATTCGATCATTCGCGTTTATGGTTCCGATGGTCAATTCGTATCGTGGCACGGAAGTGACGCGGTGAATGATGACGAGTTCGAAAGTTCCGATTCGGTGATTATCGATTTGGTTTTGCCAGCCGACGGTGAGTACTTCATCGAAGTCGACTCGTTTGCGAGGTTGCCCGGAGATATTCGGTACGAGCAAGCCGTTTCGCTGCGAGCCGACCTCGAATCGCGTTCAGATTTGACTGACGATGAAGCGGAATTCTTGTCGCGTCTGCAAGATACGATCGACGACACCGACACCGGAACCTATCAGCTGTTCATGTACCGCTTCGCTCAGGGCAACGAGTTCGACGACATCGATGGGCTCAAAGGGAACGGCGGATTTGACATCATCAACGGCGGTGTGGGCGATGACTTTTCGACGACGCTTGATTTGGGTGGGCCGCTTTCTGTTGACAGCGGCGTGCCGTTTGAGCGAACGATTGTCTTTAGCGATCGAGCCGCCAGCCAATGGACGGCGACAGTCGACTATGGCGACGGCAGCGAAACGCAAGACCTGCAGATCACGCTTAACGAAGACGGCCAGCCGACGTTTGTGTTGTCGCACGATTACATCGTCAACGGCGACTTTATTCTGACCGTTTTGCTAAGCAACGATATCGGCACAACGATCCAGCGAACGATTGACGTCGCCGTTTTCGATGTGGCTCCCGATGTCCAAATCGAATCGATCCTGACTGTGGATGGTCTGAGCGAATTTGCTGAAGGGATTGCTGTGATCGTCGCAGCAACCGCAACCGATCCTTCCGGGGCCAGTGCCTCGCTTGAGTTCACGTTTGAAGTCTTCAAGGACGGAGCCACAGATCCGTACGCCAGCCAGTCCGGCACCGATTTGACGAGTTTTGAATTTCTTCCAGCCGACAACGGCAGCTACGAAATTCGTTTGAGTGTCACCGACAACGATGGTGACGTGTCTGTCGCAACAGCACTGATCGACGTTGCGAATCGAAATCCCGAGATTGTGGATTCGGTCGTACCTGTATCGGGTGACGAAGGAGAACGGCTCAGTTTTTCTGCTTCGGCCACCGACGCCGGCAACGATGACTTGACATTCGAGTGGAATTTCGGCGACGGCACGACGCTGACCGGTGCCACGGTTGAGCACCCATTCGCTGACGGTGCCGCCGACGGAACTGCTTATCAGGTCGAGCTGACGGTGACTGATCCTGATGGTGGCATGGCGACGAATACGTTTACTGTCACGGTCAACAACGTCGCGCCGGTCATTGATTCGACATCCGCCCCAACCGCGGTGACGGTCGCCACGCCCGCTGTCTTTACTGCATCGGCAACGGACATTGGTATCAACGATTCGGTTGCTTATCGATGGGAATTTGGAGACGGTTCATCGTCCGCCAACGGTCCCGATGTGGAACACGAATTTGCCAACGCCGGCTTGTACTCGGCAACGCTGACCGTCGTTGACAGCGACGGAGCTCAGACAATTCAGACGTTTACGATCACTGTAAATGATACCTCGGACAGAGGTCCGACGATTGAGGAACTGAGCGGACCAACGTCTGCGGTTGCAGGTCAAATGTTGACTTATAGTGCCATAGTGTCCGATCCGGATGGGCTGGAAACTGTTATAATTTCTTGGTTAGTGTTTGATCATGACGGAAACGAAGTCGCCAATACGTCGGATTCGCCGGCGGAGTTTCAGTTCGCGGCACCAGCAGCGGGTTCTTACACGGTTGTCGTGACCGCGACGGATGCCACCGGTCAAACCGACAGCCGTTCCGTCAACTTGGACGCAACGATGATTGGCCTTTCAGGTAACGATCTTTACATCGCGGGCACCGATCAACGCGATGTGATATCGGTGCTGAAGTACGGTCGGGATCGGATTCGAGTCTTCCGAAACGGAAGCCTGCTGGGACGTTTCGATGGCTTTGATGGGCAGATTCATGTGAACGCGTTTGGCGGCAATGATTACATCTTTATCTCGCATCGAATTCGATCGACGACATGGATCGACGGCGGCGATGGCAACGATGTGATCATCGGCGGCTACGGCGTCGACCACATTCGCGGCGGCAACGGAAACGACTGGATCTACGGTCGCCGCGGGAATGACTGGTTGTACGGCGATGACGGCAACGACTTCCTGTTCGGAGGCCGCGGCAACGATCGACTGTTCGGCGGTGCTGGAAACGACTGGATGTTTGGTGGCAGCGGTCGGGACTTACTCGACGGCGGCCCGGGCAACGATCGTGGTTTTTAGTTTGGTGCAACGCTGGAAAATTAATGCTGAAGAAGGCTGAACATGGAAAATCACGATCACGATCAAACCTTCGAATTGGACAATGAGGGTGGCTCCGACAACATTCCACCCGATCAGATAACGCAGGGTGAACGAACAGGATTTATTCGCGGCGAGACAAAAGTTCCGGATGAAACGATCGGGACGAATGCGGATTTCCTTGACGGCGATTCTGCCAATTTCTCGATCAAGTTCGACGTTGACGGCGACAGTGTAACGGGCACCTTCGACACGCTTGCGTCGGAAAGTTCAGGCGAACTCACCGAAGGTGGCCAAGGCGATTTGACTAACCCAAATTCTGTTGGCAGCCGGACCGGAGTAACGTCGAATTCGCAGATTACGGATCAGCAAGATGATGCGTCGTCGACGAAGTTGCCGGAAGAGATCGCGAGCTACCAGATCGTCCGCGAGCTTGGACGTGGCGGAATGGGCGTCGTGTATCATGCTCACGACCCCACGCTGCGCCGCGACGTCGCGATGAAGATGATCCTTTCGAGCGAACTTGTCGGACGCAGTTTGCTGATGCGATTCAAGACCGAAGCCGAAGCGGTCGCGCGACTGCAGCATCCCAACATCGTGCAGATTTTCGAAGTCGGCAGCGATAATGACCGCCCCTACATTGCACTCGAATTCGTCGACGGTCCCGACATGGCGGCGTGGATCAAAGAAAAACCGATCTCGCCCGAACTGGCCGCTCAATCGATCCTGACGCTGGCTCAGGCGATGCAATATGCCCACGACAAAAACGTGTTGCATCGCGATCTGAAGCCAGCCAATGTTCTGGTTGGACCCGCCGGCCAGCTCAAGATTTCCGACTTTGGGTTGGCAAAGCATCTGGATGACAACGAGTCGGGCAAAACGACGACCGGTGATATCCTTGGAACGCCCAGCTACATGGCTCCTGAACAGGCCGCTGGGCATTCTGAATTGATCGGGCCGGCAACGGATCAGTATGCACTCGGATCCATGTTGTACGCGCTGATCACCGGCCGGCCGCCTTTCCTTTCAGCCAAAGCGATGGACACGGTCAGCAAAGTCATCAACGACGAGCCGTTGCCGCCGGGCAAAATGGTCAGCGAACTTCCTCGTGACCTCGAAACAATCTGTCTTAAAACGCTGCAAAAAAATCCGTCAGAGCGATACAGCAATTGCAAGGAACTTGCCGCTGATTTGCAGCGATTCCTGAACAACGAACCCATCGCCGCGCGACCGATCAGCACGGCAGAACGAACGTGGCGGTGGTGCAAACGGAATCCGAAAATTGCGATCCCGACTGGACTGGCCGCGGGCTTGCTGGCGTCCTTGATTGCGTTGGGCAGCGTTTCCTACGCGATGATTGCTCAGCAGAAAGATCGTGCCGAATCAAATCTTATATTGGCAAAAGAGAACGAAGCGACGGCGATCGAAAATCAGCAGCTCGCAGAAAAAAACGCTGCCATCGCACAGGAGCGTGAAGCCGAAGCACGCGCCCAGGCCATGGCGTTGATGAAGAACGTGCAATACGTGCTGACCGATATTGACCCAGCACTTGCAAAGCAGCCCGGCAGCACCGACTTGCGAACCAAAATCGCGCTGCATCAAGTCGAAGTCTGGAACAAGATCGACAAAGCCGTCCGCAACGATGAACAGGGCGAAGCGGTGCCGACGCTGCTGGGCGTGCGATTTCGGCTGGCTCAATTATTCGGTCAACTTGGCAAGATCGAAGAGTCCAACGAACAGCTTGATCAGGCGATTGAAATCGCGCGACAGCGAATTGTCGTGAAGAAGAACAGCGACGCATCACGGCTGAATCTGGTCAAAGTTCTGCTGACCGCCGCGATGTTGCGAGACCGTTTTGGGCGCGACGTTGCGGTCAGTACAGAACTCAAATCCGAAGCCCGCGACCTGACCCGCTCGATTCTTGATACCCCCAAACCTGAACCCGGCAGCCCGAGCCTTTACGAAATTCATGAAGTTCTGGCCGAGTGCACTCAGCGGTTGGGCGCCGCGAGAATGAGCGAAGGTCGAATCGAAGAATCCAAAAAACTGATCCTTGAAGCCAGAGACATTCGCGTAAAAAATCTGGATCGACTTGAAAAGACTGAGAAATTTCGCAACGCCGATGCTGCCGGACAAATCGAAATGAAAGCTGAAAACGCCTTGGTGCTGGACAAGTCAACCATGGGCGTCGCCTACACGATGGTCAAGCAGGGACAGGCCGAAGACGGTTTGCGTTTGTTCAAATCGGTACTTGAATCGCGAAAGTCAGCTTACGTGGACGCGCCGCAGTTGCCGAAACTGCGAACCGAGTACGCTGGCTTTGCAGGACTTCTGGCCGACTGCTTGATGTGGAACGATCGCCTCGCCGACGCTCTGGAAAACGTCAATCAATCGTTTCGCATCACCAAGTCGTTCTACGATGACAATCCAAAGAACCTTGACCATATTCGGCGATTTGGTTTGGCCGCCTACCGACGGGGTTGCATCCATTTTTTACGCGGCGACAAGGAAGCCGCTGCGGCAGACATGCAGCAGAGCATCGCAGCACGGCAAAAACTGGTCGATCTGGGCGATGGAGAAAAGGACAAAATGGATCTTTGCCTTTCTCTTGCGTGGGCCGGCGATGCCGAGAAAGCAAAACCGATTTTGAAAACGTTCGCAGAATTGGAAAGTGATGATGCCGAGATTCAGCTTAAAGCGTCTCGCGCGTGGTCAAGCCTCGCTCGCGGCGCAGACGGCGATCTGCAGGACGAGTATCGCGACATGACGTTCAAGACGCTGGAAAGGGCGATCGAAGAAGGTTATTCCGACCCGTTCAAAGTCCGCGTCGAACCGGAGTTCCATTGGATCAGGGAATCTGCCGAGTTTCGGGATCTGGTTGGATCGATCAAGTGAGTGAGTGGTCCGCGATTGCTTGATCCGGAATCATTCACGACGACAGGCGTCTGGTTTGTCCTTTGAAGCGGTTCTCCGGACGCGGAGGCCAGTTTTGCAAATTCGTCAATTTCACGTCGTGGGTGACCTGTCGAAACCTCAAAGTTTGAGCAATACCCCAATGAAACAAGCTTTCTCCAGGTCGACGCCCACGCATCGTGAATAATCCGGATTGATAACTTACGTTGCTGCGGAAGCACTGCTGAAGAATTCACGTAGTTGAATTCGCGCAACTCAATTCGCGTAGCTGGAACCGCGCAATTGGATCTGTCAGTAATCCGTTTGCTACTGGACACCCCACTATTCGGCTCGAAATTCGTGGACCTCCGATCGGCACCCGTTATCGACGAAGAAACGATCACTTCCTCCGACGGATGACTACTCCAATTCCAGCAAGCACAATGAGCCCAACAGCTGAAGGCTCTGGAACACCAACGATTCCGAACTGGATGCCGTCGACGAACACTGCACCGCTTGCGTCTCCAACCTGCTCGAACACGATCGCGAGGCGGGCTTCCACAGCTCCATCGGGCACAATCGATAGCAGTTCATTGTCCAACCAAAGATCATTGATAGTTGAGCCGTCGGCTAGCAAAATGGCGTCCGAACTGATGTATTCGTCTGCTCCAAACAGGCCGTACAACTCGTTGTAGTAATCGATTTTCAGGTAAACTTTGTTCTCAGTTCCATCAAGTGAGTCTGCAGAACTCACGAACGAACTCGCCAAAGCGCGAAGCTCATCGCCTTCGCTGACAGACAACCCCTGCTCGACCCCCGAGAAATTAGTCTGTCCGTTGAATTGACCAAAAAGCTTCAGAGCTTCTTCACCCGAGTCAATGTTTTCGTTGCCGCTGGAAACGTTGTTAATTCGATCGCCGAATTTCGTCCAGTGAGCAAGCGAGCCGCCATTTTCTTCGAAGCCTCCGTTTTCGAAGGATAGTGTCGGACCAAGTTCAGATCGGTTGTAGGCGTGCACATAGTCGACCGCAAATTCCTGTGGCCATGTGGTAGATGAATCCGGGTCATCCAGGAAATTTCCGCCGATCGCAGTATTGATAATCAAACGCATTTCACCGACGTTGTTACTCAAGAAACCGCCAACGTCGGAATCACGAACCGTCCAATGATGCACGTCATCCACCATGAACCGGATCTGTTTGGGATCCCATTCCACGGAATAAGTGTGGTAGCTGTCGTGGTAGTTGACGTCCAGCCCGTTGTGGACGGAAGTCTGTTCGTTAAAGACGAAATTGTGTTCGAAATTCCTGCCGTCATTGACACCGTAGTGAAACGCACTGCTGGTCAAGTTTGGGCTATCGCCCCGGTTTTCCATAATGTCAATCTCACCCTGGCTCGGCCACGGAGCGTCCGCCAAAAGCCAGATAGCTGGCCACATCCCTTTCGACGTCGGCAGCTTAGCCCGGACGTCCCAGCGACCGTATTTTTGGTAGGCCGTGCTTTCGACCAACCCGCTTCGGTACGGCAAGCCGCGAGAAGCCTCATTCTCGCTCAGAATTCGCAAGCTGCCATCTGACACGGAAACTTGTTCTGGCAGATAGTCCTGCCGAGAGTTGTTGGTCGGAATGTTGGTATTGGCAGCAGTCCATTTCCCTGTGTCTAGCGAATTTCCATCAAATTCGTCGTACCAGGCAATTTCATATCCAGACCGTTGAGGCGGCTGAGCTTCGGCAAGCCCAATGCCTATCTGCATCGATACAGTGACCAAAATAAAACATGAGAGGCACAAACGCAGGAGTTGTTTTCTGGTTGTCATGATTCCTAATTCCGGCTGGGGATTCTCGCTAAAAAGAATCAAATTATTAGGTTGTTGGAAGAATCAGTTTAGGTAAACTTGAAAGACTGTGAAACCGATTTCAGCTATTTTTTGATCCATAATGTCGAAATCGGGGCAAATTGCCCTGCATTACGCTTTTCGGAACACTCGAAGGGCCGATAGCAATTGAAACCGGTTCCAAGAAATTTGAACGTAGACCACTGAAGACACATAAGTTCCCTGAAAGGTACAGCTATGAAGAATCTCCTCTCACTGGCAACGATGGTCGTTGCAATTGGGCTTAGCTCTCTCACAAGCTTCGCGCAAACCAATCTTGTCAACAACGCCAGTTTCGAAGATCCGCTCGGATTTGACTTCGCAGATACAAGTAACTGGAACGGATTTTTCGGCGGCCCAGAGGGAACCGTGCTGACCGCTTTCAATGATACAGGCGCCACCCCAAGAACGGGTTCTGCAGCTCTCGAGCTTGGACTTGATGGAGTCGACGGCACCACCAACGGTACTAACGCGTTCGTCGGTCACGCTCAATTGGTTTCAGGCGTCGACGCTGGCCGAGATTTCTTTTACCGCATTTTTGCTCGAAACAACGCAAGCGCCCTCACTGGAAACGTGGAATTTCGAGTCGAATTTCGTGATATCGCCGGAGCTGAGATTTCCCGCGAACAGATTCTTCTCGAAGACTCATTAACAGACACGTTTCAGCAATTTGAAATCTCCGGGATCACACCCGATGGAACGACCAGCGCAAACATCGTAGTCGCCATCGCAAGCTTTAATCAAGACGTGCTGCATGACAACAGCGTTGTTTTTGATGACGCTTCGTTTTCTGTGAGTGCCATTCCGGAGCCCAGTTCACTTGCCTTACTCGGACTTGGAATTGCAGGCATCGCAGGTTTCCGCCGCCGACGCTAGTGCACAAGATTGAAATAAGGCAATGGCAGCTCGCGAAGTCAGCAAAAGAATTTGCTCTGCGTCGAACGTCAAAGTTCCTTTGATCGATCCCGCGCTTTGTACAGCAAATCAAACCTCCCTCGTTCACATGACTGTGAAAACGAGGGAGGTTTTTGCATTCCTGAACGTCTTTCAGAAACTTTCTCAGGCCCAACACAACTGTGAAATGTCGAAGGATCGAATACGACGACTTTTCACATCTTGCGACGTCCGGTTTCATTCCAAAACGATGAAACATTCTGATAAACTAACGAGGCCGATCAATTCCTCCGTTACCAATTTCGAAAATCTGGACTCCCCATGAGACCAACCTCAACGATCTTTGTGTTGCTGTTGCTTACGCAATCTGCCTTCGCTTGCCAGAAAATCTCCGATGAAAACTGGCCGGCATGGCGAGGCCCAACCATGAATGGACATGCCGCCAAAACAGCAAATCCGCCAATCGAGTTTGGCGAAGAAAACCGCGTCAAATGGAAAGCTCCAATCCCCGGACTGGGTAACTCGACGCCCTGCGTGTGGGGCAATAAAGTTATCCTGACATCTGCAAAACCCGCAGGCGAAAAAGGAGCCGCTGGAACCAACGGCCCAAACGAACTTCAACAATTGCTCGTCATTGCCTACGACATTCAAACGGGCGACGTGGTCTGGCAAACGGAAGTCGCCCAAGCAGTCCCTCATGAAAAAGGACATGCAACCAGCAGTTACGCTTCGGCGTCGGCAGTCACGGACGGTCAACGAGTCTATGCTTTCTTCGGTTCGTTGGGATTGTTCGCTCTGGACATGGACGGCAAACCACTTTGGAATCGCGAGTTTTCGAAAATGAAGACGGCTGCTGGTTTCGGAGAAGGCGCATCCCCGGCGCTATCCGGCGACTTGCTGGTCATCCCTTGGGACGAAGAGGGGCAGTCCTATCTGATCGGCATCGATGCGAAATCGGGAGAAGAAGCGTGGCGGACCGAACGAGCGACAGATTCATCGTGGACCACGCCGCTAATCGTGAACGATGGAGAACGATCCGTGATCGTTGTGTCGGGTTCGAAATTCACTCGAGCCTACGAGCTTTCGACAGGCAAGGAGATCTGGCATTGCGGTGGCATGTCCAGCAACCCTACGGCCTCGCCGGTCGCTGAAGGAGACATTGTCTTTATTGGCAACACCTACAAAGGAAAAGTACTTCAAGCCATTCGTTTCAAGGGCGCTTCAGGCGATCTTTCTTCAACGCCAAACCTTTTGTGGACTCACAAAAAATCAGCCAGCTACGTTCCGACTCCTTTGATCGACGACGACAAGGTTTATTTCCTTTTGAACAGCACCGGCGTGTTAAGTTGCCTGGACGCGCAGACGGGTGATATGGTTTTTCCAGGCAAACGATTGGGGCTAAGAAACGTCCATGCATCGCCGATGCTGGCAGCGGATCGAATTTACGTGGCGTCTCGTGAAGGTGATGTTGCCGTGGTCGACGTTAAAAACGACTGCAACGTTTTGGCAAAGAATCACTTGGATGATGTCTTTGATGCATCTCCGGTAGCGATCGGCTCACGCTTGATTCTGCGAGGGCGAAAGAGCCTTTATTGCATTGAGTAAACTTGGAGCCGAATTCTCGGCGTTGCGTCGGCGGCAACGCATTGGCGGCTGAGCCAAGAGTCAAACACGACTCGCCAACAGTTTCAAGCGATCGCATGAGTGGCCCGCTTTCGTTCGCACTCCCCCGATTCGAGGCATCTATCAACCAGAAGCTTGACCAAAGCCGAACGATCGTCATACTTATCACTCCGCAGGGGTGTCCAGAGATGGGCTGAGAGTTTTGGCTTCTACGTCGAAACAACCCTTTGAACCTGACACGGATCATACCGGCGAAGGGAGCGAGAGGTTGCTTTTCATTCAACAGGCCTCTTTCTTCTTGCGTCAGTTCTCCGTCGGTTCCGCGGTTGTCACCGCTATTATCCAAAGGGAAAATTATGAACGCACCCAAACAACCCGTTTCGGAACTTGATGCACTTGAAAAAGTAAAACAGCAAGGCGCGAAACAACGCGGTGACTACACGGGACAGTTCACCGAAGACGTCGATAACGCGGAAGAAATTCGAGCGATCGAAAACGACCCGACTCAGTTTCCAAACTCGACTCGGATCTATGTTCAGGGCGAGATTCATCCCGACGTAAAAGTTCCACTACGAGAAATCCGACTTTCGGACACAGAACACCCTGACGGAACCATCGAGAAGAATGACCCGATCCGCGTCTACGACTGCTCGGGACCATGGGGCGATCCTGAGTTCGAAGGCGACGTTACGAAAGGCTTGCCAGCGATTCGCCGTCAATGGATTTTGGATCGTGGCGACGTGGAAGAATACACCGGCCGCGACGTGAAACCGGAAGACAACGGCTATCTCTCTGAAGCCCATGCTGAAAAGTATAACTCGTTCAAGAATCCTAAAAACAAGCTGAAAGAATACCCCGGCTTGATGCGAAAACCGTTGCGAGCCAAAGGCAGTGCCGACGGTTCATCCGACTGGCATCCGGTGACTCAAAAATGGTACGCCGATCAGGGAATCATCACTCCCGAAATGGAGTACATCGCGATCCGAGAAAACCTTGGACGCAAGGAAGAATTCAAAACCATCGCCGACAAGTATCCGAATCTTGCCGACCTGCCGCCGGAAGCTTCTGACCGGATTCGTCAACTTTGCACGACGCCTGAAGGCTACGAAATGCCTCGTCCGTCAGAGATCGATCCGAACAAGCAGGTGCCTCGCAATCGCATGGAGCACCAGCATCCGGGGCAAACGTGGGGAGCGATGACGCCGGCGTTTATCACAGCCGAATACGTTCGATCAGAAGTCGCTCGCGGCCGCGCGATCATTCCGCTGAACATCAATCATCCAGAATGCGAGCCGATGATCATCGGGCGAAACTTCCTGGTGAAGATCAACGCCAACATTGGCAATTCTGCGGTTACATCGACAATCGACGAAGAAGTCGAAAAGATGCGTTGGTCGACCAAATGGGGAGCCGACACGGTGATGGACCTTTCCACAGGTAAGAACATTCACGCCACCCGCGAATGGATCGTTCGCAACAGCCCAGTCCCAATCGGAACCGTTCCGATTTACCAAGCGTTGGAAAAGACCGGTGGACGAATCGAAGCGTTGACCTGGGAACTATTTCGCGACACGTTGATTGAGCAGGCGGAACAGGGAGTGGATTACTTCACGATTCACGCGGGAGTTCTACGAGCCTTCGTGCCGCACACGGCGAAGCGGATGACGGGGATCGTTTCACGCGGCGGTTCGATCATGGCCAAGTGGAGCATGCACCATGAAAAAGAGAATTTTCTCTACGAGCATTGGGACGAGATCTGCGACATCTGTGCGGCTTACGATGTGAGCTTCTCGATCGGCGACGGGCTTCGTCCTGGTTCGATTGCCGACGCGAACGATTACGCTCAGTTGGCGGAACTGGAAGTCCAGGGTGAACTGACGAAACGTGCTTGGGCCAAAGGTTGTCAAGTGATGAATGAAGGGCCGGGCCACGTCCCGATGCACTTGATTCAGGAGAACATGCAGAAGCAAATCGAATGGTGCCACGAAGCTCCGTTTTACACACTCGGTCCGCTCACCACTGACATTGCTCCTGGTTACGATCACTTCACGTCAGGAATCGGTGCGGCCCAAATTGGCTGGTACGGCTGTGCGATGCTTTGTTACGTGACGCCGAAGGAGCACCTGGGACTTCCGAATCGCGACGACGTCCGGGAAGGCGTGATCACTTACAAGATCGCGGCTCATGCGGCTGACCTTGCGAAGGGACATCCGGCGGCTCAAATTCGTGACAACGCACTTTCGAAAGCCCGTTTCGAATTCCGTTGGCGTGATCAGTTCGCGTTGGGACTCGATCCAGCTCGTGCGATTGAATACCACGATGAAACGCTGCCCGCAGAAGGCGCCAAGACGGCACACTTTTGTTCGATGTGTGGTCCGACATTCTGCAGCATGAAAATCTCGGAAGACATTCGCAAGCTGGCCAACGAAAGTGACGGCCTCGTTTCGCTCAAGGGATCAAAGTCAGACTGATCGCCGAATGAGAAGCTTGGTATCAAAAAGCACAGTTTTCGAGATTTCGCCGTCGGAGTTTCATATCTTGTCCTCTGGCGGCGGGTTTTTGCGCCAATTGAACCGCGTGCCGGGATTCACCCAACTGTGCGTCTCGGCAAGGTTACGAATTTCATGGTAATCCGACGCGTTTGCGAGTGGGTAGCGATTCCGTGCTTGACCGGCTTGTTGATTTAATGAGCCGTTTGGGCGATAGCCCCGGTTGAAGCGTCGTTAACCAAGGCTAACGCTGGCTATCGCCAAATGGCTGGCATAAAATTCTCGATTTGGACTAAATCAACAGCCGTTGCCAGACGGATCCGGTGTCACTGAAAATCTGGTGAAGTCGCTCATTACGACGTCTCGAAGTAATCACACGAGCAAAGTTTCCTGCTAACATTAGGACTACCAAATCGTCATCCAATGCCGAGCGTTCCGATCTCATGTTTCGCTCGCCTATAAAAGGCATTGGATTGCCTAAATTTTTGCGACAACAACCCCGGAGCATATCCATGTCCATCGGCCTTCGTTTATCTCACTTCCTCCATCGCCGCGCCAGCCTGGCAGCGGTTCTTGCTGCAACGCTGATGCTCTCTTCGGCAGCCACCGTCAATGCAGACGACACTTTGACCATCGGCGACAAAGCTCCTGCACTGGACATCGAACACTGGGTGAGTGATCGCGATGGTCAGTTCTCAGGATTCACTGGCTTCGAAAAAGACAAAGTTTACATCGTTGAGTTTTGGGCGACTTGGTGTGGTCCGTGCATTTCTTCGATGCCGCACATTGTTGAGACACAAGATGAGTACGCCGACAAAGGTGTTCAAATCATTAGCGTCAGTCGTGAGAAACTTGAAACGGTTGAAAAGTTCCTGAAAAGAAAAGTTCGCGGCGAAAAGGAAATGACCTACGCCGAATTGACCAGTGCTTACTGCCTGACAACGGACCCGGACGGTTCTGTTTCCAAGGACTACATGGAAGCCGCTGGCCAAGGCGGAATTCCAACCGCGTTCATCGTCGGAAAGACCGGTCAGATCGAATGGATCGGCCACCCAATGCAAATGGACAAGCCGCTGGAAGAAATTGTCGCTGACGAATGGGATCGTGATACGTTCGCGAAAAAGTTCGCAATCGAACAAAAAGCTGGCTTGGCCATGTCGTCGATCATGAGACTGGTGCGAGACGAGAAAGCTGACGAAGCTCTAAAATCGTTGGATTCGTTCCTGGAAAATGATTCAGAGGGCGTTGATCGACGAACCATCAGCCGAATGAAAAGCATGCGTAAGAGCATCGCCATGGAAGTCGGTGGCGAAGTTGCTGTTGCTGCGTTCGCAGCGATGCTTGAAGAGGCAGGAGACAACCAACGAATGGTCAGTCGCCTTACTCGCCGCGTCATTAGCCAGAAAAAAGATGGCAAGGAAATCGATGACAAAATTCTAAAAGCCGCTTGCGAAGCAGCCGAAAAAAGCGTCGCTGTAGCCGAAGAAGCTGGAAAAGACGAACTTACCGCTCAGGCGATGGACACGCATGCAAACCTTTTGTACCTGTGCGGAAAGCTTGAAGACGCGATTGATGTCCAAAAGAAAGCAGTGGCACTTTCGGACAACAAAAAGCTCGCAAAGTTCCTCGAAGAACTGGAAGAAGAACTAAAAGACAATCAGGGCTAACAAATTGCGAACTAACCGCGCGTTGAGCTTTGACACGGTTGCCACCGGCTACAACCCTATGCGGATTCAACGGTGTTTAAGATTTCACCACGAAAAAACTTTGACATCTGGAAAACTGTAGCCCAAGGCCAAACGAACTCGCTCAATCGCAGCGGAACACGAAAAAGCAATTTGCTTAAATTCAACGCTCTGCTTTAAAGAAATGCCATCAATTTAAGCCGGCTGGTTTCGACCAGCCGGCTTTTTGCATGGTGAGCTGGCAAACAGCCCAACAATCAAACCCATGATGCACTCACATCTTCATACTTTCTTGTTACCATATTCGATTGAATGGTCGCGTCTGAAAGACGTTGTGCTCCGAACAGTATCCGCGGCAAAGAACGCTGCGAAATTTTAGTTTCCAAGACAATTTTCCCGTTGGAGATAATCCATGATTGATGGCTTTCGTTTGAATCGACTCTTTGATTGCCGTACTGGCTTCGCGATTGCATTGGCAGCCGCCATGCTGTTGCTGTCCCCCGCTGCGAGCAATGCAGATGACGTTTTGACCATCGGCGACAAAGCTCCTGCACTGGACATTGAACACTGGGTGAGTGATCGCGATGGTCAGTTCTCAGGATTCACTGGCTTCGAAAAAGACAAAGTTTACATCGTTGAGTTTTGGGCGACTTGGTGTGGTCCGTGCATTTCTTCGATGCCGCACATTGTTGAGACACAAGATGAGTACGCCGACAAAGGTGTTCAAATCATTAGCGTCAGTCGTGAGAAACTTGAAACGGTTGAAAAGTTCCTGAAAAGAAAAGTTCGCGGCGAAAAGGAAATGACCTACGCCGAATTGACCAGTGCTTACTGCCTGACAACGGACCCGGACGGTTCTGTTTCCAAGGACTACATGGAAGCCGCTGGCCAAGGCGGAATTCCAACCGCGTTCATCGTCGGAAAGACCGGTCAGATCGAATGGATCGGCCACCCAATGCAAATGGACAAACCATTGGAAGAAATTGTTGCCGACGAATGGGATCGCGACGCTTTCGCAAAAGAGTTTGCATTCGAGCAAAAGTCAGACCTGCTGATGGCTTCGATCGGCAAACTGATGCGAGCCGGCAAAGCGGAAGACGCTCTTGAAAAAGTCGATTCTTTTTTGAAAACAGAGTCCGAAATTATCCCTGCACGCACCATGGCTCAAATGAAAAGCATTCGTGCCAGCATTGCGATGGAAATCGGCGGCGAAGTTGCGGTTTCCGCGTTCAAGGAAGTGATCGAATCAGCTGGCGATGACGCTCAAATGATCAATCAGTTGACTTGGTCTGTTGTGGAGCAAAAGAAAGCCGGCACCGAAGTCGATGACGCCATCCTGAAGGCCGCTTGCGAAGCTGCCGCCAAGGGCGTTAAAGCCGCTGAAAAAGACGGAAACGATAATTTCACCGCCGCCATGATGGACACGCACGCGAACCTGCTTTACCTGTGTGACAAGCTGGAAGATGCGATCGCGGTTCAGAGAAAGGCTGCCGAACTCTCTGACCAGGATGAGATTATTGATTTCCTTGAGAAGCTGGAAGCAGAACTGAAGGACAAGGACAAGGACAAGGACAAGGACAAGGACGAAGATGAAGAGAAAGACCAAAAAGACGAAGACAATGAAAAGAGCTAGAGCAAACTTGAGCTCAATCAATTGACGATGTCCAAGCCGGCTGGTTACGATCAGCCGGCTTTTTTCGTAGGCTAGTAAACGCATTCCATTTTGGCTTCGTCGCGATCGAAGTCGGATCTTACCAAGGCGATCTTATGAATTCCTGGCGACTTGCTCTGCAGAGTTTTCGACACTACCTGCCCGTCAATCTGGCTATCGCACTCGGCGTCGCGGCAGCCACCGCCGTGCTCACCGGAGCCCTTCTTGTCGGCGACAGCATGCGAACCAGTTTGCGTGAACTGGCGATGGATCGGATTGGCAAAGTCGATAACCTGATGATCTCGCAGGGCTTTTTTAGCGTGGATGCATTTCGCGACGAACTCTATCCGGAGACCGCCGTTCCCGCGATCCTGTTCAACAACGGAACCGTCGAAATCGTTCGCGACGACGCACAATCCGTCCTTCGCTGCAACAACGTCAACGTGTTCGGCGTGCCGGCCGAGTTTTGGCAGCTCGATTCAAGCGGTCAAAACATCCAGCATCCCACCGGTGAAGCCGTCATCATCAATGAAGCTTTGGCCGAACAACTCAACGCCGGCGACCCGATCGAAACGCTGACCCTGCGGATCCCCAAACCGTCGCAAATCCCATCCGAAAGTGCACTCGGAGCGAAACGGGATTTGATCGAAAGTCTTGTTGATCTGAAAGTCGCTCAAGTCGTTCCCAACAAGGGAATTGCCCGGTTCGGCCTACACCCCAACCAAATGGATAGCCCCAACATCTTTGTGCCAATCGAATTGCTACAGGAAGCTCTTTACAGAAAGGCACTCAAACACAAAGCCGATTCGCGGCAGGCGAACGTTGTGTTTTTAGGAAAGGACGTCGCCTCTAACTACGTTAGCAGTGATGACCGGGAACGAAGCATGCTGCTGCAATCGGAACGGTCGCTCGCAGATGAAAGCCTGACTTTGAAACGGGTCACCCAATCATTCGAAGACCAAACCGTTTTCGATTATTGGAGCCTCTCTTCTGAGCAAATGGTTTTACGACCTTCGATGGTGAATGCGATCGAATCAACTTTCCCTTCCGCTGCGGCAAAATCAAAAGCCGTTTTCACTTACCTTGCAAACGACATTCGAAAGTCGGACGAAGAGTCTGGCATTCCGTTTTCAATGGTCGCCGCAATCGATTTCGGTGAAGATTTTCCAGCCAAAGACACCGATGGAAAACTGATTCCTTCGCTGAAGGAAGACGAAATCGTGATCAATCGTTGGGCAGCGGAAAACCTCGATGCCAAAGTCGGCGACATGCTGACCATCACCTGGTTTGATCCAGAGACGACTCATGGACAACAAACCGAAAGCGGAGCGACGTTAAAAATAGCCGCCATCGCGGAATTGACCGAACCCGAGAACCCTTTTCAGGTTCGTCGTCGAGGCAAAGTCATTCCTGCCGAGTACGACCAGCGTCCAACACTTGTTAACGATCCGGATTTGACCCCTGAAGTGCCTGGCGTCACGGATGCCGAATCTATCGAGAACTGGGATCTGCCTTTCGAGACCGCTGGCAAACTTCGAGCCGCCGATGATGAATACTGGAGCAATCATCGTACGACGCCAAAGGCTTTTGTATCCTTGTCGCTGGGACAATCGTTGTGGAGCAGTCGATTTGGACAATTAACCTCTTTTCGGATTCCGGTTTCAGAAGCGGGTGAAGACACGGATGCGATTCGTGACCGACTCATTCAATCGATCAACGAATCCGAAGGAGCATCGGGCTTCGATCTGATCCCGCTGCGCGAAAATGCATTGGCGGCTTCGTCCGGTTCGACTCCCTTCGACGTGCTGTTTCTGGCGCTCAGCATGTTTGTGATCGGAGCCGGATTAATTCTGGTGTCGCTTCTGTTTCGGCTGGCGTTGCAGTCGCGCACTTCGGAAATCGGCCTTCTCTCAGCAGTCGGGCTCGATCAAAAACAGGTCTTTCGCATCTGGATTCGCGAAATGTCGATGGTCTGTTTACTGGGAGCCTTCTTCGGCGTAGTGATCGGAATCGGTTACGCCGCACTGATGATTTGGGGTCTGAAAACATGGTGGTTGGGTGCGATCTCAAAACCAATTATCGAATTGCATGTCGGTCCACTAAGCATCCTGATCGGATTGGTCAGCGGCGTTTTGATTTGTATCGGCACGATCGCTTGGTCCTTGCGTCAGATTCGAAATGGATCGGTTCGCAGCCTACTATCGGGAAAGCTCGAATCCCCCCAAGTGAATGAAACTCGCGCTGCGAATCGCTGGCCAGTGTACGCAATCGCAGGCTTGATCGTTTTGGCGATTGTGTTGTCGGTCGTTGCAGTTGGGCTTTCAGGTGACGCACAAGCGGGTTCGTTCATGGGTTCTGGCTTCTGCATTCTGGCAGCGTTGCTGATGCTGGTCTATCGATGGCTCAAGCGACCTGAATCCGAAGACGCGTCTGTTCAAGGCTTGAGCCAACTGGCGGCGATGAGCCTTCGACGCAATCCACTGCGTAGCACGCTGACCATTGGCTTGGTTGCCGTCGCAAGTTTTCTTGTCGCCGCAGTTAGCTCTTTTCGTCTGACTCCCACTGAACAGGGAACGGCGGGGTTTGACTACGTCGCTCAGTCCAGTCAGCCGATATTCTCAGATCTCGGGACCGCCGAAGGACAAACGGAGTTGCTGGGTGAAGAAAACGTTCTGCCCGCGACGACAACCGTTTACGGTCTGCGGTTTAAGCCGGGAGAAGACGCAAGCTGCAATAATCTGTACCAGTCGTCTCAGCCACGAGTCCTCGGCGTGCCTCAATCCTTCGTGGAACATTGTGATGATGCTGAAACTCAATTCGCGTGGGGCGGATCGATCGCTGATTCTGATTCAGAGGTCGCGAATCCATGGAAGTTGCTCAATCGGACTTACGAAGACGGCGCTGTCCCCGTCATCATCGACAAAAACACGGCAAACTACAGCTTGAAGATCTTTGCTCCCGGTGGCGACTATGTCGTAAATTTTGACACCGGCGAAGAGGTTCGATTTCGAGTCGTTGGCTTTCTGAGCAACACGATCCTGCAGGGGAGCTTACTGGTTGCCGAAGATCGATTCGTTGAACAATTCCCTAACCTTGGCGGATCAAGGTACTTTCTGATTGACACCGGCGATCAGGCCGACATTGCAACGGTCGAAAAACTGGAATCACGGCTCGGCGACGAAGGATTCGATGCTCAATCAGCCACCCAAATGCTGGCGGGTTTTATGTCGGTTCAAAACACCTACCTAAGCACGTTCCAATCATTGGGAGCACTCGGGTTGTTACTAGGTACCTTCGGTCTGGCGGCTGTTCAAATCCGCAGTGTGCTGGAACGCAAACGTGAGCTCGGTTTGATGCGGGCAATCGGTTTTGGCAAATCAAGACTGGCGAAAATGATCCTTGTTGAAAACGGCTGGCTGTTGGGGACCGGATTGCTGGTTGGGATCTCCTCCGCGATCTGCAGCACTTTGCCGCATTTCCTGTTCGGAGACGCGTCAGCGCCTTGGGTTCCGCTGATGGCGATTTTTGCGGCCATTTTTCTCGTCGGCGTGATCGCAAGCTATCTTGCCACCCGAATCTTGAACCGCATGAATTTGCTGGATTCGTTGCGAGCGTAATTTATCGTGACGAGGCGATAGTTCTGATCCGGAATTATTCACGACGACAGGCGTCTGGTTTGTCCTTTGAAGCGATTCTCCGGACGCGGAGGCAGGTTTTGCAAATTGGTCAATTTCACGTCGTAGGTGACCTGTCGAAACCACAAACCTGGAACAATATCCCAATGAAACAAGCTTTCTCCAGTTCGACGCCCACGCATCGTGAAGAATCCGGGCTGATCTCGCAACACAATTTCGTTGACAGTCAATGGTTCAGGCGTCACACTGAGCCCGCTTCTCCCTTTCAAGCTGGATTGAACTTTTTAGCTCAGTCCTCTGTGGGGTTACCCCACGGTTCCGTTTTGGATTCGCATTTCGTTTGAGTGAAAAATTGGTCGGCTGCCGTCGACCTTTATTTCACCGTCGTGGAAACACGTTGAAAGGGAGAAGCGTTTTCCGACCATCATGAATAACGTTTTACCGACAATCAAATCTTGCATGATGTTGGCGGACCTGCTGAAGATCTCGCCTGCTGAACTCTACTGGCTGGCCAACCAGGAATCACATTTTTCGACTGACGAATCGCAGTTCAAACACTACCGCTGCCACTGGATAAAGAAACGCAGCCATGGATGGCGATTGATTGAAGCACCGCGACCACGCCTGAAATCAGTTCAACGATCACTGGTTACACATTTGTTCGCGAAAACAGCTCCTCACCCGTTGGCTTACGGATTTCGGACAGGCTACGACGTGATGGACTTTGTAAAGCCGCACTTGAACCGCCCGGTCTGCTTGCGGCTGGACCTGAAAGATTTCTTCTCTGTCATCCCGATGCCACGGGTCGTTGGGGTCGTCAGAAAATTGGGCTACCGCAGACACATTGCGGTTTTGATCTCATTACTGGCGACGGTGAAGACGAGCCAACGTTTGGCGGAACGTGAGCGCCCAACAGGATTCAGCTTTCCGTCGAACTGGGCGAAGACTTACTCTCGCCGGCATCTTCCGCAGGGTGCTCCAACGTCTCCAGCGATAGCAAACCTTTGTGCGTACGGGCTGGACGTGCGTTTGTCCGCGTTGGCTCGATCTCTCGGCGGCGTTCACTATTCACGGTACGCCGACGACATTTTGTTTTCGGGCGATTCCGATTTGGCTCGTCAAGCAGATCGACTCAAGCCGTTGATCGGAGCGATTGCGATTGAAGAAGGCTTTGAGGTCAATTATCGGAAGTGGCGTTTGATGCGATCAAGCCAGAAGCAGATTGCGGCCGGCATCGTAATGAATTCCGGAGCCAACCTTGACCGGAAGACTTTTGACCGTCTCAAAGCGATCCTGCACAACTGCGTCACCCGAGGACCTGCTGGAGAGAATCGCAGCGGTCATGCTCATTTCCGCCAGCACCTTGACGGGCGAATTCAGTGGGTGGAGAGAATCAATCCGGCTCGCGGTCGAAAATTGCGAACCATCTTCGAAAAAATCGATTGGTAACAGGTTGAAAAAACGGATTGAAATACCTTTGTCAGGATACTTTTCGAGTCCTTGCGAACAATTCTGATAACCACTTGTCTAAATTGGGTCCGATTGATTAAAATTCGATCTCGCAAGCAAGCCGGCTTGGCGGAATTGGCAGACGCGCTTGATTCAAAATCAAGTTCCCTTTGGGAGTGGAGGTTCAAGTCCTCTAGCCGGTACTTTATCTATTGCAGGAAACAGCGTGGGGTAGCATAAATTTGCAGCTCCTCTCTTTCAGAGGCTCTCTTGCCCCGCTGTTTTTGTCTGGCCGAAATAATTCGAAGCACGCTTTGGGTTTTGAATCGGGACCGGCGTCTCGTAGCCAAAGCACAGGGCCCCACAAAGCAACGCACTTCAAAGATTCTTCTGCGAGGACTCATTCGACAACGAATTATGCGCACACCTCATTGTGACCGATCGCAAATGCGAATCCAAAACGTGGTCCCGCGTTGCTGATGCTGGGGGATGAAGGTTGAAAACAGCAGCCACGATGTGACGGGCCTAAAGAAGTTCGTGTAAAGTAGAGGTGTCCAATACACGATTACTGAGCCGGTGCGACCAATGAAATTGAGCAGCCTTCTATTCATTTCGCTAACGCGAATCCTGGCACTTTGCTTCATGGCAGTTTGTGCCACGTCGTTCTGCTCTCCCGCTTTATCGCAATCATCTACTTATGCTCAGCGCCAGTTTCCTGTCGGCGAACTTGAGCCGATGATCCGAGCTTTTCAAGCCGACTACGAAAGCCTGCGATTCAAATACGCGATCCCAATGTCCGAAAAACAATCGGAGCGGTTCAAGGCTTTTTATCAACAGCAACTGAGGCAATTGGCGGAAGTAAAATTCGACAAGCTATCGCAAGACGGCAAAGTCGACTATTTGTTGTTCAAGAACAAGCTTCAGAATGAACTCTCGCAATTGGAACTGGAAACTGAGAGAGATTTACAAATCAAAGAACTGATTCCATTTTCCAAAACGATCGTCAGCTTGGCGGAAGCGAAAGAGTGCGGCGACGAAATCGAAGGTCAAAAGTCAGCCGAGACGCTCGAACAGCTCGCCGTTGAAATCGAAAACCTGACTTCATCAATCAACAAAGGGACGCTCACAGCAACGGATCCAACCAGAGCGATTCGTGCGTCTCGAAAAACGGCTCAACTACAGCGTTCGCTTGGCGATTGGTTTCGGTTCTACAACGGCTACGATCCAATTTTCTCGTGGTGGTGCAAAGCTCCGTATGAAAAAGCAAATAACTCTCTGGCTGGTTACGCCAAATTGCTCAAACGAAAACTGGCCAATATTGATGATGGTGATGATTCAAAGATCGTCGGCGAACCGATTGGCGAAAAAGCTCTGAGAAAGGCACTCGAGTTTGAACACATTCCATATTCTCCTGCAGAACTGATCGAGATCGCCAACCGCGAGTTCGAATGGTGCGACAGAGAAATGCTGCAGGCTTCTCGAGAACTTGGCTTCGGCGATGATTGGCGAGCGGCACAAGATCACGTCAAAGATAAATTTGTTCAGCCAGGCGAACAGCCGAAACTGATTCGTGACATGGCGGAAGAAGCGGTCAAGTTCATCGAGGATCGAAAGCTGGTAACGGTACCTGAGCTTTGCAAGGAAACGTGGCGAATGCGAATGATGTCGCCAGAGCGTCAACGTGTGAGTCCTTATTTCCTTGGCGGCGACACCATCATGGTTTCGTTTCCAACCGACGCGATGGACCACACTGACAAACTGATGAGCCTTCGCGGAAATAACCCGCACTTTTCCCGCGCCGTCGTGCATCACGAATTGATTCCGGGTCATCACTTACAAGGTTTCATGCGAGACCGATGTCGATCATATCGCCGGATATTCAATACGCCATTTTGGGTTGAGGGTTGGGCGCTCTACTGGGAGATGCGATTGTGGGATCTCGATTTCGCGAGGGCAGCAGAAGATCGAATTGGAATGCTGTTTTGGCGAAAGCATCGATGTGCTCGAATCATTTTTTCGCTAAGTTACCACCTGAACAAGATGACGCCCGAGGAATGCATTGATTTTCTGGTTGAGCGAGTCGGTCACGAGCGCAACAACGCAACGGGTGAGGTTCGGCGCAGCGTTCAAGGTGGCTATGGACCGCTATATCAGGCCGCGTATATGTTGGGAGGATTGCAAATTCGGGCGATGTACAAAGAGCTGGTGGAATCTGGAAAGGTCGCCGAGATCGACTTCCACGATTCAATTCTGCATCAGAACTCCATTCCGATCGAACTGATTCGAGCTCGGTTGACGAATCAGAAACTGACTCCTGATTTCAAAACTTCGTGGCGTTTTGCAGAGTAGAACTGCTTGAGGCTACCGAGGACATTTCGTCTGCAAAACATACGAAAAATGCCGCTGGGCCGAGCGAACGTACGTTGGACATTCTTGTCCGACAATACAACCAGGGAGGTCAGACGGACAAGAATGTCCATCCTACGACGAAACAACCGGTTCTACAGTTATTGCTTTGCCACGCTTCGACTGACTTTCGTTAAATGGTAAACCATCGGCTTAGTACTTGCATGGCTCAAGTACTTGCATGGCTTTTCGTGGACTCTCCGGAACTCGCACCAACTCCACGCCCCAAACGAATCAAGTTTGAAATTCGCAGCCGATAAATCTGGCAACTTTGAATGACTCAATAATCGGCCAAGGGAGCTTCTGATCGAATCAATGCCGCCGATCGCGATTGATCAAACGCCTGGTTGGTGCGATTGAAATACGACGGACGGCCATGTGGCCATTGGCCTGAAAAGCAGACTGACTGAATCGCGCCCGGTCGCCCATTCACGTTCGGTCGCAGAAATCGTCGTTATTCGATGCCGAAAAAATCTGCTGATTGCAGCTGTCGGACCCCAGTGCTATAGTCGAAAATTCTGCGAACCGTCCCGAAGAACCGTTTATACAAAGCAATACCCATGACCACATTGATGGTTGAACCGAGCTGGATTCGAACCGAAGTTGTACGAAAGATTCTCGAGCGTTTTCAAGCCGCTCTGCCGCTGTACAAGGACATGATGGGAGTCGCTCGCGACATCAATCAGGCTGCGGGCGAAGCCGAAGCGGAGCGATTGGGCAAAGTCATGCACGCGGCGATTCGGTGTGCCTCCAGCGAAGAGCTGCAGATGATTCGTGACCTGTTTGCGGTCATGAAAAATGAACCGGTCAACTATTACGACTTACGCGAACGGGTTTCTGTCGAGAGCACCGCTTTTCGTCCCGTTTCAACCGACGAAATTGAACTCAATGGCTTTCGTATTTTCTGCTCCATGCTTTCGATGGAGTGCATTGACGAAGCTCATCGCGATTTTGTGCAGTCGATTGTCGACCGAAGAAACCTCTTTGACGACGAGTTCCGCGAGCTAATTTCAACCGCCAAAGCAAACAACGGGCTAGATCAAGAACAGGCTCAACGCTTCATCGAAAAATGCGTTGACCTTTTCACTCGGCCAGAAGAAGCTCTCGTCAGCCTCGAAGAATACCAGCGGCTTAAAGAGATCAATAAAGTCGCGGCTCAAGTTTTGATCAGCAATTCGCTGGCCTTCAATCACTTAACGCCTTCAGTAGCGTCGGTTCCGGCAGCTCATGCCGAAATGCAAAAACGAGGCATCAAGACGATTCCAGTATGGCAAGGCCCGGTCGGGAAAGACGTGATCCTACGGCAGACTTCCTGTTTGGCTCCACCGGTGATACTGAAGTTCCCTAACGGCGACGGCAGCTTTGTCGAAGCCGAATACCAGGAAACGTTCGTCGAGTTCGAGGAACGGTTACAAGCGTTGACTCGGCAGGGACGAGTCAAATTCGAAGCTCTATTCGCCGAAGGTAAGTCAAGGCTTGTCAAATCCGAAAAGGAACCGGACTACGCAGATCACTATTACGAAACGATGCAAAAGGCGCTGGAAGACTTCCCCAGTGATCCGATGGAACTCTATCGTGAAGGCCTTGCCTATTTCACGTACCGAGTATCTGCATCAGCGAGCGAAAACCGCTCCGCTGACTCAGAAGTGGCATCATTAGATTCTGCGATTGAAGCGGGTTTGGTCGAACCTGTTGCTCAACAATACGAAGATTTTTTCGGCCCTGCGGCCACCAACATTTTCAACTCGAACATTGGGCTCGAGGGAGTCAGCCACGTCGGAATCGCCAAGCCGGATTCCCAGTCTTCGTTCGAGAAACTGCTGGGAAGCGAAGTCATCGACATGTACGACTACTACGACGCGATTGAGGCCCAATCGAAGGAAGCTGTTTGCAGCGAACTGGGGATCGGCTGAAGAGTATCGGCTGAATTTCGTTTGTGTTGCAAGTCATCATCGCGTTGGAGCGATCAAGCGACTTTTCGCCCCGGTCACGATGAGCGTTCTCGATCCGGTTTGGCCCTGCGGCATGACAAGATTTAGCCTCGAAAGCCGCAGCGTTTACTTGCGCTGAACAAGAATCGTCCAATCATGGTCTGGGCCGTCTTCCGAAGTTGCGGGCGGCTTACCGAGCGACACTTTCCCACCGCCAGTGACTTCGGTGACGCTTCCAGATTGAGCCTTTCCAACTTTCAAAGGGTCAAACCAACGAACGGTAAACTGGCCACGGCAATTTGCCAAATCCAAAGTGCACTCGGTCGATTTTGGCAAGTAAACCGCGTAGCAAACTCCCGTTTCCGCGAGGCAATAGGCTTTTCCACCGGAAAGTAATTTGTCTGCTGATTCCATTTTCCAGTACGGCAAATTGTTTTCAAAAAACTCACGGGCGATCGTGGTCAATTCCCACATTCGATCCCGTTGTCGCCAGTCTTCGGAAGTTAAATCATTGTGCGGGTGTTTTGCTCCGAAGTACCATTCGACTCCCGCCGCGCCGGCCATCAAGCTGCCCCATAGAACTTCTCGGCGGATGGAATCGTGATTTGGGTCTTCGCTATCTGGAATGACCCCGTGCATCCATGGACCAATTTCGTCCATCGCGACAAGCCATCGATGTCCTGCCTTTTTCGATGCATTGATCCACTTGATGGTTTCGCCGTGAACGGATTCAGGTTTGTCGACTTGAAACGAAAGACCATCGATTGATTTCGCCCCCAACAGCGGCGTCAGCAACTCTGTTTTGCCGTGCGAGTCCGCGTGCGTGTGCATGACCACGGGATGGTTGTAAGGATCGGATTTCTTGATGTAGTCCGCCATCGCAATACGCTGTGCCGGAGTCTGGCCGACTGGCGTCCATTCTGCAGGGCCGTTTTCTTCACCGAGGTTCCAAACAAGGGCAGGGTGGTGAGCGAATCGAGCGATGAGCTCCCGATAATAAAGCTTACGAAGCTTTCCCGTGTCGCCGTTGTCCAGCAGTGTTTCGTTTTCTGTTTCCTGAGTCACGACATGCAGCAGAATGCCCTTACGCTGCATGTGCTCAAACACGATTTCCCACTGGTCAAGCTTACTGCAATCGAACCGAGTAAAATCTTCGTGGCTCAGATACGGCCAAACGTCTTTCCCGTCGCCATTGATGTTGAGCGTCAAGAAATACGATGAATTGATGCCCTTGGACGCCAGATAATTCATGCCACCGATCAATGCCTTGCCCCTGGTCTCACTTTCTGCACTCCCTTCTGCCTTCCCTTCTACCACACCCCAAGTCGGATCACCCGTTTTCCAATCGGCGATATGCGGAGCGTAGCGATGAAGTTGATCGTCTGTGCTGGCTTCGCCTTCATCATTGCTGGCCTGAATTCGGTAGGTGCCATCGAAGTCTTCATAAGCCAGCAGGTTTTCGGGACTGTCGGTGCCTCCTTTGAGCCAATATCGATCGGTGCCTTCAAATCGAAAGTAGCCTCCTTCTGAAACGATGCGACCGCGTTTGCGAAAGTCGACTGTCGACTTGGACGTGGTCGATGCGTTGACCATAAAAACGCCCTCTGCATTTGCAATTTCAACCGGTTCTCCCGCGTCATCGAGATCACTTATCGCGGCATCGCCCCCGCGTCGCAATGTGGCTGAATAGCTCCATTCCCCCGGCTGATCAGCGGCAAACCTCACTTGCCATACGTTTCCAGAGTTGGCCGATGTCTGGCCAGCGTTTCCATCTGCGGCGTAGAAGCCTCGCACAGTTTTCGATTGACCCGACTCAACATGTTTCAGCTTTACCAACAATCGGTAGTCTGTAAACGGATTCGGCGAAGCGTTCTCCGATGTCTTGGGCCCCACAAAAGACAATGTCTTGGTGTGCCAAGTTTCAACGCTTGTCTGATTGGCGTCCTGAGCGTCTTGAGAGGCCACTTTGATTCGTTCGAGCGAAGTTAGCTCTGGCGATCCGCCTCGATTTCCACACCCGGATGCCGTGTAAAGATAGTCGCCAATGACTGCGAACCCTGAGCCATGGCGACCTCGATTCAACTTCGGCATCGCGGCCCACGTTTCCGTCTTCGGATCAAACGCTTCGACTTCATCGTGAGCTTCTTTTTGGGACGCGCTTTCGCCGCCACCAATAAGTAATTTCCCATCATGCGCGATCGCCATGTTACCGGCTCGTTGTGTCGGAATCGAAATCGCACCTTGTCCACTACGCCACTTACCCTGGATCAGATCATAGGCATCACATTCTTCGACCGTCAGATCGAACCCCTGTTCGGTTCTTTGCGAAGTCGTTCGCCCCGCAGCGGCATAGAGTTTGCCTCCAATGACGACGGCCTGAAAATGATCGCGAGCATGTGGAGCATCGTCTAAAACATCCCAAGCCCCGGTTGCCGGATCATAGACATCCAGCCACGGTTGATACCCATCCATGTGGCCATTGGTGATGCCGCCGACAATGTAAATCTTGTCTTTGTAAGCGACCGCGCCGGCACCACCTCTGCGACGCGATTCAGGAATCGAATGGATGAATTTGAATTCGTCTTTTTCAGGATAGTAGACGACGACTTTTTCCAACGGAGTTTCCTTGGGCCACCCGCCTGTCATGGCTCCAACCAGATAAATCGCATCGCCATGAACGACCGCTTGAAAATGATGCAGCTCAATTGGCGTCTTTGACTTGGCCGTCCACTGATTGGTGAGCGGGTCATACACTTCGACCGGATTGATGCGACGACCGCCAATCAGGTAGAGCTTGTTCCTGTGAGCGACCAGTGCTGCTTCATGCCGGGCCGTTGGACGACCGATCGTTTCGACCGTTTCCCATCGGCTTTCGGATGCAGCATTGACGTGCTGGGTTTCCTCCGCATTTCCGGTCCCGCTAAAGGGAAAGGCAAAAACGAACAGGATGGCTGATAAAATTTTGAAGCTTGACATTTCTGGCTCGACGGCGAATTTGGGCTGATCACTCAATGGCTCATTTTAACGGGTTTCAGACGGAGCTTAACAGCTGCGGAAAACTTTGATGTTGAGCCGTTATTGTTTTCCAATATTGGTCCTTCTCGAGCGAAACTGGTGTGCAAGTATCGCCCAAGTTAAACCCGGATCAAATAGAAAACATCAGCCTGAACGTATTCTCGAATGCTCTTTATTGTACCAACTGGCACGGATGCCCCCTGTTATCACTATCCGTTTGCCACCGCAGGCATGATCGCACTGAATGTGATCGTTCTGATTTTGCAAATCATATTTCCGGAAGCCGCAGAGTTTTTCATCTTGAGGCATGCGGTCATCAATCCGATTGCGTGGTTCTCATCCTGCATCATGCACGCCGGAATCTCGCACCTGCTGGGAAACATGGTTTTGCTTGCGATTTGCGGTTGGGTCATCGAAGGAAAAGTTGGCTGGTGGAAATTCATTTTGATCTACTTTGCAATTGGCGTCTCTGCAAACGTGTTTGAGCAGCTCATCATGTTCTGGTTTTCTGAATCAGGTTCACTGGGCGCCAGCGGGGTCATCTTTGGCATGATCGCAATCATGATGATTTGGGCTCCTGAAAACGAACTCTCGTTGACGGCAATCGGCTTACTTCTGTTCTATCCAATTTTCTACACGTTCAACGTATCGATCATGGGTTTCTGCTTTTTTATGATCGCCATCGAATTCCTTACGGTTTGGTTTTCATTTTTTCAGTTGTCATCGGCACTACTACACCTAATGGGTGCGATGCCGGGCGCGATCATCGGCTACGTTATGGTCAAAGGTCGTTTTGTCGATTGCGAAGGCTACGACCTGATGTCCATTCAGTCTGGAAACGCTGGCAAGCGTGTTGTCACTCGAGCCCAAGAACAGCAAATCAAAATTCAAAAGCAGCAACAAAAAATCGATGCAGCAAACGAACATTCGGAAGGGCTTCGGAAATTCGAGGCCTACGTGAACGACGGACACTACGAACTGGCATTGAATAAATTCAGGATGTTACAGCGAAAGAAACCGTCGCTGAAAATGCCAGAAAACCAGATGGTCGCCATCATCAATGGACTCATGGCGAACCCTGCGAAGAAAGAGAAAGCGGTTCCCGTGATGGAGCTGTACCTACAAAACTACGATACGCTGCGAGTGCCCATTCAAATCAATCTCGCGCGACACGCTTTGGCCAGTGAAAAATCACCTCGAAAGTGCATGCAGCTGATCAAGGGACTTGCCGGCGAAAACCTTGACCCCGGCCAGTTGAAAACGGCGAAATTGCTGATCGCGAAATCAAAACAAATGTTGTCAGGCAGAACGAAGGGTGCTGATAGTCGGTCGGACAGCTGGAAAGGCTAGACTTTTTCCACAGAGATCACGGTTTCTTTCGACACAAGGAATTGTTTAAACCACTACGGCACGTAGACCAGTCCACGCGAATTCGCAATCGCGGCACTAATTGAAGACAATCGTCTTGTTGTCGTAGGTGATTGTTTTGTGCATCAATGCTTTTTCCAACGCCGTCGCAAAAACTTTTTTTTCGACATCCCGTCCAATCTTTTTCATGTGCTCGACGGAATCTCCAGGCTCGACGCGAATCACATCCTGCTCAATGATCGGACCTTGATCCAGTTCCGGGATCACGTAATGGGAAGTCGCACCAATCAGTTTCACGCCCCGCTCGTATGCCAGCTCATACGGTTTCGCTCCAATGAAACTTGGCAGGAACGAATGGTGAATATTAACGATCGGGCAACCCGCTTTGGCAATGAAATCAGCGGACAGAATCTTCATTTAGCGAGCAAGCCCAATCAAATCGGGTTTGTACTGCTGGATCAGTTCAAGCTGTGCCGGTTCGTGCTTCTTCGGGTCTTTCCACGTTTTCACAAAGTGGAACGGAATGTCGTGACGTTGAGCGTATCTTTGGATTTCTGCTGAATTGGAAATCAGAAAACAGATCTCCGTGTTCGGATACTCCCCCGCTTCACAACGATTGATCGCCTCGATCAACGTATGCGGCTCACGTGATGAAAACAGCCCCAGACGCTGCGGCTTGTCAAAGAAGTGAACTCGAAATGTCGCCCCTTCGAACTGATCGGCAACCGATTGAAACGCAGCACCAAACTCGGCTGGCGTTTCCCACGGATTCTTTCCCGTCCACTCCAGCCTTGCGAAAAAGTATTGACTGTCCGTGTATTCCTCGAACCTTGAAATCGAAACGTTGTTGTCTCGAAAAAAAGTAACCAGACCGGCGATGATCCCGACCTTGTCATTGCATTGGAAAAGAAGTGCGGATCGTTGCATGGTGTGAACAGACAAAGAATTAATTTGAAAGAATCTTTTTTACCAACTGCCCAAATTTACAAAAGGGCAGGGCACTTGGCATGAATTCGACGCCCACGCCTCGTGAATAATCCGGGCTAAAATTTGCGGGTTGCAGAAATGCGTTTACGTTCAATGTCGACCTCAAGCACTTTGACTTTGACAATATCGCCCGGCGAGACGACTTCACTGGGATCGCTCACGTATTCATTTGACAGTTGTGACACGTGAATCAGTGCGTCCTGATGAACGCCAACATCAACAAAGGCTCCAAAATGCGTCACGTTGGTAATCACGCCTTCGAGAACCATGTTTGGCTTCAGGTCTTCCATTTTGTTCACTTTCTCGTTGAAGCGAACGATCTTGAATTCACTGCGAGGATCTCGCCCGGGCTTGGCCAGCTCTTCGATGATGTCAGTCACTGTAGGCAACCCATATTTTTCGTCAGCGAAATCCGATGGCGATACTTTGCTTACAAACTTTTCGTTCCCGATCAAACTGGCGGTGTCTGTTTTCATTGACTTCGCGATTCGGTTCACCAATTCGTAACTCTCAGGATGCACGGCCGAATTATCCAATGGCTGATCACCGTCACGAATTCGCAGGAAGCCAGCCGCCTGCTCGAAAGCGCGTTTGCCAAGCTTTGAAACTTTCGTTACCTGCTTTCGATTCGAAAATTTACCGTTCGCATTTCGATAGCTCACAATATTTTTCGCTATCGCAGGACCGATTCCAGCAACATGCGACAGCAAGGGAGCGCTCGCCATGTTCAAGTCAACGCCGACTCGATTGACGCATGATTCGACAATTCTAGAAAGCTGTTTCTTGAGCTTTGCCTGGTTCACATCGTGCTGGTACTGGCCAACGCCGATCGATTTTGGATCCGACTTAACGAGTTCGGCGAGTGGATCCTGCAATCGGCGAGCGATACTGATCGCGCCTCGAACCGTCACATCCAAATCAGGAAACTCCTCAATCGCAATTTCACTGGCCGAATAAATCGATGCTCCCGATTCGCTAACGATGACTTTATCAATTGACAGTTTCTCCTTTCGAATCAAATCCGCCACAAAAGCGTCAGTCTCTCTCGATGCGGTACCATTTCCGATCGCGACCAATTGGACACCGTGTTGGTTGATCAGATGAAGCAAACTCTTTGCTGCTCCGTCGACATCTTTTTTTGGAGCCGTTGGATAGATGGTGGCGTTATCAAGGAACTGACCGGTCGCATCGACAACGGCGACCTTGCAACCGGTTCGAAACCCCGGATCAATCCCCATCGTGACTCGCGGTCCCGCTGGCGCGGCCATCAGCAACTCTTGCAGATTTTTGCCGAACACTTCGATCGCCTGATCATCCGATCGCTCCTTGAGCATTTGCAACGCGAAAGATTCGGTGGCCGGAACAAGAAGTCGTCCAAAACAATCCTCAACACAATCAGCAAGCTCTTTCGCAAATTCAAAATTTCGGTTTCTCAACAGTCGCCGTCGGAGCTCGGGAAGCTCACGATCCTGATCAACCGTTACCGATACTTTCAAAACCCCTTCCGACTGCCCTCGCATCATCGCAAGGAATCGGTGCGAAGGAATCCTGGCGACGCTTTCTTCGTGACTCCACCATGATTCAAATTTTCGAGCTTCGTCTTTTTGGCCCCGCTTTCGCTTGCTGTGAATGCGGCCGAACTTTTGCACTTTCTCCTGCAGCCACAATCGCGTTTCTGGATTCTCGGCCCAAGTTTCGGCAACGATGTCGAGGGCGCCCGCAAGTGCCGCATCCGTATCGGGCACTTCGTTCTCTTTATCGACGAACTGTTGCAGAAAGGATTTTTTTGATTGGCCGATCGGTTCTTGTTTGAGCAAAACGTCGGCCAAAGGAGACAGGCCTCTCTCGCGAGCGATCATGGCTCGAGTGCGACGACGAGGCTTAAACGGCAAATAGATGGCCTCAAGTTTGTTGGCTTCGAAACAGGACTCTATTTGCTGCTGCAGTTCTGCGGTAAGGCTGCCTTGCTCTTTGATCGATTTCAGAATAGTTGCTTTACGGGAAATCAGTGCCAACGCTAATTCGACGGCGTCTTCGATTTTTCGCAACGCGATTTCGTCGAGCCCATTTGTCGCCTCCTTTCGATATCGAGCAATAAATGGAATCGTGTTGCCTTCTGACAACAGTTCGATGGTCGGTTTCAGCTGCGACACAGGAATCGACAACTGCCGAGAAATTCGCTCAACGTCGGAAACGTTGAGGCCAGTTTTGTCGGTGCCGGATTGCGTTTTGGTGGACAATTGTTTGCTCAGTGATAACTTGATGAATGTTCGCGGTCTGCTCAAATGGGAGCAGATTAAGTGATGCTTTTACAAGCCCAGATTTTTGAATTCAAAACTGAACTATACAGTAGCGGGTGCGACCATGAAATTTTGCAAAACTGTCATCGCGATCGGCGCCTTGGTTTTTTGGCTTACGATCGGCATGACAAGCCAGCCCATCGAAGCCCAGATCATTTCAGGCGGCTATGGCCAAGGTTTAAACGTTGGAGGCCCTAATGGTGTTCAGTTTGGTGGCGGTGCGGGTTATCGCATCGGGCCACCGAACATTGGAGTCCAGTATGGCGGAGGGCAGGGCGTTCGTTACGGGACTCCCAACGTGGGCGTTCAATATGGCAACGGCCAGATCTTGCGATACGGGATTCCTAATGCCGGAGTCCGAATTGGCGGCGGAGAAGGTCTACGAATGGGCACGCCCAACATCGGAGTGCAATACGGCGGCGGACAATTGCTGCGATACGGAACTCCTAACGCCGGGATCCGCATCGGAGGCGGCGAAGGAGTTCGGCTTGGTACTCGCAATTACGGCGTTCAATTCGGAACCGGATTCGGACTGCAAATTGGTCGAATTCGACAGCGAGGCTGGTAGTCCTCAATCAAGGACGTTTTCGATTCCAAGAAAACGCCATGAGAATTGCCCCGGAATGATTTCGTAAGCAGGCGACAGCGGTGGCAGCGGCCCAATGCCCGGTTCTGTGTTTGCACTTTCGTCGGACGGAACTTTGAATTCGTATCGAAGTTCCGTCTCTGTTTCAAAAAATGCTCCCCGTTCCGGATCCGGACGGAAAAAGAAATCCTGACTGGTCGCGATCGCGTCGACTTGAATCGTTTCGGTGTTGATCAACCTGCGGAACGCGCCAACAAGATGCTCACCATCGACTCGATAGTACGCGTTGACTCGATTTTCATCCATGATGACGGCGCGATCATCGCCGCTGAGCAAGTCGACTCGTTGCGTTTCGATATCGACGAAACGGGCATTGAACAGCTCGTTGGTGAGCTGAGCGAAGTTATCTCGAGCAAAGTAAAGATCTTTTCCGTCAGTCGGCGAGCCAAACACGGCCAAAGCATCCTGTCGGTAACCGCGGGTTCCCGTGATCATGCCGAAATCTTCGCCACCGCTGCCAGTCACGTACAGATCACCGAAGGCATTGGAGCTCAATCGGTATCCTTCTCCCACCAGCGTGGCCGTCGTCCGGGTGACCAAGCCAGTCGTGGTTTCCATGTTCAAGTAGTCAGTGCCTTCGCTTCCATACATGCGAATCTGATTGTTACTTCTGACGATGAAGTGTCCAAAATCAACCAACAGAGCGTCATGAACCTGAACGTTTTCAAATGAGCTTCCGAATATCTGTAGCGGCAGTCCGTCTTCGACCTGGTTGCCTACATTGTCGGTTGCCACCCACAATCGCGTCGGGTGCATTTGAGCCCGAAGGTTTTGGCCAAGGACTCGGACCGTGTCGTCGCCACCGCTGAGCAATAAAATGCTGTCATAGCGTTCGGGCTGGACTTCCAATGCCAGCGATGAAAAGCTTTCGTTGTTAACCTGAATGTAGCTTAAGTCCAGATTGATCGTGATTTGATTCGACTCGCCAGTAGTTCGAATGATCAGTCGATCCATATCGTCGATTCGTACAATTGCGTCTTCCACCGAATCGGCAAATGCATTGATGTCGTCAGTGGTGGCTGGCGGAGCGGCGAGCGTTAGCAGCTTTCGTGATTCGAGTTTGGTATAGGACGCTTGCGTCGAAGAACCCTTGCGTCGGCGACGTCGACTTGCTTGCGTAAACATGTTGCTCTCCAAAACGTTGAGGGTTTATTCGAAGTTTGACTGCCGACCAGATGGATTACCAGCAAAACGCCTTTTGTCGAAGGTAAGAATTGCAAAAAATGCTGATATTCGATGTGAAACCGCAAGAATTTGCGTGCTTTACGCTACCAAAATCACGCGATTCTGTAGACGTGATGATTGATATTGATCGAGCAGCATGGCGTCTTTAACCTCCCCATCCAACCACGCTGAAACGCTATCAAGAACCGTACAGGTCATGATCGCGTACGGCAGCCACGACACGGTTAGTTCGTCGCCGTTAGCAAGAGCAACCACCAGGAAAACGAATGCGGATCCAACGAAGACAAAGATCACTCGCAGAGAAACGCACTGCAATGGCGGCAGTGTTGTTGCTGGTCGTCGGCGCTATTCAATGGTCACTTTCCTCCAATGGATTGTTTGCTCAGGAAGCAAACCTTACCGCTTCGCTCAACGGCGTCGGATCAATTGAGCTGAATCTGCAAGAAAATGCTGGTAACAAGTTACGCGGCGTTTCCCTTACAGACGGCCTGCTGAGCCGCGATCAATTGGGCGGTCTTATTCGAAACAGAAACGGCATTTCGACGACCGCAACCAATCCGCTCCGAGTGATCCCTGCCAGAGATCCGCTTTGGCAACGGCAGTCGCCATCACAAAGGCTGGAGTCAGAACAGCGGCAGAAATCGGAACAGCGGCAGGAACTGAATCAAGCCAACAACCGCTTCGATTCGCAATACGAGAATGCGAAATACACAAATTCGCAAAGTTTTCGCGACGCGAACGTTCGCCCGGCTTCTTACCAGGAAGAAACATCCGAGCCAGTCACAGCAACGCCCCCGCCACAGGCTGGCTTCAGCGTGAATCAAATCAAGCAACGTTCATCGGTTGCCCCTGAACCGACGACCGATCTTCCTTCAGCTGAACGTCTTCCATCGGAGCCACTTTCCCCCGAAGAACCCGTCGTCGCAGCAACCCCGCAACCGAAAGCTGCGGCCCCTTCGATGGTACCCCCGTCGATGGCAGCCTCTGCCATGGCCGAACCGATTTCGGAGGCGAAACCGGGTACCTCAAGTCACGTCGACGATCAGAACGCTGAGCACGTTGAAGGCGCAGATAACCTTGAAGGCGCTGATAGCGTTAAAGGCGAACCAAAACCCGACGAGTTGCTCATGTATGGCCCTCTTCCACCGCCCGAGATGATCAATCGATGGCAGGCGAGCGACGTGGTAGTCCAAATGTCGGTTGACGATCTGGCCGATCAAATTCAGCTTAAGCAAAAAGAATTGGAAAATTCGATCACCGTTGACGACGACGCCAGCAAGGCACGATTGCAACAGATCGCAAGCGCCGCAAACGCGATCGCAGCAGCCAAACAAAACGTCAGCGAAGAGAAAAATTATCAATCACAGATCGCTCAGCTGGACACCAACATGCAGAGCCTGTCCCAACAGCTGGACGCGCCCGTGGATCCGCTTCCTGTCGACACGAGCCTTGACGTCGATGCGATGCAGGCCGTTTTAAAGGACCTGCAAGTAAAACTTGACGAAGAAGAATCAGGAAAACGTCGCGTTCAGGACCGTATCGAAAAACGGACTGAACGGATGGAGAAAATTCCTGTTGAGCGAATCGCTCAGCGTCAAAAAATGGATCAAAAACACGAAGAGATTCAAACTCATCAGGCCGGCGGTGCGGAAGACCTGATCGAACTGCTGGTCCTTCGAGCCGCTGAACTGCAAGCCTCCACGACGATCATGTTGCTCGACCAGGAAGCAAAATGGCATAGCCTTTCTCGCGGCCTGCTGCCGCTTCAACGAGACTTGCACCAAAAACGAATCGGCCGCTTGAAGCTGGAAACCGCAAACTGGAGTAACGCGATCAATCGGCGACGGCAGAGCGATTTGGAAACTCTGATTGCGGATACGAAACGAAGGGTCTACCAGGCGGATCCCAAACTGAAAGCTCTGGCCGAACGAACCGCAGAACTGGCAGAAGCACGGGTCGAGCTTACAGAAAAAATTGCCGAAGCAGGCAAGGAGAAAACGCTGGTCACCAACCAGTTCCGCAAACTCGAAACGCAGCGTGAAAACCTCGAAAAAACCATTGGGCTGGGTTCCGGTGGCAGCAGCGAACTTATCCGGGTTCATCAAACCCTGACGCGTCCTTACGAAGGGATGGCGCGACTGCGAAAACTACGCATGGAACAGCAAAAAGCGCGAATCTCCCTGCTCCAGTTGCGGCGGGAACTGGAACAGTTTTCTGACGTTGAAAAGTACATCTCCGACGAACTGAAAATACTCAACGACGTTAAAATTGAAAAAGCAAATACGACGCTCAAGGCCATGGCTCGCGAAGCGATTGAAGCGCAAAAAGAACAGATCGATGAACTTACCGGTGAGACAGAAGAGTATCGCGACCTGCTGGGT
Source organism: uncultured Pirellulaceae bacterium (assembly GCA_964479855.1). Lineage (GTDB taxonomy): Bacteria > Planctomycetota > Planctomycetia > Pirellulales > Pirellulaceae > Mariniblastus. Next base: position 47,722 of record CAYZPA010000034.1, read on the forward strand.
GGTCTGATTCCGCAACGAGAAAGCGTTCTTGCCGAAATCAAAAAGACGCGTACCTTGGTCGACAAACATGCGTTGTGGACGCAAAGCGCAACACCTGTCGGCGTGGAAGTCCTGCTCAAATCTCGCAACGGCGCCGAAGAGTTTTTTGCTCCATCCCAATGGCAAGCACTTGGTCAGTCCGTTACCAACCGAATCACAACGCGTCCTTACGAATCAGTCGTTGGTCTTCTGGGTTTGATGATCGCTTTCGTCGTTGGACGCAAACTCAAAGGCTAATTTTGCCAGAAACATTGGAATTCAAAGTGGCTTTGGAAATCGACAATCGAAACAACCCTCTCGCGGAAGATATCAGAACGTTTTCCCGTTTTGGCCCGGCGATCTCCAGCGCTGGCCGCGCGATCTGCGATGCGGTTTTACTTCCGCTGTTCATGATGATCATTGCGTGGCAAATGGCACCTGCGTATGAACTGATGACGCTCAAAGGGAGCTTGCACCATGCGATCATGGTGATCGCACCGATGACTTTTCTGACTTTGCTACTTCTGTATTCGTTTCGAAAAAACGGGTTGGCTCACAAACACTTCGCGTGGTCCGAAAAACTTTGTCGAGGCATGCGGAACGGACTGCGTTGTGTGGCGTGGGTGGTATTGCCTTTGAAATTCCTCTGCGAATCATTGAGCACGTTTCAAAACGGGGTTTGGTACGATTCGCTGGGGCGGCTGTTTTTTCTGATTTGCGTGGTCGCCATTTCGCTGGCGTTGTATTTTGCATGCAGCGGCATCAATCGATGGCGCGATGATATCCTTGAGGCAAAAGGGCTCAAACGAAGCTCTGCTCAACGCCGCCAGTATCGCGAGAACCTGTTCAACGGCGGGCCGGTCGATGTCGATATGATGTCGGCCGACGCGTGGAAAGCACCGCTACGACGTTTCGCGTTGATGATCGTTGCGCTGATACCGATGATCCTTGCGGGTCTATCGATCGCAGGCTACCACTTCACTGCAACTCAAATGACCGAACGGGCCATCTGGACGATTCTTTTGTCGGGCTTAATCGCAGTCTTTGCGGGACTGGTAGGGCGGATGCTGTTGGTGACTCAATTTCGAGTCAAACTGCGACAGCTGAAACGAAACGATGGTGGTTTCATCGGAGAGGACGAATCGATCAGCATTTCAGAGATCTCGTCTCAAGTTAACCGCTTGCTACGAGTCACCGCTTTTGTTGGAATCGTAATCGTCGCATGGCAAATCTGGTCGGAAGTTTCTCCGACGATTCGGTATCTCGACAGCGTCGAACTCTGGGACACCAAAAAGCCAGACGGGACGATCGCGGTGACGACGTGGAGTCACATGCTGATGTCGATTGGCGTGATCTGCATTTCATTGGTGTTGAGCCGAAACCTTCCGGGACTTTTGGAGCTTACGCTGATCGACCGTTTGCCGCTGGACAAAGGCGGGCGATACGCGATTTCGTTTGTGATTCGATATCTTGTTGGCCTGGTTGGGATCTTGTTGGCTTTTAAAGTGATCGGATTTTCGTGGAGCAGCGTTCAATGGTTGGCGGCAGGTTTGACGGTCGGTTTGGGCTTCGGGCTTCAGGAAATCTTTGCCAATCTTGTATCGGGCATCATCATCCTGATTGAACGACCGGTTCGCGTCGGGGACTTTGTGACCGTCAACGGAACAACGGGAACGGTTTCGCAAATGCAATTGCGAGCCACGACGATTCGCGACCTGGACATGCGAGAATTAATCGTCCCCAACAAGAAATTCATCACCGACGATGTGATGAACTGGACGTTAAGCGACAAGTTGGCTCGACTGATCCTGAAAGTTGGCGTCGCCTATGAGTCCGACACCGACAAAGTAGAGCAAGCGTTGTTGACCGTTGCGGCAAGACATCCGCTGGTGCTCGGTACGCCGCGTCCGGAAGTCATCTTTCAAAGCTTCGGTGATTCAACGCTTGATTTTGAACTTCGAGTCATTTTGCCGAAGCGAGATCTGTTCCCTCGCGTTAAACACGAATTGAACATGTCGATCAACTCTTACTTCCGCGAACAGGGCATTGAGGTCGCATTCCCACAACGGGAAATCCGAGTTCGCACCGAAGATGCCGGAAAGCTGGCTGGAAGAAAGGCAGCTTGACGCTGCCGTTCGCGACGTTCGTTCGTTTCGGTTGGTCGCGACCGGCCGGTCGCATCGACGTTGCACAAATACCAGGCCGACGCGCAAGCGAGTGGATATTTCCAAGGATTTCCCAATCCCTCGCTTGCAGGCTTGTTGATTTAGTCCAAATCGAGATTTTTATGCCAGCCGTTTAGCCGTTTAGGCGTTAGCCTCGGTTAACGGCGCTTCAACCAGGGCTAACGCCGGCTAACGCTCAAACGGCTCATAAAATCAACAAGTCGTCACGCGTCGGGCTTATATTGGAACGCTTCGCATTTTCAAATTCCCACGTGTTTTATCACGTAGAATGCGAGATCTTGCTCAAATGTGCAACTTCAAAACATCGACGTTCGCGTAAAAAATGGCACCCAAGTGCGAAAGCGGCGAAACATCATGAAACGTGGCCTACCACGCGACCGCGACGGAAACACCCTCTTTAATGCCTAGCATCTCGCTCAAGCTGATTCCAACGATCTCGATCATTACGAAACCGCCTTCCCCCATGCTCGCAACGAGCGTTGCTTCAGGTTCGCCATGATCGATGGGGAAGATCCCGAAGGTCTCGTGAGGACCAAATTTGATCGAGACGTTTGGATCGCCGACAAGTCCGGCGACAGAATCGTTTGGGATGTCTGTTACCAAATTTCCGGAAGCATCACAGGAAGCCACCTTGCCATCAATTTGATTGGAAAGAGCCGTTGATTCAGCGGACGATTTTCGTTTGGCCATTTTGAACCCTCCCGTGAAAAGGACTGACTTCAGCGGCCGATGTTACATGCCGCTGAACGATTCGAATCGTTCCGGATTATTCAAAATTGCTCGCGATTCTCAAATACCAATCATTCGCAAAATCGCTTCTCGCAAAGTACCCGGATTCACATTGGGGTTAATTTGACGTGCCTTTCCAATCAACGACCCGACGGCTTTGGTTTTCCCTCCCCTGATTTCTTCGATGACAGCAGGATTTTCAGCGATCAACTGCTCGCATAATGCGTCCAAAGCTCCAGCATCCACCTTCACGATGCCGAGTTTGTCAAAAGCAGTCTGTGCATCGCAATCCGATGCAAGCATCTCTGCCAGCACTTCCTTTCCACGAGTCTGATCGACTTCGCCAGCGGTAATTCTTGATAGCAGGTCCGCCAATCGGTCCGCGGAAACAGGATACTGCTCGATCGTCACCGCGTTTTCATTCAGATAACGCATGACCTCCTGACCGATCCAGTTACTTGCCATTTTTCCATTGGGAGCCCCTGATTTCCCTGCGCCTTCCGCCAGAGCCACAAAGTAATCGACCATCGGCCGTCCTGCACTGACGATGACGTCCGAATCGTAATCGTTGAGCCCATAATCGGTTTGAAGCCGAACCCTCAATGCTTGCGGCAATTCATCAATCGACGCTCTGGCAGATTCAATTTCTTCTTCGGTGATGACGACCGCGATCAGGTCGGGGTCGGGGAAGTATCGATAGTCAGCGGATTCTTCTTTTTCACGTTGCGGCGTCGTTTTCTGGGCTGCATCGTCCCAGCCACGCGTCTGTTTGGGAGCGTCATCAATCGTCTCGCCCGTCTTTCGCCATTGCTTGAACTGCCGCTGCGCTTCGTGAGTGATGGCTCGTTCGGCAGCGCGGAAGCTGTTCAGATTTTTGATTTCCACGATCGGCGTCGCGATCGATTCGCCCTCTATTTCAAAATGAAGATTCACGTTGGCGTCGCAACGCAAGCTTCCTTCCTGCATATTGCAATCGGACACCGCCACGTACTGCAAAATCAATTTTAGCTCCGTCAAAAACGCTTTCGCTTCTTCGGCGCTGCGAATGTCGGGCTTGGTAACGATTTCCAACAATGGCGTACCAGTACGATTCAAATCGATTTTGGATACGCCGCCTTTTCCCGATTCGTCATGCACGCTTTTGCCTGCGTCCTCTTCAAGGTGGGCTCGTTCGAGTCGAACTTTCCGAGCGGGCAAATCGCTTTTCGGAATTTTGACTTCAACAAATCCCTCACCACAAACTGGCTTATCAAATTGGCTAATCTGATAGCCTTTGGGAAGGTCGGGATAGAAGTAGTTCTTGCGATCCCACTTTGTATAGCGAGCAATTTCGCAGTTGAGTGCCAAACCCGTTTTGATCGACAGGTCGAGCGCTTTCTGATTCAGCACCGGCAGCGTCCCCGGCATTCCCGTGCACACCGGACAGGTCTGCGTGTTGGGCTCAGATCCGAACTGAGTCGAACATCCACAGAAGAGCTTGGATTCTGTTTTAAGCTGTACGTGGACTTCCAAACCAACAATCAGTTTTGCATCGCTGAATTTGATGGAGTCACGATCAATCGTTTTGGTCATGATTGCGGCCTTTTCAGATGCCAATCCGTTTTGGTTTGATAGTGATGAGCGGTTCGCAGCAGCGTCGATTCGCGAAACATGTTGGCTTGCAGTTGCAGACCGATCGGCATACCTGCCGAAGAAAACCCGCAAGGAAAGGAAATCCCGGGCACGCCGGCAAGGTTGGCTGACGCGGTGTAGATATCAGCAAGGTACATCGCCAATGGGTCTTGAGCATGCTGCCCGATTTTGAACGCAGTGGTTGGCACCGTCGGCCCTGCGATCAAATCGACTTGTTGGAACGCCGCGTCGTAGTCATTTTTAATCAGGCGGCGGACTTGCGAAGCTTTCTTGTACAGCTCATGGTCGTAGCCGGAAGACAGAGAATAGGTTCCAAGCAAAATTCTGCGGATGACTTCGCTGCCAAAGTTCGCTTTTCGCGTTTTTGAAAACATGCCTAACAGATCTTCGGCAGGTTCGCGCGACGTGTATCGAACGCCATCAAAACGTGACAGGTTACTGGACGCTTCGCAAGGCGCGACAACGTAGTAGGTGGCGACAGCATGCTGCGTGTGCGGCAAATCGATCTCGACCGTCGTCGCTCCAAGCTGTTGAAAAACTTCGATCGCCGATTCAACGTTCTGTTTGACTTCAGGGTCGAGCCCTTCATCAAAATGTTGTTTGCAAATCCCAATTCGCAAGCCAGCGACATCCGTTTTCAGTTCCGAGACGTAATCGGGAACCGGTTCGCGGGAACTGGTGGAGTCTTTTTCGTCGTGGCCGGCAAGGACGTTCATCAATAAAGCACAATCCTCGGCAGATCGAGCCATCGGTCCGATTTGATCCAGCGAACTGGCAAACGCGATTAAACCGTAGCGGCTGATTCGTCCGTAGGTCGGTTTGAGCCCTGTGATCCCGCAGAAGGAGGCCGGCTGTCGAATTGAGCCGCCAGTATCGGAGCCGATGGCAGCGGGAGCCATTCCAGCCGCGACGGCAGCAGCAGAGCCACCGCTCGAACCGCCCGCAACAGTTTCAAGGGACCAAGGATTCTTACTGACGCCATACGCTGAGTTTTCGGTGGAGCTGCCCATCGCGAACTCATCAAGGTTCGCTTTACCAATGCAGATGGCTCCCGCACATTTCAATCGCTGAACAATCGTTGCGTCGTAAGGCGGCACAAAGTTTTCGAGCATTTTCGAGCCCGCCGTGGTGCGATGGCCGTCGGTACAGATTCCGTCTTTGATGGCGATCGGAATTCCCGCGAGCGGGCCAGCTTTCTGACCCGCGGCAATTTTTGCATCAATAGCAGCGGCCTGCGATTTTGCAGATTTCTCACAGTCGGATATCAATGCGTTCAGCAACGCATTGCTGTTGTTGATCTGCTGAAACGATTCGGCAATGGATTCTGAAGCCGAAATTTCGCCAGTTAAAATTCGCTGGACGAGTTTGGAGATCGAATCGTCAAAGACTGACATGGGCGTTCTGAAAATGAGTTGGTCGCGAAGCAAATGGAAACGGAAGCTTACGGATTAGAACACTGGAGGAACGCGATAGAATTCGCCATCTGAGTCGGGAGCATTCGCCAAAATCGTTTCACGATTGAGGCTGGCTTTCTTTTCGTCGGGCCTTGTCGCGTTCGTCGATTCCGTGGCTCCAAAAAACGGCTCGGTGCCGTCAGGAATTTCGACCTGATCCAGCTGATGAATGTATTGCAGGATCTTGTCAAACTCGATTTGCACTTCCGCTGATTCTTCGTCCGTTAATTCGATCCGCGCCAGAGAAGCAATCTTTTGTGCCGAAGTGGATGATTGAGCCATGATGATTCGAAAGTCGAACTGAGATCGGATTTGGCGACTGGGCGAACGACCATCGTCGCAAATATTCTTTTGTTATACAGCCACAAAAAAATCCAGGCAGATCGCCTGGATTCGAGTATCTCATTAGAGCAGCAACGGTGAAGCGATTAGCTACACCTTTGGCAGCGAGAATGGCTTTTGCTTGACGGCTTTTTTCACGAAACCGCTGCGGATGCAACCGGTGCAGACTTTCATTCGCTTGGAACCGCCTTGGGGCAATGCGACGCGAACTCGCTGCAAGTTCGGACGAAACTGGCGGCGTGTCTTTCCAGTGATTTTTGTACCGACACCGCCGAGATACTTCGCTTTACCGCGAGTCTCGATACGGTTTCCCATTTGGGGGCCCTTGCCACAAACTTCACAAACGCGAGCCATGATATTTCCAGAAATGCAATTTTTCGTTGGTAGTTCAAATTGAAGAGGCAGAATTATAGCCGTTGCAAAGCTACCTGCAACTGCAAAAAACCGAGGTTTTCAGTGATCGGCAGCGTCGGAAGCTCGCCTGAAGCGAATCGATCTGACCCGCCCATTTTCGCACAAAACACTCGTAAATTTAGCCCGGATTATTCACGAGGCGTTGGCGTCGACATGGAGAAAGCCTGTTTCATTCAGATATTGTTCGAGGTTTGAGGTTTGAGGTTTCGACAGTTCACCCACGACGTGAGATTAGCGAATTTGCAAAACTTGAGCCACTTCAAGAGAATTGACTCAAAGTGCAAACCAGTCGCCTGTCGTCGTGAATAATTCCGGTTTAGAAGTGCGAAGCGTTTCAATACAAGCACGACGACCAAGCGAGTAAGCGAGTGAGTTCAGAATGCGGGAAAGAGCCCCTCGCTTGCGAGCTTGTTGATTTAATGAGCCGTTTGGGCGTTAGCCGGCGTTAGCCCCGGTTGAAGCGTCGTTAACTGAGGCTATCGCCTAGTCGGCTCAC
>CAYZPA010000035.1:0-50610 GCA_964479855.1 uncultured Pirellulaceae bacterium
CGACAGCGTCTTTCGTTAACCGGAATTATTCACGACGACAGGCGTCTGGTTTGTCTTTTAAACCGGAATTATTCACGACGACAGGCGTCTGGTTTGATGTTTGAGACGACTCTCCTGAAGTGGCGACAGTTTTTGCAGAATCACCAATTCACGTCGTGGGTGAACTTTCGAAACCACAAACCCGGATCAACATCTCAATGAAACGGGCTTTCTCCATGTCGACGCCCACGCCTCGTGAATAATCCGGGTTAAAGCGATTCTTCGGACGCGGAGGCAAGTTTTGCGAATTCGTCAATTTCACGTCGTGGATGACCTGTTGAAACCACAAACCTGGAACAATATCCCAATGAAACAAGCTTTCTCCAGATCGACGCCCACGCATCGTGAATAATCTGGGGTTAACCACGATCTGTTTGCAGGATCTCAATTTCGAAACGAAAACAGAACGTTACCAGATCTTGATTCGTTCTGATTCAGGTTTGAACAGGCGGTCGCCTTCTTTCAGATCAAACGCTTTGTAAAACGCATCGATATTGGTGATCGGACCGTTGGCTCGAAACTCAGACGGCGAGTGCGGATCAGTCACCAGGCGTCGCATCATTTCAGCTTCGCGGTACTTTCGTGCCCAAACACGAGACCATCCGACGAAGAACAGCTGATCCTGATTCCAACCTGCGACTTCGATCGGTTTTTGACCTTCCAGCTCGATCGACATTGCGCGATGGGCGATTTCCAGACCGGAAAGGTCAGCGATGTTTTCGCCCAACGTCAGTTCACCTTTAACGAATTCACCCGGCAGCGGTTCATAGCTGGCGTACTGGTCGATCAACTGCGTCGTGAGCTTTTTGAAAGCCGCTTGGTCCTCTTCCGTCCACCAATTGCTCAGGTTTCCGTCCCCGTCGTAACGGCTACCTTGGTCGTCGAAAGCATGGCTGATCTCGTGACCGATGACCGCTCCGATTCCTCCGTAGTTGAGAGGCGATGGAGCGTCGACGGAGAAAAATGGAGCTTGCAAGATAGCCGCTGGAAATACGATTTCGTTTTTGGTTGGGCTGTAGTAAGCGTTCACCGTTTGAGGCGTCATGCCCCATTCTTCGCGGTCGATCGGTTTTCCCAGCTTGCTGACGTTACGATTATGTTCGACTTTTGCGGAACGCATCATGTTTCCGACCAGGTCATCTGACTTCACGGCCAATGCAGAATAGTCTCGCCATTTTGTCGGGTAGCCAATCTTGGTGCGAATTTTGCTTAGTTTGATCTTTGCTTTTTCTTTCGTCGTGTCGGACATCCATGTCAATCCGTCGATACTTTTTCCAAACGCAAGAAGCAGGTTTTTGACCAGTCGGTCCATTTTTTCTTTTGCTTCAGGTTTGAAATATTTCTGCACATAAATTTTGCCGACAACTTCTCCCAACGCGCCAAATCCACGGCCGCCCGAGATCGAAGCAATCGCACGTTTCCAGCGAGGTCGCTGTTCGGTGACGCCGCCGAGCTCTTTTCGATGCAGGTTAAAGTGGGCTACGACGAAAGGTTCAGAAAGGTAGGGCGCGTACGAGTCGATGATTTGGAATTTGGCGTATGCCTTCAACGTGTCGAGCGACGTTTGTTTAAGGATCTCGTCAAGCTTCTCGAAATAGCTCGGCGTGTTGACGATAACCTGAGGGCCCACTTCCATTCCCGAGCCCTTGAACAACGCGTCCCAATCAAGGCTTGGAGTCATCGCTCCCAACGCCGTTGTTTCCATCTTGTTGTACCGCTTGCCAGCGTCGCGAAGTTTAACGTTGCTCCACGAAGCGTCAGCCAAACGAGTTTCAAACGCAAGAATGGCTTCCGCGACACCATCGGCTGGCGTACCCGTTAGCGACATGACTTTGTCGACGTAGGTTTTGAATGCGTTTCGAGCCGACTGTTTTTTTTCTTCGTGCTGAATTAAATAGTAGTCGCGGTCCGGCAGCGTCAAACCGTTTTGAACAAGATGGACAATGTACTGGGTGGATACTTTTGCGTCCTGAGAAACGTAAGCTCCGACCGGCGTCATGACACCCAGCATGTCGAGCTTTGAAAAATGTTTGAACAGCGCTTCTTTCGTTTCCAAATCATCGATCTGACTCAGAAACGGTTCGATGGGAGTGTAGCCAAGTTCGTTGGCTCGATCGACGTCCATGAACGCTTTGTAGAAATCGCCGACTTTCTGCTCATCGGTGCCCTCCTCATGAGTTTGCTGCGCCAGCTCTTCGACGACTTCCTTGATCCGTTTTTCAGAGAGGTCGGCCAGTTTCGTGAAGGAGCCATAATTGGTTTTGTCGCCTGGAATCGGCGTGTTTTTCAACCATGTTCCGTTTACGAACTGGTATAGGTCGTCTTGAGGACGCACGTTTTGGTCAAAGGAGCTGGTGTCGAGGTCGGAGCGAGGTTCTTGACCGTTGGAATTCGGTGTCGAGATCAAAGCGATCGCGATTCCAGCCAGAATCGCTTGAAAGCGAACTGATATTTGCATTTGAATGGCTCTGCGAAAGAAGGTGGCTTGTTGTTAGAAAAGACTTGCTACTCGCCAACATTATTTGCGCAGCCAACGGGAGACGGAAGGGGTTGCCCGCCAAGTCACGATTCAGGTCCGCTCGATCGTGAATAAGCCAACTTCCGGTGGGCAATTGATGCGAATGCACTCGTCACCAGAAAGCCCTCGGCTGACGTGCATGACCGCGTCTCCAATTGCAAACGTGCCAGATGCGTATAGAACGCCATGTCTACTGGGAGCCACAATGGGACCGATATACGGAATCGCAATCTGACCGCCATGATTGTGACCGGCGAAAATCAGATCGAAATCGTAGTCCTTTGCCCAGGTGATTTGATCAGGAGTATGCGAAAGCAAAATTTTCAGGCACGGCAAATCCTCCATGCCGGACTCACCGTGGACTTGGTGCGGTCGTTTGCTCAGGTCTTCCGCTCCAGCGAACCATGGCAGTTCGTTACCCGCCAGATAGATTCCGACACCTTCGATTTCCAGTCGCTCCCACTTGCCGCCAATCCAGCGCATACCAACGCTCTCAAGACGCTGCAGCAAATACTGTTGGTCCTTGATGCGTAAGTCATGGTTGCCGCGGACGAAAAAGATGCCATGTTTCGCCTTCAGTCGACCAAAGACGGGCTCGATCCAATCGAGGCAAGGAGCTTCATCGATCAAATCGCCGGTTATCAATATCAAGTCAGGATCAAATTCGTTTGCTTTCGCAACGACGTGCTCAAACCACTCAAGGTCCATCTGTCCGGTCAGGTGAAAATCGGATAGCTGACAAATGCGAAATCCCTCCAACGGCAGCGGCAGCCTTTTAATGCCCAGCCGAATGCGGTCGACGGCCAACTTGTGAGCTTGATTGAACGGGATCATGCCCAGCTTTTGCGCCACAGGGGTCAAGTAAACGCTGCGTCCGATTTCCGATTGAACGTCGGTTAAAGATTGCTGACGGTCGAGAACGCAATTTGGATTGGATTTCGATTTGCGGTACACCCATCGGACCGTCAGGAAAATCCCCATCGCCATCGTCATAAAAAGGTAACCGCATTCGACGAAGCTCTTGAGTTCCCGTTCCCAAAAGTCAATGGTTCGATGACGAATTAGCCAAATGCAAAACCAGACAAAGATTGCCGCAGTGGCGACAATAATGAATTTCTCACACCGTTTACGAACAATGCGAGGCCAACTGGTCGCGTGCGTGTGGTTGTACAGCATGCACCACAAGCCAACGTGGCCGATGAAGGACAAAATCCAGTAGATGACGTTTAGCCAATGCATCCGTCGGTTAATTGGTTGAAGTTAAACGCTGCCCAAGGCTTGGTGTTGGGAGTCGCAGGTAGGCGGTTGAAGGCTGTCGAAGGGGAACGATAAAGTTGGTTCCCGATGACTGAATTAGAGTATTTCGATGCCAAAGCTCAACGGGGTTATCGGCAACTTCCGGAACTAGTCATTTTTTTTCAACAGTCGAGACATGTACTCTTCAAGGACTTTTTCTGCCTGTTCTTCGCTGATGTTGGAATCATCTGTGGTTTCAACCGGTTTGTCTTTTTTGATCGACTCACGAATTTCAACCGAAGCTTCTTCGATGGCTTCGAGGATCGCGAAATCGTTGTCGGCTTGAGCAAAAACTTCTGCGAGGTTTTCGACGTGTCTATCGCTAACGACGAAAGCAGCGACACGCTTTTCAGTTTTTGATTTATCTGATTCGTCAACCTTGACGATTTCCAAAACACCGCTGTCGATTGAGCAGCATTCGGGGCAGCGGTAAATTTTGAGTTCTGTGGCTCGTTCTGAGGAAGTTTCGAATTTCAGTGCGTCAAAATTGCCTTGCTGAATCAAATCAGCAACTCTTTCAGCGTCTACAAAAACGGATCCAAGAGTTCTTTCAGATCGCCATTCGTTGCATTGCACACAAAGAGGTTTGCTTCGCTTAAACCATAACAGGGTTCCAGCAACCGATGCGATTAGCACTGCTTCCAGCAACCAGTAGGCGAACGATCCCGCGTAGCCGAGCTTGATTCCCCCGTTGTCGTCGCTGCGAAAATTTAGTCGAACGCCAGCCGAAGCTCGATCGTGAACGTACTCGCCAAGGGAATTGACTTGAAGGCGCCGCAGTTTCTCAGGTGGGAACTTGCAGTTGGAAACAACTTCTCGAATCGCTTCGGGAAGCGTGTCGAACCTGCCTTCGAATTCTCTGACCAGTATCGCGATTTGACGATCCGCTGGTTCGTCCCGATTCAGGGCCTTGACGAATTGGCTGTAGTTCGCAGCATGCATCGTGACGACGCAAGCGATTCCCGCGACTGCGGCGGATGTGGCCGAGACCCAGCGGTTTTTGTTTTTCGAAAAGTAGACTCCCAAGCCCATGACGATGCCGACAATTCCGCCGATCGCAAGCGGTGTTGCAATCACGAAATAGTAGCCAATGCCAGTGACCATCGAGGCCATCACGCCGCACAAGACTCCAGCGATCAGTCCTGTGGTGGCTGAAATGAATGCATTTTGAGCGTTGAAAGCATGAGTAGGAACGAACGCTGTTATCGCGGATGGCGTTGAGGCGATCGGTTTATTAGGGGTGGTTGGAATTGTGTCTGACATCTCTATTTCCAAAAAATTCCCGGAGTTTGATGGGTGATGGAAATGTAGGTCCGGGATTCGCACGGGTAGCGTTTGCGTGTTTGTGTTAAAAAATCAACGGACTCAAAGAACCGAACGTAGCGATTGTAGGAATGCTGCCACTGGATCGGTGTACGCCAAAATGCCCAAACTGGCTACATTGTTGGCGGAGAAACCAGCAGAGAGTTGGGGCGGAACGTAAAGGACTACGATGACAGTGTTTAAAGAAACGGCTCAGTATCTATTGGTTCAGGTTGTGATTGGTGTGGTGCAAGTCATGCCGATCTCGATGTGTGCAAAGCTTTGCCGATTTTTGTCATGGTTGGTCGCGGACAAAATTGGTTTTCGCAAAAAGGTAATTCGCGAAAATGTCCTGGGCGTTTACCCCGACGCAACGGACGAACGGATCGAGCATCTGGGCCGCGAAATGTGGTACCACCTCTTCCTGATGGCTTGCGAGATTGCTCACGCGCCACGGAAAATTCATGACACCAACTGGCGGCAGCACGTTTTCATTCGCGACAAAGTTCGCATGACGGAATACTTGATCGACTACCGGCCTCTCATCGCAGTGTCCGGTCATTTTGGGAATTTCGAAATGGCGGGGTACATCACTGGGTTGTTGGGGATGCCAAGCTACACCGTTGCAAGGAAGCTGGACAATGAATATCTGGATCGATTTCTCAATGCGTTTCGCGAACGCAATGGTCAGTTCATTCTTCCCAAAGATGGCAGTGCCCCGGCGGTTCAGAAGGTCCTCGAATCGGGAGGAATCCTGACGATTTTGGGCGATCAACACGCGGGAACAAAAGGCGTTTGGATCGACTTTCTCGGAAGGCCCGCCGCTTGCCACAAGGCCATCGCACTGTTCACGCTTTCAGGAAATGCCCCCATGATGGTTAGCTATTGCAAACACACTGACAAACCGATGCATTTCGAAATCGGATGCACCGGCGTTGCCGATCCGTTGACTCTGGAGTCAGACCTGAGGGATACGAAATCGTTGACTCAATGGTACAACGACCAAATGGGGGAAGCGATCTATGATCAGCCCGAACAGTTCTGGTGGGTGCACCGCCGCTGGAAAGAGAAACCGGTTCGCAAAACCAAAAAGAAACGGGAAGCCGCAGCTGCGTAGCGGTCTGCCAAAACCAACTTGGGCTCAAATTGGTCGAAGCTATTCTATTGCCGAAGATTTTTTATTCTCCGAATCCAGACTCTCGAATTCCATGTAGAAATTGCGATCCAGTTCAAAGCTGGTTACCGGTGCTTCAATTTTTAAGACCTGTTCCGATTCCGTTGGCGTAATCCATTTTGGTTTGCCGTTGACCAGAACCTTTACCGGGACTGCGAAGCCGGCGACGACATTGTCGAACTTGAAACGAATTTCGTGGTCGTTGTAGGAATACTTCAGCACCGGAATCTTCGTCGATCGAAGGTACTGGTCAAAAAAGCGATCAAGTTTCAAACCTGACTGAACGCTTAAGTAATCTTCAATCTGCTGAGTCGTCACGGTTTGATGCCAGAACGTTTCGTTAAGGCCGCGAAGAATCGATCGCCATTTTTCGTCATCATTGACCATGTGACGAAGCGTGTGCAACATGTTTCCGCCTTTGTAGTACATGTCGCCAGAGCCAGAATTGTTGACGTTGTAAGTGCCGATAATCGGTGAGTCGTTTCGGATCTTTTTGCGGCATCCGATGACATAATCCTGCGCTTCCTTTTTGGAAAAGTGGTACTCGATAAAGAGATTTTCGGAATAGTTGGTGAAGCTTTCGTGGATCCACATGTCGGCCGCATCTTTCATGGAAATGTTGTTGCCGAACCACTCATGCCCTGACTCGTGCACGATGATGAAATCAAACTTGAGCCCGACGCCAGTTTCGCTCAGGTCGGTCCCTTTGTATCCGTTGCGAAAACCGTTTCCGTAAGTGACCGAGCTCTGATGTTCCATGCCGAGGTACGGAACGACAACCAGCTTGTAAGTGTCCTCGTAGAACGGATACTTTCCGAACCAGTGTTCGAACGCCTTGATCGTTCGAGGAGCCTCTTTGAAATGCGTCTCTGCTTTCTTTCTCTGGTGATCCAACGTCCAGTAGTCCAGCGTCAGTTTTCCGCCTTCACCGTCGATCGTCTCAGAGAAGTTGACATAGTTTCCGATGTTTACATTGACGCTGTAATTGTTGATCGGGTTGGTGACTTCCCAGCTGAAAGTTTTGGTTTCGTCTTCTTCGTTATCAATGGTTTCCGTTAATCGTCCGTTGGATACGGCAACCAGATCCTTTGGAACGGTGGCGTGAATTCGAACTCCGTCATCTGGTTCGTCGTAGCCGTGGTCCTTGCAAGGCCACCAGATACTGGCTCCGATCCCCTGGCAAGAAGTCGCGATGAACGGTTTACCTTTTTCGTCCGTCTGCCACGAAAACCCACCGCTCCAGGGAGGATTCTTGCTTTCTACTGGCTTGCCAGCGTAAGCAATCAAAATTTGATGCTGGCTGTCCTGGTCAAGTAAGTTCGGAAATTCGATCCAATAGACGTTGCCGTCCCTTTCGAATGAAAGCTCTTCATCGTTGTGGCGGACTGAAGAGATTTCCAGCGGTTCCTGCAGGTCGATCTGCATCCGTTTCGCAGGTTTGAGCACACTAAAGGAGATTTGATTCGTTCCGCTGATGGTTCTGGATTCGGGCATGACCCGGATCGAAAGTTCGTAATGTTTCAGGTCCCACCATGCTCGTTCTGGAGTGATCGAACCGCGCCATCGATCTTGTTGGGTGAATCGATCGTCTGACTCCTGTGCGATGCCGTCGTTACTGGCTTGGGCTTGAGCCAAACCTGTATGCCATTGAGCGATGAAGAATATCGCCATCAAGCGTAACGTGACTCGCGCGATCACGGATGGACGGTTTGAACTGGAACGATTCACGACGATGGGCGTCTTGTTTGGGTGTTGAAACATCATTTCCGAAATGACCAGTGGTTTGAAGAATAGGACGACTGCACTGCGAAAGTAAACTTTCAATCGATAGACTTTCAAAACGCAAACGCTTTAAACGCATTGCAAATCCATCGGCTTGTTGCTGACGTTCGAAGTGCTTGGGCGTCCATTGTAGCGTCTGATGCGTTGCTACACTGGCGATTAGGCTTCTTTTATGGCTCGCAGATTCAGCCGCAGGAAATTGAGCACCTGTTTTGCCGAACGCACGTCCCGCATGGACGAATGGCCTCCAAAGCGAAATTCTCGATTGGCGGACAATTTGCTGTTTTGCAGTTCGGGTCCGCTGATCCAGACTTCGAAATCGCCTCCACCACCGTCGGTTGATTGGTTGAACAACGGGCCCACGGCAACTCCGATATCGGCGCCAGTTTCCTCTCGCACCTTGGTCGCGGCAAGGTGTAAAACGGATTCGTTTGTGATGGATGTCTGTGAGGGATCCGTTCCAGTCCATTGAACCGGAGTCTGGTGTTGCAACGCGATTGACGTGACCAGAGGGTGAGGCTGTGCTTCGGGGGCTTTTCCAGTTCCAAGTAAACTTGCCGCTGCGTTGCCAAATTGAAAGTCGACGATCGATACCGTTAGTGCAAGGTCACAAAGTAACTGGACCACGACATCCTGAAGCGTGATGTCACCTTCGCCAAATACGATTTCGCCCAGAGTCTCCCGAATGAAGTCGACGGTCGGCGAAATCTGTTCGCGGCACGCTTGCTCCGATTCTGCTGATGCCATAATGCGAAATGAGATGGTTGCATGGCTCGCCGTGATGCCAACACGAGGTTTGCGATCACGTGCGATCAGGCCCGGCATGATCGATTCCGCTTGGCTTTCACCGACTCCGAAACACTTAACGACATGATGAACGATCGTTTGGCTGCCACCGACCATTTTCGAAACCTGAGGCTCAACCCACGAAGTCCACATTTGTTTCATTTCGTAAGGAACGCCTGGCAGAGCAAAAATTCGGCAACGATGATCCGTATCGAAGTCGTTTAGACAGCATTCGAAATCGACTCCCGGTGCGGTGCCTTCCTCGTTGTGGATCGTGGAACCGCCAGAAGGAAATTGAGCCTGTCTACGATTGATGTCCGACATCTCACGTTTATTTTTTGCAAAAATGGACTCGATATGGCGCAAGGCTGCTTCGTCTGTTTCAAGTGTGACTTCAGCCGCATCCGCGATGGCCTGACGAGTCAAATCGTCTTGGGTGGGACCGAGCCCGCCAGTGATCACGACCACGTTGGCTCGCGCTGCTGCGGTTCGAATGACGTCGGTTTGCCGCTGGAGGTCGTCACCGACGGTCGAATGGTATTCAACGTTGATGCCAAGTTCATTCAAATTGGCGGCAAGCCATTGAGTATTCGTATCGAGTCGCTGTCCACTGGTCATTTCGTCGCCGACCGCGATGACTTCGGCAATCAGAGATGGCATCGTTGAAGAAGTTGAGTCTTGATTCATGTTTTGCTTTACGTCTTGATTCAAGTGTTCCATCCAGGAGGATGGCCGTCATCTCGGGACCGAATAATCCACACTGTTTAAACAGAAGTTTCTCAGCGATGGCGGTCGCGCCAATGGCGGCACTCACGGCTTGCGAGACGCAAATTTAAGCCCGGATTATTCACGATGCGTGGGCTCACTATCGTCGAACGGCTCGATTTGTTGAAGGCGGCGCGTAAAAAAACTGCGGCTCAATCGAGCCGCAGTCCTGTTTACTGTCGAATGCGTTGTGGTTGATTAGAAGTTGCCACCACCACCGCCGCCGATTCCGCCGCCGAATCCACCACCACCGCCGCCGAGTCCACCGCCTCCACCACCGACTCCGCCGCCTGCTCCACCACCGCCTTGGATGTTGAATGTGGTGACTTCGGTGATTGTGCTGAAGTTTGGCGAGACGCTGATCATGACGTAAAGTCGATCCGCCGTCGTCGCGTGGTTGACGGTCATGAAAGTACCCGTTGGGAACTGCTGAATCACAGGCTGGTAACCGACAACGCTTGGCGAGAACAGCCGACCGTTGCGATTAAGTGCGTTACCAAGTGCACCGCCCCCAATGATATCGTCTCCGCCCGCCAGTAGCCTCGAGCCGAAGTAGTTTGCAGCCGCAGCAGGAGAAACGCTGTTCATCAGTTTCTGAGCCATCGCAGATTGCTTGATTGCCAATTTCTTGCGAACCAAAGTCTCAATCGTGTGCTGCTCAAGTTCGTCCTGACGACTGCCGTCCTGAAGCTTGAACAGAACGATTGCTCCTTTGTTATCAAGATTCACGTAACGCTGAAGCGAAGTCTCGTGCGGAGATTGGAAGTGATTGTGGATCGCGACATTGACTTTCCCAGAAGTGACTTCGCCAGTCATTCGACGAATGATCAAACGGTAGTCACCGGAAAAACCTTTTGGCAAAACATAAATCTCTTTCATCGCTCCTGAGTTCGATTTGCCCTGTGAATACTGGTCTCCGTAATAGACTCCACCAGCAGTCGTTCGCGGGTTAAGTCGAGAACAAATCGTTCCACCGGGCTCTTCGATATACAGGTCAAGGTCTGCATCGCCTGTCCATGAGACTTCGATGAAGCAATCGCGATGGCGAGCTTTCGCCAATTCCAATTCAAACCGAGCCAATTCGTCAGTTTGGCCAGCACCTTTCAAGGCAGATTTGACGGCAGCCGCCATGAAGCCGGCTTTCTTGACCAATTCTGGGTTCTCAGGCCACTCGTGAGAGAGAACGCCGACAGAAGCCCATCGCATCCCTTCGATGCTGTTGCTGCGTTCGGCAACTTTCAGAGCGACTTCCAACGGTTCGACCATCGAAGGGTTCGATTTGGCGACATCGCGGAGAACTTTCAATGCTCGCTTTTCCATGCCATTCTTCGACATGTACGCAGCAGCAAAAATTGGGTCCTGAGTGTCACTCGCGAGGTCAACCGCCGACATGAGAGCTCGTTCGATTTCGCTGGTCGGACTTCCGATCAACTGCATCGAAAGGCCCAAAGCCTGATACATCCACGCTGGTTGCGATTGCCCGTTAAGGATCGCCGCGTTGATCAAAGCTGAAATTTCTTCAAAACGACTTTCACGTTGCATGTGACGAACCGTGGTTCGAACCGCAGCACGCTCGGGCGTATTGTTGGCGAAATAGTCATTCCATGCTTTCGCTGAATCAATGCTCGCGTCAACTTTGATGACTGCTTTAGGCGTCATGCTGACCAACGGTTTGGATACCGGCTTGGCGTTCGATTCAGAAATTGTAAATCCGATATCGTCCTGGATGCAGAAAACACCGCCTCCGCGACCACCGCCGCCACCGCCGAGTCCGCCACCGCCGCAGAGTCCACCGCCGCCCAGTCCTCCACCGCCGACTCCGCCGCCACCGCCGCCGAGTCCGCCACCACCAAAACCGCCACCGCCGCCCGGGTTAGTGCGAGGAGCAACCAGGTCGCCGACGTTGTAGACGTCGGTCACCATGAAGTCGATAGTGTCCGCGTCAGACAGGGAGATGATTTGCAATACTTCGTCTTTAACGATGTAGGTTGCTTCGTTGGCCTTGAGCATTGTTCTGAGAGCTTTGCCCAACGAGATTCCAACAAGATTGGCAGACACGAGTGTGTCGTCGTCAAGATCACCTTCAAGGTTCTGATCGATCACGATGTTGATATTAAGATCGTCCTGCAGCTGTTGTCTCACGTCGCTGAAGTTCTCTTCATCGAAGACAAGGTCGTAGCTTCTATCCAAAGCGTCGAGGATTCGGCGATCGTTTTCGTTGCCGGCAAGACGCACGCTTTGGTACTTCTTGCGAGCGGCACGTTTTTCGATCCACTCCTCTGCATCGGGGAACACCAATGGTGGGTTGCCTGAGATTGGATAAGTCGATTTGTAGATCTCCCGGATCGCTGACGTGAACATCCGTTCTTTCTCGCGTCGAATCGTCAGAAGTTCGTAATGGGTACGGGCAATTCGAGTCTTCTCGGTCGCGACAACCGCTTCCGGGGAATTCGGGTACGTTTCAAAAATGGAATCCGCGACCTCTTCAGCAACCGCGTAGTTGCCTTCTCTCAACAGAGAATTGAACTGGCCAATCAAACGAGCCTGTTTTTCTTCTGCTCTTTCGTAGTTGCGAATCTCGTTGCGAATCGTGTTGGTAATGGCATCGTTGATGCTTTTCTGTTGCTGCCTTTCGTCGTATTCAAGTTTACGACGGGTCGCGTTTACCAAAGAAGATTCAAGTCGATAGCGAAGTTCCGTAGCCGTTCCGGGAGTCAACTCAGGAGTCTGATCAACGACTTCGATCATGTTCTTGAGTCGTTCGATCGCCGCACCGGGATCAACGTTCAATTCCTGCAACGCACGCTCTGTTTCGTATTGAACCTGCTTGCGAAGCTTTTCGTTGATGATTCGATCGCGATCTTCTACAGATAAGATTTCGTTGCGAACATCCGCCTGAATCGCCTCAGCAAACATTTGGCTAATATCGCTTGTGTCATCCATTGGAGCTCCCATTTCGATCGGAGCCGTCAAATCGGTGACCGCAGGTGAATCCGAAGTCATCTCAGGTGCGACTGAACCCGGCTGTTCCTGGTTGGGAGCAATAACAGCAGGCTCGTCTTCCGAGGGCGTTTCGACAATTTCAAGACTTTCGTCTGGAAGCGTGTCAAAGCCACCTTCTGTTTCGGGGCCTCCGAATGGATTGTCGTCTTCCTGATCTTGCAGACGGTAACGAGCCGCCATTGCGATCGGGCTTTCCGATTTGCGAGCCGCAGTTGCGATTGCTGATGTGCCTTGAGTCTTGACGTTGCCGCCGAGAGCTCTTATTTCACGAGCGTTGCCATCAAGAACGCGTACGTATTCGATGAGTCCAGCAGAGCCAACCGTCGGAAGCGAAGCTCCACCATCTTTGCGGACTCGTTTCAGCATCTTTGGAAGGAAAGCGAATTCGTCGGAAGTTGTTTCTGGTTCGATCGACCATGATTTGGTGACTTTTTTGCCATCCATCATGCCGTTAAGCTTCATTGTCAACGTGTCGCGTGATGAGATAGTTCCAACAAGAACTGTGTCGCGATCGTTGCGCATCGGAGGGCAAACGCCCGGATAGATTTCTACAAGGTTCTCTGGAAGTTCCGCAGTCTGTGGCCAGAAAACGGATCCGTGAACCGTTTCAGCCAAAGCCTGAGCACCATTGTTGGCAGAGTTTGGATCATCCGAGTCGATGATGATGTTTCCACCGGTGTTGTTTGCCAAAGCCGCCAACAGATCGATGTTACGCTCAGGACCAATTGCGAAGCTTGAAACGGAAACTTGATTCTTCGCCAAAGACTTAACGGCTTTGATGAAGTTGTCCGTGTGAAGGATGCCTGCTCGACTAATTCCGTCACCGATATAGATGACGTTCTTGTTGCGAGTGTCATCGTCTTCGAAGCCGTCAATGGCGACTTCGATCATGGTTTCCATGTCCGTGGAACCCAGAGCGACGCGGTTGGTAAGATTTTCGATCGCGATCTGAACATTGTCGCTCGACGGAGACGCAAATTCGCGGTGAAGCGGAACTGCATCCAGATCCAGAGCGAAAATTTGAATGCGATCGTCGGCGCTGAGATTGCGAACCAGTCCGCGAAGCAACTCGATCGAGTCTTTTTTGTAAGGTCCGGTCTGGCTGGCAGACGTATCAACGAACGCGATAATGTCGCTGGCTCGTTGCTGAGTCTGGCTTTCTGGGCCGACGCTCAATGCAAATGCAGTTTCGCCAGCGGACTCGAACGTTGCCATTCGGGTTGGTGACGCGTTTTCAGCTTGAAAACCGAACAAGTTTGCCTGAAAGGAAACTCCCACCAGTGCAATCAAAATTCCTCGCAGCGCGACTTTGGTCGTGCATGTGGACATAATCTACTCCAACGCTAATTGAAAATGAGGGCTCATCTCCCTCAAGGTTTCGCCCGCCAATGGAGGTCGGGAGAATGTCTATCTACTAAAGTTTATTTGAGGCTCATTGCGATGCGAACAAAAAAGTCCAATTTCGCCGTACTCTCAACCAGGTCGTTAAAGTCAAGCCTCAAATTCGGACTCTCGCCAAGATGAAAGAGCCGCATCTTCTACGACCTGCAACCACTGTGCCAACAGCGATATGCGGGATTTTCGCGGTGCTCGATCTGCGAGTGCCCTATTTTGAAACATCCGGGAACCACAAATCTGCGCAACTCTGCCTTAATCGGCCCTCGGAGACCCGGAATTGCGGAAATTCGGCTCTGTCGGTGTTGGTTTGACCAGTGCAGCGTTTTGAAAACTGATCAGCTGATGAAATCCTGCTGGAGAACTCTTGAGTGCTGTTCGGATTGCAGCGGTGCGCACCGGGATCATTCCCGAAAAACCGGACGAGTCGAAAAACTGTTGCTTTCGCACCAATGCGTGGTGCCGACTCGTAAACCGGAAGAACCAAACCGGAATTATTCACGACGACAGGCGTCTGGTTTGCCTTTGGACGCAATTCTCCTGACGCGGAAACAAGTTTTGCAGATTCGTTAATTTCAAGTCGTGTCGAAACCACAAAGTTGGAGCAATATTCCAATGAAAGAAGCTTTCTCGAGGTCGACGCCCACGCATCGTGAATAATCCGGGTTAAAACCAAGTTCCGCTGCGGAAACTGACCCTGGAAGCCACTCGCTGGTAGAGCTGTCGAAACGATTCGAGCTGATCGAGGGGAAGTCGTTGGAACATCCGAAACGCGTAATCCGACATGCTTCCCCAGCCAGATCTGGCGATACGAATCGCGAATTTCCGATTCTTGCCTCTGGCGTCGGCGGCTTCCGTTCGGGAGGGAATCTGCCCAAACTGCGTCCAGAATTTGGTTCCGATCTGCGTGAACTCTGATTCCATCCGTTTGTATTGAGATGCTCTAAACGAATCGAATTCCGCAATCCGTTTTGGCAAACGGAGCGTCGGTAAATTGATCAGCCGAACCAACGCGCCGGGAATCGTTCGAAACGCGTTGGAATCGCCATGCAGCAGCAGACCAGGCAAAAGCTGCTCTGCCATCGTCACCAGCTCCGCATGGCGTTGTTGCAAAAACGGCAGCACGTTCCGCTTTTGCGATTTGATCCGAAATTGGATTGGAAATTGAACTTTGGGTTGATATTCGAAATTCCAATGTGCCAACGAAACCGACGCGGTCAAAATTGTGGCCGCTTCGGCGCGGTCGTTCTCCGACAGGCGACTTTCGGTCATTCCGGTTCTGGTTTCAACGGCTCCGAAGGAACCGCCATTGGCAATCAGTTCGCAGAATCCATTGGATCGCCACTCTTTGGCGGATCCAAATTCGTCCCATCGATTGAATGGCCCATCACCTTTTGCCACCGCGGTTGGAGCGAGCGGTGACCAGAAAAGAGAAAAACAGAGAGCCAATAAGAAAGAACATGGTGAAATACGCCTCATGGGACCTGACTCTCTACGATGGAAGTGTCTTCGTGAACTTTGTGCCGCACGCAAGATTCGGAGTTCTCAGAGATCTCATTGCGCCACGTTGCCGACAGGTGAGTTTTCGTTTGCAGCGGCATCAGGAAAACGCTGTGGATCGTAAACTTCACGACGTCGACATGGGCTTCTATCGTCGTGGGAAAGGTTTACCTTTCGGGCAAAAAGAATGAATCTCACAAACCTTGCGGACCCTTTGCGAGGTTTACGGTTTGGTTCAGTCGTACGGTTAGGCCAAGTTTTCTTTTTGTCGAGTGATTCGTTCGCTCGGCGGCCATAACGGTTGCTACGAAATTGGGATGCGTTTTTGCTGCTCTTGTTTTGTTTCTTAATTGAGACACCTCCAACTTTGAGTGCGCGGAACGCTTAACGTGTTGTTTCCGTAGCCGACGTCGCCAGACTTCGGACTCGTTCATCTGACGTCACCCGAAGGCGTTGTCGTTTGACGGCTTCTGAACTCTGGCGAGCTTGTCGTTTTATTCCAAGTCAAGATTTTTATGCCAGCCGTTTAGGCGTTTTGGCGTTAGCCTCGGTTCACGACACTTCAACCGGGGCTATCGCCCAAACGGCTCAATAAATCGACAAGCTCTGGCGAGCCCAGCTACGGTCTGAACTCTGGCGAGTCCAGCTACGACGCGGGACTTCGATCGGCTATCCTAAAGTCGCAGCGATTAACCTATGTCGGAACGATTTACCCATCAGGAAAAACCAATGCTAAACTCACAACAATTGCAAGTCCTTGAGAAACCGACTCGAACTTTATTCACCATCGCGTCTGCTTTGCTGGTGGCTCCGCTGGCAATGTTTGCGGTTTTGTTCTTTCTGAGAGAGCCGCCGAAATTCACGACCGAATTTGACATCCTCAATATCATCGGGCTCGGATTCATTGCGATGGAAATGGTGCCTGCGATCGTCATTCCGCTTGCCGGCCGCAAGGCCGCAGTTACGCAGCTTGGCAAATCAACAGCGAGCGAATTGGATCAGCCAGGTGCTGCTACGAAGGCGATGGCTGCGGTTCAAACTTCGAAAATCATTCAAATGGCCCTGTTTGAAGGGGCCCTGTTTTTTAACTTGATCGCATTCCATACCAACGGCAGCGTGTACAGCCTGGCTGCGGCTGGATTCTGTTGGTGTCTGCTGATTGTGATGGCTCCATTTCCGGAACGGAGCGTCAACTCGGTTGAGGAAATGTTGCGGTCAGCAAAAGATTCCAAGGTTGGTGTTTAGTCGCGATGCTGAATTTCTCGTTTCGAGCTTACTCAAGTTCGTCCGGATTTTCGTCCTCGAACTTCAGGATTTTGTCCAACAGTTCAGAGTAGTTCTTCTCAGTCGCCTTTGCCGCATCGCTGAGCCCTTTGCCTGCCGGTAAGGATTCAGAAATCGCAAGGATTGGTTCCATCCATGTTTGCAATACGCGAAACTGGTTGCGGATGATGTCCAAAAAGATCGTCGGAACCTTGTTGATGACTTCTACCTCAATCGGATCAACACTCGTTCGAACGGGTTCGCCAGTTACCGATGGTCCGGTACTGCTGATAGCAGCATCCGCGTTGTCCTTGATCAATTTCTTGATACCCGTCAGCGTGCGATTGAATTTGCCAAGCTCTTTCACTGCCGTGACCATTTGCTCCGATGAAGGATCCTCAGCATTGGAAGCGACGAACTGATTCATACCAGCTTCGACAGCTTTTTTGATGGAAACGAGCCCTTCGCTGACCGTTGTCATTTGAGCAATCACTCGCCCAAGTCCATCTTCTTCGCTGGCTCCCGACAGCATCAGGTTCCGCTGGAAGGTTCGCTTGATGTCGTCCCATCGCTCGAGATCTTCGCCTTCAAGTTCGCCCATCAACTCTTTCAACTTCAGTAAATTCGCCTGGGCACCAGTCGTCAAAGTTTGAGCCTGATTGTTGTAGTGCGAACGAATCAAAATCAGAAGCTCCTCGTCGTTCATCACCGGCTGAATCTGTTCCGCGATCTTGTTCATGTCGCGGTACGAACCCTGCAATTTGAACGCGGGCTCAGTTCGATATTCATCCGCTTGAGCCGCCGATTCGATATAAAGTCGATTCACATTCAGCACGACGTCGCGAACCTGAATCAGCTTTCGCATCACGGAAACAAATTCATTGACTTCTTCGACCGAGTAATTTCCTTCCAGTGATTCTGCAGGAGGCCCCGAGCTGGAAGCCATTTTGATGACGCGATAGACATCCTCTCGAGATTTCGAATTCAATCGGGCGAGTGTCAAGTTCGAAGTCAGGCAGTTTTCGAGGTAACTCAATTCGAACGATTCCGAATTGCCACCAATCACGTCGCCGAGGTTATACGTGTCGGCTCGGCTGGCAAGCATGTCCGGGATTTGGAACTTTTCGCCGCTTTCGGTGTACGGGTTGCCGGCCATCACGACGGCTACTTTTCTGCCTCGAAGATCGTAAGTTCGAGTCTTACCGCCGAAGACGCCTTCGATACGTCGTGTCGCGTCGCACAGCGAAATGAACTTCTGCAAGAATTCCGCGTTGCAGTGCTGAATATCGTCCACGTAAATCATCACGTTGTCGCCCATCTCAAGAGCGAGGTTCAGCTTCTCGACCTCTTCGCGGGCACTCGCGTTCGGAGCTTCAGCCGGATCGAGTGAAGTGACCTGATGCCCGATCGCAGGTCCGTTGATCTTCATGAAGGTGATGCCAAGTCGATTGGCAACGTATTCCATTAAAGTAGTCTTTCCATAGCCTGGAGGAGAAATCAGCAACAACAGACCCATCAAGTCCGTTCGTTTCTCTTCACCGACGACGCCCATCTGCTTGGCGAGATTGGCTCCGATCATCGGCAAATAGGTGTCGTTGATCAGTTTGTTACGAACGAAACTTGTAAGAACTCGCGGTTTAAATTCGCTAAGTCGCAGTTCTTCGCGGCGTACATCCACGATCTCTTTTTTGAGATGAAGATAGGACTCGTAAGCCGGCACCGTTTGATTTTCGTACGTGGTCAATCGGCGAAGAAATTCGTGATAGTTCAGGTTGTAAATCTTTGATTCGACTCGCGGATGATCGCCCAGCATCGATTCGATCTGGACCGTCGTATTCAGGTCAAGGCTTTTTCGGTTTGCATCGGCACCTTCAATCAGGATGGCGGCAGTTTCGAAGATATAGTCATGCTTGCGAGACGTTTCGTCTTTCTTGGGAAGCGAATCCACGTAAGCTCGAATCCAGTCACAAGCGATCGCAAAACGGTCCTTGATCGACAGGAGTTCGCTGCCAAGCATATCTGTGAACTGAGCTCCCTCTTTTTTCTTGCCGATGGATTGGCTGAACGAAGCCGCCAACTCCGTCGCGACTTTGCTCGAAAACCACTTTCCACCGGAAGCCAGTTGCTCGTACAAATATTCGGCTGACTCGGCGATCAGTTCAACATCGTCGCTGCCGAATTCGGATTCCTTCAGTTCCGCTTCCATGTTTGCAATGTAGATCGCTCGATCTTTGACCTGGCCGAACATCTTCGTCGCGGCGCCAAGACTCAGCAGTCGCTGTTCCCAAGAGCGGCGAAGTTCCGGTTTGTTGTTGCCAAGAGCCAGCCAGAAAACCGCTGCGATCGCACGAGCGTTTGGCGAATACTTCAGTAAACCCAAATCAAGATGCATTTTTAGCAGTTCGCCAAGGATCAAGTTTGCGTCATGATCGTGAACTCCCTTGATGTAGCCTTCGCTATATCGGGACGCCATGAATTGGCTGACGATTTCTTTGCGAGCCACGTCTTCAGATTTCGCAATCGTCTTCAAGTCCAGATCTGCTGAACGCAACATTTGGTACGCAAGGTATTCGCCGCGATAAACTTCACGGTTCTCACTGACGACCGACTGGTCCCAAACGGGCTTGGTTGCATTGAGTTCAGTCGATTGAACGGTTTCGAAGTAATTTGTTCCGCTCAAATGGAAATGCATGTCGCCGTCTTTGATGACGGTTGTCAGATCCAATGGCTGCACATTGACGCTGAACTTGTGAGGCCCAAACTGAATGATGTTTTGGCCATCGACGTACAGTTCGTTCTTGTCACGCAGTTGGCGAATTGTGTCTTCACGAACCGTTTTCAAACGACTTTGGATGTCGTCAACTTTGACGGACTCGTCCATCGTTTCCAGTTCGGAAACAATGTCGCGAACCTTGTCGATCATCAGGTCCGACGAAAAATAGCTGTTGATTTCGTCGACGGATTTGAAATTGGAAACCCGTGAACGGATTCCTTTCAGGATTCGATCCGCTGCACCCATCAGCGCGGTCGCACGGCGATTGCGAGCTTCCACCAGTTGAAGTTTACGCGTGTCAAACGCAGCGTAAATTTCCTCGCGTTTTTCAGCCAGCTGCAAGACGAAATCGTCGAACTCAGCGAATCGACCTTCGATCTCTTCGACCTGAACCATCATCTTGGTCAGGTATTCATCGCATTTTTCCGGAGCGTCGCACACGTCCAAATAGTTGACGACGGCTTGGCTGATTAGTTTAATTTGCGAGTTGAACTCGGCCTTGCCTTCGACTGAGAACAGTTCTTGCGATTTCTTTTTGATCGAGGCTCGAGTCGAATTCAGGCTCGAATAGATCGCCGAAATGTTGTCGATGATGCGAGTTCGCTGGTTCGGATCGTCGATCTTCAGGTTGCTGACGATCTCGATCAACATTTCCAGTTCGTCGCTGACCTGCTGGATCGCCGCGTCCAGTTCTTTTGCCTCGACGCCGGACTTGAGACTGTCGATCGCCGCGTCCTGATCTGTGACTCGTTGCGAATATGGAGCCAGAGCCGCGTCGTCGAGCAGGAATTTGACGCAGCGATGAGAGATCCTTTCGGCGTTCTCGCCGATTTTTGCCTCAAGCGATTCGACTTCGGCCAAGTCAACGTATTTAAGCTCCTTCAGCGAGATCACTTTTCCGCGAACGGCTCGCAAGGCCGATAAAGCCTGAACAAAATCGTCGATGACTTTGAACTGCTTCGATGAGGCGTCCCTGATCGCGTCGCGAGCTGTTGTTGAAGTTTCCTTGAACTGTTTCGCCGTGTTGGAACGGACTCGAACAACTTTTTCAAATTCATCGACTGCCGCCGTCGCTGCGTCACGAATCGAAGAAAGTGGCTCGGCCAGATTGTACGTCTGCTCTTCTCTGAGCCAGAAATACGAATCGATCAAAGCCGTCGATTGTTTCACGATATCGACGTAAAGATTCGCGTAGGAATCTTCCTGGTCGATCAAGTTCATGATTTCGTGCGATTCAGCCATCGCTCGCACGATTTCTTTATTGCCGATCTTGAAGATGTAGCTGTCGGTCTGTTCGCTAGATGATGATTCATCGCTGACGAAAGGAGTCTGCCAGATTTGGATCCCGTGATGCTTTTGCGGTTCTTCGTCGGCTTTGAAGTAGATCAAATGGCCGTTACCGAAAATGGAGAAACCATTGCACAGGATTGGCGAATCGACACGCTGCTCGATGACGTTGTACATCAACAAGACGTAGTCGCCCGTGATTTTGTTGTAAAACGCGTACAGGTAGTCTTCGCCATTGGGCGATGCGACTCGGCGTTCGAAAACCAGATCGGTCAAATTGTTGTCGAACGTTTTGTTAACGCCGGTCTGCAGGTAGTAGCCATTGGAAAAAATCAGACCGTGATCTTCCGGCAGGAAAATGCAGGAATCTGCAATCGAATCCAGCCGTTGAGCGGATTGAGTTTTCTCATTGAAAACGACGTAGCGAAATGATTCCTCTTTAAAAGGACGGATCTTCATCAGAATGATGTTGCCAACGATCGCATAATAGATCTCGGCATCGTCAAGCGTCTGGTCTGGATCGTCGACCGGTTCGGCGTAGATTCCGCTTCCGTCTTCGGTGTTGTCTTCGACTTTGACTGTCAGGTCGCCGCCAACGGTTTCGACAAAGACTCGGTCTTCGATAGAAATGTGCGGATGCAAACCGCCTCGATGAAGCTCACGCGTGGTGCGTTTCCAGTTGAAATCGTGTTGTGGCGGATAAACGACTTCGTGGTCGCTGCGGTTATCAACGTACTTGAGCGATTCGCCCTGCATCAGGAATTTGAAGCTCTTTAGATCCGTTAACGCTTTTCCGGTTTGAAAGACAAGATAAAGATAAGGTCCGGAAACGTGGAACTTGGCAAACCGAGTGTCTTTGTAGTATTTGTAAAGCGAATGGAAGTCGACATTGAACTGTTTGTCCGAAAGCAGGTCGAGCGACTCTTCGTGAAAGGAGCCGTCTTCAAACCGGTAGAGCGAAAATACGTCCGGCAGCTCCGTGACGGATTTCAAGCCCATGTGGACGTTGTACCCAAACAGGAATTTGTCACCGACGGGCACGATGTCCCGAGCCGTACAATTGTGCTCGGTCGTGATTCGCTGCTTCGAAATCAGTTCGGTTGGGATGGAACCAAAAACAGATCGACGTTCATCGTTCAGCTTCTGTAAACGCGACTCCAATTCCGCTGAATGTGACTTCAGACGGTTTTGGATGATCTCGTAGGTTCCACGCTCCAATGCCGGTTCGTTGGCGGCATCCGATTGTGGATCAGGTTGTGGTTCAGTTTCAGTCATGATTCCAGGCCGTGATGATGGCTTCCAATCGATTCGACGTGGTCAGGCTTCGACGGTGTCAGTCGATTTCGGTTGGAATGAGCAAGTTGTCGTTGACGTGGTTTGCGATTGAATCATCGCCCTCTCAATGGAAGGCGATGTTTCAATCAAGCATTCGCGTTACGCAGAAACGTAATGCAATTCCCAAGTCGACTACGATTTGGCTCCCAGATTCTTCAGGACTTTGCCGGCATTCTGAGTCGAAACTCCAGCCTTGTTGGCCATGCCCATCATGGTCTGAAGGCGACCCAAGACGGAAGTGTCATTCGTCAGTCCCATCATCTGACCGATCAATGCTGCGACGCTCAGATTTTTCAAGTCTTCGCTGGAGACACCGAACATGTCGATGTACTTCTTGATTTCGGATTGAAACTGAGCCGGGTCGCCGGTGATGAACGTATCCTTCACGTCTGTCAGCACGGTGCTTTCCTGAACCAGACGATCGACTTGCTTACCAGCGGTCACCGAATTCACGATACTATCGAAGAATTTGGCGTCTCCACCGACGATGTCGATGTTGGCCGATTTGAGTGACTCGGCGACCATCGAAGCCTGGGCTTCCGCGATCTGGCGTTGAGCATCGATGCCGGCGAGTTCAATTTGCTTGGCCTTGTCGAGCTCAAGTTTGAATTCTTCGTGCTCGCGACCAACGCTGTCGAACAGCTTCATCGCTTCCGCTTTCTCGGTGATGCCACGAGCGTCGGCGCTGAACTTGAGTTCCGCAACTCGAGCTTCTGCAGTACCTTCCTTTTCGATCGCATCCGCTTTCGCAAGGATCACATCCGCTTCTGCAAGGCCAGGAGCCGCCGTTTCGGCTTGAAGTGCCTCGGCCAACATTTTCTTTGCGTCGGTTTGCTTTTCCGCAGCGGATCGTTCGGCTTCGGCGGTCACGACAACCGTTTCGGCATTCAGATCAGCCGCCTGTTTCTCGGCTTCTGCGGCTTTGACCTGTTTGACCAATTGCTGCTGGGCTTCCTCTTCGGCTGCCGTAACAGCGACTTGCTTTTTACGGTCGGCGGCTGCGAATTCGCGAGTGTCTTTGATTTTTTCTTCTTCTTCGACGACCGCACGTTCGACAATGACGCGTTCGCGGATGACGTCCTGAATATTCTTTTTCTCGACTTCGACGGCTTTCTCTTTGTCGATCTGAGCCAGCGTCACGATTCGTTCGCGTTCTGTGATTTCGAGACCGCGATCTTTTTCGACACGTTCTGTTTCAACCGCGTCGGTGCGTTCTTTGCTCTTGGCGGCAACGATCACGGCACGCTTTTTGTTTTCTTCCGCGACAAGGATTTCTTCTTCGGCGCGAATTCGAGCAGTTTCCTGACGCTTACGCTCTTCCTGTTGGACGACGATACCCTCGGCGGCCTGTCGAGCGGTCACTTCCGTGATTTCGCGTTGCTGTTTTTCTTCCGCTTCGATTTGCTGACGCTCAAGAGCGAGGATTGCTTCGCGAGCTTCAACGTCCTGCTTCTTAAGGGTCTTTTCTTTCTCACGTTGGATGAAGTTCGCCCGAGTGATTTCTTCGGCGGTCAAATCCGTGATCTTTTTGATACCTTCAGCATCGAGAACGTTGTTCGGATTGAGTTTCTCAAGGTCCGTTTGCTCAAGATAGTCAATCGCCGCGTCGTCAAGCACGTAGCCGTTGAGGTCGGTTCCGATGATGCGAAGGATTTGTTCGCGGAACTTTTCACGAGAGTTGTAAAGCTCGACGAAATCGAACTGTTTACCTACGGTTTTTAAGGCTTCTGAGAATTTGGGCTCGAATAGGGCTCGCAAAGCTTCTTCGTCGGATGCTCGTTCGCAGCCAAGGAACTGGGCGACTCGTTCTACATCTTCATGCGTTTTGTTGACTCGAACAAAGAAGCAAACTTTGATGTCGGCACGCATATTGTCGCGACAGATCAGTCCGTCTTCTCCTGAACGATCGATTTCGATGCGCTTGACCGAGATGTCCATCAATTCGATTTTGTGAAGGATCGGAATTGCAAACAGTCCTGAGAAATGCACGACCGTGCCTTGCATTCCGTTTCTTACGATTGCGGTTCCCTGGTTGACCTTTCGATAGTACCGGAGCATGAAAATGAACACGCCAAGGCAGATGAGAACAATGATTCCAACTAGAACTAGGAAAAACCAGCCCCAGAAGCCAAGCTCCAAAGCAAGAAGTGTGGTGTCGATCATAGGTAACTCTCCAAAATTCAAATCAGCCAAAGGTGTGCGGTAAGTTGTGCGCAAAGTTGTGAGTAAGTGCTTCTATTTTTGTTCCCACTTGCATAGCTCAACTACGTAAGTGTCTTTTTCGTAATCGTATTCAACGATCCTTGCAGAATCGCCTTTGCCCAAATTGGGATGCTTGCCGTTGGTGCGAGCATTGATGACCAGTTCAGGGCCATTCACGCGGATGCTAACTTGTCCAAACGTCTCGCTGACTTCTGACGTCGTGACTTCACCAATAAGCCCGATCATGCGTTCCCGCTTTGTGTCTACTTCTTGCGTTTGAAGGCCCTTCGCCAACGGGCCTATTACTAGTCGCGTTAAAAACAGACACACAGCGGTGTTGGCTATTCCAATGCCTAACCCGATCAGTAAGTCGCCGCTCGGATTGAGAAAGTGGTTGACGCAAAAGCTGGCAACCCAAAAAAACAATCCAAACACGCTCGCGACCAAGACGACCGGCACGTCATTCAAGTACATCAGCTCCGCAAACGAACTGAAGCCACCAGCGTGGCTATCAAAGTCTCCATCGAGGTCAGCTCCGACGTCGACATCTGCATCAAAATCGATGTCGAAGGCATCAACGCCGATCGCTCCGATGATCACCATTAACCAATACAGCAAACACAACAGCAGCAATCCGGTTGCTGGAAGGTTGACCAATTGAAATGTTTCGTTGATAAAGTCGATCATGACGCTCGGATTCGTTTGTCATCACGTCTTCACGCAATGAGCGAAAATTTAGGTCACGGCTAAACCACGTTGGCTTCATGCCTGAAAAATGTTGGGATCCAAAAGCTCGTTTCAGCCCGGGTTATTCACGAGGCTTGGTTGTCGAGCCATGACAATCGCATCAAAGTGAATACCAAACGCCTGTCGCCGTGAATAATTCCGGTTCAATCAGCAGAATCGTTAAATTTTGCTTCCTCGTTAGCCTCAGATCCAGTCAAGATTCGACCATAATTCGCCGCCCAATGCCGGATCTTGGAAGAAATCGAATCGAAAGTCGTTAGCATGATTTGTTGCCAATCTTCGCCGAAACTCTACAAAACAGCCCGATATGAACGACCCAATCGAATCCGCATCCTCTGAGAATCCGCCTCCACTGGAAATTCGGCTGGATCAGTTTCTGCAGCTGTGTGGAGTCGCCACGGGTGGGCAGGCGAAAGTCCTGATCCAAGCAGGTCAGGTGAAGCTTAACGGGGAAGTCGAAACGCGACGTCGCAAGAAACTGTCCATCGGTGACGAAGTGTTGCTCGACGGCGAAGTCTATGAAGTCGCTTTCGAACCAGCGGAAGAAGTTGCAGCAGAGTCGACAGAGCAGATCGCCGAAAAGCCAGCTTCGGATAAGCCGGCTTCGGAAAACGCGGCGATCGATTCGGCCGCTGCCTCGCAAGACGCCAGCCAATAACGCGGCTATAATGCAATCGTCCAGACGACGACTGATTTTTTCCAAGAACAGGTTCCTCGAATGCTTATCGAAATGCAATTGGCTCGCATCATCATCAGCGAGATCAATGAAAACCAGCTGGTCTTTCTGAAGGAAATCGACGGCGAGAGACAGTTTCCGATTTTGATTGGGATCTTCGAAGCGACCAGTATCGATCGTCGTGTCAAAGGTATCGATCGACCTCGCCCGTTGACTCATGATTTGTTGGTCGGAGCCATCGAATTGATGGGGGGAGAACTCGAAAGCGTCGTGATCAGCGAGCTTCGTGATCACACTTATTTTGCAAACTTGCGAGTCCGAAGTGAGGACGGCGAGCAATTGGAACTTGACGCTCGGCCTTCCGATGCGATTGCCGTTGCAGTGACTTGCGATCCACCGCTACCGATCTTTGTTGAAGAACAG
This sequence comes from uncultured Pirellulaceae bacterium, assembly GCA_964479855.1. Taxonomy (GTDB): domain Bacteria; phylum Planctomycetota; class Planctomycetia; order Pirellulales; family Pirellulaceae; genus Mariniblastus. The sequence continues at coordinate 26,267 of CAYZPA010000035.1, forward strand.
GTGCTGGAACAGGCGATGTCTTCATCCTGAGAAGGGCGGCTCACTTCACTGCGGCCTCGCGCCGGCAAAGTTGGCAGCTCGGTTATCCGTACCGTTTAGTCCATCGCCTCAGGTCGGCCTCGGGAAGGCGAACTACTTTCGGGCCGAACTGGAATCTACTTACCCGCTTCGTTGAATCCTGCAGGATCATACGGGTCCGCTCCAATCGGTTTCGTCAGATTCGATTTGGGCTTTGGAACCTTCCTGGCCGATGTGACGGGAGAATTTGGCTCCGGAATGTCGGCTGCGGCGTCAAGCTCCGCCAGTTCTGCGGCTTCGAGTTCCAAATCCGGCGTTTGAGTAGGTTGTTGTGATTGTCGAGCCAATTCCAATAACCAACGGGCAGGATCATCGCTGATTGCGACCGCCCATTTCTTGATATTGCCCGCAAAAAGTTCATTGCTGCCGAAGCTGGCGACCGTTTGTTCACCGTGCGCCGTCGTCGCCATCTGGAAAAGGCGACTGTTGAGCGGATCCGATTTGTTAATCCACTCCGCAACGAAATGCATGTTCTGTTGAGTCATCCTGCGCGGCATCGATTTGCCGAACGACCGTTTGGTCAGCGGCATCGCCATCGCGTGTGAGTCGTGACACTTGTAACAGCTGTTGATCAAACCGGGTTCGATGTGCTGCCGAAAGAACTGAACGGTACCCTTGGGCATCGCTCTGGTTTCACGATCGAGCTGAGCGTTCGGAACATAGGCAGGTTTGTTCCGACGGGTTAGTTGGGTTGCTGTTTCTTCGAATCCTACCAAACCGATTACTTCACCAGACGCTTCCGCGGCAACAGGATTTCCTTCTGCGTCAATGGTTCCTGTTTCAGTTGGCGGTGCCTTGGCCAACCGTCGCGCAGGAATTCGCTTGCTGGTGTCCAAGGTTGGAATCATGGGCGCTGCTGAAAATGAGCCAGACTTCGCCAGAGACGAACGTGGATCTGAGCTTAGAGCCGGCAGCTTTCGGATATTTAGAAGTTCAGCTTCTTTTCGGGCGATCGCCAGTGCCGCTTCCATCTTCCGCTCTGTCGCCAGCTGTAACTCGTAAGCCATCCGACTCAAATTTTGCGTTTGATCTGGAAAGTCATCCAGTTTGGCAACCAAATTGATTTGCTTTTGAGCTTCTTTAAGCAGGTCGTTTCGAACGCACCATTGGAACAATTCGATCTGACTAGGGCCGTCTTCAGGAGCCACCGATGCCCAGCGATCCCAGTAAACGTCTTGCATCGAATCGGCGACGAAACGGGCCTGCGATTCAGGGATCAGCATTCTGCTACCACTGCTGGCAATGATTTCGTAGCGATGATCGATGAGCGTAATTTTTCCTTCGATCGTCTGGCCGTTTTCAAGAACCAACCATTGCGTCGGTTTTTCGGTACTCTGTCCATCGCATGTTGACGCCGCGAAGAGCATGATAAAAACCATGCTTAACGACAACGTCATAGCGCATCGGGAGCGGGAAATTGTGGAGACAATCCGTTTCATGCGCGGACGGTAGAAAAATCGGACACTTGCGTCAATGCGAGCTTGTCGCGGTGCATTCCTGAATCGCGGTGCATTCCAGAATGGCAGTACATTTCAGTACATCGCAGTACATTTCAGTGTTCGTGGTCCCGACCCGCGAAAACGCAGCGGCTGTCTTTACCCCGGATTATTCACGATGCGTGGGCGTCAAAATTGAGAAGGCTTGTTTGATTGGGGCATTGTTCCAAGTTTGTGGTTTCGACGGTTCACCAACGATGTGAATTTGTGAATCTGCAAAAACTGTCGCCACTTCAGGAGAATTGCCTCAAACATCAAACCAGACGCCTGTCGTCGTGAATAATTCCGGTTTACCACAGAGGTCACGGAGTCGCACAGAGTACAAATGCACGTAGTTCTCTGTGAAACCTGCGCTCTCAGTGCTCTTTAAGTCCATGAATTTCTGAAAACAATTTCCAGTAACTTGAGCCGTTTAGGCGATAGCCTCGGTTGTCGACGCTTCAACCGCAATATCGCCGGCTATCGCCAAAACTCTCATCAATTCACAGCTAATTCATCATTTGCCGTGGGTTTTCAATTCACTCGTATTCGCTTGAGCGCTTCAGGTGCTGTGAGCTCGTGTGAAAAAAACGTTCTTGACGTGCCGGCATAATCTGTTTAAAAATGCACATGTGTAAAAATAAACAGGTGTTGTCAGCGATGGAGTTCGGACGTGGCAGAGTTCAGTCGACGGGAACGAGAGATTCTCGACATCCTTTTTGAAGCCGAAGAAGCGACCGCGTTGCAGATCCGCGAATCGATGCAGGATCCGCCGACCGACGCTACCGTCCGCACGATTCTGCGAGTCCTTTTGGATAAGGAAGCGGTCACCTATCGCAAAGACGGAAAGCGATACGTCTACAGACCCAAGAAACGAAAAACGACCGCCGGGAAGTCCGCACTAAAACGAGTGCTGAACGTTTTCTACAACGGATCCTTGAAAGACGCTCTGGCTGCGCATCTGACTGACCCGAACGTTGAACTTTCGGATGAGACGATCGCCGAAATTCGCGAGCTTATCGAATCTGCAGAGAAACGAAGTCCAAGGAAGGAAAACTAATATGTTGCGAATGATCGAGTCCATTGATTCTGGCGTCTTGAACGCCGTTTTTCTCTGTTGCCAGATTTTCCTGATCGTTGCCATCGCGTACGCGATACACCGATTGTTGTCGCGCCGCCCGGGTAGCCAGTATTTTGTTTGGCTGATTGCTGTGTTGTCGATTGGGATCGCGGTTCCGTTGCAGTTTCAGATACCGCCTGTAGATGTCAAATTGCAAGCCACGGTTTCGGTGGCAAAAGCTGGTGCGTCATCCGCCAACGATTCAGCTTCGAAGTTGATCGAACCAAAGGCAATCGAATCAAGTAAGCAAACAGAAGCGATCGATTCGAAGCTTGCGGCCGCCGCTTCAAGTCAACCTTCTGAGATTCAATCGGTTTCCAGCGTTTCGAATGAGCAGCTCATCCCGTCTGAGCAATTTTCTTCAGACGAAAAGTCGGCAATCCCGCTACCCGCGGTCCTCGCGCCGTCTGGCGAACCTCGCTGGCTTCCGTTTTCAGTTTACCAATTGCTTGCCGTAATCTACTTCGCTGTCGTTACCGTGTTGAGCCTTCGATTGCTGGCTGGATTTTGGATGCTGCATTCGATAAAGCGAGACGGTTTTAAACCTGACCTTTCTCAGGCAACCATCAAAACAACTTTTGAGTCCATGGATTTGAAAACAGCTCCACAAGTGCTGCTTTCAGATGCGACTTCGACTCCGATGGCGTTCGGCATCTTCAAGCCTGTGATCCTGATGCCGAAGGATTTCGAATCATGGTCGAAACCGGCTCAGCGAATTGCTTTGATGCACGAAGCCTCGCACGTGGTTCGCCATGACGCGATTTGGGATTTGGCGTCACGAGTCGTTTCGATCGCTTACTGGTTCCATCCAGCGATTCATTTGGCCACCCGTTTTCTGCGGCGGACACGTGAACGAGCCACCGATGCGATGGTGCTTGATCATGGCATCTCTTCAACGGTTTACGCGACGCAGTTGTTAGAGATTGCAACCAGAACGTTGAAATCAAATCATGCTTCGGCATTGTGCATGGCGTTTGACGGCGATGTGAAAGACCGCATCAACACCATTCTGGCCGCCCGGACATCAGCGAAACATTCGTCGAAATTTGCTCTGTCGATGAAACTTTTTGTCGCTGCGATCTTCATTACGTTAGCCAGCGTGTCGTTAAAGCTATCTTTCGCGAACAGTTCTTTTGCTACCGATGAAGAAGGTCTCGATGCAAAGAAAACGAAGCCTGCTGAGGTGACTGGCGATACGTTTTTCGAGCGTGTCCAGTGTGTTGAACCGAAAAATTACCAAACCTTCTCCGGAACCATTAACGCCCACGGTCGAGTTCTCGATGATAAAGAGAATCCTGTTGGCGACGCGATTGTCATTCTTCGAGATGCAAGCTGTTCCATGATGGTGGGCCGAGGTGCGATTAACGACGTCATCGCCAAAACGAAGACGAACTACGATGGTTCCTATCGTTTTACGGACGTGGTGAATCCAAGTTATGCCGAACGTGGTTTGAGTTGCGAAGTATTGGCACTTACCAGGAATCAATCCGGTTTTCAACGATTGCATGTCAAGCCTAACCACGCCGAAACGATTGCGGTGCCTGACGTCAGGGTTTTGAATACCGTGTCGGTGAAGGCGACCGTCGTCGACGCTGACGATCGCCCAATTTCCAATGCCCGCGTGTACCTCCGGCATATCTCTGTGCCGGAAGGCGAAAGGGATCATCAGCGTTTCTTCATGGATCGAACCATCAATCCGCCCGCCGAAACGGATAGCGAGGGCAATTTTGAATTGAAAGGGCTGCCGAGCGGAGTTGCGGTGAGCTTGGGGATCGAGCATTCCGATTTTGCATTAAAACGAGTGATCGTCCGTACAACCAAGAGTCACCCAGAATTTGTCCAACGCGACACCATGCCGTACAAGGTGCTTGAGAACGGAGCAACAATTGTCTTGGAAAAAGGCATTTCACTTTCTGGTTTCGTCGAGGACGGCAATCGCGAGCCTATCGTCGATGCTTATGTTAACTGGCAAGGTCGAAGGACGCGAACATCGTCCAGTGGAGCGTTCAGGATGCTGGTGACCGAAAAGGCGGTAGAGAGCAGCGAGGAAATTGAGCTTGAGATTACAGTTGGAAAGGAATGGCAATCACAAAAGGTGAAAGTCAAAGGCTTGAGAGACGGGACTGCCAAAATTCGGGTTGCAAAAAGAGCGACCATTTCAGGCAGGGTTTTGGCTTCGAAAACAAAAAAGCCCATCGCAGGAATTATTGTCTGGACGAACACGGGTCCCGAGCGGCACTGTGGCTCGTACACCATGACTGACGAAAACGGTAATTACTCAAGCAATGCAGTTCCCGGTCTGGTTACCATTTCTTTTGAGACTGCTTTGCAAGGCATTGATTTGGAAAATGCGATGGTCGCCAATGGTATTCGGTTGGAGCGAGGAGGAAAACCTTTCGCTCAATACGAACGTGCCGCTGGATGCATCGAATTAAAGCCCGGTGAAAAGCAGAAAGTTGATTTCCTGATCCCAGCGACCCCGTCTGTCATGGTTGAGGTTGTCGACGAAAAGGGGCGTCCAGTCGAAGGGGCTGATGTTTGGCTTGCATTTCATGATCAATTTAAGGACAAGTCTGGCTCAGACGGAAGAGTTGCGTTTCATGTGCCAGCGGGAACAGAGAAAAATCGAATTCTTTTCGCTCGACATGAGGTCGATGGAAAGGTCTTTTGGGCGAAGGGCGGAATCGAAAAAGGCAGGCAAACCAACAAGCTCACTCTTCGTCCAGCTGTTCGTTTGTCTGGCAAGATCTCAGTCGAAGGAAACGCACTTTCTGACATTGATGTCACGATTGGAATGTCGCTCGGCAATGGTCCGGACTACACGGTGGCGGTCGCTAAAACGGACAAGGACGGCATCTATTCGGCATTTGTCCCGTCCGGTAAACAACCTTTTGCGAGCCCGATCTATCGTGTCAGTTGTCGTCGGTCTGAAAAGGTTCCCAATCTCAAGGGCGCCTTCGGCTTTGCAAAACCAAAATTCGTTGATGGCGAATTAAAGGCAGATATCGACTTGATCAATGGGCGCGGAAAAATCGCGGGGATCGTCGTTAACGAGAGCGGCGATCCTGTTGCGAATGCGAGAGTCGACTTGCACAGTTTGATGATGCGAAAGCCTGAACGCAAAGAGTTGCAAGCGAGGCAGCTGTTCGGGAAAACGAGTCAGTTCACTGACGCCGAAGGTCGCTTTGAGCTTGATGGGCTTCCAGGTGGCTACATGGCAATTCTCATGTGCAGTGACTCGCAACAAAAAGAAAGTGGAACCGCAATGATCGACGTTGGCAACACCTCCGCCAGGCTTTTGCTCGTTTCCAAATCGGGCCAACAGGAAATGATGAGCTCGCTTGAGTAGTTTAAATTAAACCCTACTTCAGCAACTGCCAAGCCACAACGGCAACGCCAAGCGGAATCAGGTACCAGGCAAACCAGTGGAGCTTGCCCTTTTTTAGCAGGCCGTCCAAGCATCGCAGCGCCACCAGCCCAACGCCAAACGCGATCGCGGTGCCCATCAAAAGAATCCACGGCTCTGTACTGGTTTTGCCGCCCGCGTCGAAAATGTCCTTCAGTTCCAAAACGGTGGCTCCAAGGATCGCGGGAATCGCCAACAGAAACGAAAACGTCATGGACTCGTCCCGTTTCAATCCCAGCAAGCTGCCGGCGACGATGGTCGAGCCGCTTCGGGAGATCCCTGGCAATAATGCAAACGCTTGAGCACATCCGATCAGGATAACGGTCACCATGTTCATTTTCGCGTACTCGTCGTCACCCTCTTTCATGCGGTGCAGCGCGATCAGCATCAGCCCGGTGATCGGAAACATGAAGCCAGCCAAAGTCGGGCTGATCAGGAAATCTTCAAAATTCTTCTTAACGATGATCCCAATGACGGCGGCCGGAATCGTACCGACAATCAGCATCGGAATCACTCGGCGGTCGCTTGTCAGCAAAGCTAAAATGCGTTTCCAGTAGTAAATGACGATCGCCAACAGTGTTCCAAAGTGCAAGACAATGTTTAGCTCCGCGGACTCAGGAACCTCGGCCGCCATCAATGCCTGAAATACATTCAAGTGGCCGGACGAGCTGATCGGAAGAAACTCTGCAATGCCTTGGACGATTGCGAGGATTACGACTTGGAGCCATTCGGCCATAACGCGACTGTTTCAAAAGGGATTATCTGGACAGGATTGGCGGGATTATCGATCGCCGATTCTTCCCGAAAACTCTCAGCCGCCTTATCATACTCGGTTCACGAAATTGCAGCTTTGTGGCGCACGGATTGCCGCGAAATTATTGCAGAATTCAGACCGGGAATCGTTATGATCGCCAACACTCCAAAAACCCTTTTCGAAAAGATCTGGGACAGCCACGTTGTTCACCATGAACCAGGCAAACAAACGCTGCTCTATATCGACCTGCACCTCGTTCACGAAGTGACCAGCCCGCAAGCGTTCGAAGGGCTCCGTGTGGCCGGGCGTGCCGTGCGACGACCCGAACTGACGGTCGCGACTCAGGATCATAACGTCCCGACCACCGATCGAAGCTTGCCCATCGTCGATCAGATCTCCAAGCAGCAGATTGAAACGTTGCGGACGAACTGTAAAGAATTCGGAGTCCAGCTTTACGATCTTGACGATCCTCGTCAGGGCATTGTCCACGTGATCGGTCCGGAACTGGGGCTGACGCAACCGGGAATGACGATTGTTTGTGGCGATTCGCATACGTCGACTCACGGAGCCTTCGGTGCGTTGGCTTTCGGGATTGGAACCAGCGAAGTTGAGCACGTTTTGGCGACGCAGACGTTGCTGCAGACCAGACCCAAAACGTTTGAAGCTCGTTTTGACAATGTGCTCGCTCGCGGCGTCACCAGCAAAGATTTGATCCTGTATCTGATCGGGCAGATTTCTACGTCTGGCGGAACGGGCTATGTCCTTGAGTACACCGGCGAGGCGATTCGTGCTCTTTCGATGGAGCAGCGAATGACGATTTGCAATATGTCGATCGAAGGAGGGGCTCGAGCGGGTTTGATCGCGCCCGACGAAAAAACGATCGAATACGTCCGAGGTAAAGAGTTCGCTCCGGCCGATTTCGAAGCCAGGGCCGATCGCTGGAGGAAGCTTCCGTCTGATCCCGATGCGGTCTACGATCGAGTCGAAGTTTTTGACGCCGCGAAGATCGCGCCACAGGTTACGTGGGGCACCAACCCTGGCCAAGTGACATCCATTGATTCGACCGTGCCCAATCCGGCGGACTTTGCGGATCCCGTCGTGCAACAATCGGCGCAGCTTGCGATTGAATACATGCAATTGAAAGCGGGGCAGCGGGTCGAAGACATCACGATCGATCGCGTCTTTATTGGTTCGTGTACCAATTCGCGGATCGAAGATTTGCGAGCGGCGGCTGCGGTGGTCAAAGGTCACAAAGTTTCCGGCAATGTCGATGCGATGGTCGTTCCTGGCAGCGGGCAAGTAAAACTTCAGGCGGAATCGGAAGGGCTGGACGCTGTGTTCCGCGAGGCAGGTTTTGACTGGCGGGAAGCCGGGTGCAGTATGTGCCTTGCGATGAATCCTGACAAACTGGAACCGGGGCAACGTTGTGCTTCGACAAGCAATCGAAACTTCGAAGGACGTCAGGGGCGTGGAGGACTAACGCATCTCGTTTCTCCCGCCACGGCTGCGGCGGCTGCGATCGAAGGCCGATTTGTCGACATCAGAAACTGGAACTATTCCGAGGAGCCTGTCGGAGCAGAGGATTAATTTTGAATCAAAGTAGCACGTCTCTCCGAGGCGTATTTGGCACCATACGGCTCGAAGAGTTTGTGAATTTATGAGTCGATTGGACGATGGCCTTGGTTGAAGGCGATAACCGAGGCTATCGCCTAAACCGCTCATTAAATCAACGAAGCCATGCGAATCGGACTTGTATCCGTGTAACTTCAAAACTTACTGGAAAACTTTGAATCGCTTGAAAACTACCATTCAATGAACGAAAAATTATGAAAGCCTTTACCAATCACACTGGAATCGTCGCATCGCTCGACCGGAGCAATATCGATACGGATCAGATTATCCCGAAGCAGTTTCTGAAACGTATCGAACGAACGGGCTTCGGCCAGTTTCTGTTTTACGACTGGCGGTTCGATCCTTCGGGCAACGAAATCAGTGACTTTGTTCTGAACCGGTCGCCGTATCGGGAAGCATCCATTTTGCTGGCCCGCCAAAATTTTGGTAACGGTTCCAGTCGTGAGCACGCGGTTTGGGCGTTGGACGATTTTGGATTCCGCTGTGTGATCGCGGAGTCCTTTGCCGACATATTTTTCAATAATTGCTCGAAAAACGGAGTACTGCCAGTCGTGTTGACGACTGAGCAAGTGGAGACGCTTCATCAGAATGTCGCATCGACCGAAGGCTATCAAGTGACGGTCGATCTTGAAAATATGACGGTGAAAGATGCCAACGGATTCGTTGCTGAATTCGAATTGGATGATTTTCGCCGCCAGTGTTTTCTGGAGGGACTCGATCACATCGCGCTGACCTTGCAGCACGAAGAAAAAATCACCGCGTTCGAGCAATCACGTTTGTAGTACGCCCGTGTTTGCACTGATTGGGAAAAGTTATCCTTCGATTTGCAAAGCCTCTGATACACGTTCGAGCATGGCTCGCTCTTCCGGCGAAACGTTGCCATCGGCCATGGCAATTTCCGAAAGGTAGACCATGACTTTCGCCTTGTCGAGCACATCCTTCAGCATTCCGGCAAGGTCTTCCGCAGGAGGCAACTGGCTTGCCTGCTGCAAAATCATCCGCAAACCCGCTTCATCGAACTCGCCAAATACTTCATCGCCTGCTTTTTCGGCAGCACGAATTTCAGCTTCATCAATCTCTCCATCGGCCAGAATCATGGACGCAGTAAGCAAGGCGCCGACGGCTTGAATTTTGATCAGGTCAGGGGCAGGCAAACCCAGATCGCGAAGTTTATTCGCTACCGCCGCGTGGTTCGGTTTCACAAACACCGATCGGAAAACGTTGCATACGATCAGGAACGGATTGATGATCAAGGCCCGAAGGCTGAACCAACCCAGCAAGCATGACAGCACTGTCTCGCCGAGTATCTTGCTGCGAACGCATGGAACGCAGCCGGTAAATGATTTCGATCCAATCGTATAGTGCAGAAGATAGCCGCGAACGTAGGTGGCCGTTGCGACAGTTTCCAGTGGGCCTTCTTTGCAGTATGGGCACGGGTAACTGCCGGCTTGTTCTTCTGCAGACATGAATCTGGATCCGGGGACGTAAATTGGAAAGCCTGATTCTAGGGATTCCAAAATCGACTCACAAGTCAATTGGCTTGCGTCGCGGGTAACCTAATCTGAAACGAATCACGTAAGACTTTGAAATGCTCTCGCTCCTGCGGCGAAACGTCTTTGTCAGCTTTCGCGATTTCGAACAACCACGCGACCAGGTTGGTTTTCTCTTGCGGTGTCAAAACATCTTTCATGCGATCGGCGATCTCATTGATGTCTGGTAGTCCTGTTCCCGACACCAATCGACTGAATTCAGCGTTGTCAAAATCGTCGAAAGAATCTTTCGCGGTCGCCAGCACGAATTTGACTTCCTGTTGGTCAATTCTTGAGTCGGCGATGACGATCGAAGCCGCTATGGCCGCCTGCAGGTTGGTTGCCGGGATATTGTGGTTGTGCCCGGGCAACCACTCAATCGCGAACGCGATGATCACACCGACAAGCAACATCGTCGAAAGCTGCATTCGGTCGTGAGAGTGAAAATGGACTTCCGGAAGCAGGTCTCCGAGTGAGATACAAAGAAAGATTCCGGCCGAAAACGCCAGTGCGTAACCAAGCAGCATGCCGCTGGTTTCAAATTGTGAAATCCCGAACGCGAAAAGGACGGCTCCCAGCGGACAGACCAGCGAGAAAATCAGGCTGACCACAATCTGCTGATTGACTTTCCAACCACGAGCGTGCATCAAACTGGTGATCGACATTGCATCGAGCGGTTTGTGCAGGACGATTGCCAGAAAGGTGCCGAATCCGACCCACATGGAATGGTCGGACAGCGTTGCCGCAGCAAGGGCGACTCCATCGATCAACGTATGGATCGCCAATCCAAAACACAAACCGGCCCAACTAAAATCGAAGCCGCCATGATGTTGCTCACAATGGACGTGATGATGATCGGCTTCGTCATCGCACAGCTCCTTCTGTTTGTGATTGTGTTCGGTGTCGACGGCAAGGTCGTGCTGGTGAAAATGGAAAAGTCGCACCATGAAAAACATGAACAACAAACCGATCAGGCATGCCACCAAAGCCGGTTCGGCCCTGCCCAGTTTCTGAATCGAATGCGGCAGCAGATGCAGAAAGGCGACTCCCAGCATCACGCCAGAAACAAGGCTGATCGTAAGTTGAATCTTGCGATGCGTCAGCTTGACCAGCGATGGCAGTGAACCTCCGGCTGTTGAAGCAAGGAGGATTAGCACGCAATAGACAATGAGAACCTGATACATGGCAGCCCGATGCGGGGCGAGGTTGAATGAGTGGGCCGCTTTCAGCGTCGAATTTTCAACAATCTAACGGATCGTGTCTTCGGCGTCATCCGACCACAGCATTTTTTGTACTGCCGAGTCCTCGTTGAGGTGCTTTGGTTTCTTGACCTTTTTGACGACCTTCGCATCACCGCTTGGTTCAGAGTCGGTTTTTGCTTTGCGCTTCCGCTTCAACTTCGGTTCGGATTTGACTTTCGTTTCAACCGCCGATTCGGCCTCTGATTTGGCCTCTGATTCGGTCTCTGATTTTTCTGTCGACCGAGCCGCTGCTTTTGATTTCTTCGGAAGCTTCAGATCTGTGTCACCGCTGATGCTGTGATCCTGAAAGTTCATTTGGATCACTTGGCCCGAATGCACGAACACCAGCCGAGAGGATACTTTATGCGAGGCCAGGTCAAACATGGACTGCACGGCGGTTTGGTAAGCCGCAATCTGCGGTCGGTAAAACTGAATACGTTCTGTCAGATTGGAGCCATCGATATGATCGACTTTGAAATCAACAATCTCTGCTGCGACGACGCGATCGTTTTCGTATACCAGCACAAGGCGATCGACAACGCCTTCAACGATGGTTCCCGCTGACGATGGAGCCGTGCCTTCCAGTTTGCCCAGAAGCACCGCCAGTCGTTTTTCGGTGTGAACTTCAAGCCGATTCGGTGACTCAGAATTTGCCGATTCAAAATCGAGGTCCGGAATGACGAATTGCTCTCGCATTTGTTTCGCGGAGAGAAGCTTTTGCAGGTTTTCCTCAGCCAACAGCTCTCGAAACCGCGCGACTGCTCCATCGATCTGCTCGGAACCGGGAGCCACCATCGCAAGTCGAACTTTTAGGTCTTCGTCTTCGGTCGTTTCGCCAACGTCCAGCCAGCGAACCTGTTCAAAGCAAGCATGCAACAACGATCCGAATTCAAGCGAGCGTTCCCGATCGGGAGACGTCAAAGTATCGCACAGTCGAACCTTGTTGCCGCCTTCCAGCTGCGATGGTCGAATTCGAGCGATTCCTCGTTTTGATTTCGGTTTGCGATTGAGTGGGCGATACAGCGCGCTGGTCAAATGTTGCAAGTAATACTGGTCGATTTTTTCGGAGTCGATGTCCGACGAATTGGAGTTCGCCAAATTCGTTTCGCCTTCAGCGTCAGTGTTTTTTTCGATAGCAGACTGTTCGCTAACGGATTCTTCGACGGACCAATCTTTGTCGCCGGCTTCAAAAATGATTCCTTCTTTGCGAACGGCGTCCGGGCAGACGGTCGAAAGCAGAACACCAGCGGCAGAATTCTGATTGTGTTTGTCCGACATCGACAAAATCACGTGCAGCGAATGTACGGCTCGAGTCATCGCGACGTACAGCACACACATCGCTTCGCGGACAGATCGTTCCTGATCGGCTTCGAAGACTTCCTGAATCTCGTTCGGCAAAAGCTTACGGTGGAACTGATTTGCGTAGCGGCAGACGATTTCAATGTCTTCCGTCGGTGACGGTCGGCCGACGATGAGCGGCTTTGTTTGTCCCAACCACCCGTTTTTGCTCGACGGATGCGGCATCACGACGGCATCGAACTCAAGCCCCTTCGATCGGTGAATGGTCATGACGCGAACACGCGCGGAACTTGCATCGGCGATTTTGACTTCATTGCGAATGTAATCCACAAATCGAGTCGGACGCATCGACCAGCGTTGAGCATCCGAGCGATTCGCGTAAGCCAAACGCACAAGGTGCTGCAGTCGGATCAGTTCGCGTTTGGTGCACTTTGGAGCCAAAATTCGCGCAAGGGATTCGATCGTCGGACCGTAACCATCCTGCACCAGTCGCTCTCTAAGTTCCGCTGCTCCGGTGGCCGCCATCTCAATGTTCAGTTTCTGAGTTTCCATCGTTTCCGGTTGAAGATGGAACAGCTCTGCCAGCGGCGAGTGCGAAACATGGAAACGAGCGATGCTGTCGCCAGGGTGGTCCGCCAGCTTCAACGCCGAAAGCACTAGCTCGACCGCTGCAGAATCAGTCAGTGGATTACCGCCTTCTTCACTGGCGCGAATACCTGCCTGCTGCAATTTGAAAATCAGTGTGCCGACTTCGCGGTTGGTTCGGACCAGCACGCCGATCGTTTTTTCTGGCGGCAGTTTCTCATTCAAGTCACCAACACGCTGGACCGTTGCGGTGATGACGTTTTCGTTTCGCAAACGGAATTTTTGTGGCTCGTTGGTTCGCACCGTATCCAGATCACATTCCGCAGCGTACTCGATCGTCACGTGGCCTTTCAGTTCCGGCCTTGCGGTGGAATGCGTGCTGAACCAGCTGCTCCATCCGTGAACGCCGCGGTTGATGACTTCGTTCTTGCTCTTGAATTCATTCAGCTTCAAAAAGACATCGTTGACCAGATCGATCACCGTTTGCGAACTGCGATAGCTCATCGTGAGCGGTTCCGCTTTGTCGAGTCCGCTTAGGTGATCTTCGACAAGGTCAAAGATTTCAGCCACGCCGCCACGCCAGCCGTAAATCGCTTGCTTCATGTCACCGACACAAAAGAACGAACGCAGCGGATCATTCGAAGTGCAAACGTTTTCGGCGAAAGGACGAATCACATCCCACTGAGTCGGCGAAGTATCCTGAAACTCATCCAGCAACAAATGTTTGATCTGATGGTCCAGCCGAAACGAAAACTGATCGGTGTTCCACATCGAAACAAACGCCACCAATCGCTCCGTCACGTCATCGAAACGCAGCTGTCCAAGATCGCCCTTCAACGATTCAAGTTTTTCGCCAAACAGCCCCAACAATTCACAGGTGGCTCGATTCTGTTGGATCAGCCGATGCGTAATGTGGGCTCGTAAATGTGGAATGATGGCTTGCAGTAAAGTGAGAGCTTCGGGAGGAAGTTTTGCGCTGCCAAGTTTGAAAGTTCCCTTCAGAATGTTTTGGATGGACGCCGTTTCTGCCAGAGCCGACCAGTTTTCGGTGGCAAAATTCGGCTGGATTTTTTCTTGCCAGTGTTTTGGAATTTGCTTACCTTTGGCGAACGTCAAACTCATCACTCGATCGGTGATGTCGTCCAGCTGTTCAGGCGGCAGAAACGTTTTCGGTTCCTCCAAACAGTCCCATGCTTCCGGTTGGGATTCACGCCGAATGTCGTACATTCGCTCCACGACATCCATTACCAGCGACGCGATCTTTCGGCTTGATTCGCCCTTGACCAACAGTGGCAGCATATTGACCACGTCTTCGTTGCGCAAAATTTCATGAATCGTGCGACGGCGTAGAGCGTCAATTTGTTGTTCTTCGACGATGTCCCATGTCGGAGGCAATCCCAGCTCAAGCGAAAACACCCGCGCGACGCCATTGAAGAAACTGTCGAGCGTGCTTATCTCCATTCGATGCATGCCGCGCAGCAGGGACTGCAAAACCGTTTTCGCTCGACTTTGAGGAAACGGAATTTCGAGCTCCTGTTCAAGTTGACCGGCGTGCGAAGTCGAAAGAGCTGCTCGGGCGAGCCGCTGAATGATTCGATCCAGAATCTCACCAGCCCCTTTTTTGGTGAAGGTCGTTGCAAGGATCTCCTGACAATCGATTCCCGATGCCAGTAACTTCAGATAGCGATTGGACAGCCGGAAAGTTTTGCCAGTGCCTGCGGAGGCTCGTATGACAACGTTTGGAAACACGCCAGCGGTCTCGGTTGGGATCGAACGTTTTTCGGTTGCGTTGTTGTCTTGAGTAGGTTTGTTTACCACGGCGGAGCCTCCTCAACTTCGTCACCCCATTCGCCAGCGGGAACTGTCTCGCGTTCGAACACAAGGTCCTGGCAAATGCCTTCAAAGTCTTGCGAGAACTCCGGCGGAATTTCCGCCGGCGGACCGAAAACGCCGCTTCGAATTTTACGAATGCAATTGAAGGCGGTTTTGTCGGCGTAGTCCAACATCGAATCGTCCCAGTCGGCGGCCGAGAAAGCGATCTCGTCAAGTTTCTTCGACAACAGAACGTAACCTAGCGAGACGTTGTCCAGATTCGCGTCTTTCAAAACGCTGACTTCCTTCAGTAGATGGCGATACAAAGGAAGCTGTAAATCGATCCACTTTTTGGATTTGAAGTGAGCGGATTTGGGATCCTTACCCGCATCAGATGTCTTGTAATCCCAAACCGCGACCTGACCCGTTTCCTCATGCTGGTCAACGCGATCAATCTTTCCGCGAATGACAAACGTTTGGTTGTCGACCATCAGGGTGTGTTCCAATAACTCTTCGCAGCTGACGATTCTCCAGCCGTCTTTACGCTGCTGAGCCTGCAATGCCGAAAAACGTTCCAACCGTTGACGTAGTTGTTCCAGTTGAATGCGAAGCGCCGGCAAACGCGAGCCCGTAAATCGTTTCTTTGATTCGCGATCCAATTCGTTGCTGAGAAACTTGAAGATGTCCGTTTCGTTTTTCGAATCCATCACATCGGATTCGGCAAACGTTTGCAAAACATCGTGAGCCAAATCGCCAAACGTTCCACCGCTCATCTCCGACCAGTCATCGACCACCGATTCCAGTCGCATAATGCAGTTCAGGTAGAAACGATACGGGCATTTCAGGTATTCGCGAAAGCGAGTCACCGTCAGCGAAGTCGGTGTATCGAACGCGTGAGGTCGCGGGATCTGAAATTGCTGAGTCTGGTTTTCTTCAGCGCGTTCTTTTTCGACAAGCCAAAAATTGTTTTCGGCTTTGCCTTCGAAGCTGAAAAACGAATACGCTCGCTCTGCTGAAGTCGTCTCATCTTGCGTGAAAAACAAGCGGCTTGGCTTCAGTGGGTCCTTGGCAGCGTCGCTGCGACCGGCGATCAAAATATAGTTGTCTCGCACCGAAGTGATCACCGTCAACGCATAAACGTCTCGCGCGAACCTGCGGTCATTGTCCAAAATGCCAAGCTGTTCACAAAGTTTATTCGGCAGGAACTGGTGGCCGATTTCGGAGCTCGGGACGTGTTCGTCGTTCATCCCCACGATCGCCATCAGCGGAGCATCGTCCAGCGGCAAATCCAACCAACCCGCAAACTCGATCGCGTCTTCCGATGGCGGATCGACAACGCGAGTTTCGGTTGCGGCTTCCAACGCCCACTCAAGTGCCTCGACCGCCGAGCAAGTGGTGCCGAACTCTTCCGGTACATGCCGATGGTTCGCGAAAGCCGTATGGATCGCCTGGCACGCAAGCAGAACCTGATGGTCTTCAGGAACATCGCGATCAAGTTCTCTTTCGCCATAAATGGCAATCAGCAATTCTGACCACGGCTCTGTCCAGTTCGTGATCGATCGCGGAGACTGATCCAGCGGAACCAGCAGTCCGGCAATCAGGCTGTGGACCAGATTCAGACGTTCGGCGTTGAACGCGTTTGTTTTGGCGCGATGTTTGGAGCCCGCATCGTCCGGTGCGAAACGTTTTGCGAGTTTCTCTGGATCACCGAAAGGCATCGCTTCCCTAATGCCGATCAAGTCGGGCAAATTATTGTTCTGGTATCGATCGAGTGCGTCCAGCCATTGGACTGTCGCAGGTGAGCTTTCTTCTTCGGGATTCAGTTTCTCCATTTGTTCGCAGACCCAGCGATGCATATCTGGATGCCGCGAAAGAATCGCAAACGAATCGTAGTCTTGCTGCTGAAAATAGTCACGACAAGCCAACATCAGTCGAACCGGCGCCGTTTCAGAAAGCGGCTTGCCGGCAAGATTGCGATGCGGAACGTTCAGCGAATTGATGCTGCGTTGAAGCTGAGGAATCAAATCCTCTGACGGCACTCCGATCGTGACTTCGTCCGTTGAGTATTCGTTTTCCTGGTGCGTGATGAAGTGAGCGACGCTGACCGCTTGATCGGCTGGCGAATCAACGAACAGGATTTTATCGTCCGGGATTTCAACAGAAGCGTCCAACCACTGTTTGGTAATCAAGTTTCCAAATTCGTCAAAACGATCGGACTGCTGTTCCGAAGCCGCAATCATGACGGTGATTGGCGACGTCAACTGCTGCAGCATGCCAGCGATACTGCGATTGATGTCCGCAGTAGCGACCATAACGATTTCTTTTTCGGTCCAGCAACGTTGTTCGTTAACGTCGGGCTTGGAGCCGGCCGCAACCCAGTTTCGAGCCGCCTGCCGATCCCACAGGTCTGCTTTCCCAAGAATCTTGTAGTATCGTTTTTGAACTTCCTTCAGGACTTCCCATCGTTTCAGCTCGTTCGGCAAAAAGTTGCCCAAGCGAGAGACTTCGCGGAACACACTGTTGAAACTCCAGATGTCGCTGGCCAGCCGAGTATGCAATGTCGAAAGAACCTTGGCCAAGGGTTGCCAGTCTTTTAGGTCTTCGACATCGTGGCGACCGGTCAAATGTTCGATCTCTTCGGTCGGCGTCTGTTCAAGTGCTCGTGACCATGCGATTTGCTGAGCCAGATCGGACGCGAGAGATTTTTCCAGCACGTAAAGGTATTCGGGTAGTTCTCCCAGCGTCGTGATCTGCGGCGGCGCGAATGTCGAACGGCTTTCTTGAGCCCGAATCGCCAGCAGCTGCATCAATCGATGCCTCGCTCGCGACGACGGAACCACAATCAGGCAATTTGACATCTCCAGCATTCCACCGGCTGGGGAATCGGCGAGATACAATTGGTGAAGCTTTTGAGACGCGGTCACCAGAGGCGGCTGGTCGAGTCCAAGCAGAATTCGGTTGATGGGCGATCGTTTCAAGGAATCGTTTGCGGCAAAATATCGGGGCGAGTGACGCCGTTTTTAAGGCGACTGAGCCACATGATAACGGTTCGATTCGCGAAAAGGGATGGCGCATAAAACCTCGAATAAGGCCGGATTATTCACGATGCGTGGGCGTCAAAATTGAGAACACTTGTTTCATTGGGATATTGTTCCAAGTTTGTGGTTTCGACAGTTCACCCACGACGTGAAATTGGTGAATTTGAAAAACCTGTCGCCACTTCAGCAGAATCGCCTCAAGCACCAAACCAGACGCCTGTCGTCGTGAATAATTCCGATTAAGGCCATCCTTTTTGTTGCAAGTCCGTTTGTGGAAGCTTGCAGCAATCTAAGGCTGCGACGGATCTTTCGCTGCCACAGGGCAAAGTATCCAGCCCGCGTTTGCGTCGCGGTTGTCTGAAAGCTCGCCTTCAATCGGCAGACCGTCTGGGTTTTCTTGCAAGCACTTGCCCGAAAGCTTGTTCTGGATCCGATACGTCGTTTCGGCGATGTGCGTTAGCTTCCAAACGAATGCATCATTATCGGGATCCAATTTGGCCAGGCAAACCGAACCGTCTTTGACCAGGAGGTAGGCTTCAGAATCTCGAGCTCGAAAATGAAAACAATTTGGCGATTCGAGCTTTTCCAGATGCCATTGGTCGACTCCTTGTTCCCAACCGAGACTCATTTCTCTTTCCCCTTTTTGGTCGTTCTGGTTTGAGGCTCGGTTTAGAAATCGATAGGTGCGATTTGCGTCGGGGTCGATGATTGGATTCCATGGCTGTCCAAAAACGCGGACTTCCGCCAGCGAGAGCACGCCGACGTCAACGGTTCGCTCGATACGGACGAATCTTCCGAGGTAATTGCCCGATGGCTGATTTCGAACAATGAGCCGCTTGTCTTCTTTGTTGGTGATTTTGAACGACCCTTCGCCAAAAGGCACGGACTGATCGCTGGCTCGGATCAGAACGTTGATGTTGTCAAAACGGTTGAGCTTTTGATCGTCTCGAATTCCGAAAACTTCGACTTTGGTGATGTCGAAAACTTCTCCCAGATCCAACTCCCACCAAGGATTCTTTTCGGCATTCGTGTGGGCGACCGATTTATACTTCCACGATCCGTCGGTGTTTCCGTCGACCGCCAGTCTTGCGTGCCCCGTTAAAAATCCGATCTGATCGTTGCCCAGCGTTGCCGTTGAAGATTGTCGGGCCGTTTTGCCAACAGAAATTTCGCGAGAAAAAGGCTCCGTTTCAGATGACCGCTTCCACGCAACATAACGATCGCCATGCCACGTCTCAACAGTGCGAAGATTCTTGTAGGACCTGAGCGTTTGCAATTGGTCGGGCGTTGGTGGCGTCGGTTCGATTTGCAAAGCTTGCAGGTTCGGAGGCAGCTTCGCATAGTCCAGCTCTGCTTGCGGCGTCATCGTCAGGTCCAACATTTTAAGCGTTTTCAGTTGATCCAACTGGCGAAGCAATCCGATTGATGGCTGCAGAAGGGAAAGTCTTTCCAGCTTCAGTTTTTCAAGATTCGCAGCGGAGGCCGATGTAGTGTCGGTCGCTTTAAAAGCCAGTCGTCGAAGCTGAGCGCATCGCGTTGCAAGCATCTCGATCGTCGCATCGTTGATGTCGGAGCGATCTGAAACGTCACGCAATGCGAGATCCTCCAGTCTCGAAAACGCCGAATCGTTAAGCTCGTTCAGTACCACGTTTCGAACTGGAACGTTGATCGCTAACAGCTTCGAAGTTGACCTGTTGAATTCGTGGATCAGTTCTTTGTCGAGCGGACGTTCTCCCACGACGGCGACATGGCCAAGATTCAGTTCCGTTCGCAACCTGCGTGCAACACGAGCAGCTTCACCCGGCAAATCATTCTTCAAGCCAATATTGCCATCGAGGAAAGTCGAAAGCTGCGGCAGATCGTACGGGATTTCTTGGCTCGATCCAATCCAGACGGTGCTGCCGCCATGCGAGTTAAGCAGGACCCCGTCCATGCCGTGATCGAATGCCCAGCGAAGTAGCTCGTGCGATGAAATTGACTGTCGGTCGGCTGCTGCGTTGTGATCGGTTGCTGGTTCGATGGTAACTTTCACGACCGTCTTGCCATTTCGAGTGATGTTGAATTTCTCTGATTCAAATTGAATGCCTGTTTTGGGCTCAACGACTTTCACTCGATAACCTTCACCGATCGACAGTTCGTATTCGCGATTTTCTTTCCGGTCAATCAAACGAACTGGTTTGTCGTCGCCTCCGGTAAGCGTCACCTCAAAATCTTCGCTGATGTTCTCCAGCACCAATACGCCTTTCCCGGTCGCGATGCGGATGATCTGTTGCCAGTTGGCCGCTACGCCCGCAAACAGCAGGGCGCAAACAAGTGTCGTCGTGACCGCACGCCACATTCTGGATTTTGGATTGCGAGTCGAAGTCGCAGTCGCGGTCGGAGTTAAAGTCGCCCTCGAAGTCGCAGGGTTCGGTGAAGCGACATCCAGCGGAGTCATCTCGTTTGCACGAGCCGTGGAAAGTACCTTGGGGATCACGGTTTCTACCTGCGTAGATTCGGCTGGTATTTTTTCCTTTGTCGAACGCACCAAGTCGGCCAAGCGAGCCCCTTCGCAGTGTTGGTTTAAACGCCGCGCGAGCTCATCCGCTGACTGAATTCGTTGGTCGGGATCTTTCTCCAGCAACTGCTGGACGATGCGATTCACGCCGTCGGGAACATGGCGATGATCCATCACGGGCAATGGATGTAGCTTCGTGTGTGCGTTGATTTTGTTCAGCAACGAACTGAAATCGTCGCTTTCAAAAGGAGCCTGTCCAGTGAGCAGAAAATAGAAGGTGCAGCCGAGCGAGTACAGATCTGATCTGGCATCTGCTGTGCTCGAATTTTCAATCTGCTCTGGGGCGACGAAGTCGGGAGTTCCCATGAAAGCACCTGAACAGGTTATTTGCATTTGTTCCTTGCGCGGCAAAAGAGCCAAACCCAAATCAGCAATTTTGACGTCTCCGTCTACCGAGACGAGCAGGTTGGAAGGTTTGATGTCTCGATGGACCAACCGTTTCTGATGTGCATGATCCAGCCCTAACGCGGTTTGACGGATGATTTCGCAAGCATCGGCTAAGGGCAATTTTCCTGCTGTCCGAACGAGCTGTTTCGCATCAAGTCCATCGACAAATTCGAGAACCAAAAAATGGTGCTGTCCTTCGGTTCCTGCATCCAATGCCTGAACAATGTTGGGGTGATGAAGTTGACCGATAGCTTGCATCTCGCGATCAAACCGAGCGACCTGTTCGGCGTCTTCGAGTTTCGAAGTTGGCAAAACTTTTACGGCTACTTCTCGTTGAAGCCTTGCGTGCGTCGCGCGAAATACTTCTCCCATTCCACCAATGCCGATCCGTGACGTGAGCTGATAGTCACGAAGCGATTTCAATTCCATTTCTGAGATCGAATCCAGCTGCCAACGCGGGTCGGGAGAAACAGGTTCCAGTAATTTTTTTCCTTGCACGACTTGGTCTGCTTTCAGGATCGATTCAATTTCCTGACGCTGGTCAGCAGCAAGGGACTGCAGAAAAGCAACCCGTGCGTCACCATCGAGCGATGCGGCCGTTTCGAGAATTTCATCAATGTCTATGTTCATGTTTCGCAGCGGACCAAGCGACAAAGCGATTCGGCCTGAATAATTCCGGCTAATTGGTGGTGTGAGCCATCATAGCCAAATGCGAAAAGGCGGACTTGAGTGCTTGAAAATAATTGTGGATTGTTGAATCGAGATCACGTCCGCGATACAAGCCCGAAGCGGAACGGGTTGTTGATGGAATGAGCCGTTTGGGCGTTTGGGCGATAGCCCCGGTTGAAGTGTCGGCAACCGAGGCTGTCGTCTAAACGCCTAAACGGCTGGCATAAGAAACTCGATTTGAACTAAATCAACAAGCCGGGAAGTTTTGAAGTTGCACTACCATCCGCTTTTCGAGGAATTGGTAACCCGACGCGTCAGCGAGGCGGAAGCTCGCCCCCCCGCTTTTCCTCGCTGACGCGTCGGGTTTCCACGGGTCGGCATTTTAAAAGGGCGTAACTTCAAATCGTCTGCTTCGCAGTGGTAGTCTCCATTAAGCAATATCAGATCGTTTCAAATCTCGTATTCACTCGCTGAGCCACGAATAGAGTTTGGCTCGGGCCCAACGCCAATCACTTTCCACCGTCGATTTTGAGATGTTCAGAATCTCAGCGGTGTCGACAATCGAAAGCCCCGAAAAAAATCTGAGCGTCACCACCTGAAACTGTCGCTCCGAATGCTGGCGAAGTCTGTCCAGAGCGTTTTCCAGTTCCACGAACTCGATTCCATGGTCGGCTTCAAATCGATCCAGCACAAGATCCAAGGCTTCGCGTTTCGGATCGCTGCCTCGTTTTGTCGCCGCACGTTTTCTGGCATGATCGATCAGAACCTGCTTCATCGCATTGGCGGCCGCTCCAAACAAGTGTCGACGATTTTCGATCGAATCGATGCCGCCACTCTTCAACACTTTCATACAAGCTTCGTTGACCAATCCAGTCGCCTGTAGCGTATGGTCGTTTCGCTCCGAACGCATCAAATTCGAAGCCATCTCGCGAAGTCGCGCGTTGATCGCCTCAAACAATTCCGCTTTAGCCGAATCGTCACCTTTCTGGTATCGCTTGAGCAACACCGATACATTATCTTCCTGATTGTATTCCACAAGCTCTCCCCAACCGAACGACTACAGATTATAGCTGCCAGTCCGCGATTGTTGAGGAGTTTGGATTGGTTGAAGTGATCAGTTTTTTGCTCTGCCACGGATCGGAGTCGGTGTAATCGGATCGGTCACAATCGGAACGCCGGATTCGGCTGGCTGATTTTTTAACCACGCCTTCAGTTCAACTGTTGTGGTGCTATTGGGCTGTTGCACGACGAATTGAACCATGCCGTCGCCTTGCATCGAAGCTTTTATTTTGTCTCGATACTGCTGTTCGGTGAAGATTCGTTGGTAGTTCACGGCGATGACGGTTTGCCCGGGCTGCATGCCGATGCCTTCTGCCAGACTGTCGGCATCGACCGAATTCACGAACAGCCCATTCGAAGTAGGTTGAAAGGTGAAGCCGATCGCCGGTGGCGCAGGGTTCGATTGAGGGGCAGGGTTCGATTGAGGAGCAGCGATGGGCTTGGGGCCAACTTGCGGATTCGTATTTGCCTGCGGATTTGCATTGATGAACCCGTTGTCGTAGTAAACCACTCCCTGCCGATGAAACTGCACTTTGTTGTTTGCACCCTGTTTTAGATTGATGGTGTAGTTTCGCGATTGGAAACTTGCGACAGCTTGATACTTAATCGGATTGTTGCGTCCAATATTGCCGCCCAGCTGTTTTACCACCGTTGACATTGCCGGGACTTCAAACGAATCAGGGGTCCAAACGCCGACTCTTGATGATCTAAAAAGCTTGATCGCGACGACCGCGTTGGAAAGGTTTTCAAAGGATACTTCCGGCTTTCTGGCCGGCGAAACGGATGGAACCGCAGTGATCGATACGGTGGGTGCTCCACCGCCACTAAAGTTTGCGCCTTCATGGCCGCTAAATCCCTGTCCGTTATAGTCCAGCCGCAGCGAGAGTCGTCCAATTTTGAATTCGTCATATCGCGTGCCGGAATCGATCAGACGCAAGACTGAATCTGTTGGGAGGTTTTTGAACGAAGCGGTGGCGTTCGCTGGAGTCGTCGATTGCCGCACGACTATGTTGCCGTTGGGGTCGGTGACAAAAGTTTGAACCGCTCGTCCGGCTGAATTGGTGAACGAAATCGAGTGGCCTCGGTTCGATTGAGCGAACAGATTGGCTTGCATTACGGCGTTCAGTAGAAGCATAGTTGCGAAAGCAATGGTAGTCGATTTGGAAGCCATCTTTGATTTGGTCTTTTGGTTCTTGTTGTATGTGAATCGTCGGAACTTCAGTTGTTAACCGTTGCTTTCCGGCGAGTGTGTTACGCGAACGCAGAGATTGCAACGCTCGGTTGGAAACGATGCAATCACTACGTCGCGAACGAGGAGTTTCGCTGCAGGCCGGATGTTCTTTCTAATGGCCTGGATTATTCACGATGCGCGGGCGTCAAGTTTGAGAACGCTTGTTTTGATTGGGGCATTGTTCCAAAATTTGTGGTTTCGACAGTTCACCCACGATGTGAGATTAACGAATTCGCAAAAATTGTCACCACTTCAGGAGAATTGACTCAAACATCGAACCAGACGCCTGTCGTCGTGAATAATTTCGGCTTAGCCCTTGATGACTGGACCTTGAATGACCGGGCCTTGAATGATCGGTGAAGCCGGTTTGACGACTGGCGGAGGTGGTAAGTGGGTCGGAGTCGGTTGGACGGGCAACGGTTGCGGTTGAACACCGCCAAATGTTGGCTGCGGATTCCATGGTTGGGCAGGC
>CAYZPA010000035.1:50710-54625 GCA_964479855.1 uncultured Pirellulaceae bacterium
CGGTTGCGGTTGAACACCGCCAAATGTTGGCTGCGGATTCCATGGTTGGGCAGGCACCTGCTGCGGGACTGGCCAAGGTTTATTTGGCTGAGGGTGAACAACGTTGGGTCCATGTGGTTGAATTTGCGGTCCGCCGATTGGTGTGCCGATGATTACGGTTTGTCCTTGTAATGGTGTTCCTTGAACCGGCGTTCCTTGAACGGGTGTTCCTTGAACAACTTGCCCTTGGAACGGTTGACCTTGGATGGGTTGTGGCGTTGGCCAAGGCTGGCCTTGAGGTTGAACGGGCTGTTGGAAATCCGGATTTCGAATCCACTCGCCAGTCGCCGGATCGCGGTAAACCGGAATCGCGTTCCCCAAAACGCGTTCGTCGAATTCCTTCAGCATCATTCCGCCAATCATCTTTGCTCCCTCGGGGCGGATGTCTTTGACTAGATCCAAGATTTGCGGGTTTTCAATGATGCCGGGAACCAAAGCATTGCCAATTTCGCCGAACCACTCTTCGGCACTTATGAGCTGGGCATCGGTTTTTTGGAATGGCAACGCGATAAACGCTGCAATAAATGTGTAGGCAATGATTTTGTTCATGAGGCACTTTCAAGGTTGATTTTCATGTTCTGACCCGGATTTATTCACAACGCCTCGTGAATAATTCGGGCTGAAAGCTATTGCGAAAACCGGAACGAGATTGCTTGGTGAAAAAATTCTTTTCTTCGTTTTTTATTTTCGCCACGAAACGCAGGATCAACGTTTGCTGGCCATCGAGGCGGGAAATCGCGGCTTTTTAAATGAATCGAAGAGGCAACCAGCGCGACGCTGAACCTGCGTACTTTCTCAGGTCAGGCCGAATGCCAACAAAAACAGGAATTCAACCAAGCAATACTCCGTCGAAACCCGCTTCTTACCTACGACATGAAAGCGACGGCATTTTGAAGCCGCTCGCCACACGAAAATCGCGACCATCGACCAGAGAGAAACCATGAGACTTTTGATTCTTGCCACGGCGTACTTCATCCTCGTCGCCAGCCTGATGGTCAGCGTCGTTTCCGCGCAGCAACCTGCGCCGCAAGGAACCCGCTCGATCACCCTGTTCAACAACTCGAACACCGGGCTGAAGGCTTTTTACCTGAAACGTGGCACCGACAAGCAATTGGGGTTGGTCAACATTGGTCCATTTCAGCAGCACATTTTTCAAAATACCGATGGCCACTACGTTGTCGGTGCATCGCAGATCAACACAGCGAACGCTTCCACCTGTTGGATTTGGTCCGACAAGAAAAACTTGCAACTGGAATACCAGCCACATCGACTGGTGGATGTCGAAGTCGCCTATCCGAATCTTCCCAAGCCGGCTTCGAATCCTGCACCAAAACCAATCCCAACCCCGCAGCCCAAACCACAACCTGTATCTCCGGCCGACCAGCAGATTTTCAAGGTCGAGTTCAGCAACTACACCGGTTCGCCTGTCACCATCGAAGTCACCTCTGCCGGTGTGCGGGGCTCCAACATCGGAGGTGCTGCTTCGATGTTCGAAGTTGCCAACGGATTGACGATTCAATACTTCTTCAATCCAAACGACGTTTTCGAAGCCCGGATCGGAAATCGGAAGTACCGAGTACCGGTTACTCAGCAGGGAAAAGTTGTCATGGATGCTCAAGGAATGAAGTTCAACAATTTCAAAGTTGGTGCGAAAGCAGATGGACAAGCTCCATCGTCGCCTCCCGTGGTACCTGCAACAACACCGGCCCTTCCGAAACTTGGCTTCAATTTTCAGATGTATACTGATGCGACTTATCGTCAGACGGGCATGTACGTGCGTGACGTTGTTGCCGGTGGCAAGGCACAAGCCATGGGGCTTCAGCCCGGTCATTTGATCACCGAAATCAATGGCAAACCAACTAATACGGTCGAAGGATATCAACACTACCTTTCGCAGGCAGCGGCGGGAGACGGCAGAGTGGTGCTGACAGTGCGTAAGGATCTGAACAGCTATGTTGCTTATCAGATGGTGACCAAGGTTCGGTCTTCAGCCGCGACTCCACGTCCGCAGCCTCAAACAATGCAGCCGCCGACCGGGGTGGGATCTGGTATGATCGGTTATCCCGTCTACCAGAATTTGCAAACGTCGCCCGGTAATTCGTGGCCGCAGCCGCGGCAGAAATAGGTGAGACTCCTACTTTCTTCTTGAGCGATTTTTGTTGGGGCTTTTCCAGAGTTCGGCGGTGCGAGCGATCTCTTTCACAAACGCAGGTTCAAGGTTTTCTGAGTTTTGCAATAACCCTTTGAGAGACATTTGTACCGAAGGTCTGTAGCGTTTCAAAAACGATTTTACCTTCCCTGTGGCGGGGCTTGCGACTTGGTAGGCTTCAAGCCATCGAATGCACTTGACCAGTTTTTCAGGATCACCGGACGCGAGGTCTTGTAGGCAAGAATCGAAAATAGGAGGGATCGCATCCGGTAATCGGGTCTGACTCGCAATAATTTTGTCTTGCTGAGCAGTATCCATCGTGTCCCACAGAGTCGCGAATTTTTCGATGAGACCAGGCGACGTATTCCGTGACAAATAATCGATGCCTGCCAGATCGTTCCAAAAGGCCTCAAGCATAACGTCGTCGATTTCGGGTGACGGAAAGCGTCTGAGTAGCTTTTCCAAAGCTTTTAAATTCTGTTGCAAGTCGGAATCGGTAAATCGTGAACTGCGTGTTGTCTTTAATTGCTCACCTTTCTTCTTCGACAACGTCCTGAATGTTGTCAGAGCTGCTGCGGGAGTTTCTGGCTCCCTCGCGCATCTCGCCAACAGTTTGACAGTCGAGGTTTTCAAGTCAAGTTCTGGGGAAACGATGATTTGCTCGGTCAGTTCAACCAGTTCAGTCAATTGATCATTGTCAGCGAATTCCAGCATTGTCAGCAGATAGGGGGCAATGATGTCGATGCTCTGTCCTTTTTTGGATCGAAGATCGTCAATGGATTTTTGAATCAGAAATTTTGGATCGATCGACCATTCACGAACAAGTTCTCTTGCAGCTTCACGCTGACTTCTGGTTTTGGAATGAAGGTATGGAGTGACCGACGGAAGCACTTGAGTCCCCATCTTTCGTAAGGTCCGGAACCTGCCAGCTTCCGCAAGATATTCGGCCGCTTCGTAGGCTTTCCTTTTGACAAAGAGTTCCTCGATTTTCGGCTTCAGTCTCGAAAGTTCATCGCGTTTTAGCCTGGAGACAAGTGTTTCAGTCATTTCTGGACAAAGCCACTTTTCCAAAGCAACCATCTGCGAATCACGGTCAAATCCATCATGTATCGCATTCGCAAGCGTCCTTCCAATTTCTGCTCTTTGATTGTCGTTCTCGATTTTGTGATCGATGACAAATTTCAACGCCAAATTTTGCTCGCTGGGTTCACCGTCAAACAGCAGCACGGACGCTTGGCTGATTGACTCGATTTCAGAAACCGGAACGCGTTCCGGAGGTGGTCGGAATGTCGTCGGGCTTGGCTTTTCCTGAGTGGTGAAGAAGAGTGTTAGCCTAAGGGCAACAAGCAATGCAAAGAGTAGAACAATTCCAAGAATGCTCATCTTGTTGTCGCTCTTTGAGACTCGTCTTTTTTCATATTGGGTAAACGGGTCTGACTCGCGATTCTTAATTCTCAACGCAAGCCCGATCGCTGCCATAAGCGCGCCACCAAAAAGCAGGACAAGAAACACAATGTCGAGCTCATCACTTTGCTCTATCATTCCATAAGAGTACGGAATGTTGGTCAGCATCGAAAGAATTCCAAAGACGACGATGACCGAGGCGACACTCTTTTGACTTTCTGTAGGAACCACCCGGGACAGGTAACCGCCAAACGAGGAAATCAACACAAGAATCAACCCAACAATTGCACCTTCCAGCATTTTACTTTCTCATCTCACGACGT
>CAYZPA010000036.1:0-44771 GCA_964479855.1 uncultured Pirellulaceae bacterium
CGCCCTTTGATTGGACGCTTTGTTTGGCCTGCTCGACACTTGGCTTGTTTTGGCCGCTACTCTTCTGTCGTTGGTTTCTGTTTGTCGCGTAACTGGCCATCTTGTCGCATGCGCGTGACAGTCCGCAGGGCTTTTTCGAATCCCGGCTTCCTTACATAAGTTTTACATAGCGCATACGCGGTGAAAACCAAGTTTGCGCCGATGTTTCCTATACTTTCGACTCACTTGGAAGATCGATAACGGAAGCTGTATGCTTTTTTGCGTGCGGCGCCGAACAATATAAGGACATCAATGTATGGCATCGGTTCACGACACTCCCACCGCTCGCAAAATTCGCACTCCCAAAGCCCCGATTGACGGTGTGATTGAGGAAGTTTTGGCGGATGCAAAGAAGCCAGAAAAAATCGTTCGTTTTGACGAACCAACGCCGCTGCCACCAGAACACGATCATGAAGATGATGGCGCTCCTTCGTTGACGCAGAAGATCGTGATGATCAATGTTGTTGTTTTGCCGCTGCTGGCGATGCTTTCCGCCATCGCCATGACTTGGCAGTATGGTTTCATGGGTTGGTTATACGTTGGCCTGTTGTTTGGAGGTTGGTATCTGACGGGACTGGGAATCACGGTTGGCTACCACCGTCTTTTGACTCACCAGTCATTCGAGTGCTCGCGACCAGTTCGTCTTTTTTGGGCGATGTTGGGAGCGCTCGCGGTTGAAGGTTCACCAGTGAAATGGTGTGCGACGCATCGCAAGCATCATCAGTTCAGCGATCATCACGGTGATCCGCACTCGCCGCATCTCCACGAAGGTGGCGCGATCAATGCCATCAAGGGTTTCATTCACGCCCACTTCGGTTGGTTGATTACAGGGCATTGGACAGAAGCGGATACGAACAAGTATGGTCCCGATTTGTTGAAGGATCCGATCCTGAACTGGATTGATAAAAATTATGTTTGGGTTGTGGTTGCCTCGCTTTTGACGCCAGCCGTGATTGCTGGTTTAGTAACCATGTCGTTTCAGGGAGCTGTCCTTGGATTGATCTGGGGTGGATTCGCTCGCGTTGGGTTTACTCACCACATGACATGGTCCATCAACTCGATTTGCCACATCTTTGGTTCGGTTGAGTACAAATCGTCTGATGACTCTCGCAACAATCTGCTGTTCGGTGTTTTGAGCCACGGCGAAGGTTGGCACAACAATCATCACGCATTCCCAACTTCTGCCCGTCACGGGTTGAAGTGGTGGCAGTTCGATTTGAGCTGGCTTATCATTTGTGGCATGAAAGCGACTGGTTTGGCGTGGAAAGTTCGATTGCCTTCCGAGAAGGCTTTGGAAAAGCGTGCTTTGTAAGCTTCATAAAAAAAGCATGCTTTCGCAAAATCACGTTGCCAAAAATTATTACCATTAATTTGGATTGAAGCCGCTCCGATGAATCCATTGGAGCGGCTTTTTTGTTGCGTGTTTCCAACCGGAATTATTCACGACGACAGGCGTCTGGTTTGGTGCTTGAGGCGATTCTGCTGAAGTGGCGACAGGTTTTTCAAATTCACCAATTTCACGTCGTGGGTGAACTGTCGAAACCACAAACTTGGAACAATATCCCAATGAAACAAGTGTTCTCAATTTTGACGCCCACGCATCGTGAATAATCCGGGTCCAATACTGCTGACCAACCTCGAATGACAACCATTCAGTCCAAGCTCACGTTTCTACAAAAGCACAACCTCGCCGTTGTGATTCTCGCGCCCCTGTTGGCGATCTTTTTCGGCACAGTGCTGAACATTTGGTACAACCAAACAAACATCTACGGTCGACTTGCCGAACAGGAACTGCTCGGTCGATTCTTTTGGACGGTGCTACTCTACAACTCCATCGTTTATACGGCCTTGCTGGCGATCTGGTTGAAGTGGATCGTTGGGCTGAAGCAAGTTCGTGACAGGCTTCGTAGCGGCCAAACGGTGTCGGAGGATCAGCTTCGAACAGCGCGGGCACGCACGATTAACATTCCATGGATGATCGGGCTGTTGAATGCGCGATCCGAATCGCTCAACGATTGGGTGAGGTGAATCGGCGAGTCTCCCTTCCGTTCGAGTTCGCGATTGGAGTCGGTGTTCACACCGGGGAAGCTGTTGTTGGCAGTATCGGTTCGAGTCAACGTTTGGAGTACACCGCGATCGGTGACACAGTGAACGTTGCTTCACGGGTTGAGGGCCTGACAAAACGGGTCAACAAAACGATCTTGATCACAGAATCGACTCGCGAACGACTTTCAGAGTCTGTTTCGCTAGAAGGTCCATTTGCGAAACCGATTCGCGGAAAGCAATCGGAAGTGGTTACTTGGGCGGTGGACGTTGCTCTGTTATCCGCAGGCAACGTCAATCCAAAATCGGCAAACTAATTTGCATCCGCAATGCCATCTTTAACGAAGCGGTATCCCGCATCGCGAATGGTTAGAAAATGAATTGGATTGGCAGGGTCTGGCTCGAAGGCCTTGCGAAGCTGACGCAGAACCTGATCGGGCGCTCGGGTGTTGACGTGGCCGGGAAGCTCCCAGACCTGTTCCAGAATTTCGTTTCTGGGAACGACTTCGCCTTCGTGTTCGATAAAGTAACGTAACATCCTGAGCTGCAATTGCGTCAGGCGAACTGCGGCGTCATCAACGCGAGCTTCGTGTGTTTTGAAGTTAATTTTTACGTTGCTGAATTCGTACTCGGATACCTCGAATTTGTTCGCGATCGCTTGAGGTCGGCTCTGTGAAAGCAGGTTCTTGATGCGACTGAGGAGCTCATCAAGTTCAAACGGTTTGACTAAATATTGATTCGCGCCAACATCGAACCCTCGGGTTCTGTCCTCGGACAGGGTCCGAGCGCTTAACATCAGGATTGGCATCTGTTTTCCAGAAGCCCGAATTTGATCGCAGACTTCGTAGCCGCTCATCCCGGGAAGCATAATGTCGAGGACCACAAGGTCGACAGAAGGATCATCGGCTTCGACCAGCTTTAATGCTTCCGGGCCGTTGGCCGCCGTTGAAACAGAAAAGCCTTCGGCCTCAAGATTGAATTTGATTCCAATCGCGAGGTGTTCTTCGTCATCGACAACCAGAATGTGAGGGCTTTCGCTCATGGATGGATCAGGCAGAAGTCGTTTCGGTAGCAGAAGTTGGTTTGCGATTCACGGGTCGGTAGGCTCCGGGTAGTTTAACTTCGAATACCGTGCCTGAATCTTCGTTTGAATTGTCGGAAATTTTGATCTTTCCGCGAGCCCGTTTTAAAAGCGTATGGACGATGTGTAAGCCAAGTCCGGTGCCCGGTTTTTTGCGTTGAAGTTCGTCTCCAATTCTAACGAATCGACGGAAAACTTTTGGGCGAAGTTCCTGAGGGATCCCGGGTCCATTGTCGGCAATGGTCACGATCGCGGTGTTGTTCCGCACGACAAGCTTGGCAGAAACCTTGGGAGGATCGCCTGCGTACTTGATGGCATTGTCCAGGAGATTGCGAAAAATCATAACCAGATCGATTCGGTCTCCCCGGACTTCGCACGGTTCGAGGTCCATGGTGATGGTGTTCTTGGGGACGCGGTATCGAACTTCGACAAGGCTCGCGCATTGGCGAATCATGTTCGGCAGATCCAGCGGTTCCAACTGGCCCGATTTGTTTTCTTGCCCGCTGTAGCCTGCGTCCAGGACGTGATTGATCAGCGTGTCCAGTCGTTCGACATCGTCCATCATGAATTCAAGAAACTTCTGCCGTTCCTGTTCGCTGACGTCTCTTTTGTTCAGCGTTTGCAGGTAGAGCTTTAAAGAAGCGATCGGAGATTTTAGCTCGTGCGTGACACTGTCAATGAAATTGGATTGTCGCCGCGTTAGATTTACGGCTTTGACCGAAAGCGTCAGGTAGATCGCTGAGCCAGCCAGAACGCCGACAAGCAGAATCGAACCGAGTAGCAACAGCAGCCAGTAGAAACCCGAGTTATCCGAATCGGCACTTCGCACTCCAAAGACGGTCAGCAGAATCCAGCCAACCAGCAACGCGATCGTCACCACGATCATCAGAACGCCGAGCGTAATGGGCAGTTTTAAGGATTTGCGTTCAAACATGTTCTTGGTGCAGATGTCTGAAAATTGATGTGTCCGATGGCATCATGATAACACGCGGCCAAATAAGATTGGCGATTTAAGATTTTCGACTGGCGATTGACAGAATGAATCGGACAGTCGTCTACGCAGGCTAAAAACTTCCTATTTTTCGCCGAGCCCGACCATTTCCAGTAACTTTAGGGCGTTGGTGGTTTGAGCAATTCCCTGTTTCATCTGGTAGTCGAAGGTCATCTTCTTTTTACCGTCGACTTCGGAAAATTGTTCGCTGAAGTGAACCGTTTGGCAAGCTTCATTCAGTTCGTCGGTGTCGGCAAGGTCGAGGTCATGAGTCGATATGCAACCGATGGCTTTGCTGTCGATCAGTTTGCGGACGACCCGGCTGACCGCGATTTGGCGTTCGGTCGAATTGGTGCCCTGCAAAATTTCGTCCAGCAAAAACAGCATCGTGACATTTTCCTCATTGGAAATGGTTTCCGACTGGTCAACGATTTGCTTCAGTCGTTTCAGTTCCGCCATAAAGAAAGAAACTCCGTCGGCAAGCGAATCTGCAATCCGCATGCTGGTTTCGATCTTCAGCGGTGGAAGCGTCATCTCGTCCGCGCAAACCACCGTGCCCATCTGAGCCAGAACTGCGTTGGCGCCGATGCTGCGTAGCAACGTGCTTTTTCCTGACATGTTGGAACCTGTAACCAACAGGACGGTTCCCGGTGGTCCGACCTGCACACTGTTGGCCACCCTTTCCTGACCCAGCAGCGGGTGGGCGAGATTCGTTCCTGATATCAAGGCAGCATCGGGCGTGGTCGGAATCGCGACTTTGGGATAAGTCCACGTTGGTTCATCTCCTGCAAGTTTGGCAAGTGCACACAGCGTTTCCCACTCGCCAAGATCCGCAAACCATTTCTGGCACTCAGACCCAGATTTCGATTTCCATTTTTCCATCAGATCCAAAACATGTGCGTCCCAAAAGAACAGAAATTCGAGCAGCAGATACAGGATGAAGCCACTGCCACGGCGAAGGCTTGCTAGTGACGTCAGCTTGCCAAGTTTTCCAATGTTCTTTTGCGCGCCCTGAGACGATGACTTGAAACCATTCGCCAGTTCCATTAGTCGGGTCGACGAAACATCACAGTTGGCAACACGATTGAAAAGCTCGACGTAGCCACCCGCTTCGTTTGCCTGTGTCGAAATCTTGTTGAATTCTTCGTGGATGGCACCGGAGTAGAAGACTGAAATAATGAAGTTGACCGCCATGACGCACAGCAACGAAGGCCCGGCAATCGTCAGCGGTATCAACTGGAAAATGATCGACAGAAAAAGCGCGATCGAAGCCAGCGCGGTGATTCGGACCAGCGTCAACAGCCAGCGCCGTCCCTCAAACCAGTTTGGGCTCTGCGCCCAGTCGACGAAGCTTTGAGGATTCGCGTGACTTCCCGAAAGTTGTTCGCAGAGGAGCTGAAATTCTTCTCGCCATTGGAGTCGAGGAGCCAGTTCCCGGACGGCTTCCTGCCTTGCCATGACTTCTTGCGGGTTGGCTCCTTCGCGAATCCACGAAACCAGTGTTTCGGTGCCCAGCGGAGTTCGCGTGATTCCCAATAGCTTGAAAATGGAGCTGTCGGTGAATAGATCGAGGTCAGCCGATACGGCACGCAGTTCTGGCGAGACATCGACTTTTGGAACTTCAATTTCACTCCATTTGCGTTCGCATCGAGCAATTGATTCGCGGAAGACCCTTGCCATCAATCTCGAGCTACGAAGTTGCCGCTCGAGTTTGTCGACGTAAACAGCCACCGAGGCTGCCGCCAAAAAGAGAATCCCGCTCAACGTGTACAGCAAGGTTGACTGCTGCCATGCGTCGTTAATCGCGAAGAACAATCCAAGGAAGAAAAGCAGAATGAGCACGCCTCGCAGCCATGCGACCTTGCTCCATTGCGAATTGCATCTGGCAACGGTTTTTTGTTGCTCGGCCAAACGTTGATGGTAGCGAGCAATGACCTGCTCATGGGTGGTCGGGATCTGAGGTTTTGGCACTTTGGATTTGGTTCAAATAGAGCAAATATAGGGCAAATTAGACAGCATTCGCTCAGTGTGATCGACCGGTCGATATACCACAAGTCGGCCCAAATTGACTTGAGCCGACCTCGTTCCGGCAAGAGCCGAAGAATAGGTGAATTGGCGTATTTTGTGAGGCCTGAAAGCCAATATCCTATTGTCGAGGCCTTCGAAACGAGTATGATCTTGAGACTCAATCTCATTACCGCTGGAATGTGCAATGTCCGTTGCGACTCCCCCTGAATTGTCCTCAAACGTCGGTTCAATTCCGCTTCAGAAACTTCGTGCGGGCCAACTGGCCGAAGTCGTCTCTTTGCGCGGTTCGAATCAGGAAGTTTCGCGGCTTGCTGAAATGGGGCTGCGAAAAGGTGCTGTCGTTTCTGTAAACCGTGGCGGCATCACGTCAATCGTGCAGCTGCTTAACGGAAGCCGACTTTGTGTTCGGACATCCAAAGACCTCGAGATTCTTGTAGCTCCGCTGTAGTGGTTCAGCCGACCTGAAACGACTGGTCCGGCAAATTAACTTCGCTCGGATTTTCTGAACGTTGAAAAGACATGGCCAAAAAAAACGACGGCGAGTCCGCTTTCAGTGATTCGCAGCCTATTTCTGTCGTTGTTCTGGGCAACCCAAATACGGGCAAGTCGACCTTGTTCAACGGGCTGACTGGAGTCCGACAGCAAACGGGAAACTATCCCGGCGTCACTGTCGAAAAGCGAACCGGTCGGCTGGAGATCGATGGGCGGCAAGTCGAATTAACGGACCTGCCGGGAACCTACAGTCTGGCACCCCGTTCTCCCGACGAGATGTTGACCTTCGACGTTCTGTTAGGAAAGCCTCCAGCCACAAAGCAACCCGACCTGATTTTGTGCGTTGTCGATGCGAGCAATCTCGAACGCAACCTGTTCCTCGTCAGCCAGGTTCTGGATCTGCATCGGCCAACCGTGGTTGCGGTCAATATGACCGACGTGGCGGCTCGCAACGGTATTGAAATTGATCTGGGAAAGCTTAGCGAACTGCTCGGCGTGCCTGTTGTTGGCGTTCAGGCCAAACGTCGTGTCGGCTTTGAGACTTTAAAGCAAGCGATCGTCAGCGCGATCGCCACGGAGCCGAATGTTGCTCATGATCCGTTTTCTGAAGAGATGAATCAGCGGATCGATCGATTGCAGGAAGCCTGCCCTGACGATTGCGATTTAAAACGTTTCGCCGTGACCCGGATGCTTTTCGACACCGACGGTTTCATGGCGGAGCGAATGAGTTCGGAGGTCGATCAACGCGTTCTCGAAACTCTAAAGACTGAGCAGAATGCGATGAAGTCCGCTGGCGATTCGATCGCCGAAAGCGAATCGCAAGCTCGATATACCTGGATCACCAGTCATCTTGAATCGTTTGTCAAAAAGTCCAATCCAAAAAAGTCAGCAAAACTCACGGATCGTCTGGACGCATGGCTAACGCATCCGTTCTGGGGATTGTTGGTCGCTGGGCTTGTGATGGTGTTTCTGTTTCAAGTCGTTTTTTGGGCTGCCGAACCAGCATCAGCGATGATCGATGTGTTCAACGGTTTCCTTGCGAATATCGTCAACGCGGTCATTCCGGAAGGGACGCTGAACTCGTTGCTTGTTGATGGCCTGATCAATGGAGTCGGCAGTGTTCTGATTTTTCTTCCACAGATTGTGCTGTTGTTTTTTATTCTGGCGCTTTTGGAAGACACGGGCTACCTTGCCCGAGCCGCATTTTTGCTGGACAAGTTTTTGTCGCGAGTCGGATTGAGCGGCATCACTTTGTTTCCGCTGCTGTCATCGTTCGCGTGTGCCATCCCGGGCGTTATGGCGACGCGAGTCATTAAAGACAGCCGCGAGCGGTTGATTACCATTTTGATCGCTCCGCTGATGAGTTGCAGTGCTCGGTTGCCGGTTTATGTTTTGCTGATCGCCGCCTTCGTACCGGATTACAGTTTTCTTGGCGGGCTCGTTGGGCTGCAGGGGCTGGTGATGCTGGCGATGTATCTGGTTGGCATCGTGACCGCCATTTTGGTGGCTTGGGTGCTGCGCAAAACGATTTTGAAAACGGGTACCTCTTCCTTCGTGCTGGAGCTGCCGTCCTACAAAATGCCAAGCTTGCGGAATATTTGGCAGCGAGTTTTCGAAGGCGGATGGGCTTTCGTTCAGGGCGCAGGAACGATGATCGTGGTCGTGACCATTATCGTCTGGGCCGCTGCTTATTTTCCCCAAAATAATGTGGCCACGCTGCCGGCGAATCTTGCAAAAGACGCTTCGCTTGTTGAGTCCGTTTCGGCCGAGCTTGAAACGATCAAGGATCCGAAATCGAAGCGACGAATCGAGCTCACGGATTCGATTGCTCAAGCCAAAAACCGATTGGCGGCACACCAGCTGGAGAACAGCTTTCTTGGCCGCTGCGGAAAAATCATCGAGCCCGCAGTTCGTCCACTTGGATGGGACTGGCGAATCGGCAGTGCTGCGATCGCGTCATTCCCTGCTCGCGAAGTCATTGTTTCGACGATGGGGGTTATCTTCGGGTTGGGAGCCGATACCGACGAAGAATCGGATTCTCTGCGAGCGACTTTGAAATCGGCCACATGGGAGGGCACCGACAAACCGTTGTTCACTCTGCCGGTGGCTCTTTCGATTATGGTGTTCTTCGCCTTGTGTGCTCAGTGTGTTTCAACGTTGGCGGTCATTGGTCGCGAAACAAATTCGTGGCGCTGGCCGGTGTTCACATTCGTTTACATGACCGTGTTGGCTTACGTTGCGGCCTTGGTCACATTTCAGGTCTCCGACAGGATTTTCTAGCATGAACCTGGAATTGATAGACTGGCAGACCGCGATTTCGCTGTTGATTGTGACAGCAGCGATTTGGGTCCTGATTCGAAAAACGTGGCTCGCTTTCAGCGGGCGAGCCGCAGGAGGCTGTGGGACTTCCTGTTCGAATTGCCCTTCGAAACAAACGTCGGCATCGCAAGCTCCGGCATCGCAAAAGCTGGTTCAATTGCGGGCTTCGAAACGGTAATGCTTGAGCTTGAGGCCGGAATCATACCGACGGAGCCGGCAAATGTTACCGGTCGTCCACGACGTTTCCGTGCGTGTTCGAAATTAAAATCCAGCCAGTTCCATCGAACGCTTCACCCGGCTGACTCCCATCATGAACGCGGCGGTTCGCATGCTAACGTTCGACTGTTGCGACTGATGCCAGACTTCTTCGAACGCAGACGACAGGACGGCGTCTAACTCCTGACGCACGCGGTTCAGATCCCAGCTGTAGTACTGCCGATTCTGCACCCACTCAAAATAGCTTACCGTCACACCGCCGGCGTTGGCCAGAATATCCGGCAGGACGGTGACGCCATTTTTGAACAGGGTTTCGTCCGCGTCGGCATCAATCGGACCATTGGCTCCCTCGATGATCACGTTTGCCTTGATATCGTTCACGTTTTCGCAGTGAATCACGCCGCCGAGCGCAGCTGGGATCAGCATGTCGCATTCGGCAACGATCAATTCGTCATTGGTTATCTTTTGAGCTCCCGTAAAACCTTCGAGCGTTCTGTGTTCGATGGTGTGATGCAGGGCCTCAGGAATGTTGATGCCTTCCGGGTTGAAGTAACCTCCGCTGATGTCGCTGATGCCAGTGATTTTGAATTCCGATTCGTGCATGTACTTGGCGGCGTGCGATCCAACGTTGCCAAATCCCTGAATGACAACGGTGGTGTCCATCGGGCGTCGCCCCATCCGTTTCAGCAGCTTGTAGGCAAGGATGCCGACCCCGCGGCCTGTTGCTTCCTCGCGACCTTTGGCGCCGTAGTCTTCGACTGGTTTGCCGGTGATGCAAGCCGGATTGAAGCCGTGATATTTTTCCCACTGGTTTCGAATCCACGCCATGGTCTCAGAGTCTGTTCCCATGTCGGGAGCCGGAATATCTTTGTCGGGGCCGATGATTTCGTGAATCTGATCGACGAACTTGCGACTGATGCGTTGCTTTTCTTTGCGGCTGAGATCTCGCGAGCTAACGCAAATCCCGCCCTTCGCTCCACCGTAGGGAATGTTCACAACGGCGGTCTTCCATGTCATCAAGGAAGCGAGAGCGCGAACTTCGTCAAGGTCGACTTCGTGATGGTATCTCAGGCCTCCCTTCATCGGGCCGCGTGCGTTATTGTGTTGAACGCGGAAGCCGACAAACGTTTCAAGTCGACCGTCGTCCATTTCAACAGGGACTTCGACTGTAATTTCCCGGCTGGGCATTAACATTAGCGTCCGCCACGCTGGATCCAAATCAAGCTGGTCGGCAGCACGGTCAAAATAATGTTTTACAGTTTCGAAAGCATTCATGTGATGCTTGCGGGGAGCTTGTGAATTCATGTTGGCACGAAACAGGCTTGGATTGAAGCGAAATTGATCGCGGGATTAACGGTTTGATTTACAATAGAGACAAACGCTGTTGGCGGCAATTGGCACTTTGGGGTTCTTGGCGATAATCTTTGTCATAACGCGACGTGCCGTACGTCAGGTCCCGCTGCGAATTACTTTCATTTCTCTGGTGACAGTTTGTGAATATTGGAGTCAACGAATTCTGGGATGTACTTCGTGGAAGCAATTTGTTTCTACCAGCGGATTTGGACCGGATTCAAAAGCAGTCGTTGCCCCAATTCGATCTTACCGAGAATGATGGTCTCGATTCACAAGAGTTGGCCAAGTGGCTGGTCAGCGAAAAGTTGTTAACAAAGCTGCAAGCAAAGGTGCTTTTGGCAGGCCATTCAGGGCCGTTTGATTTTGGCCGATATCGAATTGTTGGCGCGATCGCGAAAGGCGGAGCTTTCCTTGCGAGGGATCGGAAAACGGGCTATCCCGTGTGGCTGCACTTTATGAAGGGCGATTCCTTTGATGACTTGAGCCGTTGGTCTTCGGTGGAGTCTCTTTGTGACGAAGCGATTAAGGTAACGCATCCAAATCTGGTGCGAGCTTACGAGTGGGTCGCAACGCCCAACTATCGGTTTGTCGTAACCGCCGTTGCTGCACTTGAAACTCTCGAAGACAAGTTACCGTTGAAGCGACGCCTGCCTTGGGATCAAGCCGGCAAAACCATCGCTCAGGTTGCCGCTGCGGTTTCCGCGTTGGAAGGTGCCGGGATCGTTCATGGCGATTTACAGCTTTCGTGTATTCACTGGAATCCGAAAGGAAAAACGCAGGTCCTGCTGCCGTTCACTTCGTCTTTGTCTTCTACTCGTGAAAAAGATCCAGCGTCTCGATCCGATTTGTCATCGCTTGGACGAATTTACTATCGAATGCTCCTTGGTCGTGATGCTCCGGGGTCGAAGAAGCTTCTGTCGGCGGGCGCGAAGAACTTTTCTTCTTTGTTGATGCAAAAGGAGATTCCGGGTCCCGTTTCTGAATTGATCTTCGATGCCATTGTAAGTGACGTTGCCAGTAGTGAGGACGATTCCGATTCCAGCGCGATGCGATGCGTCGATTTTTTGAATCGACTTTGCGCGACCGGCGTCGCCGAACCGAACTCAGAATCAAAACCGTCTCAGGTCGAAGCGGTCTATTTGGAAACGCTTGTGCCGTGGGCAAAACCGAATTTTGTTGCTCCTGACGCAGCGCCTAAAATTGCCACCGCGAATGACTCAGCTGCGACTGATGAACCCGCTGCACGTCCGTACTCACGGCCGCGAAAGCAAAACGTGCCTCTGATGATCGCTGTTTCGCTTACCGGTTTTGCGGCGATCATCGGGCTCTTTGCATTCGTTGCCAATATGAAGACTTTGGAATCACCGCGTTTTGAAGTCGCTGCCGAAAGCTCGAAGCCGAAAGAACAGGGCCTGTCCGAAGTCGCATCCGTCGATCCTGAGGTGGCTCGGCGAGCCCAATTGGAATGGATGCTCAAGAACCAAAGCTACGTTCAGGAGCTGGTGCCTGATGATTCCGAATCGCTTTGGGAGTCGCCGACGACTGGGTTTCCCGTATCGACGGAGCACTTACCCCCGTCACCACGAATGCTGTTCTTTGTAAATTGGACCAGCGTTAATGGGTCAGAGGCAGGTGCCGCCGCCATCAAAGCGATGGGCCCAAAATTTGATTCTCTGCTGAAGGAATTCGAGACTCGAGTTGGCTTTACGATCGACAGATTAGATTCTTCACGAGTCTCACTGCACAGCAATGAGCAGTTTGAATATGAATCCTTCTCGCTGGTGAAATTAAAAGAAGCTGTGACAGAAGAGGAATGCCTCGAAGCTTGGGGCGATCCCGATTCTGAACCCGGGTTGCCAGGTTGTTTCACCAATTCGTCCGCAGGAACAGGTTACTGGATCGTCGAACGCGATGACGAAACGAATGACGTTTTGGCGTTTGCGGTCGGGCCATCATGGCTCACGCGTCGAGTGGCCGACGGAGAGGTGGCTGTGCTGACGGGAACGCTGCTGCGATTGGCCGAGGGAACGGATTCCTTGCGAGACGTGAATTTGATTGTTCCCAAAACTTCCCTGTTCAACACGGAGGGGCAAAAGCTGTTCGCATCGCGCTTGGAAATGATGCGAGAGATCCGCCTTTTGATGCCGGACTCTGTTCGCGGCATGCTGATCAGTTTCCATTTCGATTCCGGAGACTATCTGGAGCTTCGAGTCGATCACACTGCGGACACGAAACCTCGTGAAATGGTGGACTTGTTGCGAGAGCGGATTGCCGATCGATTTTTGGAAACGGGTGAGCAATTTCGCGAGCTGCGAGCGAACGAATATTGGGAACCGATCCGCAAACGATTTCCAGCGATGCTTCGCGAATTGGCCGGAAACTTGCGGTGGGACACTGAATTCGGTGAAGTGATCGGCAATGCGTGGCTCAGGCCGAAAGCTTTTCACAACCTGATCGCTGCATCTGAATTGGCGATGGCGTTTGAGCCCGTATCTGTTTCAGGTATCGCGGCAACAGAAAAAGAGGAGACTCCGGCAACTTTAAGGGAACTACTTGCGTCGAAACGGGATCTAAAAGTCGCCAATCCACCGGATTTGAATGTGTTGTTGCAAGAGATTCGCAGTGAAGTTCTGGATCAATATCCGCAACTTTCGTTTGAGTTCAATATTCGAATTGCAGGCGCCGATTTGCAAATGGACGGGATCACTCAAAATCAGCGTCCTGCTGCGTTGGAAATCGTCGACAAATCGCTGTCTGACATTTTGACTTCGATCATGGTGGCTGCGAATCCGAATCGAAACATTACAGGTGCCAATGATCCCGATTGCAAGTTGATTTGGGTTGTCACTGACGATCCCGAAGGCGGTGAACAGCAAGTGATTCTTGTAACGACACGAGACGCCGCAAGAAAAAACAACTATGTTTTACCGGCGGCCTTCGAGTTGGGATCCAGCGACAAGAGCGAGTGAAGCATTCTTAAAATATGACTGTAGGAGTCCCAAGTGGAACCTTTCCAACTGATCTGTTCAAGTTGTGCAGCCAAGCTGAAAGTGCAGCGTGCTTCCGCAATCGGTCAGCGACTGGGCTGTCCCCGGTGTGGCCAGATGATCCTTGTACAGGCGCCTGACGGTCATGAGTTCGCGAATTCCGTCGACGAAAGTGCGTCCGGGGAAGTGACCGAGTCCATTTCTGGGAACTTCGACGACATGGACATGGATGCGATTCTCGAAAAGCGCCCCGTCATTCCAAAACCCAACCCCGCCACACGTTCTAAGGTTTCTCCCGACCTGCCCCAGCCTAAACCAACAAAATCTGGAACCGCCGTTCCGACGCCCAAGCCTCGTCGCTCCGGCACGACGGCTGCGAATTCCAATCCCGATTCAAATTCAAATCCTGAATCGGTAAAGTCGGCTGCGATAAACTCGGACTCTAAATCGTTGCCTTCTGTTGAACCGATGGTGCCGGGTGAAAACTGGGTCAATCCGGCGACTCGCAAAAAGCAGAAAACTCTAATTCTGTTGGCAGTTGGAATCGCTTCGTTGATGGCGGTTGGGATCGGTGGCTACGCGATCGTCAGCGGTTTCGCCAACGCCACCGATGGCGATCGTTCCAGTCAAGTCGCGGTCCGCGGTCCCGATGAAAAAGATCCGATTGGCTTGGACCCTGATCCGATTGTTGATACTGAAGGTGAAAAACAGGCCGATCCGGTGAAACCCATCGAGTCTCCGCTACCGTTGGTGGAGGATGTGGGTGATGCCGAGGACGTTGAAGAGCCTCCGGTCGCAAAGTTCGCGGCTCCGAAAGTTGACATTGAAACTCCTGAAGATGAGGTGCCTCCGCCGATCGCTTCGGTCTCCGATCAGCCGCCAGAAATTGAAGGCTTCGGCGATGCAGGGAGCGATACGAAATCACTTCCAGAACCATCGGATATTGACACTCCCATGCCCGATGGTGTCGCGGTAGAGACTGCCGATGAAAATTCAATTCTTGAGATCCTGAAGCAGAGCGGCACGTCGCTGTCTGAAGTCAGGGATGAAGCGGCTGTCGCGGGAAAGAGTGGCCACGTAGGATTGCCAAAATATTTCTTCGATAAACCCGAGCTCAAACCAGTTGATTTTCAACGTCAGAAGCAGATCGAATTGCCCGGAGTAAGCTACAAAAAACTTCCTCTGCAATCGGTGTTGAATGAGCTTTCTGCGATATCAGGTCTGGTTTTGGATATCGATGTCCCTGTGCTTGCCGCGACGGGGGCACCTCTGAATCCGGAAATTACGCTGACACTGAAACGCCAGAGTGTTTCAGATGTTGTGCGGGCCGTTGCAGATTCTCAAGGTTTGGAAGCTGTCGAAACGGATCGTGGATTCATTCTGACCGCATCCTTTGATGAAGATGCCAGCGACAATGTCGATGTGGCCGATCTGATATCGGAAAATTTCACTGGCAATGAAATGGTGCAGCTGGTTACCCAGATGGTTTACCCGGCCGGTTGGCTTCCGGTGGGTGCCGATCCGCAGCCTGAAAAAGGAACCGTTGAGTTTCAACAGGGATCGCTGGTCGTCAATCATCAACCGCTGGTCGTACTGGA
Source organism: uncultured Pirellulaceae bacterium (assembly GCA_964479855.1). Lineage (GTDB taxonomy): Bacteria > Planctomycetota > Planctomycetia > Pirellulales > Pirellulaceae > Mariniblastus. Next base: position 15,148 of record CAYZPA010000036.1, read on the forward strand.
GGTTAAAAAGTTGGTTGCGGCAATCCGCGAATTGAAATCGGGTGCCGCTCCCGAATCACCGATGCTCAAGCCATTGCCTTCGATCGATGCGGGGCCCTTTGCGGCCAAGTACAAAGTAAAGCAGACCATGCGTCAGCCGATCGGTCAGTTTTTACAGGAAGTCGAATCGTCCTACGACGTGTCAGTTTTTGTCGACTGGGGACAACTACTATCCAGCGGTTGGACTCCTGACGCGATGGCTGCAGGTTGGATGTTGGAGCCGACGGTCGGAAAAATCATCGAAGAGACGGCTCATTCATTGGACGCTGCAGTCTACATGATCGACGATCAAACAGTCTGGCTGACTTCTTTCGATAAGGCAGACAATCTTTTCGAAGTGAAGCTGTATCAAACCGACAGCATTGCGGGCGGCAAATTCAATGCTCGGCAGATCGACCGGCTTTTGGTCGATTCATTGGGCGGCCAAATTCGGCGGCCGGGCGTTGCGGTCCGTTTGATCGACGGTGGGAAAATACTTGCCGTGCGTGCTCCACAGCCTCTACAGCGTCAGATCCGGGCTGTTTTGAGCGTTTTGAAGTAGGTTGATCTGCTTCTCAATCCTTTCAGTCCATCTTATCGTTACAGAGCGCCGCAATGAGGGCTTACCGTGTTGCCTTTGAGCGGCTGGACCTTGATTTGATAGCGAGTGGCCTAGGGTTTCTGACTGTTCCCCTATGCCTTAACTTTTCCCAAACTCGCTTTCATGAAAACTCTACAAGCTAAAACTTGGCGCGTACTTGTCGTTGATGACACTGCATCAGTGCATCGGAGCTATCGAAAGATCCTTGTTTCGGATCGGCAGCAAATCGAGTCGACGGTATCCAAGTTTCAGTATGAAATCGATTCGGCGTTCAAAGGAGAGCGGGCACTCAAGATGGTGCATCGCGCGATCGCCGAAAATCGCCCGTACTCGACCGTTTTCATCGATTCAAAAATGCTGGACGGTTGGGATGGTTTCGAAACCGCGAAGCGAATCTGTCAGGTCGCCGCTGATCTACCAATCGTGATTTCCACGAAAGACTCAGAATGCACCTGGGAAGAGTTTGCTGAAAAGCTGGTAGGAATCGATCAGTTTTTGATTTTAAGAAAACCGTTCGCACCTATGGAACTGACCCAAGTGGCTGCGGCTCAAGTGTCGCGGTGGCATTCGAATCGATTGTCCAGCCAAACTCTTAAGACTCTCGAGTCCATTATCGACAAACGCGGGCGCGAGATTACTTCCACGCAAGATGTTGTGTTTTCTTCGCTCGCGAAACTGGCTGAATCACGTGACAAGGATACCGGAACCCATCTCGGAAACATTGAGCATTACACGCGGCTTCTACTTGAGCAGCTTGGTGAAACTGGACCTTATCGCGATTTGCTGACAACGCAGTCGATCGATGTGATCGCTCGCTCCAGCGTCCTGCACGACATTGGAAAAGTCGGTATTCCTGACCGGATTCTTCTGAAGCCCGGAAAGTTAACGCCGGATGAATTCGATGTAATGAAGACTCACACAACCATCGGTGCTGATATCATTGATGAAGCAGTCGCTCCGCTAAGCGGTGCGAATTTTCTGGCTGCCGCATCGGAGATCGCTCGTTTTCACCACGAAAAGTTTGATGGGACCGGCTACCCGGAAGGACGTGCCGGCCACGATATCCCGTTGTCAGCCAGAGTTGTTGCCGTTGCTGATGTGTTTGACGCACTGACGTCAGAACGTGTCTACAAAAAAGCGATGTGCCCTCTACAGGCGAAGTCCTTGATTGAATCGGAAAGTGGAAGCCATTTCGATCCAGTGATTGTTGATGCATTCGGCGAATGTTGGGAGCAGTTTTTGGCCGCTGCGACGAAGGCCCAGAAGCAGGGCAAGGAAAAGAACGGTCCCGAGCTTCGTCCTGCGAGCAACATTTTCAGCGTCCCCAATCCTGCCGGAGCTGCGATGGCGGGCGCGTTCTCGAAGTAGTGCGTCGCAACAAAAAAGGCCTGCCGAGCCTGGGGATCGCTCGACAGGCCACTCAGCCATCGCCAATTAGCTGACACGACACTATCGCCACTTGAGCACGCGATAGACGCCTTCGCCTTCTCGAATTCGGCGAGGAAGACTCACAATTCGGTCGCGATAAACGCTCATCAGCAGCGCGGTTCCGAAAAACAGGGCGCCTCCAACCATCATCACTACCGAAACGCTTTGCAGCTGTGATGGCAATCGAATCAACGTCAACAGCGACAGAATGTAAACGCCTAGCAAGGCTGCTCCTGCGATCGTTGTCGAACGAAGCTTGCACATCAAACCCGAGCCCAGCAGCAACAGTCCAGTGGCGATTGCCGTCAGTTCATGGAAGGTTTGCCACACCGGATCCGATCCACTTTCCAGTCGGTAAAACAGTAGGCCGATGGTCAGTGGAAGGATTAGCAACAGGCTGCCAGACAGCAAACTGAATCCCACGACTTCGTCTTTTTGGTCGTCTTCGCGGAACCACGCGACGTGCCCAAGAACGATCGCAATCAGGCCCGCAATCAAGCAAAACAATTCGGCGCGATGCCAGCCATCGATCTGAAGCCAGCCATCAAAGACGCAAAACCCGCTGGCGATCGTGGCAACGATAAGGCCTCGAAATGCAAATCGCCACGCTTGTGATTTCGACAGGAAACTGACAACCGCAACGCAAACCAGTTGAGTCGCCACCAGCAGCATCAGCTCCACACTCGTTTCGCTCTCCAGCCATCGGCTCATGGTGAACAAGGTGCCTGCAACGCCAGATCCCATCACCAAATATTTCGCGAACAGTGATACCTGAGTTGCGGTGTCGGACTTGACCAATTTGTGATTTGCTCGCACAAACGCAACCGCGATTTTCATCGATGTGCCGACCAGCATTGGAGCCAGAATCAGGCAATAGCCAAAATCAAATCCTATCCAGTGGCCCGCCGTTGCAACCGCTGCCGTCGCACTCAAACACGCAAGCCCTCGTTGAACATCCCTGCCTACAGCGTTTCTGGTACTGAACGAATTCGCAAGGAAAACGGTCGCGGTAATCAACAAGTTGGCAATCCAATAAAGGTGAGGGTGGCTCAAACTTAGCAGGCCGTTGAGTGCGAATGATGTGAACAGGATCAGGTGAGTCGCGGCAGCAAACGTTGCAGCGAAAACAATCGAGTCAGTCTTGCCGGTTCGATTTGTCAGCAACGCCGCCAGCGAAATGGCAAGCGTCAAAGATCCGACAATGACAGAAAAGATTTGACCGGGCAAAATCGATTGAACGAAGCAGCCTGTCCACGCCGCCGCGACCACAAGACCCGCACCGACCGCCATCGCTACCAAGCCGGTAGCATCGGCTTCCTGCTCGTAGTCGCTTCCTTTGCCTTTTTCGCAGTTCCAGCTAAATGTTACCGCAGCGATACCTGTGATCAGGATCTGGATGGTCGATTCAATTCCAAGTGGATTCAGGAACCATCGAGCGGATTCGGGCATGAATTGCACAACAAATTGCAGGATCGCCAATACGGAAAGGACGCTTGCGCCGATCAGTGACAGGTTGTGTATGGAACGACGGGTTTGAAATGAGAAGTTTGATTCTTTTCGAAATCCATCGCTTGAGCTACCGGTACGTCGTAGTCTCAAGAAAAACAGGTTGGTGACCGCAATCAGCGAAGCAAACAGAATCGCGACGTGTGTCACGGTGACTTTGATCGCAAGAAAATCAATGGTGATCGGAACCATCAACACTGCTGCAAGTGCGGCCGCTCGGAAGTGGCTTTCTGATCGATGGATCACTCCCATGGCAGCAAACCCGGCAGCTGATACTCCAACAACGCCCAAGCCCCAGAGCTTATGCGGCTGGCTCGAAGCAAGCAGAGGCCAAAGCTGGTTGAACAGTACTTGATTGACGATCGCGGTACCGTAGCCGGCTGAGAGCATGGCCAATCCGCTGCCGACGACGATGAGCCCAGCTGTTTTGAAAGCGGATCCAAAACGCTTGCGCGAAAAGTCTCCATCGTCATCGATGAACAATCGTTCTGCGAAAGTGCAGATCCAGCCAGTTGCGACCAGAAAAGTGACTTGCGGCATCAGCGCCCAAAAATGATTCACGCTCGCGTCGGCAAGGAACAGCATTCCCGTCATGACGATGCCTCCCACCAACGCGTAGACGAATGTGGCATCTCGGAGCACTCTGGCTACGATGGCATAAATCAGGCAGCAAATGGCTGCCGGGATCCAGAGGTGGCCTCCGTCAGCCAGCGTGATCAAACCTTGAGCATCGTATAGCCACAGGTTCAATGGCATGGCAAGGGAGCCCAGCATTGCGAGGCCTTTTCCTGCCAGTTGATATCGAGTCGACCGAACCAGCCCGATGCCAGCGGCAAGGGTGCCCAAAGTCGCTGCTGATACAGTCGTTGCGATGATGATTGGATTTTCAAAGATCCCGGCGGACCAGAGCCAAATAACAAATCCAAGAACCAGAAATCCGCAGCCGCAGCACATCATCCATTTCAGCGATTGCTCGCTGAGGAGCTGCTCCAAAATTCCCTTGTTTGTCGAAGCGGACGTTTTCGCTCCGGTGTTTAATTCTTCGCCAACGAGTTCCGCATCGACGAGTTCCGCATCAATGATTTCAGCGGCGGCGCTTTCTTCAGGTTGCATTGTCTTTCTCCCCAGAAAGTTCGATATGAGATACTTCTGAGCTCTTAAAGCACGCACGATGCCAAACAGGGCAGAATGCTCGCGTACGCGGCATTCCTCGATAAAATCAAGGAAAACGCAAAGAAATCGTCTTGGATTCGAAACTGCTGCTTGTTTTGAAAGTACATTTGATGCAACTGTGTACATTCAGTGTCTGTGGAGCGTTTATGCCTTCTGTTCGAACTTCTGACGAAAAACTGCTGGAAAAGCTCTCCCGTCTTGCGCTCTGCAATCCATTTTCACCGGAGCGAATCAAACTTGAGAAACAGGTTCTGGGCAAGGAATTCGAGCCCGAAGACGTGGTCGCGTGGAGTCGAACGCTCGACGTAAGCGTTGACCGGGAACGCCCCAATGTCACGCGGCTGACCGACATTGCGATCGACTTGATCAAACGGATCAAGCAGCAGGCTGGAGACGGGCGAACGGTATCGCCAGACGCCATTGAGCACTATTGGAACGTCGCAACCTATGCCCTGCTGTATCGTCACATCGTGCATCAAGATCCGGCAGTGCTGCAACAGCCCGCCAATACGGCCAAGACGTGGAAAGCGTTTCATTCGGACTATCGAGTGCTGGTGAACATGCCAGGATTGACAGATGACTCAATTCAAACCGCGGACCACCTGTTTGCATTTTTGTGTCAGATCCATCGAGCGTTCTACAACATTTACACGTTCATCCTTGGCGACTCGTTACCATCCATCGAGTTGCGTGGTGCTGTTTGGGATTCGATTTTCACTTGTGATATTCGACGCTATCGAGTGAGTCTTTTTGATCGCATGAGCGGCTTGCCTTCATTGGTAACTGGTCCATCAGGAACAGGAAAAGAACTGGTCGCTCGAGCAATCGGGCTGTCGCAGTACATTCCTTTTGATCAAAAGCAATCGAAATTCGTTGATTCTGGAGACGAGTTGTTTTATCCGCTGAATCTTTCAGCGATGTCAGCCAATTTGATCGAGTCCGAATTGTTTGGGCATCGAAAAGGCGCCTACACCGGTGCGGTGGTCGATCGAAAAGGTTGGCTTGAACTGTGCCCGCCGCATGGAGCGATCTTTCTGGACGAGATTGGGGAACTCGATCCCGCGTTGCAAGTGAAGCTTTTGCGTGTTGTTCAGCAACGAACTTTTTCAAGGTTGGGCGAAACCAAAGAGCGTCAGTTCTCAGGGAAGCTGATTGGCGCGACGAATCGCGATCTGAGCCTTGAAATGAAGGCGGGACGATTTCGTGAGGATCTCTACTACCGGCTTTGTGCGGACAGGATTCAGACTCCCGGACTTCGAGTGCAATTGGATCATCGACCGGAAGATCTGTATTCCCTTTGTCGACATATCGCTCGGAAGGTGGCGGGAACCGGTGCAGAATCCCTGGCGGAGCAAGCTTCTTCGTGGATTCTCAAGAATCTTGGTGCGGACTATCCATGGCGAGGGAATATTCGCGAATTGGAACAGTGCATCAGCAGTATCATGATCCGCAATCAGTATTTGCCGCCGGAACATCTATCTAATGCTGCGTCCGCGACTTCGAACAACTGGCTGGATGATGCCGTCAATGCAAGTCTGACTGCCGATCAATTGTTGCAGCGATATTGCACATGGCTCTATCACAAAACAGGCAGTTACGAATCGGCGGCGAAGAAACTTGGGATCGACCGTCGAACGGTGAAGGCCAAAATTGATCCCGCGATGCTGGAATCTCTTGGCAACGAATGAACCAATTGGAAGATCGTGCGTACGCGAGTCACAGAATAGGTGTCTTGGGTGACCTTATTTATCAGTCGTTTTAAAGTGTTCAATCATGGCTCAGCCGTTCAGGCAGTTTTCGCTTTCCAGCCTGTTGGCTGTTTCGATCGTCGTTTTCCTGTTGGTGGTTGTTTGGTGTGAGCGAGTTCAAATTGCGGAGCTCGAATCGAAGTTGGATTCAGTTCGAGTTCCTCTGCAAGCAGAAATGGATCGACTTGTTCTGTTGAAGCGTCAAAACGAAACCGCTTTGGATAAGGCATTGGTCGACTTGGATGTAGCGGGAAAAGTAGCTCATCAGCAGTATCCGGGATTCTCTTTCTCTATGGATACTCGACACCAGCATGCAGCAGTTGAACGCTGTCGAGCGAACATTGCCGAATGCGAGAAAGGGATTGAAGAAATTAGCGTCAAGCTTGAAAAGCTACGTTGAAGCCGAATGGCGTACCGGCGTCGAAGTGCAGCTGTCAGGGTTTGAAACGCGTTTATCGAGTTCGCATATCCCTGCAGATGCAGCCGTGTAATGAGACTGTGACAAGTTTCGCGTCGAAATATTTCGAGGCCGCTTTCTATTGGTGGCTGATCATTTCCGAGGCCATGGACTCCGCCGAATTTCCGATGTTGGATATGAGTCCCTCGATTTCTACCTGATATTGCCAGCGTTGCTGCAGGGTTTGCAGGTAGTTGATTCGTGTTTGCGTGAACAGTCGCTGAGCCGAAAGTAGCTCAAGGTAAGGCGTTTCTCCTTGGCGAAAACCTTCGCTCGCCAAGTCCATGGCTTCCTTGGCTTTGGGCAAAATGCTTTCGTCATAAGCTTTCAGTTGAATCCTTGCGTCAATGTACGAAGCCCATGCTTGCGTCAGTCGATCACGCAGTTGCAATACTTTTTCGTCAACCGCGTGCTGGGCGGTTTGGATCTTCTGAGCCGCTTGCAGGATCGAGCCCTGATTGCGATTGAATTTGGGAAGCGGGAACCCGACCTGGAATCCTCCGACCAGTTCGTCCGTCGTGAAATCGTATTGAACGCTCGTCTGCCAAGTCACGTCGGGAACAGGAACCGCTCGCGCGCTGGCAAGGCTGCGTCTGGCGACTTCGATCTCTGAAAACTCGGCACGCAGTTCGGGGTGGCTCGCCAGCAATTGATCAAACGCCGCTTCGAAATCGTCGATCGGTTGCGAATCGCGAACGTTGCCACTCAGTGAACCAAGGTTTAGTTCCGATTCGCCAACCAGCGCAGCTAGACGTCGTCGTGTGGCGGTGCGATTGTTTTCGGCTTTTCGAAGTGTCAGTTTCGCACTTTCGAGTTCCAGTTCCGAACGCAAAACGGGTGCTCTGGCGATTTCCTCGGCCGCGAAAAGCTGTTGGGAAACCTTGGCTGATTCTTGAAGAATCTGAATCAACTCCTCTGCCATGCGAACGTTCTCTTGAGCGAGCAAGACAGCGTAATAGCGTTGCTGTAAGTCGATCATGAGTTCTCGCGCGATCGCGTCGTAACGCGCTCGAGCAACTTTCAGTTCAGAGCAGACGACGGATTGAGCCAATCCAAGTTTTCCACCGCGTACGATTCGTTGACTGTAAAAAGCACCGTACCGCCCTGCCCCGTTATTCGCGTTGATGTCGTCTGAGATAACACCGATCGTTGGATTGGGGGACAGGCCCGCCTGAAGTTTTTTTCCGGTAAGTTCGCGGACCTGAGAGTCGGCTTTCTTCAATGCCGGATGGTTTTGCAGCAGGTATTGTTCGAGTTTTGAGAGCGTGATCCCGGGTCCATCTATCGCGCCGGTTTCACCTGTCGCGTCAGTTTCACTTGGAGCGTCGGTTTCACTTGGAGCGTCGGTTTCACTTGGAGCGTCGGTTTCAAAACGGATTGGCTCCACGACATTGATGTCTGGCGGTGCCTGAAAGCTGACCAGTTGATGCGTTTGGCTTTGGGGCTTCGGTTGGTTGGCTATCGAATCGGTTGCCGAGGGGTCGGCTGCCAAGGAATTCGCCGCCGAGTCGTCGGCTAAAGTCACGGCGGGGGTTTTAGCAAAGGAAACGAACTTTGATGGATTGGAGCGTGTTGCGTGGCATCCTGCGAACGGCATCATGGCGCACAAACAGGCAGCAATGATGCTCGCTGATTGAGTGTCGAATGATCGCATGAGATTAACCAAGTTTCGAATTGACTCCGACCGGCGGCGCGTATTCCTCTCGCACACTGGTCCTTGTCGGAGTTATCGAAATTGCGGAATCTAACGACCATAGAGCCATGTCGAATGCAGCTCGTTCCGATCAGGAATTCCGAACCGGTATGGCAAACTTTGCGGCTTCGGGAAGTCAGGCGGGATCGCCGCCGCCCGTCGACGTGCGGCTAATGATGGGCTTGCTGCTAATTAATGATGGGCTTGTGGCTCGGGGATGATCGGAATGCCACCTTCGATGCCCAGCAGATGTCTTGATTTCAGTCCCAAAAGATCACGTCGCGTCAAAACGCCGTTGGGTTCGTAGATAAGTTCCGGCTCCAGTCGCAATCGCGTGAGAATTCGCCAGTGCATGCACAAGAGCGAAGTCACCGATCGTGCTCCATCAAAGTCAAGGTGCGCGATCAGCTTGCCCGCTTCGAGGAACAATTTCTCCAGCCGCGAAATTGTGAATCGAACGAAACGCTTCAGCTCAGGGCACTCCTGTTTCATCTTCACGCGATGAATGTCCAGCTTGAAACGATCGACGTCTTCCTCGGCCAAAAAGTTTTCATTAACCTTCAGCCGAGCGTATGAATTTGCAAGCAACTGAGTCAGCAAAATCGCTTTGCCACAATTAAGCGCCGGAATCTGATAGTCAGAATCGATCACGCCCATAACTTTGCATGCCGCAACCATTGCACTGCCGCCAAGATTGGATGCAAACGTATCAAGCTGCTCCCACGTTTCGAAGCGATGGAAACGGATCCAGTAATCGGCTCCATTGGCCATGTCGAAAATGAATTGCTTGGGGATATCATGCCGCTGAACGACATCGGCGAGGGCTGCGTGTTCCGGCGATTTCCAGTTCCCACAAAACGCATCGCTCAACTCATCCCGAATCTCTTTCCATACATCCAGCGGTAGTCCTTCGGTGCTTTCGAGGTCCAGCATATCAAGGCACCGAACCAAGTGGCTTCCGATTGCGTCGAGGTCTCTTCGTTTTTGCCGGTCCATATTGGCAGTGACCCACAAACCTTCTTTGAAGAAACTTCGGACCGCAGAACGGGAACTGCGGAAACCGCGATCAAGGTAATTTGCTGTGGTTTCGTCGGCAGGTGAAGCTTGCATTTCAAATGGTCCAGGCAATTCCGTAAACGTCAACAACGACTATCCGTTTGCTTTCGCCATCATAACCCGTCCCGCCAGCAAGCGATAACCGGGCTCCGCAGCTGAAAATAGCTGGAACTTCGATTGGCGGTATCCAAAAACAGTCGGCGATTTAGAATAGCGATGTCGCGAACCGGTTGCAGCGAAAATTTTATATCGGTTAGAGTCGCGATCAATATTGGAGAAACCATGAAGATTCTGTTGGCCAATCCGCGAGGCTTTTGTGCGGGCGTAAACATGGCGATTGAGAGCCTTGACCTCACTTTGCAGGAATTCGGCGCACCGGTCTACGTTTACCACGAAATCGTCCACAATAAATATGTGGTTGAATCCTTTAAAGAGAAGGGGGCGATCTTCGTTGACGAATTGGAAGAAGTTCCTGTCGGATCCGTGTTGCTGTTTTCAGCTCACGGTGTTTCGCCAGAGATCCGCCGCCTCGCGAAGGAGCGGAATCTGAATGCGATTGATGCGACATGTCCACTGGTCACGAAAGTGCATCTTGAGGCATTGAAATATGCTCGTGAGGGATATCAGATTTTTCTGATCGGGCATGAAGGGCACGACGAAGTAATCGGGACGATGGGGGAAGCTCCGGAAGTCATGATTTTGGTCGAGTCGGAAGAGGATGTCGATAAGTTGGATGTCGATCCTGATGCCAAGCTGGCTTATCTGACTCAAACGACGCTCTCGGTTGACGATGCGAACCGAATCATCAAGCGGTTGCGGGAAAGGTTTCCGAATCTTGTGAATCCTCCGAAAGAAGATATTTGCTACGCGACGCAGAATCGCCAGGAGGCCGTTCGCATCATTTCTTCGCGAGCGGACCTTTGTTTGGTGTTGGGTAGCCAGAACAGTTCCAACAGTCAGCGACTGCGAGAGCTGGCTGCGGAATCCGGAATCGATTCACATTTAATCGATGGGAAGCAGGACATTGATGCTGCCTGGTTCGAAGGAGTTGAAAACGTGCTGATCACCGCTGGCGCCAGTGCTCCAGAAACCGTCGTCGAAGAATGTGTCGACTGGATCGTCGAGCGGTTCGACGCCGAAGTTGAACCCGTTGTGATCCGGCAGGAGAACGTGAACTTTCCGCTGCCTAAACCGCTGCGGCATTTGAACAAGGCGTAGGAGCACTCGAGTCAAATCGCTTTCATCGCCGAATTTCTAACAGCCTGGAAGCTGGAAGGTTTTACTTTTCGTACCCGAGCCTGCTCATTAGATCGCCGCAGTTGCGAAAGAAATATTCGTAATCGTCCGGACTGAAATAGTTCGCGTGGTCGCCGATCTTGCCTTTGCGAGGTTCAACCCAAGTCCGTTCGATTTTCGCATTCTTTTTGCCGGTCTGAGAAGCGATCCGGACATCCGTCTTCAGCCAGTCGCTTCGCAAATCAATAAACTTGCCGACTTGTTTGATCGTTTGTTTGTACTGGTTGACCCAGTCTTCGAAGCGAATGGTCAACATGTCTTTCGCGTGAGAGCTGTCGAGCCATGTTGTGACGTGGTGCGCCCAGTAAGTGACTTTGTCGAATTCGCCAGCTTGAGTATCGAAGGAAGGTTCGCGAATGAAATCGCTGAAAGAAAGCTCTTTCACTCGTTCGTCATGCCCGCGCCGAAATTCGTACAGTGAAGCCATCACGTCCAGTCCGTTGCGAACGACGTAGATCTTCTTTGAATCGTGGATCAGCTCAGAGACATGCTGTGCGGATGCCGTTTCAAGGTCTTCGATGCTGTTGCAGCGATAGTGGGTTTTGATGACGCGTTGGTCCGAGGCCGTCAACTCCCGCATCTGATCAACAGGCAGGTGCTCGGGGTGATTCGGATCAATCGTTTCGATCACGACGTAAGGATGTTCTCGCAACTTCGAAAAGTTGTTTCGAATGGTGTCGATCGTCAGGTGAGTGCCCGATCGACGATGAGAAATGATCAAAACGTTTGACATGTCACGTTCATGTTGGAGCGACGGCTTCCACGCGCCCGGAAATCAGGTTTTAGAGCATGCCGCCATCGACCTGTCTGTCTTCCATGACCACGAATTCGCGAGAATCTGGCCCGACATATTCAGCGCCCGGCCGGATCAGTCGATTGTTACTCCGCTGCTCAATCACGTGAGCCGCCCAGCCGGAGACTCGTGACAGAACAAAGATCGGCGTGAACAGTGGTGTCGGGATGCCCATGAAGTGGTAAGCCGATGCACTGAAGAAATCGAGGTTCGGGAAAAGTTTTTTCTCTCGCCACATGACTTCAGCAATTCGCTCCGAGACCGGATACAGAACCGTGTCGCCGACTTCATCCGCGAGCTTCTTTGCCCAGCCCTTGATGACTTCGTTGCGAGGATCAGAGATCGTGTAAACGCGATGGCCGAAACCCATAATCAGCGACTTGTTGGCAAGCATTTCCATGATGCCGGCTTCCGCTTCGTCGGGAGTCTGGAATTTCTCAATCAGCTCCATCGCCGCTTCATTGGCTCCACCGTGCAGCGGTCCGCGCAGTGTTCCGATCGCTCCGGTGATTGCAGAGTGCATGTCAGAAAGCGTTGCGGTGCAAACTCGAGCCGTGAAAGTCGAGGCATTGAATTCGTGTTCCGCATAAAGGATCAGCGAGCAATCCATGGCTTTTCGAATCAGGTCCGAGGGCGTTTTGCCGTGCATTTTTTCAAGGAAATAACCCGCAATGCTTTCTTCGGAAGAATCAAAGTCGATTCGCGTTCCATCTGTGCTGAAACGATGCCAGTAGGCCAACATCGAAGGGAAAGTCGCCAGCATTCGTTCCGCGACGGAAAGCTGTTCGTCGAAAGAGTTCTCTGGCTCGATCACGCCCAGCATTGAACAACCAGTTCTCAGCACGTCCATCGGATGGGCCGTCGCCGGGATCTTCTCAAGTGTTTCCGCAACGGCGGTCGGCAGCGCTCGTTTGCTGCGGAGACGCGAATTGAAGCTGTCCAATTCTTTCATCAAAGGAAGTTCGCCGTATAGCAGCAGGAAGGCAACTTCTTCAAACGTCGCATGCTCAGCAAGATCGAAGATCGAGTAACCTCGATAGTTCAAGCCTTTTCCTTCTTTGCCAACGGTCGCAATTGCCGTTTCACCAGCAACGACTCCAGCGAGTCCACCTGTTTTCTTTTTTGCGGTCATGATTTCTCTTTCAGGAGTTTGTCCATCTGTTGTTCATATTGGTGGTAGTCGAGCACTTGGTAGAGTTTGTCCCGAGTTTGCATTTGATCGAGCATGCGAGCCTGAGTTCCGTCGCCGCGGATCGCGTTAAAGACGCATTCTGCGGCGAAGCTCATCGCTCGAAATGCTGACAGCGGATACAAAACCATCGCCACGCCGACTTCTTTCAGTTGTTCGGTTGTCATCAACGGGCTCTTACCAAACTCTGTCATGTTGGCCAGCACGGGAACGCTAACGGCAGCGGTGAATTTTTTGTATTGGTCAGGGTCGGTGATCGCTTCTGCAAAAATCATATCGGCTCCCGCCTCAACGTAAGCAATGCATCGCTCGATCGCCGCGTCGACTCCTTCACTGGCGAGGGCGTCGGTTCGAGCCATGATGACGAACGACTGATCGGTTCTGGCATCCACGCAGGCTTTGACGCGGTCGACCATCTCGCCCGTTTCGACGATGGCTTTGTTGGGACGGTGACCGCAACGTTTGGCTGCAAGTTGGTCTTCGATGTGCAGAGCAGCGGCTCCCGCTTTGATGAACGATTTGACCGTTCTGGCGATCGTCAGCGCGTGCCCCCAGCCGGTGTCGGCGTCCACCAGCAACGGTGTTGGGACGGCCGATGTGATGCGAGTGATATCATCGACGACGTCGTTCATCGAAGTCATGCCAAGGTCGGGCATCCCGAAAGACGCGTTGGCGACACCTGCACCAGAAAGATAGATTGTTCGAAAGCCGGCTTGCGTCGCCTGCATCGCCGTGTACGCATTGATGGTGCCCGGGATCTGCAAAGGTGTTTCAAGCTCAATCGATTCGCGAAATTTCTGTCCGGGAGTCATCGTGATCTTCAGTCGTGAAAATGATGAAAGGTCAGCAACATTGTCTCAGATACTCGGTGGAAGTTGAAGCCGTCGTCGCCCGCGAACCATCGCAAAACAATTGCAAACAACTGACAGACGAAGGCGTCGGAGCCATGGTTTTGTAGCTGGCTCTGTAGCGAATTCTATTTTTTTGCCAACCGCGAACAATTTCGAGCTCGTCCGCAGGAACATGCGATCATTGGCGATTGCCGGCGTCGCGAATGAGCTTTCACCAAGTCCAATTTGTTCGATTGAGGGTTTCGTTTTGCTGACGGAAACTGGCTTGAGCGATTTGAAACGCTTTGGATACTGTCTCGGTTTCAGCATCGTATTTCATCGCGATTAGATCCCGGATTATTCACGATGCGTGGGCGTCGACCTGGAGAAAGCTTGTTTCGTTGGAATATTGCTCCAAGTTTGTGGTTTCGACAGGTCACCCACGATTTGAAATTGACGAAGTTGCAAAACTTGCCTCCGCGTCCGGAGAATCGCTTCAAAGGACAAACCAGACGCCTGTCGTCGTGAATAATTCCGGTAGATAATTTCCACCGCCACCAGAACCGGGCTCAAATGTGCAACTTCAAAACGTGTAAGCAGCCGGGTGCAGAAACTCAGGAACTTTCGTTACTCGACTCACTCGCCGATCCAAATCCTCACGCGGTTGTTCAGTCCACCAGGTGCAAGCTATGCCAGAGGCTGGGATCTTCTTCGATGGGCAGATCAGGTCCCAGAGCCAGCGTTTGAAATCCGAGCTCACTATCGTTGACCATGAAGTTGAAACCGATGTTGCGATGTTCGGCAGGATCCCAGCCGTTCAAAGCCGCCGCAGGAATCATTGCCGATAGCTTATAGCTTGTTTTGGTTACCTTGCTTTCGATGACGACTTTCGCGCGATTGAACGCGGGAGAAGTCTCTCGACTGCGATTGATTTTGGCAGGTGTCGCAACGGGTTTGTCTTTTTTCGCCCCGGATCCAGCCGGAAGCATCACGAACCAGTGACAGAAACGGGTTGCCCGATGCACATCATGCGTATCCCGTGTGTCGATCCACAGGTAAAGGCTGTCGCTGTCCATGATCGCCGTTTCGCGACACTCCAGCGGAAGCTCGCGGCCTTCGACGATCAGCGTCACGTAGACACCGTTCTCATTCCAGCCGACTCGCATGTCAGCGAACTGATGCTGGCTATCAAATTCTCCAAAATGCGGCAACCGATAGGATTCATCCAGCTCGATTGGTTTCGGTGTTTTCGATTTCGTTTTCAATTCCACTCGCTGGCAAGGGATGCGGTAGCGGAACATCAGGTTGTTGGGGATGTGTTCTCGAATGGCTTTATTCATTTTCTGGCTTTCCACCGGACTGCGACGGTCCGGCAAGATCCTTGATCATCACGTCGCGAAATTCTACCGGATCGCTGTGCCCTGCGAACCCGAAGTGACCAGAAGTCCGATCTTTTCCGGGGTGCGGTTTCCGACCAAGGAAATTGTCCAGTCCGTTGATTTTTCCAAGGTCGGTGTTCAGGATCAAGTTTCCGTTGAGTTCCACTTTGATCGTTGAGCCAACCACGGTGACTTCCTGGAAATTCCATTGGCCTTGAGGTCGAAGGTACCCTCTTTCGGCAGCGGCCATGCCGTAAGCGGATCCGTGGTACTGCCTTTTGTCCAGTTTCGAAAATACAGCAGCCGGATTGTCAAGGATTTGAAGCTCACACATTCCCGCGTAAGCCGTGTCACCGGTTCCGGGGTACCGAATCGCCAGTCCATTGTTGCCAGCAGGAGGAAGCTTGAATTGGAATCGGACCGCAAAATCAGAGTACTCTTGCTTGGTATAGATCGTGCCGCCGGAGTTCGGTTTACATTTCAGGATGCCGTTGACGATTTCGTATTGGTCCGTTGGACCGTCCCAGCCAGTGAAGTTTTTCCCGTTAAAGACGGAATTGAAATCGGCAGAATTTTTCTCTGCCAGCATCCTGTTGGCTTCGTCGATTTTGATTTCGCGAACCATGACGTTTCGCCATCGCATCTCACCGTAGTGAGTTTGTAGTTGGATGGGGCCGAATGGAGGAATCGGTCGCTTGCGATCCCAATAGTTGTCCATGATCTGGTGGTCGACGACAAGTTTTTCATTCAGATAAACGGTGGTCCTAGCGCCGAGTTGAATAATGCGAAATTTGTTCCATTGGCCCGCAGGATTGTCAGCATGTACAAGCGGATTTTTCGCGGGCGAGTCTTTTGAGTTGTTCCAGAGCCCACCTGATCCTTTGTCGCCGCCATTTTTAAAATGGCCTTCGTGTTTCGAGTCCCAAACTTGTATTTGCGGCGTTCCTTTGAGGTAGACGCCACTGTCGCCTCCAGCGACGTACTTGAATTCTAACAGCAGTTCGTAGTCGCCAAAGAGTCGTTCGGTCGTAAGGTAGGCTCCTTTTCCGTCGTTGACGATTTCGCCATTTTCGACTCGCCAGAGTTTTTCAGTCAGTTCTCGAGCGTTGAAGATCTTCTGATTTCGAGCCTCTGCAGAAAGGGCTAGAAATTTTCGAGGGTCTTCCGTTTCGGCAGCGTACCAACCATCAAGGTCCTTGCCGTTGAATAAAGGTTCGAAACCCTCCGGCGTTTGAGCACAAGCTTCCTGAAGGCAGGTTCCCTGTGAGATGATGATGGTGAAGAGAATTGCAAGGCTGGCTGAGCGTAGCATGTGTCGATTCCAATCGATCGCGGGTGCTGGAAGTTGCAGATAACCTTTCGTGAAAATGTTGAAGTCTTCGCTCGAAACGTCAAAGTCTTCGCTGGAAAATGTTGAAGTCTTCGACTTAGGTTACTAACCGTAGGATAACCGCCGTGGCAGTAAGTTGCGAGTCTTGGGCGACGGATGGCCGGGAGGCACGGATGGCCTCGCAGGCTGGTCGGGAGGCAGAACTTGTTTCAAACGAAAACAGCCGCTTTCGATGGAAAGCGGCTGGTCTGCGATCTTTCAGAAGGTCACGATGTAGACGTCAATCAATCAAGGTCAAGCATCGCTGGATTTGATCTGGATCTTACGGGGCAAGATCTTTTCTGATTTTGGCAGCTCGATTGTCAGCAAGCCACTTTTGAATTCGGCAGAGATTCGATCCGCGTCGACTTGAGAAGCAAAATCGAACTTGCGGTTGAATTCGCCGGTGCGACGTTCGGACTTCAGTAGCCTTTCGCCTTCGACGGTTTCACCAATAGTTTTTACGCCCTTGATTTCCAATTGCCCGTCTTGCATTTCGATCGAAACATCGCTGGCGTTTACGCCGGGAAGTTCAATCATGAGCGTATATTTGGATTCCGATTCGGTAATGTTTGTCGGTGGCATCAATCGTTTTGCGGGCGCCTGATTGGTGTTTCCGAAAAAATGGTCAAACATGTTTTCAATATCGACCTGAATGTCCTCAAGGCGATTACGATTGCAGTTCGTTGACGATTTCATAGCAGTCTCCGATTGTGGTTTGCTGTCGGTCAAAACGGAGGCTTCCGTCTGACGGCTTGTCAGCAAGATTGGAATTGTTCAAACCCCATTCAGGCAACTGTCGTGCCAAAACCCCTTCAGACAATTTCAGCTCGGCGATTGCCGCTCCGAATTGCCTGATTGAGAATTTTGCGGTTCACGTCCAAAGCCAGAAATGAATGTTTTGTCAGGCAAATGTGTCATTGGGATTCAACGCAAATGATTCAGGACTCAAGCAGCAACTCTCAAACAGAAATTGCGGAAATTGGCGAAGAAGCCATCGAGTTGGCCGCAGAAATTCTGATGCAATCTCGCCAACACGAATCGTCTGCCGAAAGAAATCGTTCCGCGATGATGGCTCGCATGATGGGCGATCCGAATGGCAAGAAGTTCACCATGGCGATGGCCGACCAAGTGTTGCGGATGATCGGTGAACGCCGCGCCGCCAGACGCATGACGACGCTGATCAAGGAATACGGTATCCCAAAGTACTTTTCGTCGCTGGATCGATTCGCGGTTCGAGTCGGAAACCGCCTTGCCGGATTGATGCCCGGATTCATCATGCCTCAGGTCACGTCCAAGATTCGCAAAGATAGTGAACACGTGATTATCTCGGCCGCCAAGGATAAATTTGGGGCCTATCTGAGCCAGCGAAAAAAGTCGGGGATGCGCGTCAATTTCAATCAGCTTGGCGAAGCAGTGTTGGGAGACCATGAAGCGGATCGAAGATTGGAAGAGAATATGCGACGCTTGGAAGAACCCGGCGTCAACTATATCTCTGTGAAGCTGTCTTCGATTTGCAGTCAAATTTCGCTGACCGGGTACGAGCAAACACGCGAGCTGATCAAGCCGCGGTTGCGTGAGCTTTATCGAGCCGCGATCGGAGGAGCCAATGCGGCAAATCCAAAGTTCGTGAATCTGGACATGGAAGAGTATCGCGATCTTCATCTGACGGTCGATATTTTTCGGTCCGTTTTAGACGAGCCTGAATTTGAAACCATGATGGCCGGTATCGTCTTGCAGGCCTATCTACCAGATTCGTTTGCCGTTTTGCAATCGTTGACCGAATGGGCAAAGCAGCGAAACGCTCGCAGTGGCGGTCGCATCAAGATTCGAATCGTCAAAGGAGCAAACCTTGCGATGGAGAGCGTTGACGCTTCCATTCACGATTGGCCGCAGGCTCCCTATACCAGCAAAACCCAATCGGATGCGAACTTCAAACGGATGCTTGAGTTTGCCACTCGACCTGAAAACGCAAAAGTGGTCCAGATCGGAATTGGCAGCCACAATCTTTTCGATATTGCTTTCGGGTTGTTGTTGCGAGACCGCCGCAGTGTTCAGGACTTTATCGAGTTTGAAATGCTCGAAGGGATGGCGAACGCTCAAGCCACCGAAGTGCTGAAACGAACAGGCGACATGCTGCTGTACGCTCCGGTTGTGCTCGATAGTGAATTCGAAGCCGCTGTCGCGTACCTGGTTCGGCGGCTCGATGAAAACACGGCTCCAGGAAGCTTTCTGGGAGCGTTGTTCGCGCTGGAGAAAGGTTCACCGGAGTGGAATCGACAAGTGCAGGCGTTTCGGGAAGCGGTCCGACTTTCGCAGAGCGAAGAACTTCTGGCGATTCCAAATCGGGATCAGGATCGCGCTAACGAAGATCATGTTGCAGAGCCTCCTAATGCAACGTTTCACAACGCGGCTGATACGGACTTTTCGCTGCCCCAAAATCGTGAGTGGGCCAGTAGGATCGTTGAAAACTGGAAAACGAAAACGATTGATCCGATTCCAGTTTGCGTCGGCGAACAGGAATTGTTGGAACCGCTCAGTGGCATCGGACGAGATCCATCCCGACCAGATGAAACCGTCTATCAGTACGCCGAAGCGACTCGCGAGAACGTCGACTCTGCCTTGCAGATCGCCGTGGATGCTCAGCCCGATTGGGAGGCGAAAGGAATCGCTGCACGAAGTCAAATTCTGCGGCAAGCTGCTGTCGAGATCGCGAAAGGACGAGCCGACGCGATTGGTTGCATGCTGGTCGATGCCGGCAAGGCGATTGCGGAATCGGATGTCGAAATCTCTGAAGCAATTGACTTCGCAAACTACTACGCGGGATCGTTTGAAAAAGAAGGTTGGTTCGATGGAACGGCCGCCAAATCGATCGGCGTGGTTGTGGTGACGCCGCCATGGAACTTTCCGTTCGCGATTCCGTGCGGTGGGGTGCTAGCCGCGTTGATGGTTGGCAACAGCGTGATCTTGAAGCCCGCCGGTGAATCCGTTTTGACGGCTTGGGTGATGGTCAATCAACTTTGGCGAGCCGGTGTTCCACACGACGTGCTGCACTTCATGCCGATGGAAGATGGGCCCGTTGGCAAGGCGTTGATTACCGATCCACGAGTCGCAGCGGTCGTCCTGACGGGCGGAATTGCAACAGCTCGATTGTTTCAAAGCTGGCGACCTGATTTGAAGTTGCTCGCAGAGACCAGCGGCAAAAATTGCCTGATCATTTCGGCGTCAGCGGACCTTGACCTTGCGATCAAGGATCTTGTGAAAGGGGCGTTTGGTCATGCGGGACAAAAGTGCTCCGCCAGTAGTTTGGCGTTGGTTGCGGATGAAGTTTACGACAGCCCCAAGTTTCGCCAACAATTGGTGGACGCAGCTTCGAGCTTGAAAGTTGGAACGCCATGGGATGCGTCTGCAGTGGTGACGCCGGTCATTCGCGAACCTGGTGAAGAACTGGAACGGGGATTGAAGCAGCTTGACGAAGGAGAAGAGTGGCTTTTGGAGCCAAAGATGATTGATGGCAATCGGTGCTTGTGGAGCCCCGGAATTCGGATCGGCGTTAAGCCAGGAAGCTGGTATCACCGCAATGAGTGCTTTGGTCCGGTGCTCGGGTTGATGCGAGTCGATTCGGTCGAGCAGGCGATTGAAATTCAGAACTCAAGCGAGTTCGGTTTGACGGGAGGCATTCATTCTTTGGATCCAAACGAGATCGATCTGTGGCGTGAGAAAGTCGAAGTCGGCAACGCGTATGTCAATCGCTCGACGACGGGAGCCATTGTTCAGCGGCAACCGTTTGGCGGTTGGAAGAATTCGTGTATCGGGCCGGGCTCAAAAGCCGGTGGTCCCAATTACGTCAGCCTGTTTTGCGATTGGGAACAAGTTGAACCACCGAAGCTGCGTTCGAAAATTCCGCAGTCGCTTGCCGATTGGATTCAACGATCGACTTCTGATTTGGGGCTTCAGGATCGGCTAATGACGGCTGCCGAAAGTTATCAGTATTGGTGGGTAAAGGAGTTTTCGGTCTCGCATGATCCGTCGCAAATTCATGGGGAGACGAATGAGTTTCGTTATCGACCGCGTCAGACGCATCTGGTTCGAGTGGAGCAAATTGACGGCGTGACCGAGTGTCAATTGTTAAAAATCGCACTTGCTTGTCAGATCGTTGGCAGCGAGCTTCGCGTTAGCGTTGACGCAGGGTTGGACCTTAAGAATCCAATGGGTGCGCCGGTCGTGGAGTGGGTGGTTGAAAAACGAACGGAACTTGATCAGAGGATGGATGCGGCAGATTGGGGGGCATTTTCGATCTGCTTGCTGGGAACTTACGATTCGGGTTTTGCAGATATTGCCAATAAAATGGGCGTTCCAGTGTTTGTGGGGCCAGCCCTCGAGAACGGTCGAATCGGATTAGTTAGACACTTTCGCGAACAGTCCGTGACCGAAACAGTCCATCGGTATGGGAACATCGTCTGAGTGAGTTAGGTTGGTTGGAGTCTTTCACGGTCATCAGCTTTGGAAATTATTAAAACTTTAAAGCTCGATCGTTGAGATCGAATTCTGGCTTGTATATTATGCACCCGGGTAAGAGGCATCCTTTGGTGCCGGATGTCCTTTTGTTGAGTCCAATCCATTCGTGAGAACAATCATCATGAGATTAATTTTCTTGAGTTTGCTAACTTTGATTGCCTTTGCTGCTCCTGCACAAGGTCAGGTTAGCCCCTTCAATATTGAACTGAATTATACAGGGGATGCTCAATTTCAAGGGGCCTTTGATGCAGCCGAAGCGGTTTGGGAGAACATCATCACAGGGTGGACTGATGGGATCAACATTGTCAATGACAACGGAGGAAACACCTTCTACAACGTGGGCGACAATTTGAGCTCATTGTTCATTGAAGCGGTTGTCGAGCCCATCGATGGCCCTGGGACTGTTCTCGGCAGCGCCGGTCCGAATCAGTTCGTAAACGATGGCAATGTATGGCTCGCGACGCATGGGCTAATGAGATTCGATAGTGCTGATATCGTCGGCTTGGCAGAGAACGGTACTCTTGAGGATGTGATCCTTCATGAGATGGGGCATGTTTTGGGGATTGGAACTCTTTGGACGGCGAACGGACTTTACAGCACCGGTTCAGGCCAATACACCGGCGCAAATGGCTTGGCTCAGTATCAAACAGAGTTCAACAACGACGCAACGTTTGTTCCAGTTGAGCTTGGCGGCGGCCCAGGAACTGCGAACGGCCACTGGGATGAGACTCGTGTAATTAGTGGTGGCGATACTGTTCTTGATCAGGATGGCCTGACTGTCATCGATCCGAATAATGTCAATTTTGGTCGAAGTCGATCCAGCGCTTTATTGACGGGGGTCTTGGATACAAATGATCCGTTCATCTCGAATACAACCGGTGGTTCGTTTCAGGACTTGGGGTACGATGTCAGCTTCGCTGCCATTCAAGGTGTTCCAGAGCCTGCTGCTGGGCTTGTACTAGCCATGTTCGGCCTCGTTGGGCTTCGACGTCGACGTGTTGCGTAAAGTGTTTTGTTAAAAACCAATTCTTCGCCAATAGCCATCGAATTCGATTTCGGTGGCTTTTTTTACGTACCTTTGAAAGTCGTTGATGCGAGGGGGTGGAGCTGTGTGGTTTGTAACAGCGATGACGTCCTGGTAAGCCGCAATGCGGGAAAATACGGGGCTGTTGAAGACGAATCGTCGCCGTAGGGCGAATACGCGACATAGGTTTCTAAAACAAATGTACCGGTGAACCCGGCGCGTTTTACTGCATTGCCAATTCGGCGCGAAAGAAACCATGTTACGCAAAAAAACAAAAAGAGGAGCTTCTCGACGTCTTCGAGAAGGTGCAGCTGCCGTTGAGGCTGCGATATGCATTCCCGTCGTCATTGTTTTAATGCTCGGGACGCTCGAAATTTCCGCCGGCATTTATCTGAAGGAATCTCTGACCGTTGCCGCCTACGAAGGAGCACGGGCCGGAGTCAAACGAAGAGCCACCTTTGAGGATGTTCAGCTGAGATGCCAGGAAGTTCTCAATGCGCGAAGCGTAACCGGAGCGACGGTTGTGGTAACTCCAACCGATTTTTCAAGCTTGAATGCGCTTGACCCTGTGACCGTGCGAGTGACTGCTCCTTCTGCAGGGAACTGCGTCATGATCTTTGATCATATGGTCAACCGCGATGTAAGCGCCGAAGTCATCATGGCCAGGGAGTTCACCGAGGCTTCCAACACCACCATTACGCCATGACTCATAGCGGATTTGCATTACAAAACTTCAAGGCAATCGCACCAGCACTGAACAAACCATGAAAAGAAATCGAAAGACCCAACATCCAAGAAGAGGAGCAACGGCTGTCGAATTCGCCGTGGTAGCGCCCGCGTTCCTGTTTGTTTGTTTCTTCAGTATCGAATTCGCGCGGATGACCATGATTCGAAATCTGGCCCAAACGGCAGCCTACGAAGGTTCGAGATTGGCGATGATGGAGGGAGCGACAAATGTTGATGGTGAGGCCCGCGCGAAAGAAATTTTGAATCGACTCGGCACCAAAAGCGCGACCGTTTCGACAACGTTCGAGAGTTCTTTTAAACCCGATGGTACGGTGGCGGAGCCAAAGGCCTTTGTGAAGACAACGGTCTCGATTCCACTTCGAGACAACACCTGGGTGTTTCCAGGTTTGATTTTCGGTGACGGAGGCATGTACGCTGAAACGCGTTTGCGTTCCGAACGATATCGAGGTTTCTATCAAGCGGAGTAAACAACCATTTGATCGAGCCTTGTCACCCATTGATTTGCCGTGTGACCCGTTGATTTTAGACCCAAATCCCTATTGTTCTGGTGTAACGATGACTATGTTCGAACTTCCAAAAAGAATTAATGGCAGGGATCGAACTGGCGCGATAGTGCCCATGTTCGCTCTGTTTTTGCCTATTCTATTCCTGTTGAGCGGATTCGCTATCAATCTTGCGTACATGCAACTTGTCGCGACTGAGATGAAAATTGCGACTGATGTGACGTCACATGCCGCTGGCCGTGCGATGAGCGAAGCACAGCGGGATCAGATCATTACCAATGAAGACGGAGATCCATTGTCAGCTCAGGAACGACGTGAGTACGTTGTCAATGAAACACTTGATGCAGTCAGGACTGCTTCCGCATGGAACCTCGTTGGCGGAAAAGAATTGTCGATCAATGAAGCCGATGACACCGACATCCTGTTTGGAGTTTCTCGCCGGCTTAACGGGAACGGAATGTATGACTTCAGCTCGATCCCGGTTGAAGAAGTCCGAAATGGCGCGGATCGTGCATCAAGCGTCGCGGTCACTGGAAGCATTGATATTCCACTGGCTTTTCAGGTGATGCGAGGAATTACCAGCTTCAATCCCGCTCGACGTTCGGTCGCAACTCAGGTCGACAGAGACATCGCATTGGTGTTGGACCGTTCCGGATCCATGTTGCACTACAAAGATGAGGATGAACTGGAAGACATCATGGAAACGCTTTACAACACATGGGAGCGAAAGGTCCGACGTCGCTACAACTATTACTACAGGTACTGGTACAACGATTATTACAGTGAACGAAAAATTTCATGGAACGACTACCGGGCTGCTGTCGTGAGCAACAATGAAATCATCTACGACCGTTCAATTTCAAGGGATGTCGTTGACGAGATGTGGGACTGGTACAGCGACAATGGTGGCAGCAGCAATCTTGAGGTGTATCAGTATGTCAGCGACTGGAGAAGGTTTTCGACTCGTAATCGCACCATTAAAACACATGCCCCACGGCACAGTCGCTGGGACCTGCTAACTCAAGGCGTCGATGCCTTTTTGGATGTTCTTGGTGGAAAGCTGGACGGTTCTGAGGTCGGGACGGACCAGAAAGAGCTCGTTTCCCTGGTGACTTTTAACAGCAACGCGAGTGTCGACGTCGCGCTGACCGACGACGATGAGACCAATGGTGGAACTCAGTTTTACCAAAACATCAGGGATGAAGTCGATGCGATCAGTCCGACAGGCGGTACGGGAATTGGTCGAGGCCTGCAGACGGGTTTGCCACCGATCGTTGATCCGGACTGGGCGTCTGATAATGGGACGACGGGTTCTTCAGCGCGACCATTCGCGGCCAAGACAATTGTCGTTCTTACGGACGGCCAAAATACTTCAGGCGACTCTCCACAGTCGGTGGTTGGGCCCATCGTAGCTGACAACGCGGTTACCATTCACACAGTGACATTTACGCCGGGTGCCAGTCAAGCACCGATGCGCGAGACAGCAGCTGCGGGCGGTGGAAATCACTACCACGCGGATGAGGGTAACGCTCTGATTCAGATTTTCGAAGAGATCGCCAACAATCTGCCGACGATTCTGACCGAGTAATGGTTTTTTAACCCGGATTATTCACAAGGCGTGGGTGTCGAAATAGAAAAAGCTTATTTCCCTTGAATCTTGTTCCAAGTTTGTGGTTTCGACAGTTCACCGACATCAAACTGACGAATTTGCAAACTTGTCGCCACTTCAGGAGAATCGCCTCAAAGGCCAAACCAGACACCTGTCGTCGTGAATAATCCTGGTTTAAAGACATAAGGTCTTCGGCCGGTCAGTACGCATTGTGTTTCGATCGCCGTCCGTTTCATTTCGGTCAGGTCGGGAGTCGTCTCAGCCATCAATTGGTCTGGGTCGCCTAACGGAAGGTTTGCACGACACGGAAGGTTTTCACGACACCGCTGCGACCGGAGCGAAGGTGGATTGAATTAGATTTGGTTGTATCATAGACACGAGGCCAGTACTACGTCGAAGGTGTTACCGAAGCCTTGGCGTAAAAACCATGTTGAACATGGATTTGAAGTCAGGTTCGCAAGCTCACTGAACCCCAGATCCTAAGTAGTTAGGCGACCGGCACAGTGCTATTCTATGTGACCGCAATTGGGGCAATCACCGTATCCAGCGGGGTAATAGTTGCCACCGCAACCGTTTGGGCACGGCGCGGATTCGCCTTGGGGTCGGTATGGTTCCCATCCCATTTTCGCGTGGTGTTGAGTCATCGCATCCTCACCAGTCGTAGCAGAAAGCTCGTGCAACAACACTGCGGCGTCAGGGATGGTACCGTCGGCGCGAAGGGAGGCAATTCGGTCAACTGGTGCAAACGTGATGGAGTCGCCACACGACCATGCCTGCCACGTCGAACTGTGTTTCAAGGTAGGTCGTCCAACGGAAGGTTTTAAGAATAGGGGATTCATTTTAACACGGTTTTTGCAGTGTGAAAACGCTTGCCAACGGTTTTTCACAACCAAATGCACAACCGCGACCTACTTTTGGTCGGTTGTGTACCCAACGTAGGAAGACCACAAACATGAATAAGCCGCGAACAAGCAAACCAGACAAGCCCCGCCCTGACTTCCCTATGGGCTGGCATCCGTCTGGCTACTGGTGCAAGAAGATCAAAGGCAAACTCTACTATTTCGGCGACAGGGGCGATACGTCGGGCAAGACGGCAGAGACGGATTACAACCGCCGTTCGCCTTACCTGTTTGCTGGACAAGACCCGGACGACTTTCTGGATACTGGGAACAATACACTGAAGAAACTCTGCAACGATTTCATGGCTTACAAGCAAGCCGAAATGGATGATGGGAATCTGAATTACAGAACCTTTGTTGACTATCTGCGAACGTGCAAGGTAATGGTCAAGTCGATGGGCAAGCAACGCGACATCAAACGCATTGGACCTGATGAATTTGACAAGATGCTTTCGGCCTATCGCGGCGACAAATCGCCTAACACGGTCAACGGATTCATTGGCAAGGTGAAAGTTGTCTTCAACTACGCCCTCAAAACTAACAAACTGGACAGGATCAACTATGGGCTTCGCTTCCGTACCGTCAGTCCCAAAGTGTTGAGAACGCACCGACAGCAGCAACCATCGAAACTGTTCAGAGTGGAAGCGTTGCGGGCTGTTCTAGACGCTGCTAACGTTCAAATGCGGGCGATGATTCTACTGGGAATCAATTGCGGGTTTGGCAATGCCGACATTGGGCGGTTGCCTCTGAATCGTATCGACCTGGAATCTGGCTGGCACAACTACGGCAGGGGCAAGACTGGCGTACAACGCCGCTGCCCATTGTGGCCTGAGACGATTGACGCTGTAAACGACTGGCTTGCGATCCGTAAGACCGACACCGATTTGGTATTTATTCGCGACGATGGAACCCCATGGCACCTTGAAGACGCGACCAGCTACGCCCTCACAGCTGCGTTTGACAAATTGAAGCCACCCAATAGCCTGACGTTCTACTGCCTTCGCCATTCGTTTGAGACAATCGGCGGTGACTCTAAGGATCAGATAGCCGTTGACTCCATCATGGGCCATGCTCCGAAGCAAAACGACATGGCAGCTAACTACAGACACGGTATTGCAGACCAGCGTTTGATTGACGTGGTTGAGTTTGTCAGAACTCACTACCTGGCAGCAATTCAGTCATCTGAAAAGTAGTCTTTGGTGCTGGATGACGTGCGGCGTCGTGGCTTTGCCTCTGGCGTCGTGTCGTCCAACTGCTGGATGTTCTCAACATGGATTCGGTAACTGGGACGGTTGCCGTCGCTGACGTTCTTCGCTTGAAGTCTGCCGGAAGCAATCCAGTCTCGCACTTTCGATTCGCTGACCCTTAGTAGGTCGGCAACTTCTGAAACCAATAGCCAATCGGTCGGTGTTTCTTCTTTCACCATGGCCAAACATCGCGACAGGATCAGCCGGGCGAGTCTCACGCCGATAGCCCCATCACGTAGTTGGCACGCTTCCACTACTTCCGGCAAGCCTTCGCTGGTCGCTCTCAGTTCAACGTCTCTGATGATCTGGCGTAGGTCGTCGCCTACTTCCAGTGCCGAATAGTCGGGGCTGTCAGCGTCTGTTGTCAGGGCTTCCAGCGTTTTCATTTGCTTGCGAATGTAATCTTGCATAGGATCAATATAGCACCGGGTTGGGTATTCGGGTGTAGACGGAAAAACCCTGCCCTGAAGTCTCTCTCCCAAGGGGATGGTTTCAGGACAGGGGCAGAGGACAGCCGCACGGAGAACGCGGCTGGCTTTCAACATGTTTGAAAGCCCGGTCTGCTTCGATTAGACAGACCGGGTAAGGCTGCTATTATTTCCGTTACGAACAGCAGCAGCCAGGCAAAGGAGTTTCAAAACCCCTGCTGGTGCAGAGGCCCATGAAATTCCCATCGGGGTTACGAGAGCCCCAAATGGTTTAGCGATAGTACCGATCGAAGGGTACTAATGCCGTTTCGATTCGAACGGCGAAGGGGTTCTCTTTCCCGAAGTAGCTTCTCGCAATTGCGATGCTGCTTTCGATGGGATTGAACCCTTTTGTTTCTGGTCTTTCTGAGATTGGAATCGCCCGTGCCATCAGATTCAATATCGTTTGCAGTTCTGTCAGCTGCGGTGACAGGTTCGGCACGCTCTCCAAGAAGTCTTCGCAGACTACCAACAGCGGGTCGGTTGTGTTCAGTCTTTGCATAGGTCACCTCAGTTCACAAAAGTTAGGTCAAAGCAATACGTGAACGCCAACGGTGACGCCCCCTGAGATGCAGCAAGGGCCACGGGGTCGCATGCGATATGTGACTTGTTCAATATCCCTTGAATGTCGCGTTCAACAATATCGCGGGTCAGGTAGCCGAACTTCTCAACGTCATCGACAAATCGACACAACGCAGCGTCAAACATGCGGTCCAACGGGTAGTCGATAAATTCGTCCAATGATTCACGTAGCCGACAGACAGCATCGGCGTAGTTGGACTCGTATTGTCCAGCAATCTGGTCAACGGTCCATGCTCTCGATTTGAAGGCGCAAGACTGCATGAACTTGGCTCGTTTGGGGTCGCTGCTATGGCATTTATTCTTGCTCATTTGTTTTCCTCTTGGTTCGTTTCTGGTTTCAGTTGGTTGGCGTCGGCCTGTTTGGCATCAGCAACACGTTGAGCCTGGTCAGCATCTGACTGGGCTACTGCGGCAGCTGCTTCAACTGCGTCCTCGACTTGAACACGAAGTTTCGCGTAGTGCGTCGCGACTTTGGCCCATTCGTCGGAAGACGGCTCACCATCGCCCCCGGTCTGCCAGTACGTGTCCACGACAGCATCGAATTCGACGACATCGTCCACGCTGCCATGCTGTTTTATGAATTCGCGATAGTCGGCAAAAGTCCTTTGGGTCAACGTGCCTGATTCAGAATTCAATCTCGAATCGAGGTCAGCTTCTGCTGCGATACGTTTGAGAATCCCGTCTCTTTCCCTCTCCAAGACGCCCACGTTATTGATTCCTTGAGAACGCAAAACTTCGATACGTTTCTCGACCTGGGCTAGTAGCCGGGCATCGCGGCTCTTAACGGGTTCGGCTTCTTTTTTGGCCCGTTCAATGGCCATTTGTTTTCGCTGTCCACTCGACCAGAGGCGTTTTCTGTCTGTCTCACTTAGAGAGGCGTAGTCAGTGTATGTCATGCCTTCAACTGGATTATTAGTTTCCATTGATTTGTTCCTTTAGTGTTTTAAGTTCTTGTTCAGCGGTAAAGAGTTCACCTTTGACACGTCCAAACCTCAGAGCTGTATTTTTGAATTGTTGGTCAAAGCCCGTGTTCACACGCGGACCCCTTTTCTTTCTGGCTTGCATTGTGAGAACTCGTAGTTCCAGTTTCTCAAACTCCACTCTGAGTTCAGCAATCTTGACTTTCAGTCTGCATACTTCGATTGGCTCTCTCATTACGCTGGCTCCCTGTTGGGGCCGTGCAAAATTTCATCTATCTGCGTCTCAAGGTCGTTGCGACGTTCGCGTTGTCGCTCTCGGA
The DNA here is from genome assembly GCA_964479855.1 of uncultured Pirellulaceae bacterium. GTDB lineage: Bacteria > Planctomycetota > Planctomycetia > Pirellulales > Pirellulaceae > Mariniblastus. Next base: position 44,520 of record CAYZPA010000036.1, read on the forward strand.
TCTTGCACGCGGATAGACTCATCTGGGCACAGTGCATCAGAAGCAGGTTTAGAATTAGCGACGTACAGCAGGCGTCTGGATTCTTTTTCAGGATACTGAGAATACTGGCGGCTTTCTGCTTTACGTTTTCGTATGGCGTCGTTGCAATCAAGGTGAGTAGGTCGTCAGGCATTTGTTTGATCTTTCTGTTTGATTAGTTGGGCAAGCCGCGTACACGCGTTTGCTTCGGCGTCTGCAAGCTTTGTTTCTGGG
>CAYZPA010000036.1:44781-53969 GCA_964479855.1 uncultured Pirellulaceae bacterium
ACATTCGACGGTGGCGGCTGAACTCTGATGAACTTTCTGGGCAAATTTCTGGGTTGTTTTCAGTCAGCCACTCGACCGCTGTTGCAATCGTTCGGTGAATCAGATTGGTAGCTGCCCCAAGCGTCAGATAGCGATTGTCTTTGGTGGCTTCGGCCTGGAGGGATTTCACAACTTTCTGAGTTGACGTTGCATATCCAATAGCTGCCCTCACGTCCTTGGATTCAGTCATGGCCCAGAGCAACCGCCGACTCAACCGAATGTTGTTCAGTTGGCCAGGATCGGCAGCGACGTGGTTGTCAGCGGTAAGATGTTCATGCAATTCTGAGAGGTCCACGTCTGGTAGTTCGTCTTTCAGGTACTCAACAAATGTGCAGAACACCTTCTCGTTCAAGTCAGCAATGTCGTGGAGGCCGGAAAACTTCTTTTGGACGTTGCGACAGAGAGTCTGGCAGTCCATCGCTCTTGTAATGTTCGACGCATTCCCAGACTTCGCAGCTGTCGCGATTAGTTGTCCCAGGCAATAAATCTCAAAGTCGAGGCTTAGGCTCTCTTCATTCCAGTCGTTGGGAATGGCTTCAAGGTGGTCGAGAATATCCATACCGGTAGCCTCTGACGTTTACGTGGTGAAAGAGAAAAACCAGCAACCGGAAACGGGGCACTCCATCCCCACCGGTTGCTGGCCGAAAGTGCTGGACATCGAGACAAACGAATCAGGGGCTTCATAGCGGGTTAGGCCGTCTGCCATGGTCCTGAAAGTTTGCGTTGTTGCCCAACAGGGGAAGAACTTTGCCGAATTCTAAAACCTCAAGAGTTAGAGAAATGGAAAGTACTTTCAATCTCGCATGGCGAAATTGATTCGATGTTTGAAAGCCGCCCCGCAAGAATGGCTAAATAAAAACGGGACGGCATGCAGCAGCAACAATGCACGTTACTTATTCGGCTTTGAGTTTGTAACCGGCAACTGTTCGACCGTTGCCACCACCTTTGAACTTCAGAGTTTCAACCTGCCCAGATTGGACAAGTGTGTCCAGTGCCTTTTCAACTCGGGCCTTGCTGGTTTTGGAAGCAGTTTTAATGCCGGTCTTTGTCATCGGTTCAATTGAATTGTTAAGAATCCGGATGACTTCTTGCTGGTCCAAGTCAGCTGCGACCAACTTCCGGACCTCTCGTTGCTCGACTTTGTCTGCTTTCCAGTCAGACCAATTGTGGACATCGAATTTCCAACGGAGTTCATCGAACTCGACAAGACACAAGCCAGCCTGTTCGCCCCTTCCGCCATAAGAACAGATCAAATTATGTTGGCCGTCCATTTTGTATTCCGACTCTCGACTTATTAGCCACCACTGACCGAACGATTCGGCAACGCCAGCCCCGGAGAGATTTTCTAAGGACAGAGGTTTTCCATATCGCTCTCTACCAGCCGACGCTTTGGTTGAGTGATGGCTGATGATTAGCGTCGCGGGTTTGACTGCTTGGTTCATGCTCACGATGGCATCGCCAACGTCCGCAACCATGCTTGTGTCGAGTCCGCCCAGTCCGCGATAAAGGGGATCCAAAATCACGACTTCCGTACCGAACCTCTGAACCGTAAACGCCAATCGTAGCCTGTCCTTTTCAGAGGCCAGTTTTGGAAACTGAACAACCTCAATACGCAGAAAGTTCATGGTATCCGTGAAAGACAATCCCTTCGCAGTTAGGCACTTCGTTAGCCGTCGTGCAATCGACTTTGCATTTGATTCACCCGTAACAAACAGAACACGTTTTTGTTCTGGTATGTTGAATTGTCCTAACCATGGATTGCGGGTCGCCAGCGAAACGGCAAGGTCCAACGCTAGTCCTGTTTTATTTGTTTTCGATGCCCCACCGATCACCATCGGTTCACCGGCTTCAATCACGTCGTCCACCAACCATTCGGTTTTCGTTTCCGCCCAGCGTTGATACGTTGAAGCGTCGAACCCTTCGAAACTTCGAATGGCATCGCCACTCAACTTGCGATTGATGTCGTGTTGGGGTCCGGTGAGCGTAACCAGCACTTCCCACTGGTTGCCTTGGTCGATCAAGTCTTCCCGGGCGTCTGGGTCGTCGTCGTGCTTGTCGAAGGCAACCGTCAGCGGCCCATTGGCGTAGTCTCTGGTTTCTCCGGGCCGTCCATAGGCCCACGCTGGTATGAGGGTGCAACCGAATGAGCTTAAAAGTTTGAGGTTGGAGATTGGCTCTGCCCAGTATGGTCCATTTACTGGGCAGTTCATTTGTTTTGGATTCTGGTTCATACTTTCCTACGCTGTCAGGTTTTCAAGAGCATTTTGAACGGCCTTCAGAACGTAGTTCTTGGGGTTCCGGATCTTGTCCAAGTTGCTTGGATTTAGGTTCATTGAGATTGACGTTGCAATCTTCAAAACGATTTCACCAAATGCTGGACTGTTTGGTGGCACGTAGTTGCTAACATGCTCACGCGTCAGTCGCCAAATGTGGTCCGATGCTGAACGAAGATCGCCAGATGCAAAAACCTGTTCAATCGATTGGTCCGCGATGACACCTTCTGGCAGTCCGTAGTTGTTGCCCTGTTCTGTTTTCATCTTGTGTGTTGCCCTCTCTTGACGTGTGAGGCCTTGGGTTCTGTTAAGGCTGTGTTGTTCTATTGTTCGCATGTTGCTCTCCCCTTGAGTGAATCGTAAGTTTCTTCCACTTGCGGTTTTGTTAGGCCAAATTCATCGGCGACGGTTCTGATCGCTTCTTGCTTGCCAATCAGCCTGTTTCGTGTTTTGACTTTGCGTTTCGTTGAAAGCAATTCGAGCAGGCGCTTTTCAGCAGGCGTCAGATTGCTCTCAACTTCTTCCGTTTCTTGTTCTGCCAGGTATTGAACTGGGTAGTCAACTTCGCAATAGCCAGTTTTGCCCTTACGGTCTGTGGCTTTCCGCAACCGGTTAAATGCCCTGAAGCACTCTTGAGCAAACAGGTCAGATGTTTCATCAGGTGGAGTAAATTCACGGTCAACGAAGTTCCACTTGTTGAAGAGTTTTTCGATTTCCAAGCGTTGGTCGTTGTCAAGGAGTTCACTGGCCTTACCAATGTTGAATTGGTCTGCCAGCATTTTGAATGTTGAGTCAGGTGACTTGTGATAAGGGTGCGTAAGCTTTGCCCAATAATCAGCTGGCACGATAGCGAACTTGCATAGGTGCTTGACCAGCGACGGCGTTGGTGGTGGGGTGGTTGGAAGTCTCATTGGATCCTTGGATATTGGTTAAATGGATGAATGGGTGCCCCTCTACTATCTAAGTGACAGGTTTTGGGCTTATTTGGCCGAATCGTGAGATTTTCTCTCAAAGTTTTTTGTCGCGTCACTGATGACGCGTCAGTGAACAACGAACAACAACAACGAACAGTGGCCGCTGTTGTTCGCTGTTGTTCATTCCCTAAACAACGGTGAAAATCACGTCCGGAGACAACAAGAAGAACAACAACAAACAACAGGGGGTTATAAATACCCCCCTGTTCGTTGTTGTTGTTCGTTGCTTGTCTCGTCACCCGGACAAGCCCCAGTGATCGCTGTTGGAAAATCTCCAGTGACGCGTCAAAGAAAAAGCCCAGTGAACCGAGCACCGAAAGCGGTGAACGACTGACTGGGCTTTCCCCCGATTGTTGCCAGGGTTGGGCTCAATTGAATTTTTTTCGGGAGGTGAATGTTGCAATGGCCGTGCCAAACGCTGTTTCTCCAGAGCATTAGTCGATTTGGCAGCTGTTTTCCGCCAAAGAAAACCGACGTAACACGCATTTACACCGAAATGGTGCCCCCACGTGGCACTTATTGACTTTTGCATCGTTGGTGACCCAACGCATCAATGCGATGCGTTCGACGCGTCCGTTGCATCAATCTGTTACAGGGCTGCCTGCTAGCGTCGCTAGCGACAGATTCCAAAACTGGACCGGTGGACGCCCCCGCTAATTAAAACGCGTCAGCGAGGCGCTCTCGCGCTCTGAGAGCATGCTGGGTGCGGCCTCTGGGGTCGCGGTTAGACCAAGACTCGATGAGATTGTCTCTAGCCCCTCAGAACCATTAAAACCAGAATAACCGTTAGAATCAGAATAAAGGTCACGCAGGTCGGCACTTACGGCACTTGAGGCTTACATAGTCTCACCCGCACGTCGTCGATCCATCGTTTTATCGACCGAGGTGACCAGTCCAACAGTTCCGGTCTCAGCTGTCAGGCCTGACCAAAGTGAGTCCGATCCACGCCCCTGACTGAAACCAACCAGGGAACCCAGTTCTTTTATCGTCCTGGCGAACACCGGTTCTAAAGCCGGATTGTCTGGTGGAGGAATCCACACGTAACCAGGTCTACGACGTTGACGAACATAATCGATTGGAAAGGTTAGCTTTTTTGCAAAACGGAATCTCAATATGTTTCCGTTGATGGGTCGAACCATCTTGTCACTGAACAGTCGTTTTGTCTTCCTGACGATCTGGTTTGAAAACTTGTATGTGACTGGTAACACGAACACTGGATCAGAGTTTGACTTCACTACATTTTTCCACTGGTCATCGTAACGACTCAATTCATTTAACTGATAATCAAGTTCCCATGGCTTGAAACATCGCATAAGGAACTCACCAGATTGGTTCTGAAATATGTAAACGTCCCACGACGTACAAACACGTTTTGGTTTCATGGTGTTGGCCTTTCTGAATGACTGTTGCCTCTCGCAAATTTGCAAGGCAATTTTTGCCCCACGGTTTTGTCGCAGTTAGTAATTCCACCAACTGCCAAGCAAGTTTTGAATGCGCATAAATACGTAACAACCAGACGTACCGAAACATTCAAAACGTCCCTGATTTGTTGGGTTTTTGCGTGCAAACAATTTGCTAGCCAGTGCTTTGCCGTGCATGTTTAAGCGTCGCCAACGACATACAAACATGACCCAACGAAAGCAAAGCAATGAATCAACCAAACTGGATTACTGAAGAACTCACGCCTTACGACATCGCAGCAATTGACCAGAGCGGTTGTGCGTCCGGGGCGTACATGCCAGCCGTCACGTACTCGCAAGCAATCGCCACGATGGGCGAATATGGGGACGACGTGCTGTCCTACATTGAAGACGTGTTTGGTGAGCTACCAGACGCCTCTGGCTTGTCTTGGGGCGGTATCGCGTGTCTTTATTTATCGACTGCCGTTGAACTATTCGCATCGGCAAACAGTCACTTGGCAGACTGGGAGGACGACGACAGCGAATGAATCAAAAACGAAACGGAAAACCAGCACATAACGAATCAAGAACGGACGTACTAACAATGTTAAGCACTGAAAATACAACCTACGTGGCCTACTATCGGGTCAGCACAAACAAGCAAGGCGAATCGGGCTTAGGTCTTGAGGGGCAGCGTACCGCTGTCGAACGCTTTGCTGATCCGGCTACTATCGCTGCCGAATTCACTGAAATTGAATCTGGACGCAAGGCAGAGCGTTCAGCGTTGATTGAAGCCATCGACCTATGCCAGCGTCGTTCTTGTGTTTTGTTGGTTGCGAAACTCGACAGACTTTCAAGGTCCGTAGCTTTTATTAGTCAGATTCTCGATTCGTCGATTGAGTTTCGCTGTTGTGATATGCCTGATGCGAACCGAATGGTTCTCCAACTGATGGCCATCATGGCAGAGAACGAAGCACGCAACACAAGTGAACGAACCAAAACAGCCCTTGCCGCTGCCCGCGATAGGGGGACGGTTCTAGGCAAGCCTGATAACTTCACCGACGACGGAAGGCGAAAGGGTGCCGCCACCATGCGTGAACGTGCTGCCACCGCCTATAGCGTCCTGTTGCCGATGATACAGCAACTGAAGGAAACGGGTGATTCTCTGGCAGAGATAGCCAGGAAGTTGAACGCAACCGGACAGCGAAACATTCGCGGGAATCCATTCAATGCCATGATGATTAGTCGAATCCTTGCCCGTGCTGGTTAGGATCGAATGACAATCGGAATCAATCACCCGGTGAAAGCCGGGTTTTTTCGTGGACTACGGGAGGGGTCCGGACCGGGAGGTAATCCGGAGGATCAGATCGACCAGTGTAACCCGGATACCCGGTATAACCCTAAATCCATGGCTCCTATTTAGCGACGATTTTTCAGAACTCCATTGATGGCTTTGCCGCGTCTGAATTAGCGGGGCAGCAGCTTGACCAGCCAAGCAAAGTGTACGTACAATTTCCGTTTTCACTGCCCAGTCCAGCCATTTCTGTACGTACAAGTCCGGATGCGTGAACCCTCATATCGACTCAAATCTTGTGACATCGAAACAGTTAGGCATCTCTAGGCATCTCTGCCGAAAGCATCACGGCTATGGTGGCATGGGGTCACTTTCGACGTATGCGTTCGCGGTAATCGAAAACGGAACCGCCGTAGCTGCGTACAGTTGGCAGCCACCACCACCGGGGGCAGCGAAAACTGTCTGCCCAGAATTCCCCCAAGGCGTTCTTGCCTTATCGCGAATGGTTGCAGTCCCTCGTTCAGAGCGACAACTGAACCACGTTTCAAAGCCACTGCGTCGGCAAATGGCAAAGTTGATTGACCGAACACGCTACCCGGTTCTGATTACGTACAGCGATGAAGGGCAAGGGCATACCGGCCACGTATACAAATGTTCAGGATGGCAAAAAACGGCAGTCAATGAAGCCGTGTACTATGAGGATGGAAACGGAGTTCGGATTTCGCCGTACAGCGATGGAGCAATGCGAAACGACTTGATCCGTGCCGGGGTTACGAACATCACCCGTTGGGAACACTGGATCTGCGAACGTGGCGACGCACTGGAATATGCCAAATCTCACGGTTGGCGTCGTGTTCCACTGAAAAACAAAAACGGAAGCAAAAAGGTTTGGAAGTCAGGCAAACAAGCATACGGCTGGATTCTCAAAAAGAAAAACAAGACAGCCCGGTTGAACATGCGTCTGACTGAGGATCAACAGAGCCAACTGGAAAGACTGATGGAGGTTTCTGATTCAGCCAGCCTCACTGAAACTGTTCGGCGAGCTTTAGATGCGTACGGTCAACTTTGGGATGCAAAGAAAGTTGTTCTTCATAGTGCCGATGGCAAGTCCCGGAAGATGAAACTGAATTGAGTTCCCATCCCTAGTTCCCATGGTCAATACTTGGTTTCCCATCTTGAATACTTTGTTTCAACTCGTCAACGACTGGCGTTCTGGCCACTGAAAGCACACGACACTCTGGCTAACAAAATTCACGCAAGCACGTAACTTTTTTCTTGAATGTGTGTCACTCATTCGTTCTATTCCAGAAAGGAATGGGTAGAGGCTGAACTGTTCGGCCTTTGACTACAACTTTGTTTTCAGAGGAAACAACAATGAAGAATTTTACTTTACTTGCAGCGATGTTCGTTGCATTGCTTTCGTCATCAGGTGCGATGGCTCAGATGCCACTCGGAGGTGGAGGAGACGGCACATCGATTGAATCAACTCTTGAAAGTGTTGAATTCCTTCAGATTGATTCTGTTGGTGTAGATGGCGGGCTAGTCCTTTCCGAACTCTCCGCCGAAGATTTGGGAATAACCCAAGATGGGCAACCTCTGGGTACTGACGATGGCAAACAGAAATTTTTAGGTGAATTGGTCGGCATATTGCGGGTGTCGTCTAAACATGATGCATTGACGGAAAAATCAGTGTCAATGGTCACCGCCGTCGTAACGAACCAGTACGATTTTAGTCATCTATTCGGGCTTTCAGACGCGATCAAATCAGGACTAGCCGACAGCGGATTCGATTCAGACGTGCTGATTGTAGATGTCGTCTGGGGTGAACCTGAACAAGCATTCGACGAAATTTTCGAAGATATGGACACGCTGATCGAATCCGAAGGTGCTTTTTACCGCAACTTTGAAACAAATGAGTTAGCGACAGATTCTGATTTCAAATTCTCTTCTGGTGCCGCAGTTTATCGCGAATTTACGAGTTACCTATGGGTATCGCCGATTGCTACTTCTTGCTGTGGTGCTGAGGCAGAATCAATTTCGGATTTTTGCAAACGATTGCTGGAACGAATCAACAATCTCAAGAAGAAGATTAAGCAGAGGATTTCCGAGTTGCGAGAGGATCCGTTGGGCCTTCCTGAAACTCACCCCAATGACGATGTCAAGCCAAGTCTGAGCAAGCGCGGGCACCGCAGGTTGATAAATATCGATAAAGCAAGTCTCGCGAAGCGAATTGCAGAGTATAGGATCAAATGCGGCCCAATTGACGGGTATCCAAAACCTATCCCTGTACCTGTACCCGTGCCTGTACCCGTGCCTGTACCCGCCCCTAAACCAGCAGGGCCAAGTGTCATTCCGCAATCTCCTGCTGACGCGGCAATCAGGATCATCGATCTTCTTTGGCGATACCCTCCACTACCTTAAAATGATGATTTTTTCATGAATGTAATTTTTGACAAAAATGGCAACCAAATATACTCGACATCTTCGAGTCTAATTGGGCATGACTTCTCCGACAAAGACCTAAGTGGAGCAGTGTTTGCCAACTTGAATTTGGAGGGAGCGAACTTTGAATATTCAAACCTGTCCGGAGCAAGTTTTGAAAACGCTGAACTTTATTGGGCCAATTTTTTTCACGCAGACCTTCAGGATGCTGATTTTACAGGTGCCGATATTCGAGGAGGAGATTTCAAGCATGCGAAGCTGAACAATGCCAAATTTGTTTCTGCAAGTATTGGAAAAGACAACGTTGGAGGATTGACGTATTTTGATAACGCAATTCTCTGTGGTGTTGAATTTTCTGAAACAAACCTGGAGTTTTGTAGCTTGTGTGATGTGGTGTACGACGATTCAACGATATTTCCCAAGCATTTTACTGCTAAGGATCGTTTGAATCAGAAGCCATAATTCAGTTGCGTTCTCGAAAAGGATTCTGTGTCTGCAAGCGAAACAGGTTTCGCTTGCAGACATTTTCATACGCAACTGTTAAACCAATGCAAAAAGTGGTTGATTCGAAGTCGAATCAACTTTCTTGCAATCACCGCAGTTGTGTGTACAACCGTTTGTAGAGGTTCACAGCCTCTCACAGCCGTTGGCTAACGCAAAAGACACGGCAAAAACCGACATTCTCCGGGCCTCACGAATCGAAGCCATCTTAGGTTTTTACGACACCGCCCTAAACGAAACGGACGACGTCTGAACTACGGAATTG
>CAYZPA010000037.1:0-52738 GCA_964479855.1 uncultured Pirellulaceae bacterium
ACCCACGCCTCGTGAATAATCCGGGCTTAGAGGCGATGCTGCTGAAGTGGCGATCTGGGTTTAACAGAGCAAACACATAGCAGAGATTTGGTTCGAGGGCCTATTCCTTCAGGGAATCGATCGTCGTTGCCGCTTGATTTTTCTGTGCAAACGTTCGCTGCATGCGATAGAACTGAAAGCTCATCGCGGGAAATATCAGCAAGATAAACCATGCCATTGGCGTCCATTGAAGCCGATTTTGAAGTTCTGGCCCGCAAAGGAATTGCATGGTCGCCAGCATCACAACGGTGACAAAGCCAAGCCCAACGAACAGGAGCTGATAGGCGGTGTAGGCGGCAACTTGGCCTTGGCACTTCCAGAGCCCAGCGACGAATGCGACCGCGATTGCAAGGCACGCTGTCATGGAAAACGCGGGAATGATATCTCCCTGATTCCATGCAACGATTGCAGAAATCAACATCCAGCAGGAGCCTCCCAACCCACCGCCAAACCACGCTCGCGCGTTCCAATGAAAAGCACTTTCCTGGATGACGATTTTGTCCCGTTGCAGACGAGCGTATTCACGCAACGGTTCGCCCCGTTCTTTCGACTGCTGGCCAACACGTTTGTAGGATCGGATGGAGTACCAGATCCAACCAAGGTTGAGCACCTGAAAGCCGATAATCAATCCGGCCAGACAAATTGTGTAAGCGCGACTGTTTTCTAGGAGCCCATTAAGACGCAATGCGACTAGCGCTGCGAGCAAAAACAGAAAGAAAAATAGTCCACTACAAAACAGGATCGTCAGACGAACAATCAATCGCTGTTGGCTTTCGTATTCGCAGGTTCTCCAGCTGTTCCACGTCCCGAATGCTCCGCCAAACAAGCCAATCAACGGGCCAAGCACAACAGCAGAGAGCCCTGACGCTCCAATGACACCTGCTGCACCGGTTCCGATTCCGGTTGTCTTCGCTGTCGCAACAGCGCCGGTTGTTGCCGATGCTCCAGCTGCGATACTGATTGCTGGCAATGCGGCGACGACAGAGCTTGCGAATGAAGCTTGCGGCGTTGATTCCAAAATGGCTTCACGGAGTGAGTCGGTGACTTCGTCGCGGATCATTTCGCGACCACGTTTTAAACGTTGTCGAATGGTTGCTTCGGACTCTCCCATCGCAACGGCAACGTTGCGAGTCGACTGTTCGCCGCGATAGAACAGAATCATGGTTTCCCGATAGGTCTCGGGGAGCGATTCCAACATGGACCAGATCAGTTGCTGATGTTGTCGCGCAGCCATGGCTGTCTCCGGTGAGTGTGCGTTTTTATCGATTGGCTCATTTCGCATTTGCTCGATCGAGCCGGTTGTTTTTCGACTTCTAAGGTGATCGATCGCTCGGCGGCGAGAAATGGTGCAAACCCATGAAACAAATTTTTCTGGGTCACGTAGCGAGGCGAGATTTTTCCACGCTTCGACGAAAGCATCCTGGGCAATGTCTTCACTTTTGGCGAAGTCTCCGCAAACAGCGAAAGCGGTTCCGGCAACCAAAGGAGCGTACTTTTGCACCAATCGTCCGAAGGAGAGTTTGTCTCCGGTTCGAGATTTGGCGACAGTTTCTGACAGATTCATGACTGACATGTTTTGACCTGGTTGAGCTACGAAAGCCGCCGAATTGGTTCGGCCCCGAATTGGTTCGGCCCCGAATTGGTTCGGCCCCGAATTGGTTCGGCCCCGAATTGGTTCGGCCCCGAATTGGTTCGGCCCCGAATTGGTTCGGCCCCGAATTGGTTCGGCATCAATAGGTCGTGTTTGCTCCGAAAGTTGTGACTCAAACTGTCGAAAAATCCAAAAATGCACGTTAAAGCCGCTATTTTGGCACAATTGTGACCGGTTTGCCTTTGGCAAATGCTGCCGAGGCTTCGAAAACTTCACGCTTAAGAGTGCCGAAATTGGCAGCCGGATTGATATCTGGATTGGCCGCAACGACTGGCAGAAGTCGCGGCATCGTGCCGGTTTCTATCAGCTGCCGGGTAGAGCAGGAAATCGGTGATTCGTTTCTGACGATCGCAACGCAATCATCGTCCGCCGTGATGGTGGCCTGTGTCAGTTTGCCTTCTTTCCAATCGATGTCGACCGAAAATCCGCCTCGGCAACGAAGGCCTTTCACCGAACCATTTTTCCAACGCTCTGGCAGCGCTGGCAACAAATGAATCGCCGCGTCATGCGACTGAACCAGCATCTCCGCAATGCCAGCTGTCGCGCCGAAGTTTCCGTCGATCTGAAACGGTGGATGAGCATCCCAGAGATTTGGATAGACTCCCCCGCCCTGCCCCGACTGGACTCTTGGATCAATAGGACGGATCAGGTTGTCAAGAATTTTCAATGCATGGTCGCCGTCGTGTAGGCGAGCCCAACAGTTGATCTTCCAGCCCATTGACCAGCCGATTGCTTCATCACCACGCCGAACCAGTGATCGTCGAGCGGCTTCAAAAAGCTTGGGAGTGCGAAATGGGCTGATCTGGTCTCCCGGATACAGCGCGTAAAGATGACTCATGTGACGATGTTCATCCCATCCAGACAGGTCTTCATCCCATTCCAAAATTTCGCCCTTGCCAGAGACGCGTAGCCCCTGAAGTTTTCCAATCGCAGTGTCGAGTTGTGCAAGTTTATTCTTGTGCACGTCCAGAGCCCGGCAGGCGTTTGCCGTTTGCCAGAAGAGTTCGTTGACAAGCGAAAGATCCATCGCAGGTCCGGGAGTCGCCGCGTAACGCTTGCCTTCGTGTTCGAACGTGTTTTCGGGAGAGGTTCCGAACGGCGTTTCGAGTTTTCCATTTGTGTTTTCCACCAGAAACGCAAGATAAAAGTCGCAGGCCGAAAGCATGATCGGCAAGGATCTTTCACGCATTGTTTGGTTGTCGCCGGTGAATTGCCAACGCTGATAAAGATGGTTGCAGAGCCATGGGCCCGACATCGACCAGTTCGCCCAGTTGGCTTGCCCTTCGCCGAAGTCACCGACAGGATTGGTCGGAGCCCAAATATCCGCGTTGTGGCTGGAGACCCATCCGGGGCAACCGTAGACCGTTTTCGCAGTTTGCTGACCGTTGACGGAAAGGTCCTGAATCAAATCTTCCAGCGGTTCCTGACATTCAGCAAGGTTTGTGTTGAACGCTGGCCAATAGTTCATCTGGGCATTGATGTTGAGCGTGTAGTTGGCGCTCCACGGCGGTCGAAGTCTTCGTGACCAGATGCCTTGAAGGTTGGCGGGTTGGGATCCCGACTGGCTGGACGCGATCAGTAAATAGCGACCGTAATTGAAGAGCAATGCGGCGACGCCCGGATCTTTCGTTTCGCGGTAAGCAACAATTCGATCATCAGTCGGTGCGGGATCAACGTTGTCGGCCAGTGAAAGTGAAACTCGATCGAATTGTTCACGATACCAGTCGGTCGTTTTCTTTTTAAGCTGGTCGAAGCTTGTCAGGATCGCTCTTTCGATCGAGCTGACACATTCGCCTTCGAAACTTACCGCTGCGGGCGCCGGCCAGTGAAATCGATCCAGAAAGGAAGTTTCGGCAGCGACAATCAGGATCGCTTCGTCGGCGTCGGTAATCTTGATCGCGCCGTCAACTTTTTCGATCGAGCCACCGTTGGTTAATGGCTTGACGTGGACCGAGGCTTCCATGCCCATGCCGCCCCAGTCGTCGTACTTGATCGCGTCTTCACCTTTGAATTTTCTTCGGTAGCTGGGTTCAACATGGCGAGCCGCTTTGCAGCGCATCGCGATTCCGTCCGCGTAGTTAGTGGGCTTGTGCTTGACGAGAGAATCCAGATTCGCGGTCAACGAAATTTGGCCCTCTTTGGAAGCCGTGAAATGGATCACCAACACTGCCGGGTCGTGAGAGACGAAATGCTCCCGACGAAATTTCACTCCGCCGCATTCGTATTCCACCCAGCCAACGGCGGTGTCCAAGTTCAGGCCTCGACGATATTTTTTTGCGGTTTCGTCGTGATTCAGATGCAGGTGAAGGTTGCCCAGTGGTTGATAGGATTGAGTGAACGCTCCTTGAAGCTTCCTCAATAGCGGATCGGCAGTCGCGTAGTCACGATCGGCGATCGCTTTCTTGAGCAGCTTTAAGGTTTCCGGGTTCGGGTTCGGATTGCGATTGATGGGCTTGCCAGCCACGGGGCTGTGATCGGGACCGCCCGACCAAAACGTATCGTGGTTGAGCTTGATTTGCTCGGTCGTGATGCCGCCATAGAAAACGGCTCCCAGCGATCCGTTGCCTAGCGGCAGAGCTTGCTCCCATTGCTCGGCAGGTTCGTCGTACCAGAGTCGGTTTTCAAGGTTGGTGTCGTGCTGTGACTCGCGCCGCGAGTCGTGCTGTGCATGAAGGGTGCTCGGAAAGAACAAAGCCACCATGCAGAGGAATACTTTTCTGTTCATGCGTCCAAGTTTAACCTCTGGGTTTTAGTTCGACTTTCGCTCTTCACTGTTTTGCGAGGGACTTTGTAGTTGCATATTTTGCGGTGAAATTTCGCTTACTATGCGAAAAAACACTCGTAAATTTAGAACCCGGATTATTCACGATGCGTGGGCATCGACATGGAGAAAGCTTGTTTCATTGGGGTATTGTTCCACGTTGTGGTTTCGGCAGGTCACCCAAGACGTGAAATTCACGAATTTGCAAAACTTGCCTCTGCGTGCGGAGAATGCCTTCAAAGAAAAAACGAGATGCCTGTCGTCGTGAATAATTCCGTTAGAAATGCGAAGCGTTTCAATACAAGCCCGACGCGCGAGCGAGGGATACGGATCTCGTCGGAGATATCCACTCGCTCGCCGGGCTGTTGATTAAGTTCGTTTTGCAAACGCAATCTCGCAATGGCAACCCGACGCGTCAGCGAGGCTGTGATTTTTTAAAACAACCTTCAGCAACCTGAGCCGTTTAGGCGTTAGCCGGCGTTAGCCTCGGTTAACGACACTTCAACCGGGGCTATCGCCCAAACGGCTCAATAAATCGACAAGCTCTCGCGCGTCGAGCTGGTATTGGTGCAACACCAAAACTGCCGAATTGGGGTGTGGAAAAGTGCGAATTCCGAACCAAAGCAGAGCAAAACGAACCAAACTAAAATCGCGATGGCTACATTCGCAAGTCCCGCTGGCTGCGAGCGCCCGAGTGTTCGATGATGGCGGCGATCATGTCTTTGTCGGGCAAATTGGAATCCGCCACTGATTGGAGCAGCAATTGCGACTTCGATTCGTAGACAAGATGCTGCCGAACGAGTCGAGCAAGGCACGGATCCAACATGCTTTCGAGATTCTGGCAGCCTTCGCGGTAAACGATACGATTGGACAGAATTGAAGCAATTAACTGGCTTCGGTAAGTCGCCGGGATGCGGTCAAACAGGCCGACTCCAACGGTTTCGATCAACGAAGAAGGCAAATAACCTCGCACGAAATCGTTGGCCAGTTGTTGTTCGGTTTCGTTCCATTGCCCAATCGAAGCATCGACGACGTCGGCAACGCGAATGATCTGCTCGCTGATGCGGACACTGATTTCGGGTAAGTTCAGATTGGGTTGTCGTGCCGCTTCGTTGAACAGGCTGATGGATTCGATTTTTGCCAACGAGCAAAGCATCTGTAAAACTTCTTTTACGTAACGAGGTTTAATGCGAAGGAATTGCTCTTCCGTCAGCATCATGCCCGCGATGATTTCCATGCTGCTACAAATAACGCCGCACTTGTTTGCAGAAGAGTCTTTGACGATCAAAACGGAGTGTTTTGACAAGTGCGTTCGAGCAACATCCGTGATGAACAGGTTGGCTCCTTCGACGATAATCGGCGACGCGGGAGTTCCGTCCTCATCAAGGAACCGTTGCCAGTTGTTTTGGTTGATGGTCGATGGGCGTCCGCCTGCCGGCAGAAAAACATCTGACTTGATTCGGTTGTGTAGCTCGTTGCGACGCGCGACATCGGATTCGCTGTCGAGTGCGGTGACAAGTCCTTCGGCTGATAGTTTTTCGCCGTCGAAATGAACGATGCCCAATCCTGCATCGACCAGTCGCATCAGTTCTGAATGCGAAAGCCCGTTTGGATCGCTCGCAGCACCGGTTCCGTCTGCAACACCAACAATGCGAGCCGTGTCTGGATAGTCACGAACCATAATTCGAATCGCGTTGCCGCCGACATCGCCGTCAGGTCCGCCAGTAAGCTTGACGGAAAATGCGGACTTCGTTGGATCAATTCCATGTTCAATCAGAGCCTGCTTCAAAAAGATCATGACGCCTTCGCTGGTGACACCAAACTCTTTATGGTTGATGCCAGTTGCGGGTTTGCTACTCATGATGGTGGCAGGATAACGATAGCTTCGTTCCTCAGCACGTTCGACGATCCAGTCGATCAATTCGTTGGTAACGTTTTCGTCGGGACCGAGGTACAGGTACTCTTCGCCGATCGAGTCGACGTCGCTTGCGGAAGTGGAGTCGATATCAACCAGCAAGTCCAAAAGCCCGTCGACAAAGTCCCGACCTGCCCTCAACGCAGAATTGCCCGGTTTCACAACGACGACCGCTTTGGAGCCTCCTTCGGCGATGTCTTTGTTTTTAAGTTGCTGGGCCGTTGCGAGCCGCCACGTTTCGTCAAACACTCGAGCAGATTCAAACAGGTAGTGTTCTTCATTGCGAGTCGGCACCAGACGCATTCCGCCTCGGGAAACATTGCGAAATCGCACGTGGAAACCGTCGAAACCGTGTCCGAAAACGTAGAAGATCGCAAATGGAGTGTTGCCGCGTTTTTGATTCTCGAAGATCTCGCCAGGCAAACGGAACGCAAGCCCACGTCTCCTGCCAACATTAAGGTTGGCTCGTTGAATGCCGCTGCACAATCGAAAAAGAGTGCGTAGCGTCAAACGCTCCTGCGGGTCTGCGATCGAAGAAAGCCGGGATTCAAGCGGCTTGGCAGATTCGGGAGCCCTGTTCGAATCTGATGAAGCAAAACTATCGTCGAATCGCGATTGGAATCCTTCAATGGCTTCTGTTGAAAGCTCGTCGTGCTTTCGCATGGTGCGCAGAACGCGTTCGTGTGAAATGTCGACATTGGCGCAGAAGTTAATCACATGCTGAGTCAGTTTACCAAGGCAGCAGAACAGTTCAGCGTAAAGTAAGTCGTCTTCAGGGTTGCTGATCGACGCAACGACTTCGCTATCAACGCGCAGATAGTGTTCCATTCGCATCGCGAGGGTGCTGGAGTCGTATTCGGCTGGGACTTCGACTTTGAAGGTCAGGAGAGCGACTTCGATAGAGTCTTTTACGATCACGTTTTCAAAGATGGCTCGTCGAATATCGATGCCTTGCAAACCAAAAAATTCTGCGGCTCGAACGAACATTTCACGAGTCGTCGCGCTGGCAGCCGAGACGGTTATTTTGCAAAGGCTATCTGGTTCGTCTTTGCAGAGCACACGAATGTCGTTCATGTGAGCCGTTTCGCGAAGCGCGTCGAATTGATGAGCCAGTTCGTCGGGAGATTTCAGAATCTCGTGTTCGTGATGGTATCGATTCAGGAACGTTTTGACGGCTTCGGGTTCGGCATTGGTTCGGGCGACAATTTCTGCGACCAGTTCCTCATTCTCTTGCGTTGCTTCTCTTTCGTGTTGATCTGTGGCGGGTTGTTGAAAATCAAACACATCGACAATGAAATCCTGATCCGTCGAAGTGAAAATCTTTGCACCTACGAGCGGCTTGTCGTCAGGCAAAATCTTCAAAAGCCGAGCAAGAAGTCCGGGATAGTTTTGATGGGAGACAATGGTGACTCGCTGGCCGTCGCGATGCCGAATCATGATCTCCTGCTGAATGTCGCAGACTTTAACGGCGACCAGTGCTTTAAAATGTTGCAGATGATCTTCTTTGGGGATCTGCAAAAAGTACTCCGGTGGAAGCCTTTGCAATGCTTCCGCAATTCGATCATCCATTTGGTTGATGATTTCACTGCGTAGAGACTGAATTTGCGGGTCGTTAAGTCCGGCGAATTGAGAATCAGATGGGTTCACTTAAAAGCCTGCTGGTAGACCTGATTTGACATGACGGGTTTTAGCCTTTTAGGCAAACTGTGTCGATTGACCCCGGATTATTCACGATGTGTGGGCGTCGACATGGAGAAAGCTTGTTTCATTGGGGTATTGTTCCAGGTTTGTGGTTTTCACAAGTCACCCACGACGTGAAATTGACGAATTTGCAAAACATGCCTCCGCGTCCAGAGAGTCGATTCAAAGGGCAAACCAGACGCCTGTCGTCGTGAATAATTCCGGTTGACAACTGGTCATTGTGGCGAAAACGGATCAGGATTTTGATCGAAAAACGTGTTACATTGGACTCTGTCAAAGTCATTTCATTTGCAGCTTGAATCCATGTCGTTTGTTTCAAAATTTTTAATGTTCACCGGCCTGTTATTGGTGGTCTCAACGATCTGTATTTGGATTGCTGGCGGTGAGACGACCAAGCACTCGACAACCATCACGATCGATGCGGTGAAAGAGCAGATATTTCCTTACCTGACTGAATCAGAACGCATTAAAAGATGGGCCAAGGACGTGGTCGAAGTCGGCTCATTCACCCAGGAAGGGCCGACGGTACAGGAACGAACGATCCGGGATGAGTCTGGAAACATGGTCGTCGTCTCAGATGAGCTGATGCGATTTCAGTCGCCGGAATCATTTTCTTTTAAATCAACAAGCAACGGGATTACACAGACCTTTGTTTTTCAGCTTGATGACAATGAAGTCGACGGAACGAATCTTGAGTATCGTTCGGCAAGATCTGCCGTCGGGATTGGCCGAATGTTTTTTCCTTTCGCCAGTGACAACACGGATTCGCGAATGGTTTCCGAAATGCGTAAGCTGAAAGAAATCGTTGAAAGCGATGTTGAACAGGGAGTGGCTCCCGAGATCATGCCACCGCCGACTGACGAGCCAGAAGAGTCGTCCAGCAGCATAAATGCAGATTCAAAACCCGTTGCCAATGTCAATGCGGATGCCGAGCCACGATTGAAAGAATCAAAACCAGAATCGCCAGCGGCAGAAACCAATATTCCATCGGCCAGTTCTGCAACGGACGTTTCCATCGCGAAGCCAGCAGCTATTTCTGATTCAAAGAACGCGGTAAAAAAGCCGGTAGAGGATTCACCAAAGGAACGACCGTCAGAGATCGCTTCGATGGCGAACGGTTCTACTGCGTCGGACCCGAATCGTGTTGAGCGGGAATCTCCGAAGCAAGACATCCAGAAACAAGATCTTTCCAAGCGAAAGTTTGAATCGCTTTTCGGCACTGGACGATAGGCTTATCGTTTCCAGATTCTCCAGACTCTTACTTAAACCCGGATTATTCACGATGCGCGGGCGTCAAAATTGCGAACGCTTGTTTCATTGGGCATTGTTCCAAGTTTATGGTTTCGACAGTTCACCCACGAAGTGAATTGGTAAATCTGCAAAAACTAACGCCACTTCAGTAGAATCGCCTCAAACATCAAAACAGACGCCTGTCGTCGTGAATAATTCCGGTTAAAAACAAACTCTGCAAAATTCTCCAATTCTCGAGCCCCAACAAAGAGCCAGCTACGTGCCCGCGACGACGATTGACGGAAAGTCCATTTCGAAAAAGATTCAGGCTGATATCGCTGAAAAGGTAAAGCAATTTACAGCAAGCTCGGGCGTTCGACCGAAACTTGCGGCGGTGCTGGTGGGAGAAGATCCTGCCAGCCAAGTCTATGTCCGCAACAAGGAACGTGCTTGTGGCCGAGCCAATATCGACAGCGAACTGATTCGATTGTCGTCGGATTCAACCACCGAAGAGATCATCGCCCTGGTGACGCGGCTTAATGAGGACGCTTCGGTGCACGGCATTCTGGTCCAGCTACCCCTGCCCGATCAGGTTGATGCCATTCAGGTCCTTGATGCCGTCAGCCCATTGAAAGACGTCGACGCATTTCATCCGGAGAACGTCGGCTTGTTGTCTCAGGGCCGGCCCAGATTCCTCCCGTGCACACCGTTCGGGATCGTTCATCTGTTAGCAGAAATGGAAATTGAGACTTCGGGCAAAAACGTCTGTATCGTGGGTCGTAGTGACATCGTCGGCAAACCGATGGCTTTAATGTTGGCTCAACGCGATTCAGATTTGGGCCCGCAGTACGCTAACGCGACGGTATCCATTTGTCACAGTCGCACGGCGGACCTTAAATCTCATACACAAATGGCAGACGTGTTGATCGCGGCGATTGGCAAACCAAACTTTATTTCGGCCGATCACTTGAAGCCGGGTGCGGTCGTGATCGACGTCGGAATCAACCGCACCGATGATGGATTGGTTGGCGATGTTGATTTTGAGTCCGCCAGCGAAGTCGCGTCACAGATCACGCCGGTACCAGGCGGTGTCGGTCCAATGACGGTGACGATCCTGTTGGACAACACCTTGAAAGCGGCTCAATTGCAACAAACGTAGCGTCGTATTAGCCGGAATTATTCACGACAACAGGTGTCTGGTGTGGCCGTTGAAGCGATCTTCCGAAGTGGCGACAAGTTTGCGCATCGCAGGGCGAATCGGAAAGCAACTGAACGCTACTGAACCCAGTTGAAGGTGCCTTCGTTAGTGTCGGCGATGAACTTCATCACTTCCGCGCCTCCCGCGTCTGGACCAAGCGACACCGTGTGGATTGGCACTTTAAGTTCGACGTCGGAATCTCGGACTGGGAAACGGTTAAGCTCGGCCACGACTTCCAACGAATTGTCAGCCAGCAAGCCGTCAGACAAAAGGAAAATGGCGTCCGGCTGCAAAGACAGGCTGTACTGCAACGCGTGAGCAGGACGGGTTCCGCCGAAAGGTCGCTGTTGCTTTAACCAGTTTTTGAGCTCAGATTTGAACTGCTTCGTCACCCGCGCCAGCTTCAGTTCAGAAGGCGGGATGTCGAACATCGGAAACGTTTGAAAGTTGTACAGCAAGACGATCGCCTGTTCGTTGTCGGACAGGCCATTCATGGCTTTCTCAAGTTCCAACAGGGCTCGCTCCCAGCGAAAGCCTTCGTTCATTGAATCGCTGAAATCGATGATGAAAATGAAGCGGGAGCCTTTTGCTTTAGTGCCAAAGAAGCTTGCCGCATTGCCATCGTTACCTTGAATCCCGCCATCGTCCGAGGATTCGATCGGCGTCAAGCCGGACGCCGCAAGCCCGTCGAGCGCATCGCCGACAGCCATGCCTTCCATCAAAGAGACATCGACTCCGGTGTCGTGGAAAACGTCGGCGGTATTTTGAGACGCTTCCGAATTGAGCGCCGCCATGTCGACGCTAAGGATATCGCTTTCGTCTTCCATCTCGTTTGTCGCGATGTCTGCCTGCACCGCTTCTCCGGCATCGACCATCTGTGCATCAAGGCGCACATTCCCTGATCCACTTTCAGAACTACCGACGATAAAAGCCAGCATGATCAGAAGCGCCGCATGACCGACAAGGCTGACCGACCATCCGGGCACAAACGCGATCAGATTCCGTTTCGAAAACCGCGATGCATCTGCTTCACGGTCGTCCGGGGAGATCTGAAGTTGGATGTCTGATGAAACTTGAGCTTTCGGAGGCCGGTCCGTCTTGAGGAAAAAAGTCTCGGCATCGGCGACGTCAAAATTGGCCTTGGGATTGTTCGGTACATTGCGGTGCCGAGAGGGCGACGGCGCAGGCGCTGGAGCGAGCGAAGCGACCGAGCGGACGGTCGGCGCAACGGTGTCGAGCTTTCCTGGCTGATTCATTGCTGCTCCCATTTTTGCCTCGAGTCCCACGATTTGATTGCCTGTTTATTTTTCGGCAGTCGGTCGATCGGTTGTGGGGCTCAAAGTACAGCTTAGGCACGACAACGCTGAAAGGGAAGAAATTTGTATCCTTAAAGTAGGCAGAATCAGATTAATGCGAAGGTTTCGTGCGTTGTCTGACGTTTGAATGGAGCATGTTAGCGAGGAAGCAGCTGTGATCTCGTAGCCGCAGTCCACAGAATTCGGAGCCCCCTGCTGATTGTGGCACACTCAAGGCAGCCACGAATCAGATGCTAGCAACCGTCCCGACCTGTATTCGGCTTGTTACCGATTTCGCCGTTTTATACGCTCCGAGCCTACTTTTCAGGTCCCCTCGC
Organism: uncultured Pirellulaceae bacterium; assembly: GCA_964479855.1. GTDB lineage: Bacteria > Planctomycetota > Planctomycetia > Pirellulales > Pirellulaceae > Mariniblastus. Next base: position 12,129 of record CAYZPA010000037.1, read on the forward strand.
AGAGCCGCGACATGAGACTTTGTCCATTACGCCCTACCGATTCAAACGCCTCAGCATTTCAGCTTGTGATCGCGGTCGCGATTCTTGCAGCATTCGCTCTGCCGACAAACGCTCAAACGCAGGTGCCCGATTCGGGACGCAGCAACGCCGCAGCATGGCGTCCTTCGTTCAATCCAATCGAAAAAGGCGCCCTGCCACAAACGGATGCTTCCAGCCGTCAGTCGTCCAATGGAAACAATGCGTTTTCAAATTCGCGAATCGTCGACCGAAGCAACAACCAACAAGGCTTCAATCCTGCCCCTTTCAACCGACGAGACGATCGAACTGCATCGCGATCATCGGTTGATCCGCAAAAAACGCCGGGAGTCACTCGAGTGACTCGTACTTTTGAAAAACTTCCTAACAGTGCCGGACAAGTCTGGCGCGAATATGACATCACACCCTACACAAGCGAACTTGTTGACAACGATCGACCACAGCAAGCCGTTCTGGACTGGATACTTAAAGAGACGGGCACCAAACTTTGGTTCAATGAGCCGTTTGGCATATTGAGTGCCGATGAAAAGAAAGTGATGGTGTACCACACGCCAGAAATTCACCGAGCTGTCCGCGCTATCATCGATCGCTTCAATCGCACTCGAGCCCAATCGCAAGTCTTCGAAGTCAATCTGGTTACCGTCAAGAATCCCAATTGGCGGTCGCAAGCGTATCCCATTTTGCAACCGGTAGAAGTCAGGTCGCCCGGCATCGAAGCATGGCTGATCTCCAAAGAAAACGCGGCGATACTGCAAGGTCAGTTGGCTCGTCGAGCCGATTTTAAACGGCATTCTGGTGGGCGCGTCGCCAGTCCAGATGGCCAGACGTTTGTGTTGGAAAAATCTCGTCCTGTTTCCTTTATCCAGGCACTCGAGTGGATCCCCAATCAGGTGCCGAATTATCGTCCCAAGACGAAAACGATTAACGAAGGCTATCGCTTGGGGCTCAGTTGTTTGACGTCTCTGGACAATCGCACGATCGAAGCGATTATCGATTGCGACGTCGATCAGGTTGAAAAGTTGACGCCCGTGAAAGTTGACCTTCCGGCTCGCGGAGGCGTTCTGGAACAGCTGGACCTGAATATTCCACAGCTTGTCAGCTGGCGAGTCAACGAACGGGTTCGCTGGCCTTCAGATCAGGTGTTGTTGCTCAGCTGCGGCATCGTGGCCAGCCCGGAAGCCGATGGCGAAGTGCCAAGAGCCGGCGGGTTGAATAACGTTTTTGCGAAATTGCGGCCGGAAAAAAGAAGCGATGCTCTTCTGTTTATCGAGTTTCGTGGCCCGCAGTCAGGTTCGACGGTACCCAGAACTGCTGGCAGTTCAGGAGCATTGGTTCCAGTCAATCGCAAGTAAGCGTTTCGCCGGAAGAACTTTTTCGCTCGATGGAGCTCATGTTTTGGAGCCCAGAATTCGAAAAATCTATCAGCCAATAATTCTGTCCTCCGCTCGACGTTTTGCGAACGCTACGTAAAATACTGCCTCTTCAACTACCGTTAACTTTCGCCTCGCCATGTCGTCCCAAAATCGCCGCGTTGTCATTACTGGTCTTGGCCTGATCAGCCCGTTGGGAAATTCACCTGATGCGCTCTGGAATGCGCTTTCATTTGGTCAGAGCGGAGTGGATATCCTGCAGCAGGTTCCGCCGGACCATTTTCCGTCTGATATCGGAGGCGAGTGCCGGGAATTCACTGGCGATATCGACAACTTTGGAGAGCTGGAAAAGAAGCTCAAACGGAACGTCAAAAAATCGCTCAGGCTGATGTGCCGCGAGATTCAATTGGGCGTCGCTTCGGCTCAGCTAGCCATCGCCAATGCCGCGTTGAAAGCAGGCGACTACGAACCGTCGCGAATTGGCACGATGTTCGGCAGTGACTACATCATCACGTCGCCAGCTGAATTCGCGTCTGGTGTTAGTAATTGCATGAACGAGGACGGAGAGTTTGATTTCGATCGTTGGGCAGATGACGGACTGACCAAAGTCGAACCGACATGGCTTTTGAAATACTTGCCCAATATGCCCGCCAGCCATGTGGCGATTCTGAATGATCTGCAAGGGCCTTCCAATTCACTTACAGTCCGCGAGGCATCAGCCAATGTTGCCATCGCCGAAGCAACCACCATCATTCGACGCGGCTCTGCTGATGCGATGGTCGTCGGTTCGACCGGTTCTCGCATTCATCCGCTGCGAACGGTGCATGTCGTTTTGCAGGAAGCGCTGGCAGACCGTCATGCCGCTGGAATCGGTGGCGAGCCAGCAAAGGCTTCTCGTCCCTTCGATCAGCATCGCAATGGGATGGTTTTGGGCGAAGGTAGCGGAGCGTTGATGCTTGAGGATTTCGAATCGGCGACGGCTCGCGGAGCAACCATCTACGGTGAAGTCATGGGTTATGGCTCTTCGTTGGTGGCCGACGAAAATGGCGCCGCAAACTATCGTCAAGCATTCGAAAACGTGATTCACGGCTCGCTGGAAACCAGTGGGCTCGCCGCCAGTGATCTGGGCCATGTTCACGCTCACGGATTAAGCTCCGTCAACGTCGACGCGCAGGAAGCGACCGCAATCAAAGCGACTTTGGGAGATACGCCTGTTACGGCTGCCAAAAGTTATATGGGCAATCTTGGTGCAGGAAGCGGCATGGTGGAATTGATCGCCAGCGTGTTGGCCATGAAAAATGACCAGCTGTTTCCGATCCTGAATTACGATTCGCCAGACGAGAATTGCCCGATCAATGCGGTGACCGAAACGGGGGCTCCTGGTGACAAGTTCATCAATCTGAATTGCACGCCGCAGGGGCAAGCTAGCGCCGTTGTTGTCGCCAAAGCTTAATGCTGGTCGGCTGGCCACGATCGGGGGTTTTGAAGTCGCACTTTTGAGATGGAGTTTCGCGTTCTTCGCGACAAATCGCTTGTGCAGTTAAAAATTCGAAGCGTTTCGAAATACCAGCACGACGCGCCAGCGAGTGATTTCAGAATGCGGGAAAAACTCCCTCGCTTGCGCGTCGGGCTGGTATTTGTGCAACTTCAAAACGCGCGGGCTGGTTGCGGATCGCGAGCCTTGACCCGCGTTGTTGTTGACATTCCTACAGCAAGAATTCCGTACATCGCGAATCGAATAAGCCCTCATCGATTAGCTGTTTCCAGCAATCGACTGGGACGACCACATTGCGGACTTCTTCCATCAAAGTTGCGGTTTTCGATGGTGTGTTGGAGGTTAGCACGCAGCGATTGCAAATGTCCGGATAGGTAACCAGAGCCTGACCTGCGAACTCAGCTGCGAGGATACGTCGAGTGACGCCTGGGTGCTGGTCGATGACAGCCTGAATCGCGATCGCCTGTTTGAGCTGAGCATCAGAAGCGTTTTGGTAGTTGGCAATCACGCGTTCAACTCGCGGCTTTTCAAGATCAGGATCCAACGGTCGATCCGTTGCGTAGAGTCCTCCGTTGAGGATGCCGCCCATATCAAGTTTCAAAGTGCGCCCTGCATCCCGTTCCTGTTTGGCCAAGTCGATCAAATCGCAGAATCCGCGAGTCGCTGACGGATTGCACAGCGTGTGCATGATGTAGTCAAACTTTCCGGGGAACCGGTTCACAAATTCGACCATCGTGCCCGCATGCTTGGTCGCCATGCCGACGTTCTTGATCTGGCCAGTCGATTTGTGCAGATTCAACGGATCGATCGTACCGCTTTCAATGAGATCCCATTGTGGAGCATTCGCGAAATCATATTCGGCGTCGAAACGTTCTTCTTCGTAAAACGCGACTCCGGCCTGAACGTCGATGAAGCCAGCGTCTCGCATCAAATGGTCGGCTGGATCGTGAATGGCGACGCCTTCGAATTCGATCACATTCAATGCCGCCGCCTGAGCCATGATTAACGCTCGAGTCGCGTTGGCGTCGTAAAGTGAAAAGATATCTGTCGTTCCGTCAAAGATGCCTCCCACATCGCCAGAGCGAATCGCAGCAGGTTCCGCATTGAGATCTTCGGGTGACTGAAACGCAGGATAGCGCCCGATCTTTGTCCAGATCGCCACTTGCCTGGGGTCAAAGTCAGCTTTGCTGCACCACGCAGAAAACAGCTCTACGAATTGATACAAAGCCGCCGTATCGACGGAAAGTTGATCGCTTCCGAAAACGTCCAGCATTTCTGTGAACCAGTTGCCGAATCGTTCCGTGGAGTGGGTGTTTCCGACGCCAGATGGGTTTGGTTTCGCTTCCCGCTGAAGTTTCATGGACGGGTGCGTGCCAAGGCAGAATTTTTCGGCAGGTATCTCGCGAGACATCAAGCGTGAATCCAGTGGTTTAAATTTGAATGTGGAGCAGGTGAGCCGACACAGTATAACGCGGTAAGTCACGTTTGCGAGAACAGCCACCAACGGTCAACCTCAACCTCATCGTCACTCGATCGTGCCGTCGATAATGATGGCTTTATCGGGATTGAACTTCTTTTTCGGAGTCGTCGAATCCTTGTTGGTTTCGATATACAGCGGCAATAGGCGATGACGAACTTCCAGCGAAAGCAAATTCATCGTGGTCACATAAAGCCTTCCGCCAAAAGCTCCCCAGCGATCTGGAACTGGATCGTATGGATCCCAACTGCCGGCATTGTCACCTGTTTTCTCCTGCGTGCGAATCAACATCGGACGCAGAGCATTGTTCCACGTGGTCCACTCGGGGCCATCGACATGTTTCAAAACCTGAGTCGCGTAGTACCAGTAGTAAGTGTCACGAAGCTGTTTCGTATCGCCGGGAAGTTGTTGTTGAACCAAATAGCGTGCTCCTGAAAGCAGGCGAGGATCATCGCGTTTCCAACCGGTGTAAACTCGCATCAATAGTCCAACGGCCGTCATGCTGGGCGTCGCATTGCGACCCTGAATTCTGGAAACGCCCTGTGAATTGACCGCGTACGGGTTATAGCGATATAGCGACTCGTTGACCGGATCGGCCGCGACGTCCATCCACTTCATGATCGATTCAAAAGTCCGATCCTGCACTTCAAGCCCAGATAGCCGACCGCTTTGCAGCGCCATGACCATCCAGCCGGTAACGGAAGTGTCGGTCGAAAGTTTTTTGCGCTGTGAAAAGTATCGCCAACCGCCTTTGGTTGGGTGTTGAGTTTCGGCAATGAAGTTCAACGCTCGCTGTGCCGGCTCCTTCAGTTCTGGATCCTGCGTCATGCCGTAGGCTTCGGTCAAAGCCAACGCTGCAATGCCGTGGCTGTAGAGCCTTGCCGCGTTGTTGGATTTTTCATCGGAATCCAAATACAGCAATCCGTCGTCAGCCTGATTTTCCTTCAACCACTCAAGAGCATGATTGATCTGCCTCGCGTATTTGAACTCGCGATGGTTGTAGCCGGCTCCCTGAAAGGCCAAAACTGCCAGCCCCGTCGCCGCCATGTCGCTGTCGAGCTGCCTCTTGTGAAGCGGATGTTCGGTGTCGAAACGAGTCAATGACCAGCTTCCGTCAGGCTGTTGGTGACGAGCAAGAAATTCCAAGCCGAGGTGAATCGCGGCTTCTGTTTTGGGTTCGGCCGGACTTTCCGCCATCCCGGGCGAACGTCGTCGAAAGGCTTCCTTGGCCAAGGTCGCGTTTGGATTCATCGCAGGAGCACCGCCGAAATCAGGGTTGCGAAATCGAGTGTCGAAGTCGGGTTGAAGCTGTTTGCTGTCTTCAGCCGCCGGCCGAGTCGCGACTCCAACATCAATCGCTGGTTCGTCAGACAGGCCGACAGGTCCGGCGATCGCTGCAACATCCATTTTCATGTTCGATTCTGATTCGGTGGTCGAACGGCTCAGCTGCGGTTCAGAAAGTGCGTCGCTGATTTCAGGCGTCGTTTCTGCGGCAGCAGTGTCGGAACGGTTTGGCTGTGCCGATCCGGCAAGTTTCGCATCCATGTCCACTGTCGGAGCGACTTCTGATTTGTCAGTTCCGGTTGAATCCGCCAGTTGAGCGATTCGTCGAGCAGGATTCTTCGATTCAGATTTGGCTCCACGTCGCATAACGGCGCCTTCGGTCACCGGCAGATTGGTGATCGCACTGACCGCAAGCTGAGTCGCAGTTCGGCTTAACAGATCCGCCGTTGAAGAGGATCCAGAACTCTCGGACCGCTGTGAAAGTTGAGCCTCATCGGATTCGGTGCCTCCCTGGTCATCTGCCACGTCGGAGGAATCGTTCGACGCCAGCGAAGGGTTTCCGTCGCCAGTTGCTCCGCCGTCATTCGGTTCGCGGTTCCGATCCAAGGTCGGAGCGCGGGCGATGCGAACGGTGCCTCGTCCAAGTTGCTTGCGACGTCGCTCCTCTTCGTCATCTTCTTCGTCGTCGCCTTCTCCAGAGAGTAATTCGTTCAGCATCTGGTCCAGCTGTGATTGAGCGTCTTTATCATTTTGTTCGCGCCGCAGGGCCGCCAATTGCGATTCTGTTTTCGTACCCTGATTCGCCGTCGGGTCCAGGTTGGGAGCACCGGTCGGGCTAAGGTCCTGAACGTCCTCTCCTTCAAATTTCGCGATCGTGTCGGCAACTTCCGCTTCTTGTTCGCTTTCGGATTCGCTCGGTTGAGCAGCTGTTTGTCGCGGTGCCGCGACTGGGGCAACGTCAGCGGCTGCGATCGAAGGGCGAGCGTCGGAATCCCTGCTGCTGCGTCGCGTTTGATTCGGGTTGAGGTTGGCGACTTCGGGTGAACCGCCGCCAGAAAGTTTCCGTCGCTGGGTTTCTTCGACGACTTTGGTGGGGCCAAGATTCAGCGGAGCGGCTCCCTGTTCAACGGATATTTTGCTGACCTCGCGGCTGGACGCCGAATTGATTTCCGCGGCCGACGATTCAACGGATTCGGTAGAAGGCTGCTTTGAGCCAGAAATTTTCGCGATCGCGGACGTGTCGGCTTTGAAGGCACTCGAAGGTTTCGGAGCCTGTCCCAACGCCCTGCGGATTTCCGAGGCTTGAGAATTGTTGAGCATCGGAGTCGCAGTTTCGCGGCTTTCGGTTCGACGGTTCATGGCCGCATCGGATGGGCGAACCGCAGGGCTGGGAAGTCCGCCTTTGCCCGACTGAAGGTTCTGGTTCGTGCCGATTCCGGCGACGCCCGTTTGGCTCTTGGAAATCGATAAAGTACGCGCTTCAACGGTTGGAGTATTTGCCGCAGAAGTTGGGTTGGGAACGGGTTTGCTTTCTGGTGTCATCGACTGAATTTTGGGTGCATCGGCAGTTGCCAATCTTGAAGATGCGGAGCTGGAAAGCGGGTTGGTGATCGAGGGTTTGGTCGGAGTGGCTTGTCGTCGCTGAATGTCGGCTTTGCGAGGCTGGGCAAGCTTCTTTCGTGTCAGCGGTGATGGCGATTTGCTGTCGGAGGCTATTTCGTTGCGGCGCGGTCGACGAGTCAATCTTCCTGATGATTCTGCCGGCTGTAAATCAGCGGCTTTGGCAGTCGCAGGAGATGGTTTCGAGAGTTTCGGTTCGCTTTTGGCGGACTCATTTCGCAGGTCGGCTTTGGGACGTTTTACTCGCGCGATCGCACTGGAGGGAGCTGCGTTAGGCGCGATTTGTTTTCGCGTTTTCGGTTTTTGAAATGACGGCTTGATCTGCGGTTCGTTTGATACGGTTCGACGTCGAGCCTCTGATTGCAGCGTTGGGTTAGGCTTCGGTGGTTTGATCGTTACCTTGGGGTTGGGCGCTGGTTTAACGTCGGAAGAAGTCGCTGCGGAGCGCGTTATCCGGTCGGCTTTGGCGGATGCGGTAACGGGTTCAACGACTTTCGTTTCACTTGGTGGTGTTGCAGAAGCCGTTTTCGATACGGTGACTTTTTTGGGTTGCGGAGGCGTCGGAGTTTCGCTGCGGCGAAGCTCTGACATTGATTCGCTGAAACGGGGGATGGTTTGCCGAGTGATTTTTCGTCGGACCGTTTGCGGCGAAATGGTCGGTTCAGTCTGAGGAACAGGAATAGGTTGCTCGGTCGTCGTGACCTGAGTTTCCCGTCTTTCGATTTCGACTTCTGGTTCTGGAGTGTCGTCAGGTTTTCGAACCGGTATGGCGATCGAGTTATCCTTGCTTGAGAACTGGATCGTTCTGACTTTTCGTTTTGCGATCTGAGGAGACTGCGGCTGGAATGGATTGTTAAAAATGCTGATCAGCGAGGCGATAATCAGGATCAGCAAATGCCCCGCCAGTGAGATGATCAGTGAAAATTGCAGAGTTCGGCGAAGTCTCGAATCATCCATTCGTGACAGCAGGAAAAGCGATCCTGCGGTCAACGCGGGCAGCACCAACAGGCTGCCCCACATCCAAGGTCCGCTTAGCAGCGTGACGATGGCTCCGATTCCGATCGCTGACAGCACGCACAACGCCACAATCACCGGCCAAAGCTGGTCATCGAATATGTCCCGGCGGCCGGGATTGATTCGTTTGATGGTGCGACGGATGGACATGGAGTTTTTTGGGTCCGATGTAGTTAGATGGTCAGGGATGATGTATCGCCTGGGGCAACTCGAATGTGCGACTTCACTGTTCCTAACCGGGGAAATGGAAAAGCGCCGCCGGTTCAGGATTTAGGAATCGTCGATGGTTGCCGTGAACTCGTTGATGCCGACTTTTTTGCAAAGACTGATCGCGATCGCAACTTTTTCCCAATCCGTTTCCTTGTCGCCGCGAATGACGACGGTTTGCGTCAGCGGATTGTTGACTTGGGCACGACGTAAAATTTGTTCGACCTGTTCCACTTGATGAAACGATCCTTCGATAAAAAATCGTCCTTCGCGGTCGATATTGATGACCAGCTCATCCGGTTGCATCGAAGAAGGCAAGGCTTCCGTTACGCTGGGAAGATTCAAATCCAGCTCGCGTTCCTCTTCCGAAAATCGAGACGACACCAAAAAGAAAATCAACAGCAGAAACACCACGTCAATCAACGGCGTGATGCTCAACGATCCAACCGCAGCGGTTCGCTTGATCGATACGCTCATCGTCTCCCCTTTGCCGTTTGCGGTGGAGGCGGAAGTGCTGCCGAATCGGAGGATTTATTTTCATCAGAGGCAATCACAATGTCTTCATCAACAGGAACGCCCGTCGTAAATCGCAGCTTGCCTTCATATCGTTCGAATTGCGGCAGCAAATTGAAACAGAACTCTTCGATCTCATTAAGCAAACCAACGATCCGGTTTTCGAAATAGTGCGACAGGACGGCGGCGGGAATGGCAATCATCAATCCTGTCATCGTCGTGACCAGGGCGGTGTAAATTCCTTGAGCCAAAGCTTCGGCTCGGTTTTGTCCAACCACCAGTTGAGTCGTGTCATAGAAGGCTTGCGTGATACCCCAAACGGTTCCCAGCAAACCAATCAGCGGCGCGATCGCAGCGGCCAGGGTCAACCATGAGCTCATTCGTGCCAGTCGCGTCGCCTCCCGTTGAGCCGATTCGGTGACGGCGGATTCCATTTCCGATTGCGAGCGACCGACTTTGACCAGAACCGCTCGCATCACATAGGACGCCGACGACGGATACCGCTGGCAGGCCTGATAAGCGCGTCGCGGATCAAGCCCGCCTTCGGATTGTGTCAGCAAGGAAAATTGTCTGACCAATTCCGGCGGAAAAATCTTTTCGCGCCGAAGAGCAAGAAATCGCTCCACACCGATCGTCACGACCAGAATCGAAAGGATCAACAGCGGAACCATGAACCAGCCGCCCAACGTCAGCAGCGACAGAAAGCTGATTCGTTTTGCCGGAGTCGCAGCACCAGATCCTTCTGTGGGAGCCGGTCGATCGATCGGCATCGCTTCGGAATCGTTCTGTGCAGGATTCGTTTCCGCCGATTGCCACGTCGGCGCTGCTGAGGCGGATTGAACCGAAAGCGCGACCCACAAAAAAGATCCGAATAATGCAAAAATCAACGCGATCGTTTGCGAACAGCGATGTGCTGAACCGGAATGATTCACGCATCGTGGGTGACCTGTCGAAACCACAAACTTGGAGCAAGACCCCAATGAAACAAGCTTTCTCCAGGTCGACGCCCAAGCCTCGTGAATAATCCGGGATGGACTCGATTTACTTTGAAACTTCCGCATCGCTTACCTTTTTAGTTGCTTCAGTTTTTCCAACTGTTTTTTGGCTTCGGGAACAAGTTTGCTGCCAGGGAACTTGTTCACCACCGTTTCGAACTTTTTGATGGCTTGGCCGATCAACGCGGCCTTGTCACCATCGGCTGCATCATTGATTTGAAGCAGATTGCAGCGAGCGGTTTCGAATGTCGCGTAGGCTTGCCATGCCTTCACGCTCTTGCCGGAGGTCGGGCCACCGTAGCTGTAGTAGACTCTATTGTAGGCTTCGATCGCTTCTTCGAATTTTGATTTGGACACTGCCTTGTTACCCGACTTCGCGGCGTCGATGGCCTGTTTGAACAGGGCATCGCCAACCATCGCCTGAGCGCGAGCACCCGTTTCGGTAACGCTTTGCGAGGCCGTTTTGAACGCTGTCATCGCTTCGCTAAAGTTGCCTCTGCCGTTTTCAGCCAGCCCCAGTTGCAGCCATGCGTCGGCGCGAGTCGGTTCGTCGACGCCGCCAAGTTCAGTCAACGCTTCCGCCATCGCCGCAGCCTGATCAAAGTTCTTCGTTTCGACGCCGCTTTTGGCGCCGTTCAGCAACGTTAGAACTTTGATTCGCGGGCTGACGGTTTCTGATTGTTCGATGACTGGCTTGGCGACCGTGTAAGCTTCGAAAGCCTGATCGAATTCTTTGGCTCGAAAAGCACATTGAGCCACCATGTACATGCCGTCGGCATAAAGTGGCCCTTCTTTGAAATCAGCCACCTGGTTCTGGAACTGGATTCCCGCCGAGTTGAAATCAAGCAATCGGAAATAAGTCCAGCCAAGCTTATAACGGGCCTTCTCCCGAATCTCACCCCGAGCCGAATCGACGTCCGCTTTGCGATAGTGTTCGATCGCCGCGTCGTATTCTTTGTCGTTGTAAGATTTTGAGCCCAACAGAAAATGAGCTTCCGGCGCAAAGCTGCTGTTTGAAAAACTGTCCACCAAGCTTGCGAACGACTTGAGCGATTCTTCTTCTTTACCGTCTTCGCGTTGAGCCCATGCAAGTTCGTACCAGTACTTGTCCGCGTCATTGTCGGTGCCGTTGGTTTCGGTCAAAGTCGCAAACGTTTCGACAGCATTGGACCAGTCTTCGGCGGCCACGTAGGCCAATCCTAACTGGTATCGAGCTTCTTTGATGGCCGAGTCTTCTTTTGCGTCAGCGAGCAACTGTTTGAGTTCTTCGATGGATCCTTCCGTGTTGCCGGACATGCGTAACGCTTTGGTTTTGGCAAGCTTCACATCGGAAGTCAGTTTATGTCCGTCGTACTGCTGCAGAAATTTTGTAAATTGCGATTGGGCCTGGTCACCATTTTTGGCGTTCATTGCCAACACCCCTGATCGATACAACGCATAAGGAGCCGTTTCGCTTTTTGGATACCGGTCGACCACGGTGTCGAAACTTGCGTTGGCCAGCGTCAGGTCGCCGTCTTCAATCGCCATGTCGCCGATCGCATAAAACGCGTTGCTGACGTTTTGCTCAGGATCATTCGCAAACTTTTCGGCCATTGATTCCGCGATCTTTTGAGCATCGTCGAAGTTTCGCTGTTTCAACAACACATTGCACAGGGCCAGCATGACTTCTGGAGTCCGGTCCCACTGTTGATTCGTCGCCAGCGACTGTTCGAGATTCTTTTTAGCGTTGTCGTAGTCTTCGTTTTGAAAATAACTGGCTCCGATCCAGTACAATGCTTCCGCTTTCTTTTCAGGGATGGTGATGGAGGCTTCTTTCTTCTCCAGCCATTCGATCGTTTCGTCGTAACGCTCTTGCAGGTAGGCCGCAAATCCAGCTCGCGTGATCCAGTATGAAAGCTTGTCGTTGCGATCACTGTGGTCGCCGGCAAGGTTCCGATATTCGGCTTCCGAAGCAGCGTATTGCTTCTTCATCAATAGCGATTCGGCTTTGACTTCCAGCACGTCGGCTTCGAATTCGTGACCCGCGTATTTGGCTAAAAATTCGTCTGCCTGTTCAATTGCTGCGTCGGTTTTGCCGGCCTTCAAATGGCTGGAAGCTGACCAGTAAAGCGATTTTGGAGCCAGCGGATTTTTCGGGAACTTGACGGCAATTTCGTTGAACAAATCTGCAGATCGGTCAACCAGTTTTTCGTCTTCCAGGCTGGCGTCCGCTCGAACAAGCATCAAGTAAATCTCTTTTGGATGTTCGGCCGCTTTCTTGACCCATTGGTCGCTTAGCTCAAATGATTCGCGAGGCTTGCCTGATTTCAGCAGCCATTGAGAAAGCGACAGAGCTGAATCGACCGACCATGACGAATCGGAATTCATGACGCTGTTTAAAACCGCCCTGCCCTTCTCTTCATTGTTCGCGCTTAACCATGACTCGCCCGCGTAAAACATCGCCTGGTCTTTCAAGTCAAACGTTTCAATTGCCGCAACGGTTTCGAACTGCTTGGCCGCTGTTTCGAATTCGCCGATCAACAACGAGCAGAACGCTTGCTGAAACATCGCTTTGTCACGAAGTTCAAATTTTTCATCCGAGGCAGTTTCGGCGAGAACGTCTCGAGCAGCTTTGAATTTTTCGTTGGCCGCTGCAAGGTCATTGGATTCGCGAAGCGATTGTCCGACTCGCATCAGAGATTCGCCGTAACGATAGTTTGTTTCGCTAAGGTAAGGGTGTCCGCCTTTTTCAGCTGCGACCGCGCGGATTTTTTCGTACCAATCGATTGCCGCTTCCGGGTTAAGCTCGCGGTCTGCCAAAATGCCCAACGCAAACATGCTTTCGACTTGATAGTCGTCCTTTTCGAATTCGAGTGCTTTTTCGTAGGAGGCTCTGGCTTCCTTGAAACGTTCCAGTTCGTCGTAAGCCTGTCCTTGGAAATAAGCAGCTTGATTCGCGTTTGGGAAATCGACAAAGCTTCGAAGGATCGTTTCGAAATGCACCGTTGCGGTCGTCATCTCGGTTGAGAATTTCTTGTCGTATTCCGGGTCGGTTTTCGGTAGTTGACGAGCGACTTGCATGCGGCTGTAGCCGAGCAGTAGCAACGCGTCGGGAAGCTCGATCGAATTCGCTTGCTGCATTAACGGAACGGCGTCTTCGAAGGCCAGCACGGCGCTTGCGAAGTCTTTCAAACCGTAGTGACATTTCGCAAGGTTGTACTGCGCTGTTCGAATCTGGGACGATTCTGGATAATCATCGATTAACTGTTGCCAACTTTTTGCCGCAAACCGAAACTCCTCATCTCGTTGGGCGTTGCTGGCAATTTCGGCCAGTTTGAAAGCTTGCTGCTCTTTGGCATCATCTTGATCCTGCGCGCAAGCGGATGAACAGCAAAGCACGGCGACGAAAAGCAGGCCGGCAAGGCTTGGTCTCAAAAAGGCGACCTTGGGGACGAAGCCTCGTTGCCCTTGTTCCAATAGTGCGTTCTGTCCAATGAAATGTCGACGTGGGCGTGCCATGAAGATTTCCTGTAACCGTTTTTCTGAAGGGTTGGTACGGAGTTCCATTATTGCCGGTTCGAGGTAGATCCGGTCAACTATTGAACATCGATGTGGATTTTTTGTGTCGCGTTTGTTGAACTTTGACGCTCACGAAATAACAGTATGCCACGGATTCTACGCGTATATTAGCCGGAATTATTCATGACGACGGGAGTCCTGTTGGGGTTTTGAAGGGTTTCAACTGCATGGCCAAGCATTCCGAAAGTTGAACTGAGTCGGATATCTTCACCGCGAAGGTGAAGTTTCAAACTTGCAACACAGTCCAGGACAATATGGAATACGGACGAAGCAAAAGCTGGTGTCGGTCATACCTCGTGAAATAATCCGGGATTAGAAAGGGACGCGGCTGTTTTGCATGAATGATGACCAACCAGTAAACGAGCCGGCCCACACCATTCGTCTGCGAGGCCCTTGCCAGTTGAGCTGGATCGTCGCCGAAAAAGTTCTGGCGGTAGCTCGAGTCAAAATTCCCGCGGCAATCCAAAATACTGTCTTCGAGGATCTACCCAGCCTGCCAGCAGATAGTTTTTTACTTCGCCGTAATTTTGGAAAACCTGCAGGTTTGGACGGATCGCAGACCCTGAAGTTGAACTTTGAAGGCTTTCAGGGTGTAAGCCGCGTGCATATCAACCGGGAAAGCGAGAATCCGATTCTTGTAACGCGAGAAGATTCTGCTCGACCTTCCAAATTTGAAATTTCGATTCAATCGCTGATTCAACACAATCGCCTGGAGATTGAGTTCAATCCAAACGCAGAAAAGTTGTACGCCGGCGACATCGAGCTGGTCATCGAAACCAGCTAACGACATGACCCGGAATTGTTCACGATGACTAGGCCATCGTGTTGCTGAGCGTTCCGATTGGATCGATCGTGATATCAACTTGATCACCCGACTGCAGACAGAAGTCATCGGCTGGGACGATGCCGGTTCCTGTCATCAAGAAACAGCCGTTGGGATGATCGTTGTTTGAAAACAGCCACTGGACCAATTCGTCCAACGAACGTTTCATCTGAGAAAGAGAAGTCTGGTCCGAAACGATCTGTTCGGAACCGCGTTGAATCGTCAGTTGAATTGCCGTTTCGGGATCCATGGGTGAATCCGTCAAATAGATGCCCGGTCCAATCGCCGCACAATCGCGGAACGATTTCGCTTGGGGCAAGTACAGCGGGTTTTCGCCTTCGATGTCACGGCAGCTCAAATCGTTACCGACCGTGTAGCCAATGATTTTCCCGCCCGACGAAATCGCCAGCGTGAGCTCCGGCTCAGGAACGATCCATTTCGAATCGTCACGAAGATGCATGGCTTGTCCGTGTCCAACCGTTCGAATCGCGGTCGCTTTAAAGAAGATTTCTGGTCGCGGAGCCTCGTAGACTCGATCATAAAAATCTCCGCCACCGGCGTCTTTCGATTCGTCCATTCTGGCCGTCTTGCTGCGAAAGTAGGTGACTCCCGAAGCCCAGATTTCCTGATCCGTGATCGGCGTCAACACATGGTCCAACGAGTCCGCAATGGAATCGTCGGGTGCCGCAGTGCTAACGAACGACTTCAACGTTTCGTGTAGCTGATCATCCTGAAACAGCTCGGTCCACTGCTTGTCAGGATATCGGTACCACTGGTCGTTGTGCCGGATGACAGGAGACTGTTCGGTGCGGTAAAGATGCATGATAGGGCTCGGCGAAAAGTGTTTCTTTGAATGATCAAAATGGAAGGTATGGCAAAAGGTACCACAAGCCCAACGCCAACAGGAATCCAACAACCGAGACAACGGTCGAAATCACAGTCCATGTTTGAAAAGTCTGTTTCTCTGTCATCAACATGTATCGGCTCACCATCCAGAATCCACTGTCGTTGACGTGTGAAACCGCAGATGCTCCTGCGGCGATCGCCACGACGACCAAGGCCAACTGAGGCTGCGAAAGTCCGTCCGCCATCGACGCCATCAGTCCTGCGGCGGTAACCATGGCGACGGTTGCCGAACCTTGAGCAACGCGAACGAAAACTGCAAACAGATAGGCCAGCACCAAAACATTGATGTTCCAGTTTTCACATGCGACCTTCAACGCGTCACTGACACCGCTGCTTCCCATGATGCCCTTGAAGACGCCACCAGCACCGGTGATCAAAATGATGATGCCTGCCGGTCCAAGCGATTTGGTGGTCACGTCCATCAGCACAGATTTGTCGTAGCCTCGCCCGTAACCCAAATAAACGAGCGCTCCCAACGTCGCCAACAGCAACGCGATGATTGGATGACCAAGAAACGTCAAAATTTTGACACCCAATCCGGAACTTGCGATCGCTGCCGTGACAGCCGCCTTGTATTCGTCGCGGCCAAGCCCTTCCGGAATGTTGGAAGCGGCATACTCTTTGACAATCGTGCCGACCAGAATCAGAAGGATCGGCAATCCAATCAACAATAGAATCGAAAGGAAGCTTGGCAGTTCACTGTCATCGGCGACTTCGGTTTCCGCTTCTTCAATCTCTTCCGGCGGTGCGATGTATAACTTTTCAGCCATCCGACCGGGAACGAGAATTCCGCCAATGATCGCGGTCGGAAAACCGACGATACAACCAAACAGGATCACCCAACCAAGGCTCACGCCCAACTCATAAGCAACCCAAACCGGGCCCGGCGTCGGCGGAACAAAAGCATGCGTGACCATCAGTCCAGCCAAAAGCGGCAACCCGAACGCCAACACGGACTTTCCCGTCTTTCGCGACAACGCGTAAATGATGGGAGCAATAATCACCAGAGCCACATCAAGGAATACTGGGATCGAGATAATGAAACCGGTCACCACCATCGCCCACGAGGCTCGTTTTTCGCCGAAGATTTTCAGCAGCGATTTCGCGAGACTTTGAGCCCCACCGGAATGTTCCAGCAGCGCCCCAAAGATGGCTCCCAATCCGATGATGGTTGCGATGAAACCGAGGCTCGACGCCATTCCGGCTTCAATTTGGCTGCCGATTTTTGCAAGTTCTAACGTTTCCGCACCGCCGGTCAGTTCCTTTGACGAACCGACCGCAACGAACAGGCTGGCTAAAATCAAAGCCAGAAATGCCTGCATGCGAAGCTTCAGGATCAAGAACAAAAGCAAGACAACGGCCAGAACCAACAAAACCATCAGGTAGGTCAGGGACAGCTTTTCAGCCGGCTCACCGGTGGCATCGAGCGTGGCGATCAGGGCGGTCAGTTGCATGGTGTCTCCGTGATTTTTTGCTGACCGAGTCCGATCAAGTTTCGTTCGAGGCCCGTGACGGCCTCGGTGGGCACTATATTAGATGCATTCCATCGGCTCCACAACAAAGCAGCGAACAACATCTTCGTTGTGCTGGAACGCTTTTCGAAACGCAAACAGAACGCTACATCGACATGACCATCTTTTCCGATGACGATCTTTCCATCTATGAAGTACAAACGACGGCCGATGGTCCCGCTGGTTCGCTGCCGCTGACAGACGAAATGCTGCGTCATCGTCCCAGCGGCGATCTGTTCGGCTGGACGCAGGATTCTGCGATGGGTTGGGAGCCCGCTCAGCTCAACCGCGACGAATACCTGATCCTGAGCACCATGGGTGGGATGCGTTCCGAAGACGGTTCGCCGATCGCGCTCGGTTATCACACCGGCCACTGGGAGTTAGGCTTGTTGGTGAAAGCTGCGGCTGAACGAATTCGCGATAAATCTGGATTGCCATTTGCCGGTTACTGCAGCGACCCCTGCGACGGACGCTCGCAAGGGACATCCGGAATGTTTGATTCGCTTGCCTATCGTAACGATGCCGCAATCGTGCTGCGACGTTTGATTCGATCGTTGCCGACTCGAAAAGGCGTCATCGGAGTCGCGACTTGTGACAAAGGCCATCCCGCGATAATGATGGCCCTGGCCGCCATGAAAGACTTGCCCGTTGTCGTCGTACCCGGAGGCGTCACATTGCCGCCAACTCGCGGCGAAGATGCGGGAAAGATACAAACCATCGGCGCACGTTACTCGCACGGGTTGATCTCGCTTCAGGAAGCCGCCGAAATGGGATGCCGAGCCTGCGCGACTCCCGGTGGCGGCTGTCAGTTTTTCGGAACCGCCGCAACTTCACAAGTCGTCGGTGAGATGCTGGGACTGTCCGTGCCTCATTCGGCGCTCGCGCCGTCAGGTCAGCCGATCTGGATCGACGCAGCCAGACGCAGCGTCGACGCCGTGATGGCTCAATATCGATCCGGCAAAACATCGTCCGACGTTTTAACGGATGCTTCGATTCGAAACGCGATGGTGATTCATGCGGCCTGTGGAGGCAGCACAAATTTGCTGCTGCACATTCCAGCGGTGGCTCATGCGGCAAAACTTCGACGTCCAACCGTTGAAGACTGGACGGAAGTCAATCGAACGACTCCCAGACTGGTTAGCGTTTTGCCCAACGGCCCGATGGACCACCCAACGGTCAGGCTGTTTTTGGCTGGCGGAGTTCCGGAGGTCAGTTTGCATCTGCGCGAGCTTGGACTGATCGATGGATCGGCTCAGACAGCGATCGGTTTGCCTTTGGATGAAGTGTTGGATCAGTGGAAAGTTTCAGATCGAAGGCAGCGTCTGCGAGACCGATTGTTTTCAGCCGATGGCGTCGATCCGGATGAAGTAATTTTTTCTCCAGAGGCCGCGAAAGCGAAAGGCCTGACGGGAACGATGGTTTTTCCAACCGGAAATTTGGCACCCGATGGTTCGGTCGTCAAAGCCACCACGATCGATCCTTCGTTGCTGGATGATCAACGCGTGTTCAAATTCCAAGGTCCAGCGCGAGTGTTTGCGTCGGAGCGAGTTGCGATTTCTGCGATCAAGGGCCAGTCGGATTCGGTTGCTCCCGTCAAACCCGGTGACGTGATTGTCCTGGCGGGTTGCGGCCCGGCAGGAACTGGGATGGAGGAGACCTACCAGTTGACGGCGGCGCTAAAACATTTGCCGTGGGGAAAGCAGTGCCCTTTGATCACCGACGCGAGGTTTTCCGGCGTATCGACGGGCGCCTGCATCGGGCACGTCGGACCGGAGGCACTTGGCGGCGGTCCGATCGGAAAACTTGTTGACGGTGATGTGATCGAGATTGAAATCGATTTGCCTGGAGTCGTCGGGCGGATCGACTTGATTGGCGATGCGTCTGGAGTTCACGGTCGGGACTGGGGCGTTACAGAATTGAAACGCCGCGACATGAACGGTGCGTTGAAGCCCGTTGACGGGCTTCCGGATGACACACGTTTATGGGCCATGCTGCAACACCTCAGCGGTGGAACATGGGGAGGCTGCGTCTACGATGTCGACTCTTTGGCCGGTTTGATCGACGCAAAGAAATGAATCGACAAAGAAATGAATCGATGTCGGCAGGTTGATCGCGTCATCGCGTCCAGCGAAATTCGTTTTGGTCACGCCTTAGAGAAAAATAATCGTTTTGGGATTTGTGCTTTTTGAGTATGCAGAAAGTGGGCTGAGCGTTGCGGAATGTGGAAAGTGATCCGTTGGCCTAGCGTAAAAACCATGTTGAACATGGATTTGAAGTCAGGTTCGCAAGCTCACTGAACCCCAAACCCTAAGTAGTTGTGCGGCGCTGCCCCGCCACTCAGCGTTTCAAGTGCTTTGGCGATGATCCCGCATTAGCCTCCTCGCGTGCCGCCTTGAGCGCGGCTGCTTCTTTGGAGAGCTTGAATTCCGGACCTTGCGGGTAAAAGAGCAAGTCATTCCCGCTGGCCTCGTAGTACATCGAGGGCAGTTCTGAGGACGGAGGAAAAAGGCGATGCCAGACGGATGGGCCAAATCGAACAGCCAACGCAGTGAAACAGGTAATCGCAATCAGTGCACGCAGGCGAAATTGAAGTGGCCTCACTCGAATGTTGCGTTCCATCGCCATAGTATCTTTTTGGTTGCGTCGCACAACGGAAGGTTTTTACGACACCGCCCTAAACGAAGCGAACGATGTTTGAACTACGAAAGATTCTACCATCAGAGGGAGGCTTGAACAAACGACAGCAGTGTGCCGAAGGCCTAGCGTAAAAACCATGTTGTGCGGCAACTGAACTACGTGTGGATTTCGCCATCGGGGACGAGATCGCGAATGTAGGCAAGCAGCGATTGCGCAGCGTCAGACTGAGCATCGAATGTTTGCCACGAGTATTCGCCGCTGGAGGATATCGAAATGTTGTTGCAGTCCCAGCAAATCGCAGCCGTGTAGAATCGGTTTTCGCCGAAGTTTAGGTAGACAGCGTAGCGAGGAGTGTGGCATCGCATCTGTTCTCCGTGCGGAAGCGCAGCAACACGGTCCCAAAGAGCGATGGCGGCAACCGGGTTAAGCACGACACCACCATCGAGGCGGAAATGCAAGTCCGGCGAGGTGCTCAGGGTGTTAGATGACGGGCCGTCGAAGCGAGCCACTCGACTGACGATGCCCTCAAGGAGTTGCTTAGCGTCCATTTGGGTGAGCTGTTGCCGCACAACGGAAGGTTTTTACGACACCGACGCAACCGAAGCGAAGGTGGATTGAATTCGATTTGATTGTATAATGGAGGCGAGGTCAGTACTACATCGAAGGTGTGCCCGAAGGGCCTCAGCGTAAAAACCATGTTGAACATGGATTTGAAGTCAGGTTCGCAAGCTCACTGAACCCCAAATCCTAAGTAGTTGGACGTCGCCAAGCCCGGAGTACAGTATGAGCACAGATATCCCGAACGATTACGGAAACCAAGTGCAGCAGTTGATTGCACAGGGGAAGTTTCAAGACGAGCAAGCTGTTGTCAATGAGGGTATTCGGTTAGTGATCGCTCGCGAAACACTTCATGCCGATATCCAAGCCGGAATCGACCAGTTAGATCGTGGTGAAGGAATTGATGCAGATGAGGTGTACGCTGAAGCCCGTCGACGCATCAAAGCCATTGAAGAACAGCAGTCATAATGGCGAGAGTCAGATATTCCAAGCTGGCGTCGTCTGATCTATACGAGAACTCAGAGTTCATTGCACGTGACAAGCCGGAAGCAGCATACCGCTGGGTAGAGGAAATCGAGGCAGCATGTCATACGTTGGCAATGCATCCGGAAATGGGCCAGCGGCGGATGTCCAAGAATCACGGACCGTGTCGTAGCTTCAGTTGCGGTAGCTATGTGATTTTCTTTCGAGGGCTGGACGACGGCGTGGAGATTATCCGAATAGTCAGGGGCGAGCGCGATCTGGACAACGTTTAGGCTGCGACGTCCAACGGGAGGTTTTTACGACACCCGTCCCAAACGAAGCGAGCGATTTCTGAACTATGCAAATTGTACCAACGCGAACCCGCGTGACCAAGCAACGAAGGCGTGCCAAAGGCTTGGCGTAAAAACGATGTTGTCTGACAATTCGATCTAGTTGAAGGGCTCAACTACGGTTTTGATCATCTGTTCATTAACCTCAACATCAGTGAGGTCGATGGAAATGTTATGCACACCAGAAGCATCAACAAGGAAATTCTTGCTAGAAATTGGGATATTTGTCTCAACGCTATCGTCCAGTTTGACAAGAAGCTGGGTGTCTTTGCGTTCCACGAACTCCACGTTGTGGCCGACAACGTGAAATTTGCCAGTTCCAGTAGGATAAGTGTAGACCCAGTTGTCGCC
This sequence comes from uncultured Pirellulaceae bacterium, assembly GCA_964479855.1. GTDB lineage: Bacteria > Planctomycetota > Planctomycetia > Pirellulales > Pirellulaceae > Mariniblastus. The sequence goes on from CAYZPA010000037.1 coordinate 33,296, forward strand.
ACTGACAAAGAGTGTGGCGTCCGCCATTTGGATCGTTCTCGACACATTTGCAGATGCGGTGGGCGTGGCATTTGGTGAAGGCGCTGGTGAGCAACCGGTTTGGCCAAGCAACAGTACGCCCAGCGAAAGTAATGTTAGTGTGCGGATTGGCATTGAACTGCACGTGTCGGACAACGGAAGGTTTTTACGACACCGCCCTAAACGAAGCGAGCGATATTTGAGCTAAGTGAAATTGTACCAAGGCCAGCGATCGTTGCCAAAGTGCGAAGGTGTGCGGTTGGCCGTGATGCTTCGGGACGTCCTCACGAGTGATGATTTACTTCTTCCAAACCCGCCGCTTACGCGACTCGGCTCACCAAACGGTCACGGTTTTCACATCTACTGCTGGCCATCGGACGATCAGATTTCAAAACCACGTTCTTCGAAACGGACGAGCATTTTGACTATGTCGATTGGCTGCTCAAGTTCCAACTTTTCAATGATTTTCCGACGTCTATTTTCAACCGTCTTGGATGTGACATCGACTATGCTGGCAATTTCCTTGGTGGCTCGACCTTCAGCGAGTAGTTGACAGATTCTTCGATCTCGAAGAGTTAGTTTTTTGTAACCCAAATGCTTGTCTGAAAGTGAATCGCAAGAACTTGCTGTCTCTGATTCCATCGACACTGGCCTCGAGACTCCCAAAATATCGAATGCACCATCGTTGTAGTCTATGAGGCTCAATTTCATGCTCTCTATCTGAAACCAATTGCCATTTGGGCCCAAGCATTCGTGGTCGAATCGAATATGCTTCACGCCAGCCAAAATCAAAGCATCGGTGTGTTCTGAGATGGAGACGATCGAATTGTCTAGGAAAGTAGTGGCGATTCGACCAGTTGTAGATTTTCCACGAGCAAAGAAGTCGCGGTATGCTTGATTGGCATGAACGATAATTGCGTTTGACGACTTAAAGTAAACTGGTTCAGCAAACCTATCGATATCAGGTGGGCGACGACGAGGACCAGCGAACCATCGTTTTACTTCTTCCCTTAGATCAGCGATTGTGTCTTCAAAACTGATTTTGTAATGAATGGCTTCAGTACTCATGGCTTCAGTACTTATGTTTTCGCAGGGTTTGAACGAATTGTTTCGCCATTAGCCATTTTACACTAATGCTTCTTGAAAGCGAAACCAATTCGGATTTGAGAAATTCTCATTTGGTAAAATCCTATCTCCATGGAGACTTGAGGTTTGGAGCAAGCAGGACAAGAGCGATATGCTGAAAGGGTCGAAAGCACAAGCTTTTGGATTTCACAGTCTAATTTGAGGTAGAGTTTGATGAAGAATACCTTTTTATCGCTTACTTTTTTGGCACTTTTCGCAATGTTGTCCACAGCTTCTGTTGACGCCGAGAAAGTCGGTGGACACGACGGATGTGGTTCAGATTGGAAGATTACTAATTGCGCCCAGTTGTTCGGGGGGGCTCCATGCACGCAAACTTGGCAAGAAGTCACTACCCAGAATGGGAACCCGCTGTTGGACGAACCCTACGATGTGGAGACTTCGTGTACTGATAACGGCTGCCTAAATGTTCCATCAGCTGAAGTAAGAGACGCTTTTGGTTCGTGCGGCGGTGGAGAACTCTAAGTTAGTCCAAACGTTTTTTTCTCGTTCGAATTCGGTCACACTGGGTGGCAATTCCGGTGTGACCATCATGAGGTATTTTATGCTTCGTTTCATTTTGTTCTTTGTTGTAACTTTTATTTGTGGTTTGCGGTGTGGCAACTGCCAAACGTATTCACCAATTGACTTGTCGGTCAGCTACGAACTCTTTGTCGACAAGTGGACAGAGTTCGAATTTGATGGAGTCCGGCAATACTTTGCCGACGAAGGTGATGCTAAATCACTAATAACTTACGAGAAATTGAGGCAAGCACGTGATGGCAACAATCGCTTCATTCATTTGTGGAAATTGGATGATCCACAGTATCTGAAGGAAGAACCGGTGTCTGTGAGTGAAACAGTTATTGCCACAACGGAGGGATCCAACAGCCTTCTAAGATTTTCGCGAGGAATGAAACTGGCAACCGTAGATATGCCCATTACGCCCGAGTCGGAGATTTTTAGTAATACAGGAAGGTGGAGCGGCACCCTCGAATCGAAAGACAGGCATTGGTCTCATTACCGTCAAACTCCATTCTTGACCACCGTTCTCGATTACGATGTATTGAGTGGAATACGCAAACTCGATCGGGAAGATATACGCACCGAGGAGCATAATTTTTTCGGTGAGACACGTTCACTCATCGTCGCTGAGTTGGAAAACTCTGATGACACTGAAGCACTTCTTTATTTTGTCGAACTAGAAAACAGCCTGAGCCCAGTCGGTTTGAGGGTTCACAAAAAGAGGGTTCCTACACCCAATAATCAGCCAGTTGCATCACTATCGCCACAGTTGCTGAAAACGTGGCCGAAAGAAGTGACCCATCAAGAATGGTTGAAAATTTCTGGGGAAGAAGGAATTCGTAAAATTTCGAGAATCGGAAAGTATCATGACGGAGGGTCTGGCGTGACAGAGGAGGTGATGGAGTTGAGCAATATTTTGCTTGACCCTGAACCTTCTTCGTTTGGGGTGCCAGCAATCGTTCCGGATGGAACAGAGGTTTTTCTGGAAGACTCACCGCAGATCAAAGCAGAATTTCGCGATGGTTCAGTCGTAAATGTCTATCGGGGCGAAGTGATTGAAAATCTCGGTTCAGTAAAAATGGCTCCTCGACGAAATGGGCTCTTAATTGGCGGCGTCGCGGTTGTCGCAATACTCTTGGCAGGAGGTCTTTTCTATCAATTCCGCGCTGGAAAGGACGGGTAATCTCAGTGTTTCGTTTCAGAGTTTTAATAGCCAGCTTGCCCTTCGTATTGGCGATTGTCCTTCTACCTGACGCTTTCGCTGGTGAGCCCGCGTATTGCGGTATCCGAGCGATGTACGGTGCCGCTCAAGCAGTCGGTAAGACTGATATCCGCTTCGACGCCCTTGTCAATCGAGATTGTGTTTCGACGGGTGAAGGCAGCACCGAAGAAGACCTTTTGCGAGCGGCAGAAATTTTGGGAGTCTCCGCAACACCGATCTCAGGGAGCTCACTGATTACTCTGGGACTGACTAGCCAACCGATTGTTTTACACGTATCAAGTTTCGGTCAGTTCAATAATTACAATCATTGGGAGCTGTTTTTGGGCTGGGAGAACGACGGTCGACTTCGGTTAGTCGACGGAGATGGGAAAGTCTATTTGGAAGAAGCGTCGGTACTGGCATCTCGCTGGGACGGAACTGCCATTGTTGTCTCTTCTGGCAATTCCATAAATGAGTTTTTAGTTTTGACGGCAGGCGAATGGTTCGTGAAAATCAGCGGTTTGATAACCGCTTTTCTTTTGTTGTCGACAATTGTCAAAATTGTCGGTAGCTCTCATTGGCTGCGTGTCGCTGTAATAGTTTCTGTTCTAGCCTCCGCTGTTGCAGCCGTATTGATTTTAGGTCCCATCAGTTCATCTAGTTCAAGAGCGTCGATCGAGAGATCATTTGGGCTATTCAATCCGGATGTCGTTGAGTTCTCAGAGCTCAAAAACATTGATCAAATCCAGTTTATTGATGCGAGGCTTGCAGTAGATTTTGATCGCGGGCATTTGCCCAATGCAAAAAGCCTTCCCATCAACTCAGGGAAGGCTTTGTTTGCGGCAACGATTGACGAACTAGAGGAGGGCAAGCCAGTCGTGCTCTACTGCCACTCATTGAGATGCGAGTACGACAAAGCACTCGCCAAGCAGCTTTATGTGGCTGGAATCGAAAATTTCACGGTCATGAAGGAAGGCTATGTAGAGTGGCGTGCAGCTGGACTTCCAACAGAGAAGGGGAACTTCTGATGACTTATTTGAACAAAGCATGCCGTTTCACGGTTGCAGCGATCCTTCTGCTTGTTGCATCGGATCATCTGATGAACTTCGATCGATTTGCCGTTACCTTGAATAACTACGATGTGGTCGCCCCCGATTTTCTGTTCGAAGCCGCGGCTCTTATTATCATTAGCATGTTATCTGCGGGATTTACCATGTTAATGAGCAGTACCAAGATCGTTGGTAGCTGGCTTGGTGTTGCTGTCTTTGCGATGTTTTCTATCGCGCTTCTATCCGCGATGCTTCGAGGAATTGAGGTCAGTTGCGGATGTGTCGTAGGAGAGCGTCCAATTGATTTTGTAGCATTTCTGAAACCGCTGAGCCTGGCAATTGCGTGTTTCTTTTTGACAAGGGAGATGACAAATGAAAGTTAAAGCGAGATATGGTTTTACACTGATCGAACTGCTGGTTGTCATTTCCATTGTTGGAATTCTGGTTGCAATTCTTCTTCCGGCCGTGCAGTCTGTGCGAGCTGCTGCTCGTCTAACGCAATGCTCAAACAATCTGCGTCAAATTGGACTGGCCTCGTTAAATTTTGAGGCCTCTCACGGCCACTTGCCGCCGGGCGGCTGGGGATTGCGTTGGTACGGAGTCCAAGGAATGGGGCATGATGAAGATCAGCCTGGTGGTGTATTTTTCAACATCGCCGAATTTTTGGAGGGCGGCGCGGTATCGAGATTGGCTCCAACTGAACTCGCGTTGAGGTCCTGGAATCAAGTTGACTTTGACACTTATTTTCAAACCAGTCTCCCTTCGCTCATTTGCCCCTCCAAGCAGCCTACGTCTGGCGAAGTAGAGTCCGTTCCAACGTTTCCGGACGGAATCGTAGTCACTTCGCCGGGCCAGCTTGACTATGCCTGTAATGCTGGATCAAACCTTTTTGTGGGCTACTTGGGTCCGCCTACAATTTCGCAGGCGGGCTCCGATGATTGGCGATGGCCCGAACGCGATACGATGGGCGGAGTGGTAGGCATTCATCAGGTCTTTCGAATGGCCGATGTGACTGATGGAAGCTCCAACACTTTGTTTTTCGGAGAAAAATTTAAAGTAAAGAGTAACTCAGCCGACAGAGGCTCAAACCAAAGTCCTTGGCAGGGTTTTGGCGCTGATACCGTTCGTTGGACTTTCGAAACACCTCTCGATGACGATAGTGAATTTGCGTCGCCCCCAACAATTTTTGGTACAAGTCATGGCCGAAGTTTTCCGTGTGTTACCGTTGACGGTGCAACCCATCGTGTGGCCTTGGATATTGACAGAGACGTATTTATGAATCTTGGGGATCGAGGCGACGGGATGATCGTTGACATTACGAACTAAGACTTTTGCCGGCAAGCAAGTCAAATGCGAGCTAATGATGCCCGCCTCTACGTTTGAATTGGAGATATTGTCGTCCATCTGCAACGTGGTGCATCGCCTTCAAGAAAGCCGAAGATCGCCTTTTGTCGTCACCTGTTTTTTAAGCTCGAATGTCGGTACGTTCATCTGCCCAGAGAATATCTACGTACACGCTTTACGAAATCCTTTGTGTGTCGGTCAGCGATAATCACGATCGAAATCGTGGCATCACTTAGGCAGGCAGCCGCCTTGGCGCGGCAAGGCGCGCCCTGATGCTGGCTTTCGTCGATGCGATAAAAGCGTTGTTGCCGACGGTGTTTGTTGCCGCCGTGTTTGGAACCTACTTTTTGATGGTTTGCGGCGGCTCGGTCGCCGATTTATAATTTGTCGCTTACGGCGAAAGGAAACCTCCATCGCACACTTTACTGAGGCAATTATGACCACCGACCGCACATCATCGGGCTCGACACCACAGTCGAGTCGACGCAGATTTCTGAAAAATTCCGGACTGGCCGCATCCGCTGCTTTCGCCGCACCTTATATCCTGAGCAACCCCGGCGTGTTGGCCAATTCTCCCAACGACAAGATCCGTTTCGGAGCCATCGGAACCAGCATCTACGCCAATCGCTACACCGGTGACGGCGATCATCCCGGCCGCGGTGCAACTGTTGGTCATCAAGCGGCAGCGTTCGGTGACATGGTCACCGTTGCAGACGTTAATTTGCGAAATGCAAAGTTCTTTGCAGAGCGGTACAACGGCAATTGCAAAGTCTACCAGGACTATCAGGAATTGATTGCTCGTGATGACATCGATGCCGTCACGATCGGAACGCCTGACCACTGGCATGCGAAAATCGCGATCGATGCCATGAAAGCTGGAAAGCATGTTTATTGCGAAAAGCCATTGTCGCTGACAATTCGTGAGGGCCAGCAGGTCTGTAAAGTCGCCAAGGAAACTGGAAAAACGTTTCAGGTCGGAACTCAGCAACGAAGCGAATTCAAGCAAGTCTTTTTGAAGGCCGTTGCGATCGCGCAAAGCGGTGCTCTCGGTGACAAGCTGGACTGTTTGATCAGCGTCGGCGGTGCAGAAAAAGGCGGACCGTTCGAGAACAAGCCGGCTCCTGACCATTTGGACTGGAACATGTGGCTGGGCCAATGTCCGGAAGTTCCTTACTGCCCCGAACGAGGAGATTTCGATTTCCGATGGTGGTTTGAATACGCCGGCGGTCAGGTAACGGACTGGGGTGTCCATCACGGCGACATCGCGATGTGGGCGATGGGGATGAGCGATTCAGGCCCGACTTCGATCACGCCCAAAGGTGAGATCAAAATTCCAAAGATCGAAAACGGCTTCAATGTTCCTGTGAACTTTGACGTGCATTACGAATTTCCGGGCGGTCACACGGCAAGGTTGTACTCGGGGAAAAACGAGCTGATCATCAAAGGCGACAAAGGCAAGATCCGTGTCAATCGAGGTGGCCTTACGGGCAAGCCGGCGGAGAAGCTTGGCGTCGCTCAGAAAGTTGGCCGTGACGAATGGGGTGGCGGCGGCGACGATCCGAATGCTCCCAAAGGTGGTCAAGGTCCCCAGTGGCTTCAGGATGCGGTCGACAAATTGTGCCACGGTAAAAAACCCGGCAACCACATGGGTAACTTTGTCGAGTGCATGAAGAATGGCGGCACGCCGATCAGCGATGTGAATTCTCATCATCGCAGTGTCAGCCTTTGTCATCTTGCCAACATCAGCTTGCGTTTGGGTAGAGCGTTGAAGTGGGATCCTGAAAAGGAAACCTTCCCTGGTGACGAAGAGGCGAACGGCATGATCGGTCGCAAGCAACGAGAAGGATTCGAAATCGACGTCGAAGTTTGATTTCCTGAATCAGCATGGAATCTGAAAGCCGTGGGGAGCGATCTTCACGGCTTCTTCTATTTTTGATCCGAGAGGATGCGGTTGAGCGTTGCGCTGAGCTGCTGGGACATTAGCCCTTTCTTTGTTGTTGGTGGCGCAGCTTTAGCAGTCGTGATTTTTCCTAAAATTTGCTGAAAGACTCGCTCGCGGCGAACGTGTAAAGTGGCAGAGGGCCAATTGCAGCACGATTTTGTCACGAAAAGTCCAACGTTGAACGAGATTCCGAAAACTCGAAATAGTCTGATCCTTCGGTTGAAAGAACCTTTGGATGCTGAGGCGTGGTTTCAGTTTTGCGAGATCTACGAACCATTAATTTTAAGGATCGCCAAAAGCCGCGGGCTGCAAAACGCGGACGCGAATGATTTGGCTCAAGAGGCCTTCATTCGGATCGCCAAATCGGTCTCGCGATGGCAAGCCGACGCCGAAAAAGGTTCCTTTCGCGGATGGATCGGAACGATTGCTCGCAACCTGACGATCGACTTTCTCAGACGGAACAATCGACTTCCGGTGTCAGCCGATGATGCCGTTTTGCAAACCTTGCCGCAGCCGTGTGCTGAATCTCTGTACTACGACGCGGAATACGAAAAACAATTGTTCGCCTGGGCAGCGAACAAAGTTCAGCCAACGGTTCAAGCAAAGACATGGCAAGCGTTTTGGCTGACGGCGGTCGGCCAGCGGCAGGTCGCTGAAGTTGCTAAAGAGCTCCAGATTTCAACAGGAGCCGTCTACATCGCCCGGTCTCGTGTGATCGCGAAGCTGCGTGAAACGATCGAACGGGTAAACGATGAATCTGTTTCGCTGAATCGCGAAAGGCGTGAATCATGAATGCAAACCATGCGGATGAATGCTGTGATCTGGATATGCTTCGCGGTGCCATTGCGGAGACTTTGGACGCCAGTTCGGAAGCTCAACTGGCAGATCACCTTGCAACGTGCGATCGGTGTCGTGACAGGATTGAGAGTTTTGCGGGCGATGAAACTTTTTGGTCACAAGTCACGACCCACCTTGCGGCAGCTTCGGAGGTTGAAAGCGAAACCGACGTCGAGTTGTGTTCGAGCGTTTTTGTGAAGGTCGATCCAGATTCGCCAAGCCTTTCGGCGATCGAGCAGCATCCGTTCGAAGCTCCTTTACATCCAGAGATTTTAGGCCGGCTTGACGGGTTTAGCATTGAGCAAAAACTTGGTCACGGTGGGATGGGAGTCGTTTACAAAGGGTTCGATGCTGAATTGAATCGCCCCGTCGCCATCAAGTTTCTTGCTCCGCATCTTGCGTCCAACGGAGTCGCTCGCAAACGTTTCGCGAGGGAGGCTCAGGCTGCTGCGGCTGTTGTGCATCCGAATGTTGTTCCGATTTATTCAATTGGTGCGTCAGACAAACGTCCTTATTTGGTGATGGCTCTGATTTCGGGCAGGTCGCTGCAGAAGCATGTCGAGGAACACGGTCCATTACCCACCGAGGACGTGGTCCGCATCGCTCAGCAGATTGCGGCCGGACTTTCGGCGGCTCATGAGCAAGGTTTGGTGCATCGCGATATCAAGCCCGCCAACATCATGCTGGAAAAAGACGTAAGCCGAGTCCTGATCACGGATTTTGGGTTGGCGAGAGCGGCTGACGATGCCGGGCTGACGCAATCGGGTTGGCTGGCGGGAACTCCGCACTATATGTCGCCTGAACAAACCATGGGTGGCGACGTCGATCATCGGAGCGACTTGTTCAGCCTTGGCAGCGTGATGTACTTCATGGCGACGGGCCGCGAACCATTTCGATCATCGAATCCTTATGGCGTGTTGCAAAAAATCGGATCGCAAAACCCTGCATCGGCTCGATCGATCAACAGTGGAGTGCCAAAAATGTTGGACATGTTTATCGCGAAATTACTTTCGAAAAATCCAGAAGACCGATTCGAAGCGGCTGCTGCGGTGCAGGAAGCGTTGACTCAATATTTGGCGTACCTGCAAAATCCGACTCAGCATGCCAAGCCAGAGTTTTCGGTCGAGCCAAAAAGGCTTGTTCGAAGGCGGTTTGCTTTTCCGCTTGCGGGAATCGCGCTGGTTTCCATCGCGATGTGGATCGTTGCTGGAAATTCTCTGGTTCCATTTTGGTCAGGTAAGACGAAAACGATTGATACGGTTTCCAGCGGAAAGCCTGCGATGCCGAACGGAATTTCGGCGCCGTCTTTTGCAGCGTCCTCAATTGCGACGCCAACACCGCCCATGTGGATCACAGACATGTCGGCGGCGCAGCGCTGGCGACAGGAGTTCCAGGAGCTTCAAAGCTCGGTCGAAAGAATGGAGCAACCGATCAGTCGGAAAGTGAGATTGAATGAACGTTTTGAATTCGAAAAGTCTCAGCTTTTGGATGCCATCGCGGAAATGGAAAAGTCATTGGGTGTCAGGAATCAGGAATAGCCGCCATGCAGCGATTCCATCGAAGGCTGTTGTCAGAAGATTGGTCGTGCAAGTCGCAGGTAGGTTGGACGTATCTTTAAATCGAAGGTGATGAGAATGAACAAGCGGTTGTCGAGTTATTTGAGTGTTGTTGTGTACCAAACCGGAATGGTTACTTTTGTGTTGCTGTTCGCGAGTTCGTTTGCCTTTTGCCAGTCGCCCGGTATGGGAGGCGGCCCGCCCGGCATGGGAGGTGGTTTGGGAGGCCCCGGAATGAGCGGCATAGGGGGACCGGGAATGGGCGACATGGGAATGGGAATGGGAATGGGAATGGACATGGACATGGACATGGACATGTACCAGCCATCGCCTTTGGAATTGGCAAAGCAAAATTTGCTGAAAGCCAAAACGGAGGATGGCAAGAAGAAGGCAATGCAAAGAATCAGTGCCATACTTTCGAAACAGTACGATGCTTACTTGCAGTCCAATGAATCGGATTTGCAGCAAATGGAACGGCGTGTGCGGAATCTTCGGAGCCAACTTGAGCGACGAAAGAAAGCAAAGAAGCAATTATTGACGCTGGAGCTGCAACGAATCGAAAATGAAGCGGCCGGGCTTGTGTGGCCTGAAGCTCAAAGCAATCAACCGATGGCTCCTGGCATGGGCGTGGGCGTGTTTGGTCCCGGAGGGGATATGGGCTTTAGCGGCCCTGGTCGTTCCTTCGATGCCAACTCAGAGTCGTCACAACGTACCCACGCACAACAGCAGCAAGTTGATCGTTCTGGTCGTTCCTTCGATGCCAACTCAGAGTCGTCACTCCGATCCAATAATTTTGAATCTGAAACCGCTGAAAAAGACGAAGAGGTCGAAAACAAGCTCAGACAGCTTGCTTTGGCGAGCCTGAATTATGAATCGGCTGTCATGCATTTTCCGAGGAACATTGCGGATGAGGATGGCAAGCCGTTGCTTAGTTGGCGCGTCGACATCCTTCCATATCTTGGCGACGAGGCGGCGGAACTGTACAAGAAATTTCATTTGGACGAACCTTGGAACAGTGATCACAACATCAGGTTGATGGAGCAGATGCCAGAAGTGTTTCGACATGCCGGTTTTGAATCCGCAACGAAAACCGTCTTCCTTGGTTTCGAGGGCGCCGGCACGATGTTCGAACCTGGCAAGCAAATTGGTTTCGGTTCTATTTCTGATGGTGCGTCCAACACAATTCTTTGTGTCCAAGCCAATCGACAGTCTGCCGTTGAATGGACCAAGCCAGCAGATATCTCATTCAAAGTCGGAACGCCTGTAACACAGTTGGCAGAATCATCCGACGGAAAAGTACGTTTTGCTCTTTGTGATGGCTCAACGCACGAAATACTTATCACCGAACTGGGTGACGATTTGCAGCACTTGATCCAACGAAATGACGGGAACACGGTGGGCCTGCTTCGGTGAGAAACAGCCACCAGCATTTGCAGAGGATCGCGTTTTTTCGTTCAGGCTGACTGTAACCCGGATTATTCACGATGCGTGGGCGTCGACATGGAGAAAGCTTGTTTCATTGGGTTTTGTTCCAGGTTTGTCGTTTTGGCAGGTCACCCAAGACGTGAATCTGACGAATTTGCAAAACTTGCCTCCGCGTCGGGAATCGCTTCAAAGGGCAGACCTGACGCCTGTCGTCGTGAATAATTCCGGTGTAAATGCAGATTGATCGTTGAATCGGCAGACGTTCGAGCGCCAAACGAGTATCGCCGCAGCAAAATAAATGCGACGCCAACAAGAAAAGCGGTTGAGCAAAATGCAATCGTGGACTTGATCGAGTTTCGACTGACTTTTTGCCCGATATCGGGCGGCGTTAGGACCTCGATATCAAGTTGTTCGTTCCACTCGATCGTTTGTTTGAGTCTGCTGCAGAATCTAGCGAGAATTAACTGCGAATCCTCCGGGTTTCTACTTGTGAAGTCGACGAGCACAACGCCGGGGTTTTGCGTCGTGGCGTGCCAGTGAAAATTTTCTATCAAGTGCAGCCTTAGACTTTCGCGTTTGTCATCATTGAAAACGCTGAACGAAGTGACTTCTTCTGGCGACGATTTGTACTGTTTGAATTGATCAAGCGAGTAGATGAGTTCCTCTTCGACATCAAGCATCGAAGAGACATGGGTCTTGAGGCTGGCTTCGATATTGAAAGTGCAAAATGAATTGACACTGCTGTCCGCTTCAACGCTATTCAAGTTAAGTTCAGGTTTCGCGAAGACTCGAACTTGAGCGCTACTCTGGTAGATGGGCGTAGAATAGGCGTTCCAAATAAACGAAATGAAGACTCCCAGTCCTGCGAACAGAAGCAGCTGCACGGCGGTCGACAGGAAGCCAATGCCGCGGTTAGACGGGACGGTAAGGTCAGTTGAAACAGTAAGGTCAGGCGGCACGGTCGGAGACTGGGAAGGCATTTTACGACTACCAAATTCGTGTTGCCCGGGGCCGAAAAATAATTCTGGTCCGTGGGCGGGTGAAGGTGGTTCGAGTGGAGAAAGTCGTTTGCCGTTGAGCACATTCGGTTTCAGGAACACCAACGCGGGAATGACGAACAGCGATACGAGTGACGCAATCAACAAAATTCGTTGCAGCCCTGAATTGTCCTGTTTGCCATAATCGGAAGCCAGCAGTGTCATTTTGAAAAAGGCGGGCTCCGTTGTATCGCCGTCCATTTCAGCAACGGTGTTGGAACGCAGCGCGTTTTCTTCTTCAATCAGAATGTCTTTGTAGGACGCAAGAAGCGTCATCAGGATGGTATTGCTTTCCTCGCTTTTGTCTTCGTGGTCGCAAAAATGAAAGTAGTGAACGATCACGCCGTTTGCAGGTACTTCTCCTTGGATCAGTGAGGCCTTGATTTTTTGAGCGATGGTCGTGTTGTCGAGGTCTTCGAACTGAGCCAGAGACCGAACGTTTTCGGCAAACCGTTCCTTTCGAAGAACGTTGCTGATATTCCGTTCGGATTTAAACAATTTTTGGTGGTCAATCCCGCTCAGCGAAGAGGCGTCGATCTGCTCTTTCCGTAACTCGTTTGTCAGGAGATCGACTTTGAACGCGAGTTCAGCTCGATAGCTGGGTTTGCCAAGCGGTGTAAAAAACAGGCCGACGACAATGACGATCCATGCAAGGCCGCATGCCAAAAACAGGATTCCGGGTGAGAGTTTGTTTTTCGTGGAAGGAAGGTTTGTCATGATCTGATCGGGCAAAATTTAATTGGCGTTCGCTAATTGTAACTTTCTGAAAGTTAAAACGCTTTACGGACATTTGGGCGAAAGTGGGCGGGAAGAGAATAGACCGGAAAAGAGTAGACCAACTAAGTGAATCGTGATGCCTTTCGCGCGTTCGGTATCGTTTTCCCTAGTGAGTGTTTCCCTACTCTTGCTGTCTAGGCTCGGACGGCTTCGCAATCGGTGACGAAGAATCTTCCGTGTGGAAATTTTGATCGCTCCCGGAGTCACTCATGAAGTCTGTATTGTTTTCGCTTTTGTTTTCGTTCTTGGCAACTTCAACTTTTTTGTCGGGCTCGGTCTGCGTTGCAGACGTCACCATGGGATCGTGGAACGGCGCCCAGACAATGGCAGATAACGATCTCGAAATGGAGATGATCTTTAATTCCAGAGAATGCGTGGAATTCAACGAAGCTTTCGGTGTAGCGGGCGGTGACTATCTTGCAGACACAATTGCTTTTTCAAGGTCGAATGAAATCTTCGGAATCAATACGCAGATGCCTCCGATGCCAAGCTTCGCTGCTACCGATGCAAATGGACTCGATTCGCTTGCTGAACTTGATGAGGTGACGGATTCGAATGATGATTCAAATACCGACGATTCAAACTCGGAAACGGTAAATTTGCAGGAAGACGAATTGGCCGTTGCGGCGATTCCAGAACCGGCCATTGCCGTTGTCATGATCGGATTGGGAATGGCTGCTTTCGCCTGTGTCCGACGTCGTCGTTTCGTTTAGTGGTGTGTCGAATCTGAATCGGCCGACCGAGATTGCGAGCCAAGGAACGTTAGTTCCCGCGTTTCCGTACCCGGCCGCTCACGCGACTCGGCTCACGATCGGCTTTACTCCGCAGGGGTGAATCGCTCATCCAACCCGACTAAGACGACAGGATTTCCTCCGCCGCACGTATCCCGCTTTCCACACATGCGGGGATGCCGACCCCTCGATAGCATTTTCCTGCCAACGCGAAATCAGGCAGTTTCGATGCAAGAGATTCGATCCGATCTACGCGTTCGAGGTGTCCAACATGGTATTGCGGCATCGCGTCGTTCCAGCGATAGACACGCGTGAACTCTGGTTTGAGAACGCAATGGAATGACTTGCTGAACTGTGTTATCGCGATCTGCTGTAGAGACTCGTCGTCGTGTTCGACAAGCGATTCCTGTAAAGCACCGCCGATGAAAAACCTCAGAAGCAATTTGTCGTCAGCGGCCCGATCGGCAAACTTGTTGCTGGAAAAGCTTACAGCGATCGTCTGCCCACCGTCGACGTGAGGGTAGATGACTCCAAACCCATCAAAGTCGCTCGGCAAATCAGATCGCTGAATTCCCATCACCACAATCGCGCAGGACGTCGATTTGATTTGCCGCAACTGGCTTTTTAGCTGAGCACAGATTTCGTCGTTCTCTGGAAGCATCGTTTCGGTGTGTTGTGCGGGCGTGGTCAGAATCAAAGCGTCGAACTCACGTATCTGTTCGTTGTGGCGGATCTGCCAGCGATCTGCCAACCGATGAACGGAGTCCACTTTCGTGCCGGTGACGACAAAAGTCTGATCATCGAATGAATTTGCCAGAGCGGAAACGAGGCTTGCGAAGCCATCGCGCGGTCCACGGAACAGGCTGTAACGAGCACCGCTGGCCCTGGAATCCGATTTGTCGTTTGAGCCTCGTTTGGATTCCATGGCTTTGATCAGGCTACCGTGCTCTTTTTCCATGTCGACAAATCGTTTCATCGTCGCGTTCATGCTGAGCAGTTTTGGGTCCGCCGAATAGATGCCGCTAACCAGGGGCTGAATCAGAACATCGAACGCTTCTTGCCCGAAACGACGAACGGCAAAGGAATGAAAACTTTCATCGCTGCTGTCCGATTCGTAGTCGCGACGCGGAACATTGACTTCTTCCAGCAATCGCTGCTTTCCAGTGTCGCTAAGCAGCGGCCAGTCTAGGATTGACTGGGCGATGGTCGGCACCATCAAGGAAAAGCCTTTTGGAACAGGAACGACTTGATCTCCCAGTCCGACGAACGCTTTGTTTTTCGGTTCTGCCGTGCCCAACAATTGGTCTTCAATGCCAAGCTCTCGGCATAGCTGCAGTGCCGCATCGGGCTGGCAGGAAAACATGTCGGCGGCATTTTCAACAAGGTAACCATCGATGCGATCCGTTTGCAGGACGCCACCGATTCGGTCGCTTGATTCAAAAATCGTGATTTGAATGTCGGGTCGCAGTTGTCGTGCTTTCCAGGCCGCGGTGAGCCCCGAAATTCCTGCTCCAACGATGCCAAGTTGATACGGTTTGTTCATGTTTTTCATGTTCAAAATCGTAAAGCAGTCTTTGCGAAATCCAATAGGGGAACAGGATGAATCGAGTGCGTCAAAATCTACTTTCGGGTCCGATATCGGCTATGATGGACGTTGGAATTATCTACGTTCGATCTCGATGAATACGGGAATCAGATTTTATGAAGACTTGCCTTGCGTTTGCCGCTGTGTTGCTGACCGTTTCGGTGTTGAATCCGCTGACGAGTTTCGCCCAGGAACAACAATATCAGTTTGGGCCAGATTCATTTGTGAAGGACGTCCCGCAAGGCGACATCATCCAGGGCGAGATTTTGCAGAGTAAAGTCTTTCCCGGAACGAAGCGACGTTATTCGGTCTATGTTCCCAAGCAATATGATCCCGCAAAGCCAGCCGCGTTGATGGTGTTTCAGGATGGGCATGCTTACGAAAGTCGAACTGGTTCGTATCGAGCAACCGTCGTGATGGACAATCTGATCGCCAGAGGTGAGATGCCGGTGACGATCGGAGTCTTCGTTGATCCGGGGCACAAGAAAGATAAGCTGCCTGAAAAGCGTGGTTGGCGTCCCCAACCGGAGAATCGAAGCTTCGAATACGATACGCTCAGCGGTGACTACGCGACGTTTTTGCTGGAAGAAGTTCTTCCTCCGGTGCTTGAGAAATACAACATCGATGAAAATCCTGATCGATGGGCCATTTGCGGCGCAAGCAGTGGTGGCATTTGCGCTTTCACTGTCGCATGGCAACGGCCTGACAAGTTTCGAAAGGTCTTAAGCCACATCGGAAGCTTCACCAACATTCGCCACGGTGATACCTACCCTGGGATCATTCGCAAAACAGAACCCAAACCGATTCGTGTATTTCTGCAGGATGGTAGCGGCGATTTGGATAATCAACACGGAAACTGGCCGCTCGCCAATCAGCAAATGGCGAAAGCGCTGGCCTTTAAAAAGTATGACTACAAATTCGTTTACGGCACCGGCGGTCACAACGGAAACCACGGAGGAGCAATTTTGCCTGATTCCATGAGATGGCTTTGGCGTGGTGACAAGGAAGCCAAGCCGGCACCGCTGGCGATTACTCCGGGAGTACAAACCGAAGACTGGGCGGTCGAATGGTGGATGCCGCGGCACGAACAGAAACTGATCGAAAAAGACGAAATGAAAAAAGTCGACCTGCTGCTTGTTGGCGACTCAATTACGCATGCTTGGGATCAAAAAGCGGGTGCGACAACGTTTGAAGAGTTTTACAAAAAACGTAATACGCTCAACATCGGGTTCAGTGGCGATCGAACGGAGCACGTCCTGTGGCGATTGCAAAACGGAGCCGTGGACGGCATCAATCCAAAACTTGCTGTCGTGATGATCGGAACCAACAACAGCGGGCACCGGATGGACCCCGCCGATGAAACGGCACTTGGAATTCAGTTTATCCTTGCGGAATTGCGAAACCGATTGCCGGAAACCAAGGTTCTGTTACTGGCCATTTTCCCACGACAGGACGCTGACGGAAAACATCGCAAACGCAACGATGAAATTAACGAACGGATCTGCAAATTCGCGGATGATCAAAACGTTTTCTTTTTGGACATCGGAGACAAATTCCTCGATGAGAATGGAAAATTGACCAAAGACGTCATGCCCGACCTGTTGCACCCCAACGCAGCCGCCTATCGGACTTGGGCCGAAGCGATGGAGCCGATGGTCAAAAAACTGATGGGCGAATAGAAGGAATGGGCGAGCAACGGTTGGCTGGCCGCGAACGAAGACGAAGAAAATTAATTTATCCGGATCAAACTTACACTTATAAGATCGAGAATATCCATGGCTGAGTTTTATGAAATCCGCATCTACCGAGTCTTCGACTTTGAAAAACAACAGCAGCTGGAATCATGGATGCAACATGCTTTGATGCCGGCCTTGGGACGATTGGGGATCAAGAATGTTGGTGTCTTCCGAAATCATGGCGATGAAAATGATCATTCGCAATTCATGGTAATTCCATTTTCTTCGTTGGAGCAATTCAGCGAGCTCAATGTGAAGCTGGCTGCCGACAAGGAGTTCACTGAACTTTCCAGGGACTGGTTCGAGCAGGATATGAAAGATCCGGGCTACGTTCGCGTTGATTCGTGGATCACTGAAGCGTTTTCAGGTATTCCTGAGATGGAGCTTCCGACACATATTGCTGATCCGAATCGAATCTACGAGATGCGTCTGTACGAAAGCCACAACATGGATTCGGCTCGACGCAAAGTCGCCATGTTCGACGACGGCGAAATTCAGATCATGCGCGACGTGAAACTGGGACCTGTTTTCTTTGGACGGACGCTCGCGGGACCGGATAGTCCGAACCTGATCTATCTGTTGACCGCAGAAAATGATGCGGCTCACAAGGAACATTGGAAAGCGTTTCTGGCTCATCCGGAATGGGACCGAATCAAAGTCCTGCCCGAATACAAAGACACTGTTTCGAAGATTCAAAACTGGTTTCTGAAACCGACTGCGTTCTCACAGTTGTAGGAGAATTGAACCGGAATTATTCACGACGACAGGCGTCTGGTTTGCCCTTTGAAGCGATTCTCCGGACGCGGAGGCCAGTTTTGCAAATTCGTCAATTTCACGTCGTGGGTGACGCCACGAAACCACGAACCGGGAACAATACCCCAATGAAACAAGCTCTCTCCATGTCAACGCCCACGCATCGTGAATAATCCGGGTTGAAAAATGGCTCAGCAAAGTGATCGATTCGGAGCGTCAGGAATTGATGCCCCACGGGTGCAGCCTCAAAGCTTGCCACTGACGACAGCCTTTCTGTTATTGCTCGGCGCGATTTCGATCGTCTTGTCGATGTTCATCAGCAATTACTGGGGGATGGGTGTTGCCTCGGTAACGGTCGTGCTGGCCGTTTTGATGATGGGGAAGTCAAGCCGGTCGAGCTGGAATTGGGTGATGACGCTCGCTGCGATCGGATTCTTTCTGGGCGTGTCGGCAATGCTGATGAAAATCGCCGTGATGTACGTTCAAAGGTGAGCCAGAGAAAAGCGCAGATTGTTCTTGGCCGTTTGCTTATCTTCGTCGTGAAAAATTCCGGCTAATTACGAAACCGCTTTGGCTTCGAATAGAGAGATCACTTCATCGGCGAGCGATCGAGTTCGAGCGACGATGAATGGCTCGGCTTTGAAAAGGTCGAGCTGTTCGCCATTGAAATTCAGGAACACGCCGCCGGCTTCCTCCAGTACCAGTCGTGGAGCCGCGATGTCCCAGGCGGCCTGCTTGACGTGGTCTTGCGAGTTGTCGTGAATCGCAACCGACAAAGAAGTCTTTGATTCCGCGATGCGAACGGCGACTCCCGAGTGCGGTGGATTGGTCGTTACCAACCGAGCACCATACTGAGAACGGAGTCGTTGTCGCATGCTCGCAAACAATTCGGTTTCCAGTGCGTTGTCAGAATACTGATTCATTTCGACCCACGACTCCAGCAGCGTCATCGGTTCGTCGTTGACCTTCAGTGGCTTTCCAGCGTTCCATGCCCCCTGCCCTTTCGCGGCATAGAACCACTCGTCGGTCAACGGAAAATAAACAACGCTGCAAGTCGTCACGTTTCCGGACTGCCGATTGACAAGCACGGAAGGATATTGAGGACCGGCCTGAGTCAGGAAAGCGCTGGTGGCATCGAGCGGATCCACGATCCAGAAATCGTTGACGCCTTCAGCAACCGTTGGAGAAGATTCCTCAGAAAGGATCGCAAGGTTCGAGTGTTCTGCCAGAACCTCTCCGATCGCAACGTCCGCAAGGTGGTCGACTTGCGAAACAAGGTCGCCAACTCCTTTGGATTCGACGACATGCATTTTACCGACGCCATCTTTGATGACTGTGCCAGCAGCATGTGCGGCTTTCATGGCGATCCCAAGTTCAGGATCGATCTGGTTTCCGTGTCCAAGAATCAGTTCGAAATTCATTTTTTGTTCCATCGTTTTCGAGAGCCACAATGTTAAACGGGTTGCGTTTTTTAGCGACCGGTCGCGTCACAAAATGAGACCGAATTGATTTGCAGATGTGTCCACCAGTGAAAAAATCATGGTTTTGACGGGTGTCGGGCGTCATTTAGCGTGCCCTTAAGGTCGACTTATGGATCAGCGACAGCGATTGCGCTAGACTATGTCGTCGCTGGCGTCCAATTCGGTTGTCGGCATCAGGTTTTAGATGAAAGAAAAATCAATGGACGCAGTCAAACTTCTCGGCAGTCTTCTCGGAAAAAAGTCACTCTCATCAGGTCTCGGCGGGCAATTGCTGGGCAGCATCTTGGGCGGTGGAGGAGGAAACTCTGGCGGCGGTGGAATCGG
>CAYZPA010000038.1:0-50931 GCA_964479855.1 uncultured Pirellulaceae bacterium
TGCAAGGATCCAACCGATGTACAATCCAATCCGCTTCGCTACCGCCGATGATGCTGAATCGATTGCCGATTTCCAGGTTGCGATGGCATTGGAGACCGAAAACAAAACGCTCGATCCGTTCAACGTTCTGACGGCGGTGCGGTCCGTGTTTGAGGATCCGCAAAAGGGCTTCTACCTTGTCGCCGACGTGGACCATAAAGTTGTCGGCAGTTTGATGATCACTTACGAGTGGTCCGACTGGCGGAACTGCAACATGTGGTACATCCAGTCGGTGTTCGTGAAACCTGAAAATCGTGGCAACGGACTGTTCAGCCAGATGTATCACAAGGTCATTGAACTGGCGAAAGAAAAAGGCGCCATGTACGTTCGGCTGTATGTGGAAACCGAGAACGAGAAAGCTCAGAAAGCTTACGAGAATCTTGGCATGAAGAGGATGCCATATTACATGTACGACGTGAAGGTCGAATAGCTTAGCTTAACCCGATGTCCATTCCTGAAGGGGCACTCGAACTTGAGAACCGGCATGTTGGAGAGCAAAGGACGGAGAACAATGGGAACCGACACTGGCCGCCGCGTATGCCATTTTGAAAAAGCAATGGGAAGCGGGCGATCGAGATCGCGAACTCGGATTACATCTTCTGTTTATCTCGTGGTACGGAATGATTGAACCAAAACACATCACCAGGTTCGATGAATCCATTGAAGTGTTTCACGGACTGGAACAGAAGTTCGAAAAAGTTCACTCATTCTTCAAACCCAAAATCCGCCAAGACGCTGAAATGCTCTGGGTCGT
Source organism: uncultured Pirellulaceae bacterium (assembly GCA_964479855.1). Taxonomy (GTDB): domain Bacteria; phylum Planctomycetota; class Planctomycetia; order Pirellulales; family Pirellulaceae; genus Mariniblastus. The sequence continues at coordinate 794 of CAYZPA010000038.1, forward strand.
CGGTTTGGTGACGCACATGCAGTGGTTCATGTTCACCGACCGCGAAAAATGGGAAACGATTTCGAAGGAGTACAGGAAACTCTATCGCGCTCTCGAACCCGACGGCATCGATCCTGCTATTTTTAAAGGACGCGGAGCATACGGGGACTATTTCCAGAAACATGCTCTTATCCGGAATTATTGACGACGACAGGCGTCTGGTTTTCCCTTTGAAGTGATTCTCCGGACGCGGAGGCAAGTATTGCAAATTCGTAAATTTCACGTCGTGGGTGAACTGTCGAAACCACAAACCCGGAACGATACCCCAATGAAACAAGCTTTCTCCAGGTCGACGCCCACGCATCGTGAATAATCCGGGCTTATTGAGAACGGCTACTAACGGCAAAAAAACATTGAAGCGCTGAGGCATCGGCGGCAACCGCCGACTGCCTCAAGTATCCTGATGGCTCATTTTTTCGATGACTTCTGGCAGTGGTATTTCCAGAACGGAAACTTCACCGAGTGATTTAATTTCTGCAAGCCGCCTCCACCCTCGCGTGACCAACGACTCTCGTTCGGCAACGTAATCGGAATCGAGGTCAGCTTTGCCGAATTCGTCTTCGACGATGACAGGCTCAAAATCGTCATCGACAATGAACTGAGCCAGCAGTGGATTGCATCGAATGTGGCGTTCGGGCGTCGCGTGAAGCAGTTCAGGATCCAGCAATCCGATCACGTAGCGCAGATACAGATCGCTGTCGGTAATTTCTGCCACGTCTTCGCCGCAAACGCTGCACAGATAGCCTTCGTCGCATTTAGCCATCGCTCAAACCCAGCACGTCGAACATGTTGTAGAGGCCCGGCGCCTGTTTTGCAGCAAACTTTGCGGCTGCCAACGCGCCCAGTGCGTAGCAGTCCCGATTCGAAGCCGCTACGTGCAGTTCGATTTTCTCTCCCAGCATCCCGAACAGAATCGTGTGCTGGCCCGGGTCGTCACCCGCTCGAATTGCATGGTAGCCGATCTCATCGCGAGTCCGTTGTCCAACGACGCCTTCGCGGCCGTGTTGTTGCTGCGTTAGCCCCATCGCCTCGCCGACGATTTCTCCGAACTTCAAAGCGGTGCCGCTTGGCGAATCGACTTTGAAACGATGATGCCGTTCGATCACTTCGACATCGACGCCGCCATCGAGATCCTTCAACGCCTTGCCAACGAACTCGGTGACTTTCATCATCAAGTTGACCGCAAGTGACATGCTTGGAGCCCAGACAACTGGAATCGAATTAGCGGCTTGCTTTAACGAGTCAATTTCTTCCTGCTCCAAACCGGTCGTCGCCATCACAAGCGGAACATGGTTGGCAACGCAAAACTCGACAGCCCGCCTTGCTCCTTCGGGCGTCGAAAAGTCGATAACTGCCGTTGTGTCGGAGTCGAAATCGCTCGTCAAGTTGACCCCTTGATGAGTGACGCCGGCCAGTAGTCCGGCGTCGGTTCCGATTGAAGGATGCGTTGGGTGGTCGACGGCTCCGACAAGATTAAGCTCCGAGTCGGCGACGGAAAGGGCAACCAGACGCTGGCCCATGCGCCCGGCGGCACCACTGATTGAGATATTTAAGCTCATGAAATATTTGCCTTTGATGTGAATTTCAGCTGAGGAGCGCCTGTTTTAATGTTGGAGAAGTTTCCCTTGTTGGGTTCCCTTGCCCCCAGTGCGATGGTGGATGGAAAGGAATTTGTCGGAAAAGTGAACCTAATCGGGTCAGATGGGATCGAACCGTCAAATTCAAGGGAATTACGAAACCAGACTGGGCGTCGAAACGTAGAAGATGGATAGGATATTGCCTGAAACAGCCTTATGAAAGGCATTTCGGCAAACTTTCTCCCCTTACTTCCAAAGCTGTAGATTTGCTACCAAACGCGAAGCTTGCAGGCGGACGGCGACGGGGAAATTCCTTTTGGAAAGGAACTATTTCGAATCGAGGTGGTTAGTTTCTGACTGGTTATTTGGATCAAAAATCAGCCTTGACCATTTAATGGTGGAAAGGCGAAAGGAACAGAAGATGGCAAAAATGAAAAAGGCTGAAGTCAAGCCATTCAAGGAAATGTTGATACAGCTCCGGGCGCGACTTCGAGGCGATGTTAGCACATTGGCGAATACGGCGTTGTCTTCTTCGGGCGGTGGTGGCACCGGATCCTCTGCAGTGCCCAGCCACATGGCCGACATGGGTAGCGACACATTCGAGCAGGACAACACGATCCTGTTGATGAACAGCGAAGGCGAAACGCTCGTTGCGATCGAAGCTGCTCTTGAACGCATCGAAGAAGGGGTTTATGGTTCCTGCCTTGAATGCAGCGGAAAGATCCCAAAAATGCGACTCAAAGCAATTCCCTATACACCGCATTGCGTAAAGTGTGCCAGTGAACTCGAAGACGACAAATACTAACACGACTTCGGCGACAGACATTCAGATCCAACCAGTGGACGAACGGCTACCAATGAGCCGCTTCGTCCTTTTTTTTGTGCTGATGACCGTCGGTGCAGTAGCGGATCTTGTTACCAAGTCATGGGTCTTCAATCGATATTTTGATCCTGAAAAATCTGCGGCAGGTCAGCCTCAAGACGTCGCGTTTTGGTGGATTGAAGGCGTTTTTGGCGTTCAGACTTCAACCAATCCGGGCGCATTGTTTGGGCTTGGTGCCGGGTTCAGTTATGTGTTCGCGACTTTTTCAGTGATCGCATTGGTCGGAGTGCTCTGTTGGCTTTTCTTTTTTCGAGCCGCAGTGGATCGATGGTTAACGGTTGCTTTGGGGCTGGTCTCTGGCGGCATCATTGGCAATTTGTACGATCGAGTCGGATTGGGATACAAACCGGAATTTCCTGAGCACGTCCGCGACAATGTGCGAGACTGGATTCTGTTTCGACTGGAAGGCGTTCCGTTTTTTGATCCCTGGCCAAACTTCAACATTGCGGACAGTCTGCTGGTGGTTGGCGCCGCGATGTTATTCGTGCACTCTTTCGTGTTGTACAAGCAGGAACTCGACGAAGAGAATGCGAAGTCTGAGTAATCGGTTTCGTTTGCTTTCGTCTGATCTGATTCTTGCGATCAGTCCTCAACAGAATTTGACGGCACAACCACATGAACGAAAACGACATAAACGCCCGATATGAACTGGCTCAACAAATCGCAAAATCGGCTGGCAAAATAACGCTGAACCGATTTCAGACCGATTCATTCAAGGTCCAGAAAAAAGCGGATCGATCGCCGCTGACGGTTGCAGATCAGGAATCGGAAACTCATTTGCGGGAACAGATCGCAAAGCACTTTCCTGACGACACGATTGTTGGCGAAGAGTACGGGCTGACGGAGGGCACTTCGCCTTACCGCTGGATCCTTGATCCGATTGATGGCACGAAGTCGTTCATCTCTGGAGTTCCGCTTTATGGAACGATGGTCGCGATCGATTGTGCGATTCCCGATTCCGATCAGCGAGATTGCCTTGTCGGTGCTGTTTACATCCCGGGACTTGACGAAGGTCTTCACGCTCTCAAGGGAAATGGAGCGTGGCATTTTCGTGGTGATGCCGCGCCGACTCGGGCTTCTGTTTCAGGTAATGAGATTCTTGCCGATGCGGTTTTGGTGACATCGGAAGTTGAAACTTTCGATGAGATTGGACGTCACGAAACATGGCGAGCCCTTTCGACGAAAGTCTACTTTTGTCGAACATGGGGAGACGTATACGGCTACCTCTTGTTGGCGACAGGAAGGATCGACGTGATGATCGATCCCAAGCTGAATATTTGGGATGCCGCCGCAGTGATGCCGATTGTTCAGGAAGCCGGTGGCACCTTCACCGATTGGACAGGGCAACCACGCATCGATACTGGAAATGCTGTTGCCACCAATGGCAAGCTTCATCAGTCATTGCTTCAATTGCTTGGTGCGGGTGATTCGGCGTGACAGATCGAATCTGAAATTCGCCGCGGCAGCTGGACTCGCCAGAGCTTGTTGATTTATTGATCCGTTTGAACGATAGGCCCGGTTAAAGTTTCGTTGAACTTAATCGAATTGCGGTTGAGTTTTTCTGTCATGGCGACGCTTTTTTGTTCGGTGCGCCTGTATGTTTTGCTTGAAGCGGTGAGCAGTTCCTTCGTGCGTCACAGCCCCAAGCCGCTGCCAATCCCCAACTCAGTCAACTTCGGACCCAGCTTTCTCAAAGACGTCCCCGATCCGCTGTGCCTTTCGCCAAGCCGCTCCGCAAGTCCAAAGCACGCTCGCGAAGCTATCGCTGTGCCAAACCGCAGCACTCGGCGGACGACGCTACGCCCACCCGGCTGCTCACACGACGCGTCTGACACTAAAGTGAGCCGCTGGCCGTAAGGCCTCGGGTTCGTCGCATCTCCGTAGCCGATGTCGCCAGACTTCGGTCGGTGCATTGCTTCCCTGAACTCTGGCGAGTCCAGCTACGACAGAACGCACCCGGTCGCTCACGCGACTCGGCTCACCTTACAAGGTTCGATTTAGGCGGCTTCGTCCACGCAACAAGTGAGCCGCTGGACGATGCAAAGATCTCTGTCAAGTCAGTGGGTTTTCATCGCGCATGGGCGAGGCGCGTCAGCGGAACGGCTTTGCAAAGTCTGCGGTTGTTCATTGATTCCGCATAGCATGACCGAGAAGCCGAGCTGGTAGAGGGTGATGGATTCAAGTCACCGTCCCAGCTGGTATCAACGTCACTGACGGAACATCCGGCCTTCAGGTTGCCACGAAATTCTGGCAACCGCTTCTGAAATCGATTACGATTGAGCGAGACCAAATCGCTTCGATCGACAAAGTTCAACGCACGATCTATCCGTGCGCCTAACCAAAACCCAAATTGCGAACGTGTCCTCGTGGCACACGGATAGATCGCAATTCGTTATCTCGCTTGAGTGATCTCCAATGACGCACCAAGCTTCAGATCGCCTCATCAACGACTTCGACTCACTCGATATTCAAGGCCTTCACCTGTACAACGTATCTTTTGACTTACCTGAACCTCCAAACGTTGACGAAAATTATAGCTGCTCAGCACTTTGGCGAGGATACATCGCGACCTTCCGCATTAATCAAAGCGGAACCTTTGAGCTGCTCCAGTTTGAAATTCCACATTTTTCGGGTGAACCAACAATTCAAAAAATCGAATCGGGCCTTTATTGGGGCGATTTTGAGATCACATTGCGACCTTTCTTCACTGGCCCGAATACGACAATCCCGTTCAGATCGGGCGTTGTCGTTCCTGAAAAACACAATTGGAAAATAGAACAACGCGAAATATGCGGTTGGAATCTGCAGCTTGCCGATCGTCATGAATACTCGATCGAGACGGACGCTGGCAAGGGAATCATTCCCGCATCGCTCGTTTCCGACAGTTATGCGCCAGAACTTCTTGATGGACACAGCGGTACAATAAATTGCCTCATTCATGATTTTGACTCCAATCGAAATTGCTTTATATTCGAACTGACAAAGCTAAATCAAACTTGACGCCAATCGCGGGAACAATTGAGTTGAAGCTACATACCAGTGTTTGACTTCGCGGGTGCAGGGAGGCAGGTTGGTCGGGGTGAGAATTCTCTTTGCATTTTGGCGTGTGGTTTCTCTTTAACGCCCGCCGGAGCTCAAACACTTTGTTCAGAAAGCCCGTTTTGGCTCTCACGCGATCCACTTGCTGCCGTTTTGCGTCTTGAATTTGTCCACCGCGCAGCATGAAAACTCTTTGCCGCTGAACGCTTCAAAGATTTCTATTGAGTCAGTGAATTGTCATCGCGCGGGCGCAAACATTTGCACAGGCGAGAACATGAGAACAGTTGCGAGGTGCACGTGTTGCCCAAAGGTTGCACTCGGACTTGCCGTTTCGGCGGATGAGCCAACGCGAAACGCGAGGCCTATCTGGAGCTGTTGGCGAAGCTGCTTGATGCGGCGGGAGCTCCGCTATCCGATTAAGCCACCGAGTTTGGGCCTTTCAATGATTCGGCCGATGATCTATCCGCTGATTCGACGGAGGAAACCAACGGAGGCGCGCCGTGCGACAAACCAAAACCCAAATTGCGAACGTGTCCTCGTGGCACACGGATAGATCGCAATTCGTTAACCGAGGCTAACGCCTAAAACGCCTAAAACGCCAAAACGCCTACGCGCCTACGCGCCTACGCGCCTACGCGGCTGGCATAGAAATCTCGATTTGGAATAAAACGACAAGCTCGCCAGAGTTCAGGGAAGCAGAATTCGGCTTGTCACCATGGCAAACTTGAGCGGAGCTGCAACGACCCACTACCGAATCGCCAGCGAGATCGTGGATTCGAATTGTTCCGCGAAGAGACCGAACGCGGATTCGGGATCCATACTGGAAAACTTGTCCAGGAGGTTCGCAACGTGTTCGCCGCTGATGGACAGGACCGGGAAACCTTCGTCAGGCAGGCCGCGGTGGATCCGTATGTCAGTGCAAATCTCGGCCAGAGTCCACTGTCCACCGCCGGGACCTGAAATGTCCAATCCAACCGTTACCGGAGCTTCGCCGGTGGAACTCAGCCGGCTGACAATGGACTCGGCAAGCTTGCCAAGTTGCTCCAGCTCATCCTCAAACCAGTAAGTCACCGCAGGACGTTTCGGACGAGCTTTTCCCCAGCGGTTGGATTCTCCAAACTGGATGAAACGGTGAATCATCTGTTGGTCAATTTCAGGACACGGTAGATGGCCGGCCCATTTTTCGACATTGGTGCGGTCGAACTCGGGATCGCTGGTTTGATAAGATTCGTAAATTTGAGTGTTCTCGAAAATGGCTTTCGAAAACTCATCCTGAGGTTCGACTTTCGCGTCCGGACCAACGTATTCGACGCCAGCAGAATTGAAGTAGTCATAGCAACTGTCGATGACCAGCTTGGCAGAGGAACAACGTTCAGGAGTCAGGTGAAAGGTTCGACCGTGTGCCGCTGGAGTGCAAACGATGTGAGCGATCACGTCTGACACCCAATCGACAGGAACGAGGTTCCTTGGTTCATCACCATTCATCGGTAGCTGAATCGGCGTGAAGTGTTTTCCGCTTTCGTTCCGCTGTTGCATCGGCACCAGCATCGCGATCAGTCGCAGGTACAGAAACAGACCGTGATACGTGGATGTGTATCCGGTTTTCGAGTCACCAATGATGACGGCGGGACGGAAGATCGTCACGTTGCGGAATCCGGTTGCTGCACGAACAAGTTGTTCGGCTTGGAACTTGCTTTTTTCGTAATCGTTTCGAAGTTGCTGACCACGGTCCAGATCTTCTTCCATCACGGGGCCAGCGGATTCGCCGCAGACGTAAGCCGTTGAAACGTAGTGAAAATCTGGAATGCAAAGTTCTTCGGCGAGCTTCAGAACGTTGGCGGTGCCACCAAGGTTCGTGCGAAATGGTTCGTTGCTTTTGGTGCAGGCTTCGAATCGCAAAATTGCTGCATTGTGAACGATCTCTTTGCAATTTTCAGCGATCCAGTTTTGGTCTTCATTGGAGATGCCAAGTTCTTCCTGACACAGATCCCCTTTGATCACGATCGGGCGAGGAAGGCTGCGGCCAAGTTCCTTTTCCCAAAACTGCATGATCGATTCGATACGCTCTCGTTCGCACAGTTTGCCTGACGGGCGAGCGATCACGGCGACTCGTTCCTTCCGCAGCAGCAGATCGCGCAACAGGTATCGGCCAACCAAACCGGTGGCGCCGGTAAGCAGAATGTATGACTTTCCCGTGGGGAAGCGGGACGATTGGAGCGGCAGGTTATTCGTTGATATCACAGGGGTAAGCCTTGGAGCGGCCGGGCTGGTCGGAAGGGTCTTGGGTGGTTTCGGCCCGGAAACGCTATTATTGTTAGAGATTGTCAGTTCTTCAATGGAATTGCGTTGTTCACAGCCTGTTTGCTTGATGCAACGCTCACTTCGAAAGTAGCTTTTTTATGCGTCAGCTCCACGTTTCTGCGAAATTTCGAGTGGACTCCCGACTCACCGTGCTGCGGATTTTTTCTGTTATTACGGTTTGGGGGCTCGTTGCTGGCAACGTTTTGTCCGCCGTGCAGAAACCTGATTCCGCGAATCAGGCCTCCATTGAGACCGTCGGGCTCAGTGAAGTCGAGATCGCAGATGGCTGGTTGGCGTTGTTTGATGGCGAAACAACGTTCGGCTGGTCGGCGGCGTCCAAGGCAAATTGGACAGTTCGTGACGGAGAAGTTCACGTCAGCGAAGGCGAACGCGGCTTGCTGAGAACAACGACTCAATTCGATGACTTCGACCTGAAACTTGAATTTAAAATTTCGGAAACAACGAACAGCGGAATCTTTGTCCGCACCAGTCCCAAGCCCAGCGATCCGGCAGGCGATTGTTTTGAAATCAACTTGGCGGGACCCGGGCAGAGCCAGTTCACGACCGGCAGCTTGGTTAATCGGAAACGAGCTGAAAGCGTCAGCGAAGGAGTCGATGACTGGTTTGAGAATTGGCATCGTTGCCGCATCGTTGCCGACGGTGCCAGGATGCAGATCTGGATTGATGACGTTCAAACGATGAATTACCAGGACCCGGCAGGCGAAGCTTGTATCGGCCGAGGCTTCATCGCCTTGCAGTTGAACTCAGGGCCAGCATCGTTTCGAAAGATTCGGCTCAAGCCATTAAACATTGATCCTATTTTCAACGGCAGTGATTTGAGCGGTTGGAAGACGGATCAAAAACGCGACAGCGAATTTAAGGTTACTCAAAGCGGCGAGCTCAACATCCTTTCAGGGCGAGGTCAAATCGAGACCGAGCAGACCTTTGGCGATTTTGTATTTTCGACCCAATGCAAAACCAATGCGGTGGGGCTTAACTCGGGCGTGTTTTATCGTTGCATCCCTGGAGAACTGATGAACGGATACGAAAGCCAGATTCAGAATCAGTTTCGTGATGACGATCAATCCAGTCCTGTCGATTGCGGAACGGGCGGTATCTTTCGCCGCGTTAACGCGCGTCGTGTCAACGCGAATGACAAAGAGTGGTTTTGCAAAACCATTATTGCGACGGGACCGCATGTTTCGGTGTGGGTAAATGGCTACCAGGTAACGGACTGGTCGGACCGGCGCAAGGCGGATCCAAACCCTCGTCGAGGACGACGTTTGGAGGCGGGGACGATCATCTTTCAAGGGCATGACCCAACAACGGACATCTTGCTGAAAGACATCAAGGCAAGGGAATTGAAATCGCGGAATCGATAACAATATTTTGATTTGTTTGGATTTGCGAAACGGTTACTTTTTCGATTCACGCGAGGAGCAAATGATATCGACAGCCATTCCATCATTCCCGACTTTCCTGCCATCACATTCGGTGGCGAACTTCGCCCGTCCCAACAGTCCATCGCAGGGATCACGCGAGCTTGTTGATTTATTCCAAATCGAAATTTTCATCCGGAATGATTCACGACGACAGGCGTCTGGTTTGATGTTTGAGGTGATTCTCCTGAAGTGGCGACAGTTTTTGCAGATTCACAAATTCACATCGTTGGTGAACTGTCGAAACCACAAACTTGGAACAATGCCCCAATCAAACAAGCCTTCTCAATTTTGACGCCCACGCATCGTGAATAATCCGGGCTAAAACTAACGAAATTCAAAATAGCGTTCTTATGAAAAAAGAGTTGCACGTCCTGTTGGGGCCGGCGGTCGCGTTGATTGCATTGCTGGCGTTGATCTATTTGGGGTCAGGATGGGCGATTGGTGTCACGGCGGCGGTCACGATTCTGGTGGCTTGGTGGTGGGTGACGGAGCCGATTTCTATTCCTGCGACGTCATTGATTCCGCTGGCCCTGTTTCCCATGTTGGGCGTCATCGATTCTGGCCAAACGGCCCAATCGTTGGGCAGTCCGCTGGTACAGCTGATGTTTGGTGGCTTTCTGTTGTCCGCCGCGATGGAGAAAAGTGGCTCGCATCGTCGGATCGCTCTGATGATGGTCAACCTTTTTGGTGGCGATAGTGGTCGGCGTTTGGTGTTCGGGTTCATGGCCGCTGCTGCTTTGTTGAGTATGTGGATCTCGAATGCTGCGACGGCGTTAATGTTGCTGCCGATCGCGATGGCGGTAGTTCAACAATCGGATGATCGTCGTTTCCAATCAGCGCTTTTGATTGGAATCGCTTACGCCTGTAGCATCGGAGGTATCGTGACTCCGATCGGAACTCCTCCCAACCTGGTCTTCATGGAAGTGTATCGCGAGAAGACAGGAAACGAAATCTCGTTCCTTGCATGGATGAGGATTGCTTCGCCGATCGCCTTGATCATGTTGCCTGCCGCCGGATTTTGGTTGACTCGTTCGCTGAAGGAATCGATCGAAGTCAAATTGCCTGAGGTTGGCAAATGGCGTTCGGAAGAAATTCGTAGCCTGACCGTCTTCGCCGTCACCGCATTGTTGTGGATGACTCGAACGCAACCGTTTGGTGGCTGGAGTCATTGGGCCGGGCTGACTGAAGCAAACGATGCATCGGTCGCTTTGCTGGGTGCGTTGGCGATGTTTCTGATTCCATCGGGTAAGGAGCCCGTCGAAGGCAGGCAGCAGAAATTGCTGGACTGGGAAACGGCTCGATCGATTCCGTGGGGAATTCTGATTCTATTCGCGGGTGGAATTTGCATTGCCAAAGCGTTTGGAGAATCTGGCTTGAGCGAGCTGTTGGGGAATTCCTTTGCGGGCCTGAATGCGATTCCGGCTTTCGTTGTGGTGCTGCTGATTTGTTTGTCGCTCACTTTTCTGACGGAGCTAACAAGCAACACGGCAACGACGACTTTGCTAATGCCAATTTTGGCTGCGATGGCGATTGCGAACGAGGTGGACCCGTTGGTTCTAATGGTGCCTGCGACGTTGAGTGCCAGTTTTGCTTTTATGTTGCCGGTTGCGACGCCGCCAAATGCAATTATGTTTGGTTCGCAGCAACTTACGGTGCGTCAAATGGCTCGGGAAGGCATCGTGCTGAATCTGGTTGGCGTGATCGTCGTCACGGCGATATGTTGCTTGACGGTAGGTTCAGGCGGATAGCCGGTTTTGCAATGTCGTTAGCCGTGAGGCTGATTCGAACTTTCGTTTGTCGATCGCTTTCAGTTCGATTTTCTTTTTTTGATTCGTCGGGATTGGTTTCGTCAATTCGACTTTAACATCCGCGCCAGTAGCGTGTTTGGCCCGTAGTCGCACTTGCCCATCCGGAAGTGACTTGAGCGAGAAGTTCCCTTTGTGATCTGTGTAAGCCCAGTCGACAGTGACGTCGTTTTCATCAATAGCTTCGACCCGCATTCTCGCAATCGGAATTCCAGTTTTGTTGACGACTTTCCCGGTCAGTTTATATCCTGCTTTTAGTTTAATCGTCAGGTTGTCACCTGGTCGGATTCTCCTTTTAAGAACTCGTTGAAGTTCGCCTTTTGAGTGAATCGAAATTGAATATTCACCCGGATAGGATAACGACAGGTTGGGGATCTCAAGCTGGCCAAGCGAGTCCGTGCGTAGTGAAAAGCTGCGACTATGACCTGTGCTGGGAGTGCGATACAGTTTGATTGGTGCTCGCTGTGCCGGTTTCCCCGAGGGCAACAGTACCGTGATCGAAGCGGGCTTTGTTTCAGGAAGTAAGACTTCAGGTTTCAGTGTCGCCAGTTCGGAACTGATTCGAAAAGTTCGTTTCAGCTCACATCCCAGCTTTTCGATCTCCATCTCAACGTCGCAACCCAATGGAATTGGGGTCAGTTCAAAGTTTCCCTGAGAGTCGCTGGAGACGCTTCTTTGTATACCGTAGGGACCATGTCTGCCGTCGATGTATTTGCTCTTAAATGAAAGCCTGCCGGTAAAGGGCTGGCCATCGAAGGTTCGAATCATCCCAGCGATCCTGCCAGCGGGCACAACGGGGATGACGCAGGTTTGAACCTTGTTGGAGTCGAGTTCAGTCAAAGGAGTCAGTTTAATTTTGATGTCACCCGCGTCTTCAGGGTCGATGCAGTATCCACGCATTCCGTCGCTTTTGACTCGCAGATGGTTGATTTGATCTTTGAATTCAGCGGTGACTTCAGCGATGCCCTTCAGGATGGAAGGCTCCATTTTTTTGCTGCTAGTGTTGGATCCTTTTGCGTAGAAAGTCAATTTCCCTTCTGGTTCAACTTTTTCGCCGTCATGTTCGAAGGCAAATCGCAACTTCCGAGTGTGGGTTTTGATGCGACTTAATTCGATATCAAATTCTGTTGCTTCTTCGTACTGAATCTCGTTCGAATTGAAAAGATTTCCGGGAGTGTTTTGCAGGCTAAGGGCGACCCAGCCGTCAAGCACGCCGTGGACCGTCATTACATTTCGATCTCTATTGAATCGATATGGGATCAGCATGAAGTACTGATGTCCAGATCGATCGTAAAATCCATTCGAAAGACGCAACGATTTGCCTTTTAGTAAACTTGTGTCGCCTTTGAGATTGAAGGTCAGAGTGCGAGGTTCTGACAACCTGAGTTCGTTCACCGCGTCTGTCTGCAGATGAATGTCAGCGAAAAAACCACGCTGTTTGATGTTGTACGAACGACCACGCTCAATCATGAGGCTCTGGATATATGGACGCTTCCGGTCGGTCAGGACTTCGAATTTGCCCTCAGCGTCGGTGCGAAAGAGTGTGTTCTTTCTTTCGCGATTGGTGAATTGTGATCCGCGATTCATGTGGTAAACGTTGGCGTTGGGAACCGGTTTGCCTTCGTGGTCAAGGATTTGAACGGTGAATTTTTGGTGGCTTTCAAGCGTGACCGAGTATTCGTTTTTGCCGGGTGTGACTTCGACTGAACCGCGAGTGTGATTGCTTTTGGATGCGGAGATTTTTCCCACGGTAAAATTTAACGGAAATCGAAAGGTCGTTTCGCCGTTTGAATCTGTTGATTGTGCTCGCCATCGAGTGTTGGCATGGTTCTCGAATTCAACTTGCGGCATCAGCCGGGTTTTGGAAATCGGATTGCCATTTTCATCGACGATTCGGATGGTCTTTTTGATACCCGCCACCAAGTTGACGGATCGTTTGACTTTTTCACCTGCCGAAGCTGGCTGGTCAAATTGAACGAGTTCAGGCGCGTAGTTGTCCGAAACGATTACGACCTGGGAGGTATTGGCTGGGAGGATGAATTCCTGTCGACTGTTTTTTGTATTGACGTTTGCGGATGTTGTTTTCTCAGTTTTTCGGCCAACCGGGACGTAGGTGTAAAGAAGATACGGACGTTCGGTTTCCTTTCCATCGAAAGTGCCAATGTTCAGTTCAAGAGTAAAATTTGGCTGTTTGTCTTTCGCGGTTCCCTGAATTGCAAAAGCTTGTGAAACGTTGCTTGCAAGAAACAACGCGATATTGAGCAGGATGAATGGAGGTGTCGGAATGCGATTCAAAAGTTTTTGCATGTCGAAAACTCGTCAAGTCCAAGGGATGCCGTTTCGCGAAGTGTTGATTCTGTTTCACTGTTGAGACGGAGCTTGATTATAGTCCATGCATTTTTGAATAATCCGGGTTAAAACGAAAAAGCCCTGCGAGAAGGTTTACTCGCAGGGCTTTCAGCTTTTGGTTGCGGCTTGTTCATTGATAGGCCGCAATTTTGACGATTTCAACTAGCGTGGTTTTCTAGGTGGTTTCTGCACCAAGGTCAGCTCCATCTTCTGCGCCATCGAATTCAGCCAAGTCGACAGCGTAGCCACCGGCCTCCATGACCTTACCGCGGATCTCCTCACAGATATCAGGATTCTCTTTGAGGAAGTTGCGAGCTTTTTCTTTACCCTGTCCAAGGTGAGTGCTGCCGTACTTGAACCATGCACCGCTTTGCTGAACGATTTTGTGTTCTTTACCCAAATCCAAAACGTCGCCTTCGTAGCTGATGCCACAATCGTGCATCATGTCGAACTCGGCGATTCGGAACGGAGGTGCGACTTTGTTTTTGACGATTTTCGCTTTGACGCGTTGTCCAACCTGGACGTCGCCATCTTTCAGTGCTCCGATGCGTCGCACATCGATTCGAACCGAAGAATAGAACTTCAGGGCGCGGCCGCCGGGAGTGGTTTCCGGGCTGCCGAACATCACGCCGATCTTTTCACGAATCTGGTTAATGAAGATCGTGCAGGTTTTGCTGCGCGAGATGGCTCCAGTTAGCTTCCGCATCGACTGGCTCATCAATCGAGCTTGCAGGCCGACGTGTGAATCGCCGATTTCGCCTTCAAGTTCTTTCTTTGGAACCAGAGCCGCCACCGAATCGACGATGATCACATCGACCGCGTTCGACTTGACCAGCATCTCAACGATCTGCATCGCTTCTTCACCGCTTGAAGGCTGTGAAACGAGAAGCGTGTCGAGCGAGACGCCCAGTTTTTTGGCCCATGTTGGATCGAAAGCGTGTTCCGCATCAACGATCGCTGCGATACCGCCTTTCTTTTGAGCCTGAGCAACCGCGTGCAAAGCCAGTGTTGTCTTACCGCTGGATTCCGGGCCGTAGACTTCAATGATTCGTCCGCATGGAAGGCCACTGCCACCGAGCGCCATGTCAAGTGAAAGCGAGCCCGTCGAAACGCCACGTACTTTCTGAACGGCGTCCTTGTTCAGAGTCATGATCGAGCCGGTGCCAAACTGGGCTTCGATTTGCTGGACGGCTGTTTTGAGCGTTTCGTTGTCTTCGTACATTTGCTCAGTCGCTGCAACTTCGTGCTTTTTCTTGACGGCTTTGGCAGCTTTTTTGGATGGGGATTTGGTTTTTGCCATGGTCGTTTCCGTTTTCTTGATAGGGGAAGTTGCTGATTGAGTTTTAGCAGGAAGTTTCGCTGCTGGTTTTGGTTCTGTTTTCGAAGGTTCGACTTTTGCGACTTTGGAAGGCGAAGGTGCGATCTTTGCTTTCGCCTGAGAGCCTTTGGCATCGTCCTTGGCTGTCGATTTTACGACTGCTTCGGCCGCCGGTTTACTGTCAGCCTTTTTTGGTTTGGCAGTTTTTGTATTTGCTTTGTTGGCAGTGCCATTCACTGGAGGAGTCTTTGTTGCGACCATGGATAAAACCTTTTATAGGAACATGTGAGTTGAATGTACTTACGTGCACCTGATGTCCAATCCAAACATCGCAAGCCTGTTACGATATGGCTCGCCGATTGGCTTTTCAAGTGCCTGTGTAGGTATCATTGGCTTTCACGCGGACACATCAGGTCCACCGGGTAAAGAAAAAGTAAAAAAGTTGGTTTTTTGCGGATCCCGGATTATTTACGATGCGTGGGCGTCGACCTTGAGAAAGCTTGTTTCATTGGGGTATTGCTCCACGTTTGTGGTTTCGACAGGTCACTCACGACGTGAATTTGACGAACTCGCAAAACTTGCCTCTGCGTCCAAAGAATCGCTTCAAAGGGCAAACCAGACGCCTGTCGTCGTGAATAATTCCGGCGGATAATTGACCGTGAAATCAAGTTTTATGTGGTGATTCGCAACGAAAAGATTGGACCGGGAATCGCCGTGGGTTTTCGTTAGAGAGCTGACTTAAACGGGAATGAATGGCACTCGGATTCGAATCGCAAACTATGATTAAGTCGACGGCTGGTGCGTCAGAACGAAGTTCTGGATGGAATCAATCGAACAGACCTGTTTCTTTTTTGCAGTGAGATAACGCGATGCCAATTGGCAAACTGAATTTCAAGAAGTCGAGATTTGAAAACGTTCTCCAAGTGTGCAACTCGCTTACCTTGGCCACCTTGGCGTTAGGCATTGCTTGCCTTGCCTTGAATGTGTTTCAGGCACCAACGGTTTGTGCACAAACAACATCTGCTGAATCTGAAAAAACAGAAGCGGACGCGAGGCCGACTCAGTTCTGGCCCGAAGGCGTTTCTTTTGACCAGTCCATTCCGACACCAAAGCAGTTTTTCGGTTTTGACATCGGGCATCGACATCTCGACCACGCTCAGGTTGCCAGTTATGTTCGAAAGCTGGCCGAATCATCCGACAGAATTTCGATTCGGCAGTATGCAACAACGCATGGCTTTCGTCCTCTGCTGATGTTGACGATCACTTCACCCGCAAACCGTGAACGGCTTGATGAAATCCAAAAACAGCATCGCTCGATAACCAAACCAGATTCAGAAACCAAATCCGATTCGGTAACTGACTTTGAAACGCTTCCTGCGATCATCAACATGGGCTACGGCGTTCACGGGGATGAGCCCAGCGCCACAAATTGTGCTCCGTTGGTGGCGTATTACCTTGCTGCTGCTCAAGGAGATGAAATTGAAAAGTGGCTGGAGTCCTGCGTCATTTTGTTGGATCCGAGCCTGAACCCGGACGGATTCAATCGCTTTGCCAATTGGGCAAATCGTTATCGGGGAAACACGCCCAACCCGGACCCTGCTCACGCGGAACACAATCAACAATGGCCGCCGGGACGAGTCAATTACTATTGGTTCGATCTGAATCGGGACTGGTTGCCGCTAGTGCATCCTGAAAGCCAAGGGCGAATGGATTGGTATCACAAATGGAAACCAAACGTTGTGTTGGACTTTCATGAGATGGGCACCAATTCGACTTTCTTTTTTCAGCCCGGGATTCCTGAACGAACGAACCCGATGACGCCGGCAAAGAATCAGGAATTGACTCGCAAATTTGCCAGCTACCATTCGAAGGCACTCGACGAACGCGGCAGCCTGTATTTTACTCAAGAGCGATTCGACGATTTCTACATGGGGAAAGGTTCGACTTATCCAGATCTGCACGGCTGTGTCGGTATCCTTTTCGAACAAGCGGGCTCTCGCGGTCAGATGCAAAAGTATCAGGACGGTGTGCTGAAGTTTTCCGAAACGATTGGGAATCAATTCACGACGTCGTTGTCCAGCTTGCGAGCCACCGTTGCGATGCGGAAAGAGCTGTTGAAATACAAGCGGGATTTCTACCGCCAGGCAATGAAGATGGCTGCAAGGCAAAAGGTCAAGACTTACGTTTTCACCTGCAACGACAATCGCAAACGTCTGGAATCGTTTGCGGCGAATCTGAAACAGCATGACATCGAATGTTACTGGTTGCGTGACGATTTCGAGTACGGTGACGAGACTTTTGATGCCAGATTTTCTCTGGTCGTTCCAGTTCAGCAGCCAGAGTATCGGTTCTTGCGATCGTTGCTGATGAGGAAAACTAACTTTAGAGAAAACGTGTTCTACGACGTTTCCAGTTGGACCTTGCCGCTCGCTTTTGGGGTCAAGCAGATCAATCTCAAGAAAGAAATCGAAGCGGACTTGTTGATCGCAGACAGTTCCAATATCACGCCGACGAAATTTGCGGACGATGATCTTGGCTACCTCGTTGATTTTAGATCAGATGCCGCAGCGACCGTTTTGGCGAAACTTTTGGCGGCAGATGTGAGCGTTCGAATTGCGAAGAAGCCATTTCGTGTTCCGCACCATGAATCAGATGTTGGGCAGCGTGAATTTGGCTATGGCACGCTTTCAATTCCATTGCAAATTCAGCCTGAGAAACGAGAGCTTGTTGTAGAGGTGCTAAAGTCGGCAGTCATGGATGGAGCAATTGTCAGCGCAGTGGAAAGCGGCTTGAACGAAGCTGGACCTGACATTGGAAGTCCGTCGTTTTCTGTTTTGGACAAGCCCAACGTCGCGATGTTGATCGGTAGCGGAGTATCGGCTTACGGAGCAGGTGAAGTTTGGCATTTGCTGGATTCGCAATACCAGCTGCCCGTGACACTGCTGAAGAACACCAGCTTTAGTCGAGCGGATTTGTCGGATTACACCACGCTTGTGCTCGCCGATGGTCGCCTTTCGGATTCGGATCTTAAAGTCGCAAAAGAGTTTGCAGATGGCGGGGGAACGGTCGTGGTGTTGGGGCGAGTTGCTGTTTCCGTCGCACAGCGGCTCGAAAAGTCAGGCTCGGAGAGTTCGGAAGAATCAGGCCAAACCGAAGCGGAACCTGAGATTCAAAAGCCTTTCGAATCTGCCGGCAACGAGCGAGCGTTGAAGCTGATCAGTGGAGCGATCTTTAAAACGAAAGTCGATTTGACTCATCCGCTGTTGTACGGCTTCACGGAATCAGAATTGGCTGTATTTCGAAACCATGCTCAGTTCCTTACGCCTTCGAAGAATCCTTACTGCAACCCGGTTGTCTACGACGTGCAGCGTCCGTTAATGGCAGGGTATTGCTCGGACGAAAACGTGGAAAAATTCAAAGGCTCGGCCAGCGTCGTTGTTCGACCCAGCGGTCGAGGTCAATTTATTTTGATGGCCGACAATCCAAACTTTCGCGGGTTCTGGAAAGCGACCAACCGCCTGTTTTTGAATGCCGTATTGTTCGGCGATCTGACAAACCCTTCAGGTCGAGGCGAAGAAGTCGAAGCGCACTGAACTGTTTCGAGAGAAAGGTGGAGAAAGGCAAGCCGGCGAAGTGAAAACTGATCACCCTTCCAGGCGAATGGTCGCCATCGGAGCGTATTGAGGGCGACCGCCTTCGAAGGTGCTGGAGCAAACGACTACTTTGTCGACGTGGCATGATCCGGCATCGTGATTTCGAAATCGATAGATTAGCTGGCTCAACTCTTCTGAGCATTCACAGCCACGTTTAAGTCGGGCGATCGTCATTTGGGGCTCGAACGTGAAGCGTGATTTTCCAAAATTCCAATCGCGAAGGAGTTGCCCGACGCTTTTGGAGATCGTTTCCATTTCGTCGCCGCCCTGCTCTGCTCCGATCCAGAGATTTCTCGGTTTGGCCAAGTTCGGAAAACCGTCCAAACCGCTCAGCGTCAATTCAAAGGGCTCGAAGTCCCGAACCGTGTCGGTAATGTCACGAAGCAGTTCGGGAATTTCCTGATCGGGAACGTCGCCGACAAAGTTCAATGGCAGATGAAGGTTGTCCTGCAGCACCCAATTCAAATCGTTCGACTTGTTCGCAAAACGCTCGATCAGCCTTGCGATGTTAGCGTTCAGCTTTTGCGAGGCGTAAACAGCGACGAAGGTGCGGATACTTTTGGCCATGGAATTGTAGCGGTTGGTCGTAGGTGAAAGCTCACCATCGTAGCAAAAGGAAGCTCAACGTCATGCGAATTCCGGGACTTAGACTGGGTGTGGGAGGTCGTTCGAGACGACAGAGAGCAAGCTTCAAATCTGTGGACTTGTTGCCATTGAATAAAGGCATAGACGCTATGGCGTTTGCTGCAGGTCACGTTTGCTGCTCGGTTGATCATTCGTCCCGTGGGACCTGAATCAAGAAGGTTGGCAAGTTTTGCAGGTTGTCAGATTGCTACCGGGTGAATGCAAGCCCGCGGTTGGCTCGTGGGGCAAGGACATGGTCCGTGTTGGCTTGGTTAGTTGCCTTTTGATTGGGCGATGGCGAAACGATCGATGTCGCAGATGGTGAAAAGTGGAGCTCTTTCCAACTGCAACCACTGGCCTTAAAATTTTGAGCCCGTAAAACGCTGTTTCGAAAAAAAGATGGCGAACATAAGGATCTTCGACGCATGATCGTCGGCGCATGATCCACTATCAAGGACTGGACGCTTAATGACCACAACCAATCGAGTTTTTAACTTTTCTGCAGGCCCGGCCGTGCTGCCGGAACCTGTTTTGGCTCAAATTCGAGACGAAATGCTTTCGCTTCCCGGCGTCGGCAGTAGCGTTCTGGAAATCAGCCACCGAAGTAAAGACTTCGATTCCATTCTGGAAAACGCGGAATCGGGGTTGCGCCGTTTGATGAACGTGCCGGAATCGCACGAGATTCTCTTTTTGCAAGGTGGCGGTGCGCTGCAAAACGTGATGATCCCTGCTAATCTGTTGACCGAAAAATCGCAGACGGCTGACTACATCATCACGGGCTCATGGGGCAAAAAAAGCGCCGGGGAAGTCAAGCATTTCGGCCAGCTAAACGTTGCGTTTGATTCTAGCGACTCCAACTACAACCGCTTGCCTGCTCAGGATGAATTGAAACTGACCGAAGGGGCTGCGTTTGTTCATTTGACCAGCAATGAAACGATTCAAGGCGTTCAGTTTTCAGATTTGCCCGACACCAATGGCGTTCCGATCGCCGTCGACCAGTCTTCAGACATTCTTTGTCGCCCGATTGACGTTTCAAAATACGGTTTGCTTTATGCTTGTGCTCAGAAGAACGCCGGCATCGCGGGCTTGACAGTGGTTGTGATGCGAAAGGATCTGATTGAACGAAGCGGCGATCGATTGCCAAGCTATTTGAGCTATGCGAAACATTCTGGCGGTGGCTCTCGATTCAATACGCCCTGCACTTTCGGGATTTATGTCACGGGTCTGCTGTGTCAGTGGTTGGAAAGCGAAATTGGTGGACTTGAGGCGATGGAAAAGCAGAACGTCGCCAAGTCGAAAATGATCTACGACATCATCGATGGGAGCGAAGGTTTTTACACCGGGCATGCAGCTACGGAGGCCGATCGATCGATCATGAACGCTGTGTTCAAGCTGCCAACTCCGGAACAGGATGCTGACTTTGTCGCCAAAGCGGCTGATGAAGGGCTGACGACGCTTAAGGGTCACCGTAGTGTCGGCGGAATCCGCGCGTCGCTGTATAACGCGATGCCTGTCGAGGGAGTCGAAGCGTTGGCCGCGTTTATGAAGGACTATGCGGCGAAGGCTTAATGTCGCCACAGTAATTTCGACGGCTTTTTGTCGTCACCACGATTGAATCACATCAAAACACGAGACCATTCACAATGTCGATTGCAACTGAAAACGCGCCTGCTTCTACTTCTGACAAGACTTTCAAAGTCATCGTTTTGGATGACCTTGCATCGGAAGGACTCGCAAAGCTGGATGCTTCTCCGAACATCGAATACGACATTCGAACGAAGCTCGCAGGTGAAGAGCTGCGGCAGGCTTTGACGGAATACGATGGAGCCGTTTGTCGCAGCGGCGTGAAGATCACGGCGGAATCGCTTGAAGGCAACACGCGACTGAAGGCTGTCGTTCGCGCGGGAGTCGGCACGGATAATATCGACAAGGTCGCAGCGGCTCGGCTGGGCATCGTGGTGATGAATACGCCGGCCGGTAACACGGTCAGCACCGCCGAGCACGCGATGGCGTTGTTGCTCGGGCTATCCCGAAACGTTGCTCCAGCTCATGCAAGCCTGAAGGCCGGTCGATGGGATCGTAAAAAGTTCCAGGGATCGCAGGTGTTTGGCAAGACCTTGGGCGTGGTGGGCTTGGGCCGCATCGGTCAGGAAGTTTCTGCCAGAGCGGCCGCATTCGGCATGAACGTCATTGGTTTTGATCCGTTTCTGTCCAAAGAGCGAGCGGAAGAACTTGGGATCAACAAGGTTGAAACTGTTGCGGAAATGTTGCCTCAGTTGGACTACATGACCGTCCACACTCCGCTGACGGCAGAAACGAAAGGCATGATCAGTACGGAACAAGTCGGTCAACTGAAAAAAGGTTGTCGCTTGATTAACTGTGCTCGCGGCGGCATTTACGACGAAGCGGCTTTGGCGGCGGGATTGGAATCGGGGCATCTTGGCGGTGTTGCGTTGGATGTTTATCCGGACGAGCCATGCACTGACAGTCCGCTGTTCCAGATGGATAACGTGCTTTGCACGCCGCATCTTGGAGCCAGCACGGATGAGGCTCAGGTTGAGGTCGCTGTTGAAGCGGTGGACTTGTTGGTTAACTATTTGGTTACTGGAGAAATTCAGTCCGCCGTTAATACAACGTTGGATCCTAATGCGTTGAAATCAGTTCGAGGCTACGCTGATGTGGCTTACCGGTTAGGCATTTTGTTAGGACAGTATCACGGTGGCGGAATTAAAAACTGTGAGCTGGAATTTCAGGGCGAAATTGCGGAAAAAGATACCCGGATTCTTGTTTCTGCGTTCTGTGCCGGTTTGATTTCGAACTTCACCGACGAAGCGAACATTATCAATGCGGAGTTGCTTTGTCGCGAACGCGGGATCGAGTTCACTCGCAAAGAAAATCCCTCGCACGGAACGTTCAGCAGTCAGATTACGGTTTCCGTTTCCGGTGATGGCAAATCCTGTTCTGCCAGTGGGACGGTTTTTGGAAAAGACATGCCGCGACTGATTCGGCTTGGCGAATACCGAACCGAGGCGTTTATGGACGGAAATCTGTTGGTGTTCCAGCATCAGGACGTTCCCGGAATCATCGGCTACGTCGGAAGCGTTCTGGCGGAAGAGAAAGTGAATATTGCTCAGATGGCGGTTGGTCGCCAGGGGCACGAAGCCGGTGGCAGTGCGATCGGCGTGCTGAATCTCGATTCGGGAGCTTCCGATAAGGCGATTGAACGAGTGACCGAAAACGATGCGATTGAATCGGCTCGATTGTTGCGGCTTCCCAAAGCGGGAGATCTGCCGGATTGGATGGTTTAAAGCTTGAATGGCTTAGGCTTTGATTCCAGCCCCATTCAAATTCAATTGTCGATCCAAAATGTCGCTTCGTTTTGAAAGTATTTAACTTATGTCCAAAAACCATCTGACTCATTCTGTTTTCTTTACGCTGAAAGATTCAAGCGACGAAAAGGTCCAGCAGCTGATCGACGATTGCTATAAGTATCTCGCTTCTGGTGACGGATTGGTCAGTCTGCATGCTGGTCCACGAGTCGCCAACCTTGATCGGGAAGTTAACGACGATCAATTTCATGTTGCTCTCATCGTGATCCTTGAAAGCCGTGAGGCTCACGACGTCTATCAGGAAATGCCAGACCATTTAACTTTCATCGAACGCAATAAAGACAATTGGGCTGGCGTTCGAGTCTTTGACGCGATGTCGTAGATAGTGAACGGTTGAGCGACGAATCAGGAGGGATCACTTCGGTCGCATGATGACCGGAGTTTGGAATTTCGAATGAGCACAGTCTGCGATTTGCAGGATCTCAAAGTGCTCGCCCCAGACGCGTTTCAAATAGGCGTCGCTGTGCCAGACGTTGCAGTTGTAGACGTCTGAATGACCTTTGCGAAAGACGAGTCGTTCTTTTGGGATCGGTCCGCGAAGCATTTCTTCATCGATCTTCATGTTGTCTTTGAATCGATTTTGGTTCTGGATCTGCTTCAGCGTGGCGGGACGGTCGATGACTTTCGCCCAAGTCGCATCGTTGTGCACGGTCAGATACAGCAGGCCGTTGGGCTGAGTGATCCGCTTGAGTTCCAACAGCCATTCAATTTCGTCATGATCGATATGCGTCATGACCGAAAAGGCAGACACGATGTCAAAGTGATCGTCTGCAAACGGCAATTTCGCTGCTGCGGTGTTGACGATTGAATTAATTGAATCGGGTAAGTGTCGATTTATCCAAGCGATATTGGCCGGAGCAAAGTCGCATCCCCAGACTTCGGTTGAGTCTCCCGATGTCGTCAGCGCGTGTCGCAGCACCCGACCCGAAGCGCAGCCAAAATCGAGGAAGCGAATCGTCTGCTGTTTGGCAAGCGTCGAGTGCTTTTTGATGGCTTGTTGAATGTTCGCCCAGTCAGCGAATCCAGACGACCAGTAGCGGTCAGAATTTTCCAATGTCGCATAACCCTCACGATCGATCGGGACCGGCAGTGGGAAAGTGTCGCGGTTGGCAAATTCTTGAGGCGCGAGAGTGATTAAATCGCCGTCGAGATCAGTATAACGAAACGGGCGAAGCTTTTCCGCTGGCCAATCCGCAACCGGCGGCAGGACATTGTCGATATCGGTTTTTTTCTGTCGGATTGGATCGTCGGCGTTCATGCGGTGGCATTTGTTGTCGTTTTTCGGCAATGATGAATGCTTGATCGCAACGGATTGCAACGTTCGCTTGGGTCAGCAATATAGCAAAAGGGAAAAATTGGGTTCGCTTCCAATCAGACCGTTGTCACTGCTGGTTGCTATGCCTAAACTACAGATTGCTCTTTCACATTTTCAACCATCGACGCGACTGAGACTGAGTCCAGTTTCGCGTAGACACCAACAGGCTTTGCCGGTGACCAGTCGCTCCTCCGTGGATCGTTTCATCAGCATTGTTCCTGAAGGTTGTCCCTGTAAACACGAGGAATCCAAGCCGTGAGTTCTGTTCAGAATCTGCTCTCCACGCCGCTGACTTCGTGGCATTCCGCAAATGGCGGACGAATGGTTGACTTTGCTGGCTGGTCGATGCCGGTCCAATATGGCAGCATCGTCGAAGAACATCATCAGACGCGTAATGCGTTTGGGTTGTTTGATGTTTCTCACATGGGGCGTCTTTACTTTTCGGGTGCAAATGTCGGGCCCTATCTGGACAGCCTGACGACACGTCGAGTCGACGGGATTGAACCGGGGAAGATTCGATATTCGCTGATGACCAATGAGTCCGGTGGCATCCTTGATGATGTGCTGGTCTATCGACTGCAAGGTGCCGAGGGCGAGCCGTTTTATATGATGGTCGTCAACGCGAGCAACCGCGAAAAGATTGTTCAGCACCTTAAATCAAATCATCCAATGGTTGGCGGACTGGGGATCGACGATCGAACTGAATCGACAGCGATGATTGCGGTTCAAGGTCCCAAGGCCAACGCGGCAGTCACCAAGATTGCCAGCCTCAATCCGGATACGCTCGGTTACTACACGGGAGCCGTGGCCAAAATTGGTGATGCCGACGTCATTGTTTCTCGAACCGGTTACACGGGCGAAGACGGTTGCGAATTGATCGTGCCAGCAGAGAACGCGGTTGCGATTTGGGAGCAGTTAATGGAGCTCGCTGGTCCGGTTGGCGGCGGCGCTTCTGGTTTGGCGTCTCGCGATACATTGCGGCTTGAGGCGGCGATGCCGCTGTACGGGCACGAGCTCAATGAGAACATCAACGCGGCTCAAACGGATCTCAAGTTTGCGATCAACGTAAAGGATCGGGAGTTCCTTGGCCGCGACGCAATTCTGGCGGCTCGCAAGGACGAAAGCTTGCGGGTCCGAGTCGGTTTTGTGCTGGAAGGAAAGCGGGCCGCTCGTGAAGACTGTGCCGTTTTGATTGACGGCGAAGTCGTCGGCGAGGTCACCAGCGGAACTTTTGCTCCGACCGTGCAGAAATCTATTTCAATGGGCTACATCGATCAGAAATACTGCGAGGTTGGAACGAAAGTCCAATTCGATATTCGTGGGAAGACTCACGAAGGCGAAGTCGTTGCTCTTCCTTTTTACAAGCGTGCTTAACTGCGCTGGTTTAACTTGGCCGGTTCAGGATTGAGTCAGTTCAGGATTGAACCCGTTCAACGAAGCGTACTCGATTTGAAGCCAGAACCCAAAATCATCAATCAACAAACCAAATTTGCCTTAACCTCAATGGAGTCATCACAATGAGCCCGGAAAAATTCCTTTTTGCTGAATCGCACGAGTGGGCGAACGTCATGGACGAAGGCGGAGACAAAGTCGCCACCGTCGGAATTTCTTCGCACGCTGTCGAAGCGCTGACGGACCTTGTCTACATGGACCTGCCCGATGTCGGCGACACGGTTACCGCCGGCGAGTCGTTCGGCGAAGTCGAATCCGTCAAGGCAACAAGCGATATGTTCAGCCCGGTCGATGGCGAGATCATTGCGGTCAACACATCGCTTCCTGACAACCTTGAGATTCTGAATTCGGATCCGTACAGCGAAGGCTGGATCATCAAAGTGAAGCTTTCCAGCGAAGACGCTCTGGCGAAGCTGATGGACCACGCGACTTACGAAAAACAGTGCAGCGAATAAGTATTCCCGCTTTTGAGTTGCGGTCAGAACGCGGCCGCAGCAAGATTCTTGCTTGAGTTTCGTGCCTGTCACGATCCTGTTGGGGATTGATCCGCGGCGCCGAACAATTTTTAACAACCTGAACCTTTAACCACTGAATCGTTATGGCGACTGCTGAACACAACCACGCTGAAACTGCGAACGAAGATCACGACCACGGCGATCACGTGACGCTTGAAGATCTGTTTCAGACGCGGGATTTTATCCGGCGTCATATCGGTCCACGTGGCTCCGATTTGCCGAAAATGCTCCAAACCGTTGGAGCCGAATCGCTTGATGATTTGATTCAGTCGACGATTCCGGCGAATTTGTTGTTGGAAAATGATCCTGATTTCGATGCAGCAAACTCTGAGTTGCCGGAGCCCACAACCGAGCACGATGCGTTGGCGATTTTGCGGCAGTATGCGGATGAAATCACTCCGACGCGTTCTTTTATCGGGCAAGGCTACTACGGAACGATTGTTCCCAATGTGATTTTGCGAAACGTGCTGGAGAATCCCGGTTGGTACACGGCCTACACGCCGTACCAGCCAGAGATTGCTCAGGGACGTCTTGAGTCATTGTTGGCGTTTCAGCAGATGGTCATGGACCTGACCGGAATGGAGTTTTCCAATGCGTCGCTTTTGGATGAAGCGACCGCTGCTGCGGAAGCGATGGCGCTTTGTCGTCGAGCCAACAAGAAGAATAAATCGAATGCGTTTTTCGTGTCCAACGATCTGTTTTCTCAAACCGTCGACGTTGTGAAGACGCGGGCCGAATTCATGGGGATTGAGCTCGTTTTTGGTGATATCGAATCGCTGGCCGACCACGATGTCTTTGGGGCGTTGCTTCAGTATCCGGGAGCTTCCGGTCAGGTAGTCGACCTGCAGCCCGCGATCGAGGCAGCTCACGCGAAGGACACGATGGTCGTCGTCGCGACGGATTTGATGTCGCTGGTGATGCTTAAACCGCCGGGCGAAATGGGTGCTGACGTCGTTGTTGGAAGTGCTCAACGATTTGGTGTGCCGATGGGATTCGGCGGTCCGCATGCAGCTTTCTTTGCGACTCGCGACGCTTTCAAGCGATCGGTGCCGGGACGCGTGATCGGTGTTTCGGTTGATTCGCGAGGGAAACGTGCGTTGCGAATGGCGATGCAGACTCGCGAGCAACATATCCGCCGTGACAAGGCGACTTCAAATATCTGTACTGCTCAGGCATTGTTGGCGAACATGTCGGCGTTTTATGCGATCTGGCATGGGCCGGAAGGGCTTTCAACGATTGCCAGCAGGATCCACTTTTTGGCTCAAATGTTGGCCAGTAGTTTGGAGTCCGCAGGCTTTAAGGTTCGGCACGGTAACTTTTTCGATACGATTCTGGTCGAAGTTGACGACGTCTCTGCCATTCGTGCTCGATGCGAACTTGCCGGGATCAACTTGCGGTATCTGCCAGATGCCATTGGGATCAGCCTGGACGAAACGACATCAATGGATGACGTTTTTGATCTGCTGGACGTGTTTGAAGGGACGGATGCGGACGAGGATCGTGAGCTTGAAATGAGCGAGCGGTTTGAGAATGCGATTCCGGAATCGTTGTATCGCGAGAGTGCTTACCTGACGCACGAGCTATTCAATCGTTTCGATAGTGAAACAGAAATGCTGCGTTATCTGAAGCGGCTTGAAAATCGGGACTTTTCGTTAACGCACGGAATGATTCCGCTTGGGTCTTGCACGATGAAACTGAACGCGACAGCGGAAATGATTCCTGTCAGCTGGCAAGAGTTTTCCAATATGCATCCGTTCGCGCCGCAGAGCCAAACGGAAGGTTACCTGCAGATGATTGGCGAACTGGAAAAGTGGCTGATCGAGATCACGGGCTACGACGCGATGTCGATGCAACCCAACTCAGGAGCTCAGGGAGAGTACGCCGGACTTTTGGCAATTCGTCGTTACCACGAATCACTGGGACAGGGAAATCGCAACATCTGTTTGATCCCAAGTTCTGCTCACGGGACAAATCCTGCCAGTGCCACCATGATGGGGCTGAAAGTGGTCGTGATCAAAACGGATGACGATGGAAACATCGACTTGGCTGACCTGCGTGAGAAAGTGGAAGCTCATAGCGAGAACCTCTCCAGTTTGATGATCACCTATCCAAGCACGCACGGCGTGTTTGAGGAAACGGTTCGCGAAGCCTGCGAATTGATTCATGAGCATGGCGGACAGGTTTACATGGACGGAGCGAATATGAATGCTCTGGTCGGTCTTGTTGCTCCAGGGAAAATTGGCTCGGATGTTTCGCATTTGAATCTGCACAAGACGTTTTGCATTCCTCACGGCGGTGGTGGACCGGGGATGGGACCGATCGGCGTGAAGGCTCATTTGGCGCCTTTTCTTTCGGGGCATGTTGTTGCTGATGGAGTCGACAAAGGTAACGAGTCGTCGCAGTACGCTGTTTCGGCTGCCGAGTTTGGTTCGGCTTCGATTTTGCCGATCTCATGGATGTTTATTCAGATGATGGGTGGCGATGGGCTCAAGGCAGCGACTCAGGTTGCGATTCTGAATGCGAACTACGTCGCGAAGCGGCTCGAAGGTCACTACGAAGTGCTTTACCGAGGGCAAAATGGACGTGTGGCTCATGAGTGCATTGTTGATATTCGTCCGATCGCTGAGGCAACCGGAATCACGGAAGTCGATATCGCCAAGCGATTGATGGACTATGGTTTTCATGCTCCGACGATGAGCTGGCCTGTCGGTGGAACGATCATGATCGAACCGACCGAAAGTGAGTCGCTGGAAGAGCTGGATCGTTTCTGTGATGCCCTGATTGCGATTCGCGATGAAATTCGGGAGATTGAGTCAGGAAAAGTTTCCGCCGAAGATAGCGTGTTGCATCGCGCACCGCACACGGTCGATGATTTGACGGATGAGAATTGGGATCGAGCGTACTCGAAAAGCGTGGCGGTTCACCCGACTGCTGCGACTCGGGTTGCCAAGTTCTGGCCTTCGGTGAATCGAGTCGACAATGTTTACGGCGACAGGAACCTGGTGTGCAGCTGCCCGCCGCTAACTGATTACGAAGAATAGTCTGCGAAAAACGCCGATCGGATGTCTCTCCGGCGGCGTTGGAGCTTGATGGCCAGGTGACCGGTTGCAACCCGGTTTAAGTGGGGTCGATTTCCGTCGGCGGCTTTTTCGTTTAGAGGTCGGGCTGTTGGTTGCTGAAGTGATTTGTTGCACAGTTTCAAGGCTGCTCCTTGCCGTCGGATGATAATGTGGGTTCAATGGTCGGATGGGAAAACGACTAGTTCCGGAAGTTGCAAATAACCTTTGATGGGAAACATGGAAAATCGACTTCTTGCTGGGAAAAAAGCGATAAGCGATGTCAAACGCCGATTCCGGTTTTTTGCACTAGGCATCCAGATGCTCGGCATTGCGGTTTGGTACGGCCTCGTGCAAGCTTGCCTTTCGGTTCGCAACGTTCCAATGGGAACATTTCAAATGTGCCGCGATGGATGCTGAGGCCCGCCGTTGAGTGCATTGGTTTCGATGCACGGCGTATGGGCGTTGGTTTTCGTTCCAGCCGCAGCGGTTGTCGCGTGGCGGTGCTGCGGTCCTAAACTGAAACGACTTTCATTTTTGATGGCTTGTCTGTGTGCCGTCGGTTTGGTGGGCTGGTTTGGGGCGGTCGCGATTCAGGGAACGGATCTTGTCCAGTCGGTCAATGATCGTGTGTTTCATGCCATGGGCGTGATTATCTCTTCGATCAGCATTCCGTTGGTCCAGTTGTTGTTGGCCTTTCTGTTGGTGGTGATTTGGCCAGAGCGATGGCGTTTCAAAAAAACGCAGCCAGAGCCTGATCGTTGATCGTAAGGCGAGCTGGTGCGGTAAGGTTGGCCTCTGCGGACTTTTGTCAGGCGGATGATCACATCCAATTTGCTTAAACCCGGATTATTCACGAGGCGTGGGCGTCGAAGTGGAGTGGCTTGCTTCATTGAGATATTGTTCCAAGGTTGTGGTTTCGGCAGTTCACCAACGAAATGGAATTGACGAACTTGCAGAACTTGTCGCCACTTCAGGAGAATCGACTCGAAGGGCAAGCCAGACGCCTGTCGTCGTGAATAATTCCGGTTAAAAAGCCACAGAAACATTTGCTGCTGCTTGCGATGGTTCGTCAATTGGCTCATTCTTTTCGATGAATCAAACTTCATCGAAAGAGAATGCAATGCAGTTGGAAACGATCGATTGGGCGATCATCATCGGCTACTTTCTGATCACCCTTGGGATCGGAGCTTTCTTTACTCGCCGCGCTGGCAAGAGCCTTGCGGAATTCTTTGTGTCGGGGCGCTCACTTCCGTGGTGGATCGCTGGAACATCGATGGTTGCAACCACGTTTGCGGCGGACACTCCATTGGCGGTCACCGGATTGATTGCCAAGTATGGATTGGCGGGGAACTGGTTTTGGTGGGCCTTTGCCGTCGGCGGAATGTTTACGGTTTTCGTTTACTCGCGTCTTTGGCGTCGAGCCGAAGTCATGACCGACGTCGAGCTGATTCGAATTCGCTACCAAGGCAAAGCGGCCAACGGATTGCGGTATCTTCGGGCGTTCTATGTCGCGTTGATTGTGAACCCAATCATCATCGGCTGGGTGATCGGAGCGATGATCAACGTCATGAGCTACACCGTTTTCGCGGACGCGCCCGCGGAAGGAGTGTTTTGGACTCAATCGATGCTCAGTTGGACTTCCGTCATCGGCATGATGGTCGTGGTTGCCATTTATTCGACACTGTCCGGAATGTGGGGCGTCGCAATCGCGGACATGTTGCAATTCACGATCGCAATGTTCGGCTGCATTTGGCTGGCAATCGTTGCGGTGGACCATGTCGGAGGGATCGAAAAACTACAGCAAAACGTCGAAGCTAACTTTGGCGATCGAACAGCTTTTAACTTTTTCCCTGCGTTCGATTCGACTCCAAAAACGGATCTTGGTGAGTACCACGAGGGGTTGGAAGGGGATCCGAAAGAAGTGGTTGATGTTGCAAAGATGGTAGCGGCGGCTCGAGCGAACAAAGAGCGTTTCCTTACTGATAAAGGCGATGAACTGTCCGCGATCATGCCGTCTGCACTTGAGAAAGCGGTGACAAACCTTGAAGACGCTGAGAAGAAACTTGCCAAAGAAGATTCAGAACAGAATCGAACGGGCTTCAAAAAATCGATGTCCCAAATGAAGTCTTCTTTTGGTCGCGCGATGCCGGGGCCGTGGATGATGTTTCACGTGTTCATGATCATGTTGACGATGCAGTGGTGGGCAACATGGTATCCGGGAGCAGAACCGGGCGGTGGAGGCTACGTTGTACAGCGGATGGCGTCTTGCAAAGATGAGCGTCATGCGATTCTGGCGACGCTGTGGTATCAGATCGCTCACTATTGCGTCCGCCCGTGGCCGTGGATCATTGTTGCTTTCGCTGCGTTGGCCATGTTTCCAGATCTTAGGACGAATTACATCGCGAACAGCGACTACGATCCCGGGATCGGGTTTCCGATGCTGATGAAGGAGCTTTGTACGCCGGGGTTGGCCGGAGTGATGCTGGTGGCTTTCTTTTCTGCGTTCATGTCCACGATGAGCACTCAGATGAACTGGGGGGCATCCTATTTGGTGCGAGACTTTGTGCAGCCGATTTTTATGAAGAAAGCGGACGATCGCCAGCTCACGAATGCGTCGCGCATCGTTTCGGTGGTTATTTTGGCCGTTGGTTTGGTGTTCGGTTTGGTGATGAAGGCTGCCGGAGTTTCCGTGGATGATGCGTGGAAAATGTTGGCTGCGTTAGGGGCGGGAACGGGGTTGGTTTTCATGCTTCGTTGGTTCTGGTGGAGGATCAACGCCTACAGTGAAATCGTTTCGATGATTGCTTCGTTGGGATATTTCATCGTGCTCAATACGAAATCTATCAGCACTCGGTTCCTTGGCGATCGGGAGCTGTTATCCGAAGAGAAAATGGCGATTGTGGCGGTGCTGACCATCGTGACCTGGCTGGCCGCAACTTTTTTGACTCCCGCAGAACCTCGGGAAACCCTGCGAGCGTTCTTTCGAAAAGTCCGCCCGGGAGGTCCGGGGTGGAAGCCTGTTGCGGCTGAAGAGCCTGACGTTGAGCAGGATCAGGATCTTGGCATTAGCATCGTTGGAGCTTTGTTTGCGTCAGGAATTGTTTACCTGACCTTGCCTGCGATTGGCTATCTTATTTTTGGCAACACCGTGGCGGCGGTTGGCTGTTTTGCCGGAGCGGTCGTTTGCGTCGGCTGCGTTGCCGTGATCCTGAAGAAGTTGTATTGATGCAGAAAGAATTGCCGGATGGAAATACAGCTGCATGAAAACACAAGTGCGACTGGCGGGACTCGAACCCGCACGCCCGCAATGGACATTGGATTTTAAATCCAAGGCGTCTGCCAATTCCGCCACAGTCGCTTAACAGAGTGTTAGATGATCCAGATTGATCGGCTTGTTGTCAACCGAAGAAGTTGAGTGTTCCAAAGCTGGACACGAGGATCGCCAGATAGTTCGGCAATTGTTTGCTTTGGATTGTGTTGGATGTTGGATTGTGTTGGATTGTGTTGGATTGGGAAGCTGAACACAGCCATCAAGAGCCATAATAGTCATCGTGGCTATCGGTTAGGTTCGCCCAATTCAATCGTCAGGTCCAATCGTTCCGTGCCACGAAGCACTTTCAGCTTCATTTTCTCACCGGGTTTCTTTTGTGAAATCATCAGCCTCAAATCAGCGAATGCGGAGATACGTTGATTTTCGACTTCAACGATGATGTCGTTGACCTGCAAGCCGCCTTTCGCAGCGCCGGTGTCAGCGACGACTTGCGAAATTTGGCAACCACCAAAATTCCGGTTGGAAATATCGATGGGCCCCTGCACCCCTAAAAAGGCAACAGGAGCAGCGTTGATACCAAGTTCAGGCCGGTTCCGGCGAACGTCTGCAAACCAATCCAGTTTGAATTGGCAGAGCGTAAAGGTGATCTGTGTCAGGCTTCGAGCGCGGAGCAGGCGTTGAATCGTTTTTTCGTCAAAGGCAACGTTGTTGAAGAAGATGCTCTGCACGCTTCTCGCGTATAACTCTTTGGCAACGTCTTCCGAAAGCTGAAGATCCTGCATCGAAAGCATGAACGGTCTTTTGATCGAACGAAAGAAACTTGCTTCCGGAGCGGCACCGCGAAAAGAAAGCTGGCTCAATTTCTTTGGCAGTTCAATTGGTTTGTCTTCGAGGCTTTCAAAACTGCAATTCTCGAACACCATGAAAGTTAACAGGTCTTCGCTTGAAAGCATCGACAACAACTCATCGTCGATTTTCTGATTTTTTAGCATCACGCTGCCAATGGGCGAAAGCATCTCTAGAAGCTTCAGTGAATCGGCGGTAGCGATCCACTTTTCGGGAAATTGGACTTCGCAAACGGACAAGGTATCGGTGGTCCCGTCAGAAGGAAGGAACCGGGAAATCAATTCGCGATTCGTTTCAGTGTCGCTGGACAGGATCTGCTCGATTCTTACGATCGACGCCTGACGATCTTTTCGAGGGTCAGTCCACTGGCGGGCATCCGACTTGGAAGCACCCTCCTTCGGGTCCAGTTGGTTTGCTTCTGGTAAACCGATGATGACGCCTCTGGCGAGTACTTCTCGACGGAGTATGAGGTCGATTTCATCGGGAGCAGGTTGAAAGCTGTTCAGGTTGCTGACGGTGAAGCCTGACTTTGATAGTTCTTTGGCGGCGTCATCACGACGGGTGATTTTCCACTGTTTCTGAAGGTTTTTCAGGCGTAAAAAACTGCGTTCGTTTTGCGTTCCAAACAGTTCTTGGATGATGGCGGCGGTTCGGAGGAAATCATCTTCGCTGCCAGAGGTTCCGATGCCTTCAAGAATCTTGTTGATGCGCCATCCTGCTTCGGATGACGATTCAAAAAAGTTAACCGCGATGGGTTTGATGGCCTTTGAACCGAAGCCAATCAGTCTTTCAGTCGCCTTTTCACGTTCGACATAGCTGGCGGAGTCAAGCTGTTTCAGCAGTTCCTGAATTTGTTGAAGCTCTTCAACGTCGGGCGTTGCCAGTTTCGCAGCTGGTGTTTCTTGCCCGCTGACAGAGCCTCGAATCCCCGAGTCGATTCCCATGGTCGACGCAGCAACAATGGCGATGGCAAAGATGAAAGCTCTGGAGAAATTGACGGCGCCACGGAGCTTAACGGCGTCAAGCAGTTTGACGACGTCAAGCAGTTTGACGGCGTCAGACAAGTTTTTGCAGGCGGATGAAGTGAGCTTGTGGAGCATGGATTGCCAGAAAGGAGCAGCGAAGGTCGGCGGTATCCCTAATCTGCATCAGTATAGGCATTTTGCGAATTGTGGGCCTAGAGAGATGGACTCGGGGAAGCGACTTAATCGAAAAAAGCCTCGGAATCCTCATTTTTGTTGAACTTTTCAGGACTTACCGACGATTTCAATGAAAGCCGGATATCTCGATAAGTTCCGTAGAGCATGAAGTTGCGATAACGTTTGGCGGGAACGACATTTCGAAACCGTGACGCGTTGATTCCCGGTAGTTTCCTACTTAATCACCATTCGTTATCCGCACAGAGCACGAACATTTAATTGTAGCCGTCGAGCAACCGTAGAAAAACGCGAGAAGGCAGAGGCAGATTGTCATGAAAATTCACACAACCCGATTTTCCACGATTGAAATTGAGCCGGACGATATCCTGTTCTTCCGTAATGGATTGATCGGATTTGAAGATTGTCGGCACTGGGTGTTGTTGGCCGATGCTGGCAACTCGGCGGTAGCATGGCTTCAAAGCATGCAGCATGCTGATATCGCCTTGCCGGTTGTATCTCCGCGACGCTTTGTGAATGACTATCAAGTGCGACTTGAGCCCACAGACGTCGAAGCGTTGCAATTGAACACGGTTGAGCAAGCTTATGTTCTGGGCGTGGTTAGCCGTGATGAGCAGGCTTTGACGCTGAATCTGCGAGCTCCTTTGGTGATTAACCTTGATCGTCGGATCGGTTGCCAAGTGGTTACGGTTGATCCTCAGCCGATGCAATTCGAACTGGCAAACTTGCCAGCAGAGCTTCGTAAGTCAGCATGATTCGCTGATGTAGTTCAGCGACATTTTTCTGGGGTAGTACAGGCCGGTTTTTGCCGGCCTTTTTCTTTGGCATGTGTGATCTGGTCATGGGTCGTTGGCGAACCGTCTGTATTTCGGTGCGTACAACCGTTGTCTCTGGCACCACTTCCCCAGCAAAAGCCTCATGGTCGTCATAGGGCGTTGTTAAAGCTTTTTTTTCGTGAACCATCAAAAGGATTGTCGATGGTCAGCTACAGCCCTCCTGCTAGCGGTTTTGTTATGAGCGTGCGTTACGCGTTCAGCCACAGGAGGAGAAGCGGCAAAGGATTGTTCCGCGTCATGGTTGGCATCGCAAACAGCGTGTTTGCGATGTAGAGGAACATACAGACATTTTACTAAAGGAGCCAGCCATGCTGGTTTTGTCGCGACACAGAGACGAAAGCATTATGATCGGCGACGACGTTCGCATCACGATCGTAGATATCCGCGGGGACAAAGTTCGTTTGGGGATCGATGCTCCACAGGAAATTCCCGTGCATCGTCAGGAAGTTTACGATGCCATCAAGCGTGAGAATCAGAAAGCCAGCCGGCTCGGTCCGTCAGAGACCCGGGACGTCGGTAAGTAATTTTTCTTGCAGGATGATTTTTGTTGGGGCTACCTTGGTCTAACTTTGCGCATGTTTTGCGCTTGGTTCACCGCGTTGGTATTGGGCAATCGCATGGTTCGCGTTTCGTGATCGCATGTTCTATTGTCGTTTTATGTCTGCCTGACTTCGATGTCTTGTCAATCGAAGTATTCAGTCGAGTCGCAGGATAAATCCGCCAACGGCTGAGGCTTGGATTGGTTGAGGCTTGGATTGGTTGAGGCTTGAATTGGTTGAGGCTTGGAATCCTCAACGCTGGTTCAAAATTGTGCGCTGCATCGGTGTTGCGGGCGTTTGCCGACCGTCCATTTTGTGTCGCGGCACAGCGACAGAGACGACAGACTTTCTTGACGCCGTCTGCGTCGAACCTTCATGGCGGCATTCTTTGTGAATCCCATTTTCGCGGCTCGCCAGAATTGTTGTTGATCGATCGGGCTTTTGGACGTCTTTTCCACTCATGATTTTTGCGTTTTGGCCGTGTTTTTACGAGGCTTTCTTCGTTTGCTGTTGCGCGATGGGTAATAAGTGTAAATTTGTATACTTGTGAGGCGAGCGTCGATGATTTGACCGAAGAAGCAAATGGGTGAAGGGTGAAATTTTTTAGTCGCGTGACCAGATGTGTCCAAAGGATGTTTTTCAATGGTGTTTAAGTCAGAAAGCAAACCGAAAAACGATGGGCAAGGATAGCACCATGACAACGCAAACTCTGATTCAGCAACTTCAGAATCGAATCGAACGCATCGAGACATCTTCACGGGCAGATGATGGGCAAACGGTGTCTGCCGGTTGCACCGCAATCGATGCTCTGCTGCCTGACAAAGGGTACGCTCGCGGCACGCTGATTGAATGGGTGGCTGATTCGCGATCAAAAAAATCCAGTGGTGGCTGCGGTGCCGATTATCTTTCCATGCTGGTCGCGGTGAACGCCTGCGCTGATGGAGGGGCTCTTGTGATCGCCGATCGGCAGCGGCAATTCTACCCACAGGCGGCAGCGGCGGTCGGTGTTGATTTGGGAAGCGTGGTCG
Source organism: uncultured Pirellulaceae bacterium (assembly GCA_964479855.1). Classification (GTDB taxonomy): domain Bacteria; phylum Planctomycetota; class Planctomycetia; order Pirellulales; family Pirellulaceae; genus Mariniblastus. Next base: position 37,231 of record CAYZPA010000038.1, read on the forward strand.
TTGTGCGGCCTCCTGTTGGCGTGTCGGTTCACGATCGTCGCTACGACGATGAATTTTACTGGGCGATTGACCAGGCGTTGGGGTGTTCGGCAGTCGGAGCGGTATGGGCTTCGTTGGATCATGTTGGTGAAAGATGGTTTCGGCGATTTCAGCTTTCAGCCGAAGCAAGCGGAACGATGGGATTGTTTGTGCGACCAGCATCGGCGACGGATCAACCCAGCTGGGCGGAAGTGCGTTGGCAGGTGAGGTCGAACAAGCAAGAGGCGAACGGCCGATCCCATGGGGCTGCTGTACAAAACGTCGATCTGACTTTGGCTCGCTGTCGTGGCGGGCGATCGGGAAGGACGGTTGAGCTGCAGATTGATGCGGTTACCGGAGACATTACTGAAGTGCCAAAGCCTTTACGGCGATCAGGAGCGATTGCGTCGTGAAACGGTTTCTGTGTCTCTGGTTTCCCAACTGGCCTATTCAACGCATGGTCGTGGCTGAGCCTTCTTTGCGTAAAACGCATTTGGTTCTGTTTCGGCGAGACCCGCGTCGAGGGCAGCGAGTTTCAGCGGCGTCGCCGTTGGCCCGGTGTGATGGTGTCGAGCTTGATATGCCAATCGTGGAGGTCAAGCAATTGTTGCGGCGAGCCGGTAAGAGACCGCCTGCGTATCAACCGACTCATCGTTTGCATCCGCGAACGCAGCACCGACAGCTGGCAAAGCACGCCGTTGAAGCAGCTTGTTCTGGCGGTGTCGCAAAGGAGTTAAGTTCTGCCGATGATCGATCTGGTAAACAAAAGCCGCCTTTGCCGCAACTGGAAAGTCAGCCTTGGTACCTGATCGAGCATGATCCGATTGCGGATCGAAAATCACTTGAGTCGTTGGCTGACTCATTGCATTGCTTCAGCCCAATTGTCGGTGTTGAACAGACGGAGAATCCGGAAAGCTGTTTGTTGGACGTGACCGGTTTGGCGAATCTGTTTGGCGGCGAGGCCGGGTTGCAGAAAAAAGTGATTCGTTTTTTAGCGGATCAGGGTTACGTTGTTTTTTCTTCGATTGCAGACAGTGTCGGGATGGCTTGGGGGCTGGCTCACTATCATTCAAGTGCTGCTCCGGGGCAAAAGCTCGATCACGATCCGGGCCAGAATCATTTGGCGTTGGGGGCAAGCGACTGGGAAACGTTTGCTCGCCTTCCAGTTTCAGCTTTGAGGCTTTCGCTGGAAACGGCTGAGACGTTAAACCGTCTGGGAATTGAGAGAGTCGAACAGGTGTTGAAAATTCCACGGGCTCATCTGACTTCGCGGTTTGGAAACGAAGTCAGTCGTCAGGTTGATCAGGCGATGGGGCGAATTGAAGAACCTGTGATTGCGAGGCACCGCCCTGCCGATTTTGAAGCGACTCAATTTATTGAGTTTCCAACTCGTGATCGCGAAACGATTGGAGTCATTCTATCGCGGCTGCTTCAACAGATCTGTGATCAACTGGCAACCAACCAGCAAGGTGCTTTACAGTGGCAAGTGCAGTTGGATTGTGTCGATTCGCCATCGCTTGAGTTCGAAGTGAATCTGTTTCAGCCAACGGCGACGGTGTCGCATGTGTTGCAGTTGATGGAATTGCAATTGGAATCGGTGCTGAAGCCGCATTTGCGACGCAAGCGATCCTCGGTGAAAAATAAAACGGCGACTCAACGCCGCGCCATGTTGCGATCGGTGACCAATGTGTTGGTGCAGGGAATTTCCGTTCGCGTTACGTCTTGCGTGCTGTTGGTGCAGCGGCAGCGTGAGCTTTTTGATGAAAGCCCGCGTTTGGACAAGCAGGAACTGACTCACTTGATCAATCATTTGACCAGCCGGCTTGGGCAGGAGAGCATCGTCTATCCAGTGCTTCAATCGGGAGCTCAGCCTGAATTTTCTTTTCGTATGAAGCCGCTGGTGGATCCAAAAAGAATGCGTTCCCGGAAGCATGCAACAGCGAAAGACTTTTCGCATCGGATGGCGAGACCCTTTCGTTTGTTGGAAGAGGTGGTCGAGATCGGTGTTGGTGCTGGAGGTGTTGCGGACGAACCGGAGGTTGTGCCTGAGAGTTTTGCTTATCAATCGTTGCGGCATCAGGTTTTGCAGGCATGGGGGCCAGAGCGAATAGAAACAGGGTGGTGGCGCGGACCGACGGCGCGACGTGACTATTGGCGAATCGAAACGAATCAGGGGCAGCATTTTTGGGTCTACTTTGACCTTCGCAGGAAGCGTTGGTTCTTGCAGGGAGAGTTTTGAATGGCCGACCGGAGAGTGGGCGACCGCAGAATGAGCGACCTGAATTCAGGAATCGGAAAAATGGATGGCTCGATTCGAGAAAGTGTTGAACCTTCGAGTCCCAAGCACCCGTTTGCGGAGCTGCACTGCAAGACAAACTTCTCCTTTCTGACAGGAGGATCTCACGCGGATGAATTGATTGGTCGTGCTGTCGAGCTTGGCTATTCGTCGATTGCGGTTACCGATCAAAATACGCTCGCCGGAGTCGTTCGAGCTTACGGAGCAATTCGTGATCTGGCCAAAACGTTGGAACCTGAAAGCGAGAATGCGAAACGACTGAAGCTGATCATTGGTGCCGAAATTGTTGTCAACGACGCATTGCCGATTGTTCTATGGGCGCCCAACAGGCAGGCTTACGCAAATCTTTCGCGACTGATTACCGTGGGGCGAAGGCGAGCTCCCAAAGGCGAATGCTGGTTGAAGTTTGACGACGTGGCGCAGCATGGCGACGGGCTGATCGCAGGAGTGATTCCGTTTCTTAAAGGCGATGTGCCAAAGATGGCTCACGTGGATCAAACGCACGCCAGTTACGAATGGTTTGGCTGCGATCCAAAATTTGCGAGTGTTGATGGCATGGAAGCTTTCAAAAGCCGCTCGCTTAAATCTCCAGAATTTCAATACGATTCCTGGCGCGAGCTGTTTGGTGATCGAGCCAGTTTGTTGACCAGTTTTTATCGCGGCATCGATGATCAGTGGCGGCTCGCGCAACTGAAGTTATTGTCTGAGCAGCATGATCTACCGCTGACGGCAGCAGGAGATGTGCTCTATCACGTGCCCGGGCGATTGCCGTTGCATGATGTGTTGACTGCGATCCGCCATCGCACAACCGTCGAACTGGCGGGCGATCTTCGAATAGCCAATTCGCATCGACATCTGCATTCGATTGAATCAAGAGCCAAGGAGTACGCGGCTATTCCGGAAGCGTTGGAAAACGCAGCGCGAATCGCAGACCAATGTTCGTTTTGTCTGAGCCAGTTGCGATACGAGTATCCTGAAGAGCTGGCTCCTGACGGCAAGACACAGATCGGGTTTCTGAAGGAGCTTGTCCAGGAAGGTGCTCGCTGGCGATATCCTGGTGGCGTGCCAGAAAAGGTCCGTCATGCATTGCGGCATGAACTGAAGCTAATCGAAGAGTTGAACTATGAAGCTTACTTTTTGACGGTTTGGGACTTGGTGCGATACGCACGAAGTCGCGACATCCTTTGCCAGGGACGCGGTTCGGCTGCGAATTCGGCGGTTTGTTACTGTCTTGGCGTGACGTCGGTGGATCCAGACACGACGGACTTGCTGTTCGAACGTTTCATCAGCAAAGAGCGCGATGAGGCTCCCGATATCGATGTCGATTTCGAACACGAACGTCGAGAGGAAGTCCTGCAGTATCTGTATAAGAAATATGGCCGAGATCGAGCTGGACTTGCCGCGACAGTGATTCGCTATCGAAGCCGCAGCGCGATTCGAGATGTTGGTAAAGCGTTGGGTCTGTCGCTTGATCGAGTCGATGCTTTGGCAAAGCAGGTTGATGGTTTTCAGAATGTTGACCTCGCGTCCCGATGCGAGGCGGCTGGCATCGATCCAGAATCCGCTTCCGGTTCAAGGCTCTGTTATTTGGTGGACGAGATTTTGGGATTTCCAAGGCACCTGTCGCAACATGTTGGCGGGATGGTGATGACGCAAGGCAAGTTGCATGATCTGGTGCCGATCGAAAACGCTTCGATGGATGGTCGAACGGTCATTCAGTGGGACAAAAACGACCTTGAAGAGCTGGGCTTGTTGAAGGTTGATTGCCTTTGTCTTGGCATGCTGACCGCGATTCGAAAATGTTTTGCGATGGTGAAACAGCATTGGGGGAGCGATTGCACATTGGCAAATATTCCTCAGGATGATCCTGATGTTTATGACATGATTTGTGCCGCCGATACCGTTGGGGTATTTCAAATTGAAAGTCGCGGTCAGATGAGCATGCTGCCTCGGCTGAAGCCAAGAAACTGGTACGACCTTGTGATCGAGGTCGCGATTGTGCGGCCCGGACCGATTCAGGGAAACATGGTCCACCCCTATTTGCGCCGTCGAAACGGTGAAGAGAAAGCGGTTTACCCGAACGAAGAAATTAAAGCGGTGCTGGAAAGGACGCTCGGCGTACCAATTTTTCAGGAGCAGGCGATGAAGCTGGCGGTGGTTGCAGCCGGCTTTACTCCCGGGGAAGCAGATCAACTTCGGCGAGCGATGGGCGCATGGCGAAAGACAGGAGTGATTGGAAAATTTCAGACGAAATTGATGGAGGGGATGCGGAAAAATGGTTTGTCAGGCGAGTTCGCAGAACAGGTGTTTCGGCAGATACGCGGGTTCGGAGAGTATGGCTTTCCAGAGTCCCATGCGGCAAGTTTCGCGCTGTTGGTTTACGTTTCTTGTTGGCTGAAGCATTATTATCCGGCAGCGTTTTGTGCTTCTTTGATCAACAGTCAACCGATGGGCTTTTATCCACCGGCGCAGCTTGTTGCTGACGCGCGGCGGCATGATGTCGAAGTGCTTCCGGTGGATGTTAATTTGAGCGAATGGGATTGTTCGCTGCAGCGTGGTGATAACGGGATTGATTGGGCGCTGCGCTTGGGGCTGCGCATGATTGCCGGTCTGCGTGCCGATGTGGCGGAAGTCATTGTTGAATCACGCAAGTCTGGCGGTGACTTTTCCAGTGTGGTCGATTTCACTCGACGAACCGGTCTTGGTCGGGCAACGATCTCGAGCTTGACTCAGGCCGACGCGTTTGGGTCGGTGAATCAGGATCGGCGAGAGGCGTTATGGCAAGCGCTAGGGCAGGAGAAGCAGCCCGTGCATCAGCCTCTGTTTTCCGGGCTTGATGATGCCGACGATGATGCGTTTTACTTGCCAAAGTTGACGCCGCAGCAGCAGGTGACGGAGGACTATCGCACTGTCGGGTTGTCGTTGCGGGCTCATCCGATTTCTTTTCATCGAGAACGGCTTGATGAGCTTGGTGCGCGAACCCATCGCTCGTTGAAAGAGGGGCTCAATGATGATTCTGTGATCGTGGCCGGGCTGGTGATTTTGAGGCAGCGTCCTGCGACAGCCAAAGGGATCACTTTCGTGACTCTCGAGGACGAAACGGGCTCAGCGAATATTGTCGTTATGCCGCATGTTTGGCAACGCTATTTCCAGGTTGCTCGGCGAAGTGCCGCTTGGGTCGTGCATGGAAAGCTGGAAAAGAAAAACAACGTGATCCATGTGCTGGCCATACGGCTGGAAGATATGGCGGGTCAGCTGGGAGCTTTGAAAATCCAAAGACGGGACTTCAGGTAGCGTGACGGTAGATGAGGGGACAGCGAATGAGTCGGCAATGAAACTGCAACCTTGCAGCTGCGATTAGGCGCAATCAAACGCTCTTAATGTCAAGACGCCGATGACTCGTTTGTCGCGTTGATTCCACTGTCATCGAGATCACTCAAAAGAGGCCTGCCCGGTGATGGAGTTTGATCAGCCGATGCGTCTTCGTTTTCAGGGTGCGTCGGATACTGCGTTGCCGAATCGTCACGCATCGAAAATTCAATCGATTTGGTGATTTCCAGAATCTCGTGAATGATATCGTGATGAGAGGCGGAATCTTTGCTGCAGCTGAAGTCAACTTTTCCAAAGATTCTGTCTTCATAAACCAACGGTACCGAAGAGGTCCAAATGTAATTGGATTCTCGTACCGTTGAAGTGCCCTTCATTTTGGCGTGAAAGGACTCATGGAGCCAGGGAGCATTCAGATCCATGGTGAGATCCAGAAAATCATTCTTGCTCGCATAATCGCGAAGCAATTCCCACCACGCTTGCCAGTCTCTGTCGCCTTGGACATGGTAGGTAGCTTCCTTGATTTGCGACTTCATTTTCGCCGTGTTTTGCGAAGGAAGTAAAGATCGCACCAGAGAATACGATTTCCGGGAGACCAGTTTCAATTCAGCCCAGCCGAATAGTTTCGCGCCAGCCATCATGACGAACACAAGTGCAATCGCAATCAACGCGATCTCAGCCTGCTTTTGAATCAACGCGATGACTCCACCGACAGCCGTGATCGTACAAAACAGAGCGACCCAAACAATGCTGGCGACGGGGCTGTAACCCTGTTTCAACAGCTCGTGATGTAAGTGTCCACGATCTACTGCAAAAATGCTTCGTCCTGTCATGCGTCGCCGAATGATCGCGGCAGCAGTGTCAATAAAAGGGATCGTCAACAGGGTGACGGGTGCCATGAACGCGTACAGAGAGTTCTGCTTGAATGTTGATCGAACTGCCATCGCGGCAAGCAGAAAGCCGATCAGCATGCTTCCGGCGTCCCCCAAATAGACTTTCGCTGGAGGGAAATTGAATGAGAGGAAGGCCAGCAACGAGCCAGCGATCGCGAACATAACAAGTGAGTCAACTCCTTTGCCTTGAACCACCATCATCGCACCCAGTGCAAGGCTCATGATGATTCCGATTGTCGTTGCGATACCGTCGGCTCCGTCAAGAAGGTTGACCGAATTGATTGCCGCCAGCATCCAGCCATAAATCAGGATGCCCGCAAATACGCCAAATTGTATGTTGATGCCAGCAAACTGAACTGACTTGAACTGGTAGCCGAAAAGGATGAGTATCGTGATCGCAGCGATCTGCCCGATCAGTTTGTGTCGCCCTCGAATTCCAAGCCAGTCATCGGCAACGCCAACCGCGAGCAGCAACGAAGAGGCAAGAACAAGCCCTCCAAGTTCGAACAAATCAATTCGCCTGAAATGACCAATCGAGACCGTCGGAAGTTCCCATGGGCTCAAGCTGGACAGAAAGGTATCACACGTTTGAAAAAGTCCATTGGCCCAAACCTCCAGCATCCAAATCAGCGGCACCACGACGAGGATCGCGAGGAAAATACTGATCCCGCCAACTAACGGAATGGCTGTTTGATGGAGCTTGCGAAGTTTGTCCGGATTGTCGACCAAGCCAACCTTGATCGCGATTGGGCACATGATCCGGATGATGCCCCAGGAGAGCATCGCCGCAGTGATCAGGCTAATCAAAATCAAAGTCATGGGTAATCTTTGGGATGGCCGCGGCCGAAGTGGGATGTGACAGGATTTTAAGTGGAAACGCTACAGTTTTTTTCAATGCCGCCTTGGCTATTCTGCTTTTCGCGCCTCGCGAACTTTTTTGGCCGCGACTTCACGAAGGTTTTCGATCTCTTTTTGACGCTTGGGCAATCCGCCCATTCGGTAAATATAGTCTAGTTTGGACTTGGCTCCTTCAAAGTCTTCTAAACTCATTAGAAGCTTCGCAAGTTTAAGCAGAGTCTCATAATCGGAAGGGTTCGAATCCAACAGGGATTCGTACTGCTCCAAGGCGCCCGAATATTCCTTTTTCTCCATTTTTACCGCGGCCTTAAGCTTAATTCGTTCCCGATCGGCAGCCGAAACATCGACCAAGAGTCCATCAGCTTTCTCCAGTGCAGCAATTTTGGAATCGGTGTCAGGCAATAGATAATTTGTGGCCAGACTATAAAGAAGCTTGGGGTCGTCCGGCATGATTTCATTGACGACTTGCATTTCGTCAATTCTAGCCACATTTCGGTTTGCACCGCCAAAAATCAGCTTCATCGCGTTCTTGAATTGCCGCGGATCGATTTTGAGCAACTCATGCAGTTGTTCAACCGCCGCATCGCCGTTTCGGGACTGCAGATAATACAGTGCCGCAAGCAATCGCAAGCCCGTCTTCGTTGGAGCGATTTTGATCGCTCGCTCGATGTCTTCGGAGGCCGATTTTGAAGTGCCAATTAGAGCGTTGATTTGAGCCAAGCGGATGTGTGTGCCTGGTTCCATAGGAGCAACTTCCCGGGACGCCATCAGATATTTTCGAGCCCACGGAAGATTGTCAACGATGAACTCACGCCTCAAAAACTTCGTTGCGGAAAACAGCATGCCGCCCTCTCTAAGAGACCATGCATTCTCATGAACCATGTCGAGCGCCGTTCGGTCCCAACGCTGCTTTTTGGCAAGATCATCGGCCAATACGGACTCGAGATCCTGATACAGTTGAAGTCGGCTTCGATGGATATAGAGCCGAGCCATGTAATTCAAACCTTCGCGGTTTTGCGTTGTCTCAACCAGCGGAGAGATCTTTTCAATAAGCCTGTTTGTTTCATCCAGCGTAGGGTTATTGACCGCGAATGTTCGAAACGGGTATTCCTGTACCGCAGATTCGATTTGCCATTTTCGATAAAAATCAAGGCTGTACATGGCAAGAGAAGCGAACAGCACCAAAAGCAAAATCTGTGCGATCGTATTGTGCGTCTCGAGTTTTAGCCAATTCTTCTTCTTCAGACGTGTCGCCAGCGACTGAGCGTGAAATGCAACAAAACCACAGAACAGACTCATCAGCAATAAATTGGCTGGCAAATAAAGTCCGAAGTCAAAAATGCTGGCCACGAACACGCTGACCGTCGTGAAGACACCGGCAACGCCGACCGCAATGCTGGTGGCTGAGGATCCTTGCCACAACAAAAACGTGCTGTAGTAGGCCATCAAATACCAGGCGATTAAAAGGACCGCCAAACCGGGCCAACCTAGTTCGACCAGAGTCTGAAAGAATTGGCTTTCCCCATACCTGTAAATGGACGTTTCGCTGTCGACTCGATAAAGACGGTGCACTTCGCCGTAAGCACCGACCCCACTGCCAAAAATTCCAAACTCTTGAACCGCAGGCCATGTCTCGCGCCAATGCTTCAGGCGATTGTCGGTTTGATCCGTTACGTCGACCGTGTTCACTTGATCAAATCGTTCAAGGATCTGGTCGCCGAAACCCAGCCAGCCGGCGAAGGAGATCGCAAACATGAAGGCGGGAACAGCAACGAAGGCCGAAAAACTTGGCTTTCTCGCCATGCCGAAAAACAACAGCGTGACCGCAAGCCCCGCAAACATCGCCAGGACTCCACCGCGAGACAACGAAGCGATGATCGCAGCGGAGATAATGACCGAAGCCATGCCACAGGCGATCTTGGTCGCATTCAGTTCAGCGATGAAAAGCAAAAAATGGCTGCTGAATTGTGTCCAAAAAGGAAGGTCCTTCGTGCCCATTGGCTTCGGCCCTTTTCTTGGCCTCGTGAAAACGATGGTTAGCAATCCCAGCGAACAGCCAAGACAAATCAAAAGGTAACCCGCCGCGTTGTTTCGATTTACATATGGTCCGAATGGAGTACCGCCGCCCAGCAGCTTGACCGTCCAATAGATGGTTCCCGTTCCCTGCGTCGACAGGGACTGAATCATCCCAAAAAGTGAAATCAGAACGCCGTTAAACGTGACGGTCGTCAACAGGATTTTGATCTGCTCAGCAGAACGAAAATAACGTCCGCCCAAAGTCGTTGCACAAAATGCCATCACCAATAGACCCAGCTGATCCCATGTGCCCTCACGGTTCATCGAAATCGAGATGTCTGGATTGTCAATTCCAGTTAGAAAAGGGTACAGCTCTTTCTGTCGCCCCAACAGCCAGCTCAATCCGTCAGGCAGTGGAATCATCTGCAGGATAACAACGAACATCCCGATCGCCATCGGCAGCAGAAGGTACGGAAGAATCAGAGACTTCCGCTCGCTGACACTGGACTCAAACCACAAGAATGCGATTCCGACCAACAGACAAACCGCGATAAAGAACTTCGCGTAAAAGTAAACGGATCCAAAAAGCCAGGGTGAAATCAGCAACGCCAGCAGCAGGCAGACTCGTCCCGGCCACTCAAACTGGTTTCTCAATTTCGAGGTCGGATTTGCGTTGCTTTGTTCCAGGGTCGCCTGGAGCGTCATGTTATCGGAAACGTTCATGCTGCTCCGGTGAGCCTCAATACAGATGGAATGCCGCGTCTGGAACCGAAAAAGTTCGCGTTCGACCTGCCGTTATCCTAGATTTGCAAGCAATCTGTGTAAACACGACCGATTGAGCCAGTGCAAATAACCGGAGTTGACGTTTGACATCGTTTGTTGCTTTTTCGCAAGCAAGAATCAGATTTCAATGTTGCCCATGAAAGGTTATTTGCAACTTCCAGCACTAGTCCGAAGCATGCCGGCCGTTGAGCGAATGCGTGTAGAGGAAAATGATTGCTCCTGCCGCCAAAAGGCTCCACGGCATCCACTCGCGAATTCGAAACTTCTGCATCGCAACCTTGGGTCTCGCGTTTTCAGTAGACGAAACGCCTCGATACGCCGCCAGTTGAGCCGGTGTCTGAGGCTGATTTCCGAACTGATTCTGACTTCCGCTCAAAAAACCATTTTGAGCTTGTTGGCCAAAGTTCCCCGGTCCGTTGCCGTAGTCTCCGTAAGTCGGCCCTGAAAACCGCGACGGGCCAAAACGGGATCCTGAATTGTAAGCGTAATTTCCGCCCAGCCCCGATCCCGGATTGGGAAACTGGCCTGCGTTGGGGAACTGTCCGTATTGAGCTTGGTACGGTTGTGTGGCAGTGGCTTGGACAACAGGATTGTCGGCCGACTTTGACTCGCCATCAGAAAGCACTTTTGTGATCAGCTTTTGAAGTCGAGTGTCTTTTGGAACGACCACATGATCGGTGACCAGAGCCTGTCCTCCCATCAAGAACAAGCCGATTCCAACTGCGTAAAAGAAAGATCGCCACATACCGAAAGCTCCAAAGTTTCAGCGAGCAATCCTTTGCCAATGCTGTTCAAGTAGACTACTTCGTTATCGGCAGATGATGCGATTATCCATAGCCGCAAGCCCAATGTTCGGATTGTGATAATTTTGACGTGGCAGGTTGTCGCCGTCCCTTGTGTCCGCAAGGCAAACATCCGAAACTCAAGGGTCAATCGTTTACCAGTGGAATAGAAACACGAGTCGATTCATGAGCTTCAAAACGGCCTCAGATCTGGGCCTCACCACCGAACAACTGACACCTGAAAACGGTTTTCATTGCGCACACTATTTCTATCGATTTGATCGATCCAAATTGCAATCCCTGGACGTCATCCATCCCGATGAATTTGAAACGATTCTGACGCCCGAAGGCGACGCCGCACCGGCTCGACTGCAAATCGGGATCGTCTCCGGTCACAAAGCCGACTTTTCAATCATGGTCATGGACCCCGATCCGATCAAAGTCGAATCGCTCAACCAACAGATACTCGCCTCGACTCTGGGCCAAGCCATTGAACCGGTTTGGTCCTACGTCTCGATCAGCGAAATTTCCGAATACGTCCAATCCGTCGATGAATATCGTGAACGCCTTGTGCGATCAGGCGAAGATCCCCAAGGCAGTGCGATCGAGAAAAAAGTTGAAGCCTACGCGAACCGTTTGGTCAAAATGAACTACCAGCGATTGACTCCGGATTTTCCTAGAGCCGCTTATCCCGTCAGCTGTTTCTATCCCATGAACAAGTGGCGTTACCCAGGAGCGAACTGGTTTACGCTTCCCAAATCTGAGCGTCATAAACTGATGAGCGAACATGCGCGCAGCGGAATGAAATACGCCGGCAAAGTAACCCAGCTCATTTCAGTCGGTGTCGGACTCGACGATTGGGAGTGGGGAGTCACGCTGTGGGCGACCAATCCGATTCATCTGAAACAAATTGTTTACGACATGCGATTCGATGAAGCCAGTGCCAAGTACGCTGAATTCGGGCCGTTTTATACAAGCTATCTCGCAACGCCGAAGCAAATTTTGGAAACCTGTCAGATCATTTGATGGACGGCAGAGTGCCGAAGTGCCAAAGTGCTGGTAATATGAATTGGACTTGGTGAGCTTGAGGGTCGCGTCTTAAACCGGAATTATTCACGACGACAGGCGTCTGGTTTGGTGCTTGAGACGATTCTGCTGAAGTGGCGACAGGTTTTTCAAATTCACCAATTTCACGTCGTGGGTGAACTGTTGAAACCACAAACTTGGAACAATATCCCAATGAAACAAGTGTTCTCAATTTTGACGCCCACGCATCGTGAATAATCCGGGTTAAAATTTGGATTCAAGGAGAAATTCATGAACCACCTTTTTGTTGCCTGTCGTTGTCGAGGCTGCCAGCGAACCAGCCAGTTCCCTCTGAAGCTTCTCGGCGAAAAATCAGCCTGTCGTTATTGCGGCAAATTGATGGAAGTGCGAGATCCGCACGGTCGTTCAGCGGCGGAAGACGACGAGATTTCGTGGTGGATTCGATTCACCAAATCAGGCGCCGAGCTTTCGAGATCCGATATCGTCAATTCGGAGAAGACCTTGCCGCGATAGGATTGTGGACGAATGCTCGAATTTCGCCACATTTTCGCAAGTCTTTTCAATGTTTTGCCGATGAAGGCGAAGCACCAATTGACACTTCGGCACCCGAATCAGTAAATTGTTGCCTTCTTGATGAGACATCTTCTCACAAGGGCGTTTAGCTCAGTTGGCTAGAGCACTTCGTTTACACCGAAGGGGTCGGGGGTTCGAGTCCCTCAACGCCCACTTGTATAGCACTGTCAGACCTTAGCAGGTTCGACAGTGCTTTTTTTGTTGGGTTCGGGATGGGCATGTGCATTCCCCGTCACTGCCGAAATGTTGACAAAAGTTGTCATCAGCCGATGGAAGAATCGCGTGAGCGGGGATGAATCCATCAAGTTTGTTCTGGCTGTTATATTCTCTACTTCTTTGCACCTCTCGATGCGGTGCAACGCGCAGCCTTCCCGCCAAAAAAAAACATGACGACCAACTTCTCTCAGACCGCCGCCTACATCTGGTCGCTTGCCGACCTCCTGCGCGGCGACTTCAAACAGTCGCAGTACGGCCGAGTCATCCTGCCGTTTACGATTCTCCGCCGACTGGAATGTGTGTTAGAGGAAACCAAGCCCAAAGTCCTCGCGCAGGTCGAAAAGCTCAAAAGCAACAAAGCCCTCGAAGAAGAAGCCCGCGAAAAATTCCTGCTCAAAGCCGCCGGGCAGTCGTTCTACAACACTTCGCCGATGGACATGTCCAAGCTGGGCAGCAGCGACATCAAGTCCAACCTGACGACGTACGTCGACAGCTTTTCACGTGACGCCCGCGAGATTTTCGAGCACTTTAAATTCGTCGATCGGATCGGTCAGCTCGACGACGCAAACCTGCTGTACAAAGTCGTCCAAAAGGTCGCCCAAACCGACCTCAGCCCCGAAGCCATCAGCAACCACGACATGGGGCTGGTCTTTGAAGAACTCATTCGGCGATTTGCCGAATCCAGCAACGAGACCGCTGGAGAACACTTCACGCCCCGCGACATCGTCCGCTTGACCACCTCGTTGGTCTTCATGGAAGACGACGACGCCCTGACCGAACCGGGCATCATTCGCACCATCTACGACCCCACAGCCGGAACCGGCGGGTTTCTTTCCAGCGGCATGGAATACGTCCACGAACTGAACCCCGAAGCCGTCATGCGAGCCTTTGG
>CAYZPA010000039.1:0-49001 GCA_964479855.1 uncultured Pirellulaceae bacterium
TACCGAAAGTGCCCATCTTGTCAACAACTGGACCTGTCCCCGTTTTGTCCCCCGTAATGCTTTTGCCAGCGAGTCACGTGCGTGACCGTCAACCGTTGCATGAAAGAACCAAGATCGCTGTCATTTTCAGGCCAAAGCACGAAGTGCCAATGATTCGGCATCAAGCAATACGAAAGAATCCGCATCAAACGTTTTTCGAGCGTCTCAACAATGACTCGCTCAAAGGCAAGGTAGTCTTCGTCCTTAAAGAAAAGTTTTTTCTTACCAACACCACGGTTGATTACGTGGTAGACCATTCCTCCGGGAGCGTTGCGGGCTGTTCTGGGCATTGAAGTACAATACCAAAAGTGCCCATCTTGTCAACAACTGGACCTGTCCCCGTTTTGTCCCAAATCAAGCAATACGAAAGAATCCGCATCAAACGTTTTTCGAGCGTCTCAACAATGACTCGCTCAAAGGCAAGGTAGTCTTCGTCCTTAAAGAAAAGTTTTTTCTTACCAACACCACGGTTGATTACGTGGTAGACCATTCCTCCGGGAGCGTTGCGGGCTGTTCTGGGCATTGAAGTACAATACCAAAAGTGCCCATCTTGTCAACAACTGGACCTGTCCCCGTTTTGTCCCAAAAGTGGACTTATTACTACCTTTACACGATCATCGACATCTACAGCCGCTGCACTGTCGGCTGGATGCTCGCCGACTGCGAAAGCGCTGAACTGGCGAAGAAACTGATCAAGGAAACGATCGAGAAGCAGCAGGTCGAGCCAGATCAACTCATCATTCACAGCGACCGCGGCCCATCAATGTGGACGGGAATAAGGGGTCAGGTCTCTTTTCACGTGTGGACGGGAATAAGGGGTCAGGTCTCTTTTCACGTGATCTTTTCCGTGCCACCCCAATCAAAGAGACCTGACCCTTTATCCTCCACCGAAAGGCACAGCGAAAAAAACACGTTGTCCGCTACGATCGCCGGCCAAAGGGCCAGAGGGTTGAACGCAAGAACTTGTTTTGCAGCAAAATTAACGGAGCGAGTCATCAGTGATTTCGATCGTGAGCTGCGAGCCATCTGGCAGGTCATTGATTTGTTGCTGAATCGCAGCGTTAAGGCGATAGTGTTCAATTAAGGGAAGCAAAATGGTGTTTTCCACTGTGTAGTCGCCACCAAGTAGCGGATTTTGAAGGTAGCTATAGCAGTATCCGGTTCGTAGCGTTTTGTCCGCCGCTACAAGATCGTCGACCAGCGGAATCATGAGCCATTCGCTGGCATTGCCATCGGCGTCCAGTAGATCGCAAAAGTGATCGCGAGAATCAGCAACTCGCTCAAAAGTGCCGCCACCTACGTCAAAAATGTGGATGCTGTTGTCGTCCAATTCCGCGAAAACATCGCCAAAGCAATTAACCAGCCAAACAGTAAGCGTCTCCGGAAGGAGCCAGTGCCATGGAGTGAGGACTGTTGTCCAGTCGACGTCAGTGGGATCGAGCAGGTAGTCGTCAATTTTCATGGATGGTTCTGCTGCACAATGGAAAGTCTTTACACCAACGCCTTGGACGAAGCGGGCAAAATCTAGGATGCAAAAGTGTACCAGCACCAATGATCGTTCTCAAAGAGCGTGCCTAGCGGCTTCCAAAGCAGGTGTTTCCAGCGAATCTTCTCTGCCACAGTTTAACGACCAGCCGGGAGCTGACCGTGACTGGCGTTGCGGCTCGCCTTCGCCTGACGTCTAGTCGTTAACAAAAACGCGACTCGGCTCGCGCACCCGGCCGCTTACGTGACTCGGCTCGCGCACCCGGTCGCTTACTTTTGTGATGCCGGGGTCTGCAATTCCAACTGCGAACGACGGCGCTGAGCAAAGCCGAACGCTCAATCTTCGATTCGTTCTGGCTGGATGATGTCTGGTTTTTCGCGAACGACTTCTCCATCGACCGTGTTCGCGTCTCGCGGCATGCCTTGCGAGAAATCCGGCTTGATGACGTGAACTTTAAAATTCTTCTTCAGCCACTTCGTAAAAATGGACTTGTAAAATCTTCGACATACCGGAGTCAATAAGCTAAACCCGAAACAGTCCGTCAGCAGGCCCGGCGTCAACAGAAGGCCCGCCGCCAACAGGATCATGGCTCCATCAGTCAAAAGTTCGCTTGGCATCTGCTGTTGCTGCAATTGCTGACGGATGCGACTTTGAACTGCCAGGCCCTGTTGTTTCGCAAGCCATGCTCCAATCGCGGCGGTACATATGACCAAGCCCACCGTAAAAAGAAGACCGGTGTACTTTGCCAGCCACAGCAACAGAAACAGGTCTGTCAGCGGGACGATAATAAACAGCAGGAACAGACGAGCGAACATGGTTTTGAGTCAATTGATTTGACAAGTGTTAAGCGGAATTATTCACGACGACAGGCGTCTGGCTTGCCCTTTGAAGCGATTCTCCGGACGCCGACGCAAGTTTTTAAATTCGTCAATTTCACGTCGTGGGTGAACGGTCGAAACCATAAACGTGGAGCAATACCCCAATGAAACAAGCTTTCTCCTTGTCGACGCCCACGCATCGTGAATAATCCAGGGTTAAGCGATGTTTCTATTCGCAGCGACGGATCGAATATTAACTTTTCGAGGACACTACGATAGTGTTTTTTGGCTTGGCAGGTGTGTGGAAAACGAAAGTCAGCTTAAAACAGGAATTATCCGCGACGACGGGCGTTTAAGCCGGAACGGTTTGCTTAACCGGACAACTACGACTCCCAAGCAATTCTGACGGAAAACCGCCATAAGGCTTGCGTAGACAACGCTTGTTCGACTTTCTAAGGGCTTCGCTTTGGAATGAGCTTGTCGGTTTATTGAGCCGTTTGGGCAATAGCCCCGGTTGACGTGTCGTTAACCGAGGCTAACTCCTAAACGGCTGGCATAAAAATCTCGATTTGGAATAAAACGACAAGCTCGACCGGTAGTTGATTTGCGCCGCACTTAATCTCTAATTGCCGGCTTGCATTCTATCGGCGATCGGCGGAGCCAGCTTTGGACGACCAAATTTTTTACTATCTCGCTCTCGTTCCGCTGCTGGGAATGTTGGCTCAATTGTTGGCGTGGTGGATTCGGATTCCTTCGATTCTGTTGTTGTTGGGGTTTGGAGTCCTGTTGGGTTTTTGGATGAACCCCGATGTGATTCTTCGGGAGCTCAGTGGTGATGATACGCTGGGGCCGAAGATTGTCTTCCCGCTGGTGTCGCTTGCCGTTGCCGTGATTCTGTTTGAAGGCGGACTGTCGCTCAGGTTTTATGAATTGAAATCGGCCGTCGGCGGAGCGGTGCTCAGGTTGTGCACCGTCGGTGTATTGATCTCGTGGGTGTTAGGAAGCCTGCTGGCTTGGGGCTTGATGGGGATCCATTGGAAGTTGGCGGTCTTGCTGGGAGCGGTGCTTGTTGTCACAGGACCGACGGTGGTCGCGCCGCTTCTTCGATACATTCGTCCAAACCGAAAGATTGGATCGGTCGTAAAATGGGAAGGAATCATCATTGACCCGATCGGAGCCATCCTTGCCGTTCTGGTTTTTGAGCAGCTCTTTCACGACCCTCATCATGCGACCGAAGCGTCGAGTCTGTGGGGGCCACTTGTTTTGATCGCCAGAACGACACTGATCGGCGTCGGTTTTGGTTGTTGCACCGGATTCATTTTGACGCAGACCGTCAAACGCTATTGGCTGCCAGACTATTTGCATGGGCTCGCATTTTTGGCCAGCGCGTTGGCCGTGTTTGGGCTTTCGAATTGGTTGATGCATGAATCCGGCTTGGTGACCGTCACGGTGATGGGGATTTATTTGGCGAACCAGAAACAGATCTCGATCGAACACGTGGTTGAATTTAAAGAGAACCTTGGCGTGTTCCTGATTTCATGTTTGTTCATCGTGCTGGGCTCACGTCTGGACCTTGCGGTGCTGGGTGAAGTCGGATGGCGAGGAGCTTTATTTGTTCTGCTGATGATCGTGATCGTGCGCCCGGCTTCGATTTTTGGAGCCATGTTCAAATCTGGCTTGAATCGAAACGAACAAATTTTCCTTGCGTTTTTAGCTCCAAGAGGAATCGTTGCGGCAGCCGTTGTCAGCGTGTTTTCGCTGCGGATTCTGGCGACAACTGGTCAGGACGCGGAATTGATTCACGACGCCGAAATGTTGGTGCCTGCGACGTTCATGCTGATCGTGGGTACGGTTGCGGTTTATGGTCTTGGAGCCGCCCCGCTGGCTCGATATCTGGGCTTGGCCGAAGCGAACCCGCAGGGGATTTTGTTCGGTGGGGCCACGGCATGGATCCGCGACGTGGCAGTCATTCTGAAAGATTGCGGCTATACCGTTGTCGTTGTGGATACCAACTATCAGAACGTTTCGGCCGCAAAAATGGCGGGGCTCAATGCACACTGCAAAAGTATCCTTTCGGATTACGTTCACGAGGAGATCAACCTTGCGGGGGTAGGGCGCTTTTTGGCGTTGACCAAAAACGATGCCGTCAATGCGATGGCGGCCGCCGAATTTTCTCATTTGTTCGGTAGTCAAAATGTTTATCGTCTGCTGCCGGGCGATGCGAAAAAGGGCGAACGATCGAAAGTCGGAGAAGTCGCTCGTGGTCGTGAACTGTTTGCCGAAGAGTGGGCTGAAGAACGTTTTCAGCAAGCGTATGAGGCGGGCTTTCGTCCAAAATTGACTCGGATCACAGAAGAATTTACGTTTGAGAACTTCGAATCCGAATACGGTGACGAAGTGTTGGTGTTGTTCGTGATGGAAGACAGTGGCATCCTGCATATCAACACCGCCGACTACGAACTGAAGCCGAAAAAGGGTCAATCCGTGATCGCGATGGTAAAAGGTTGAATCGGAAGCCTTTAGCCAATGTGGCTCCGTCGAAGGCGGTTCCGTCGAAATTCCGATTCTCTGTTGATTCGCAGTTAACGGTTAAGTCAAGCGGCGATAACAATCAGTCATATCTTGTATTGGGCGACAACGCGTGCCGAAGCAAACACGAAACATAAAAGATCTTCCGGTAATCGGATGGCGTGAGTGGGTGAAGTTGCCAGACTTGGGCGTCGCACAGGTGAAGGCCAAGGTCGACACGGGAGCCCGGTCTTCGTCGTTGCATGCGTTCGCAGTTGAAGAATTCATGAAGGACGGTGAACCGTGGGTGCGATTCAAAGTCTGTCCGATGCAGCATTCCAGTAAAAAGGTGATTGTCACCGAGGCGAAGATTCTTGATTATCGCATGGTAAAAAATTCCGGTGGAAAGAAAACCAAACGGCCGGTTATCGAAACGACGGTTCGCCTGTTGAAAATGGATTTCCCGATTGAGTTGACATTGGCCAATCGGGACACGATGGGCTTTCGAATGTTGCTGGGGCGGCAGGCCATTCGGCATCGGTTCTTAATGGATCCCGGTGGTTCGTTTTACGGCGGGCGAAAGCGGAGAAAGAAGAAAGTCGAAAAGCGCGGGGACCGATAACCACTCCATTCCTTTTTTTGGAACCAGGAACATTGGTCGAGGCCTTTGGTGTGTTGAACGATTTATTGTATCGGGTGCCTTGGTTTAATCGCGGCTCGGAAATGACTTGCGAAAAAGCGTCGGGGGCGTTGAACTCGTTTTGATTCCCAAGGCTGCGTGATATGAACCGGGCCTGATTTTTGCTCGGCCTATTCACGAGGCATGGGCGTCGAAATGGATAAGGTTTGTTTTATTGGGGTGTTGTTCGAGGTTCCTAATTTCGACAGCTCCCCTGCGACGCGAAACTGACGGATTTGCAAAACATGTCGCCACTTCAGGACAATCGCCTCAAAGGCCAAACAGGACGCCTGTCGTCGTGAATAATTCCGGTTTAAGAAACACTTTACGAGAAAAATTATGAATTTGGGCATCCTTTCAACGGCACCGAATTGCTATAGCACTCGCAGGTTCGTCGAAGCTGCGAATCAACGCGGGCACGAAGTCACCGTGATCGACACCAAAAAGCTTGCGATCGATTTGCAGCAAGGCAGCCCGGATCTGTTTTACCGTCAGGAGCAGATCGCGGATTTCGATGCTATTCTGCCTCGGATCGGCGCTTCTTTGACTTATTTCGGTACCGCCGTCGTCCGACAGTTTGAACAAATGGACGTTTTTTGTGCGAACTCGTCCGCAGGAATTTCAAACTCTCGCGACAAACTTCGCAGCCTTCAGATTTTTAGTCGGCATCACATCGGGATCCCGGCGACGACGTTCGTTCGAGAGAAAAAAGATGTGCTTCCTGCGATCGCTCGGGTCGGTGGCGCGCCAGTCATCATCAAACTGATTGAAGGCACCCAGGGCATCGGGGTCCTGCTGGCTGAAACTGAAAAGTCGGCGGAGGCGATTATCGAATTGCTCCAAAGTCAGCGACAAAACGTTCTGATTCAAAAATTTGTAGCCGAAAGCAAGGGTAAAGACGTTCGTGCGTTTGTCGTTGGCGATCAAGTCGTTGGAGCGATGAGACGCGTGGCGCAAGGTCAGGAATTTCGCAGCAACGTTCATCGTGGCGGTCAAACTGAATCGATCACACTCGATGACAACTATCGCGAAACGGCAGTTCGAGCCGCTCAGATCATGGGATTAAAAGTCGCCGGCGTCGATATGCTCGAAGGCAAAGACGGTCCTCAGATCATGGAGGTGAATTCTTCGCCTGGGCTCGAGGGCATCGAAACGTGTACTCAGTTGGACATCGCCGGTTCGGTGGTCGACTACATGGCAGCCCGAGTCGATTTTCCTGAGATCGATATCCGTCAGCGATTGACGGTAAGTCGCGGTTATGGAGTCGCCGAATTGACGATTCCAACAGGGTCGCAATTCGTTGGTAAGCAAATCTGTGATGCAGGTTTTGACGAAAAAGATATTAACGTTCTGACGTTGACTCGCGGTTCGACGGTGATTCCAAACCCACGTCGAAACAGGGAGTTGGAAAATGGCGATCGAATCCTTTGCTTCGGGAAGCTGGACCTGATGCGAGAGATGATTCCGCCGAAGGCTCGCAAGAAACGTCGTGCGAAAGTTGCGGATTTGCCAGAGTTGCCAGTTGCTCAGCAAGCCTTGTCGGATGAAGATCACAATCCAGCGTCGGCCCAGTTTTAGGCAAGTTCGTTAGGCAAATTCTTTTGTCGGTACATCGGGCCGCGGTCGGAAATTCAGCGGCTTGTTTGATTTCGGTTGGAAAACAGGGGTTCGCACTGAACGGAATCCTTCGCGAGCAAGTGGTAATTCTTTTTGGCGTCTTCGAAATCCTTATGGCGAAAGAAAGGCCAGACTTCATAGTCGCCAGACTTTGTGAATGTGTCCCATTCCGAGTTCCGTATCGAAACTGAAGTACGTTGGCCAAGAAATGCCGCAGTTAGAACGAGCAGGCCAAATCCCAAAAACGGGATTGCCATGGGAAGCTCACCGCTAAACAGCAAGAGCGTTCCGACGATCAGCAGCGAAATGCTGCCCGGTATCGCGAGAAATCCAATGCCAGAAACTAACCATAAATTATGACAGTCTGAAAATTTAGGCCATTCATAAACCAAGTCAGACCTCAGGAATAGCACTGCTCGGGCTGCCGCTTGTTTTGAGTCGGCATCTACTGCGTGTCGTCCTCGAAGCCGAATTGGAAACAGAAGGTCAGAAGAATATAAGCCGTAGCAGTATGCAGCGATGTTGGCGACAGCCGAATCCTTGGCTTCGAGATAGTCTAAATGATAGACATCGTCGAATGCATCGTTTGTCATTCGCCCAGTTACAAGGCGACGAACATCATGCGAAAGGGAAGTGCGTCGTGTCCGGTCAATCATCAGTTACCGACTCCTTAAAAAGGCCACTTCTTTCCGATGGCTTTCTGCTGCAACAAAGTCAATTCCTTGCATCCCTTTTTCGCCAACGCGATCAGCGATCCGAGTTCCTTTTCAGTAAAGGTTGATTCTTCGCCAGTGCCCTGCACTTCTACGAAATTTCCACTGCCAGTCATCACCACGTTCATGTCAACTGCAGCAGCGAAATCCATCGGGTAGTCCAAGTCCGATGTCGGCTTACCATCAACGATGCCGACGCTAATGGCCGCGATGGAGTCACGCAAAGGAAAGACGTTCGGATCTGGCAGGTCTTTTTTTGTTGCAAGGATCGCATCCACCAACGCAATCATGCCTCCAGTGATGCTGGCTGTGCGAGTGCCTCCATCGGCTTGCAGGACATCGCAATCGACCGTGATCTGGCGAGGCCCCAACGCGTCCAGGTCAGCGACGGCTCGCATCGAACGGCCAATCAGCCGCTGGATTTCAGTCGTGCGTCCATCGACTTTATTGCGATCGCGACGTTTGCGAGGTTCGGTACTGCCGGGAAGCATGTTGTACTCCGCCGTAATCCAGCCTCGCCCGCTTTCAGCCATCCACGGCGGAACCTTGGTGTCCACACTAGCGGTGCACAACACAACGGTGTCGCCACACTGGTAAAGAACGCTGCCGGGAGTCTTATTCGTAAATCCGCGTTTGATTTTTACGGGACGCAATTCATTTCGTTTTCTATTCATGTTGATGATCATAACAGGATCAAGCCAATCGGTCAGGTCGCTAATGTGTTCAAGAAGGCGTTGGCAGGACTCATCGCGATCTCCCGCAACGCAGCTGTATCGACTAGAATTTGAATCGATACCACCGATCAAAGTTGAGGAACTCTATGAGCGACAATCAGACTGGCCAAATTGACAACGTGATGCAGGAAGATCGACTGTTTCCCCCGAGTGCCGAATTTTCGTCCAGGTCCATTGTCGGATCGATGGAGGAATATCAAAAGCTCTACGATGCAGCGGCTGCTGACCCGATCGCTTTCTGGGATGACGTCGCGAAAAAAGATCTCCACTGGTTCGAACCCTATGACACGGTGCTCAAGCAGGAAGGTCATAACGTCGAGTGGTTCGTCGGCGGCAAAACAAACATTTCTTACAACTGTTTGGATGCTCATATCGCCGCCGGCAACGGGGATCGGAAGGCGATCATTTGGGAAGGCGAACCCGGCGACCAGCGAACGCTGACTTATGCGGAACTGCATGCCGAAGTCTGCAAGTTTGCCAATGGCCTGAAGTCATTAGGTGTCGGGATCGGTGATGTGGTCTCGATCTACATGCCGATGACTCCGGAGCTCGCCATTGCGATGCTTGCGTGCACTCGAATCGGTGCCATCCATTCGGTGATCTTTGCAGGGTTCTCCGCAGAAGCGATCGCTGACCGAAACAACGACGCCAGCGCGAAAGTTCAACTAACAAGCGACGGATTGTTTCGTCGAGGCAAAGTGCTTCCGCTGAAAGCGACCGTTGACGAAGCGATGAAGAAATCGCCAACGGTCGAGAAGGTCGTCGTGCTTAAGCGAGCTGA
Organism: uncultured Pirellulaceae bacterium; assembly: GCA_964479855.1. GTDB lineage: Bacteria > Planctomycetota > Planctomycetia > Pirellulales > Pirellulaceae > Mariniblastus. Next base: position 9,376 of record CAYZPA010000039.1, read on the forward strand.
AAATGAAATCGAATGGACCGACGGCCGGGATCACTGGTGGCATGAGCTTGTCGATTCGGTAGACGCGGATTGCCCTGCAACGCCGCTGGACAGCGAAACGACCTCTTTCATTCTTTATACGAGCGGTTCGACAGGAAAGCCGAAAGGGATTCGCCACACAACTGCGGGCTACAACCTTTGGGCGAAAAAGACATTCCAGTGGGTGTTCGATTGGCGAGACGATGATATTTATTGGTGCACCGCAGACTGCGGCTGGATCACGGGTCACAGCTATATCGTTTATGGGCCGATGTCCGCGGGAGCCACCTGTCTGATGTTCGAGGGAGCTCCAAACTATCCGGCTGAAAACCGATTTTGGGAGTTAATCGAAAAATACAAAGTCACCATCATGTACACGGCTCCGACGGCGATTCGTGCATTCATAAAATGGGGTGACGAACACGTCGAAAAGCATGACCTCAGCAGTTTGCGATTGTTGGGTACGGTGGGGGAAGGCATTAACCCGGAAGCGTGGATTTGGTACCACGAAAAAATTGGCGGCAGTCGATGCCCGATCGTCGATACTTGGTGGCAAACAGAAACCGGCGGCATCATGATGAGCCCACTTCCTGGTGCGACGGCAACCAAACCGGGCAGTTGCACGAAGCCGCTGCCTGGAGTCATTCCTTCGATCGTAGACGAAAGCCTTCAACCTGTTGGTCAGAATCACGGCGGGATGTTGTGTATCGCCAAGCCATGGCCCGGCATGCTGCGAGGGATATGGGGAGACGATCAACGGTTCTTCGATCAGTATTGGGCAACTGTGCCGGGGCAGTATCTGACTGGCGATAACGCTCGGTTGGATAACGACGGATACTACTGGATCATGGGGCGTATCGACGACGTGATTAATGTCTCAGGACACCGGCTCAGCACGATCGAAGTCGAAAGCGCGATGGTATCGCACCCTGCCGTGGCGGAGTGTGCCGCAGTTGGTCGGCCCGATGAGATTAAGGGGCAGGCCATCGCGGTATTCTGCTCGATTCGAGACGCCGAAGCAGGAGAAGAGCTTCGCAAAGAACTGAAGCTGCACGTTCGCAAAGAAATTGGAGCCTTGGCGGTACCGGATGACATTCGGTTCACGGACGCGATTCCAAAGACACGCAGCGGCAAGATCATGAGGCGGCTTTTGCGTGATATCGCGGCGGGTCGACAGGCGGTCGGCGATGTCAGCACGCTGGAGGACTACAGCGTGTTAGCGAAATTGGCTGAGGATCAGGAAGGATGATCGGAAAGCGTAGGCGAAAACACTGGTGTATGGAGGCCTCGCAAAAGAGCATCGCAATTTCATGCGGTCTTGTGCTGCTGGTTGTTTTGGTCCATCCTTCTGTTACGTTTGGGCAGAGCTCGGTCGTAAAAAGTGTGTTGCCAAAGACCGTCAAGATCGTCGGCAGCGGCGGTCTTCGTGGTTTGGAGGCTTACCAGTCGGGTGTCCTGATCACAGGCGAAGGCCATGTTTTGACGGCGTGGAGCTACGTTCTCGATGGAGAGACTTCCACCGTCACCACCAATGATGGTGAACGATTCAAAGGTCGGTTGGTGGGATACGATGCCAGGCTTGAGATCGCAATTCTGAAAATCGAAGCCGAAGGGTATCCCTTTTTTGATCTTGCCAACGCCGTGGAGGCATCTGTCGGTTCGAGAATTTTGGCTTTCTGTAATTGTTACGGTGTGGCGACCGGCAATGAGCCCGTCAGTGTTCAGCGAGGAGTCATTTCGGCGAAAACGAAACTGGCAGCGAGGCGCGGAGCGTGGCAAATTCCTTACAACGATGAAGCTTATATCATTGATGCCGTGACCAGTAATCCAGGCGCTGCGGGCGGCGTGGTTACGGATCGCAAAGGGCGCCTGGTCGCGTTCATTGGAAAAGAGTCTCGAGATGTGCGATCCGGGTTGTGGTTGAACTACGCCATTCCAGTCGCCAAATTGACGGCCTCGATCGAGAAAATACTTGACGGAAAACAACTGAACGATCCCAACACGACGTCGCGTCGAACTGCGGAACCGCTCGATCCGAAACTGCTCGGATTCGCATTGGTGCCCGATGTGCTAAATCGAACTCCGCCTTATGTCGAAACGGTGACGCCGACATCGGCTGCTTTCGAATCGGGTTTGCAGCCTGATGACTTGATCGTAGAAATCAACTCCATGCCGATCACATCCTGTCGGGACGTCGCCAAACGTTTGGGGCAGGTCGACAGGGATGGAACCGTGGTGCTGGTCGTTCAGCGAGGCAGCAAGTTTGTGACGCTGAAAATATCTTTGGTGCAACCGTAACATGAATGAGCTACCGTCGTTGCTGGGCAATTGGACAGCGGGCCTGATCTTGATTTTGACATCCGTTCTTTTGAGCAATGTTGGATCGGCGCAAGAGGAAACCGAGCGGGTGACCGCCGCTGCAGTTGAAACTGCAGTTGATAACGCCATCGATTTCGCATCCCAATCCGTTGTGCAGATCGAGACCGTGGGTGGTTTGGCCAGTCCAGACGATGCCTCAGCGACGGGACCGTTTACTGGAACCGTGATTTCCAGTGATGGGCGTGTTTTGACGGCCAGCTACAATTTGCGTCATGATCCAGGAAGCATTTTCGTTCGTTTAGGTTCCGAACGAATGGTGGCTGAGGTTGTTGCGAAAGATACCAGTCGAAAATTGACGTTGCTGAAAATCGAAAGTGACGATTTGGTGCCCGTTCTGTTCGGCGACGTGAACACGGTCGCTCAAGGCCAACGCGTGATCGCGGTGGGAAAATCGTTGTCGGCGACGGAGCCAAATGTTTCTGTTGGGATCGTCAGTGCAACTGGACGAGTCTGGAGCCGCGCGATTCAAACGGACTGCAAAGTTTCGCGGCAAAATTACGGAGGACCGCTGGTGACGTTGACCGGTGAAGTCCTTGGCATTCTGGTTCCTCTTTCGCCAAACAGCGAAGAAGTCGCTGCGGGTGCGGACTGGTATGACTCGGGGATCGGTTTTGCTTCGATCGTCGATGTGGATTCTGAACCGTTTCAAAAACTGAAACAGGGAACGACGATCAGTCGCGGCCGGATGGGAGTGACATTCGAAGGTCCCGACGAAAACGCGGATCCAGCAAAAGTTTCTTTTTGCTTGCCGACATCGCCCGCAGGGAAAGCCGGGATTGAGGTCGGTGATACGATCGTGGAAGCCAATGGCAGAAAAATCGTTCGGCAAGCACAATTCAAACACGTCATCGGCTGCTTGTACGCAGGTCAGAAGCTTAATCTGACGGTTCTGAAAAGTGGTAGCGAAGAACGGATTGAACGCGTCGTTGAACTAGCGGCTGAGATTGATCCTTACATCGAACCGGAGCTTGGTTTGCTTTTTGATCGATCAAAAAAGGGGCTGGTTATCGAAGCGATCGTACCTGGTTCGCCGGCTGAGGATACGGAGCTTCAAATTGGCGACGTGATTGAAAGTGTGAACGGCGTCGTTTGCAATGACGTTCAAGGTATGCGTGAAATCGTCAGCCGCATGGTGGTTGGCGAATCGTGCAAACTGGTTTTCACTTCAGATCAAGCAAGCATGGTAACTGAAGTTGTCTTGCGTCGACAAACGGCGGCACCGATTCCTGATATGCCACGCCGAACGGTTGAAGCGACAAAGGTTGAAACGATCAGCCTTGTCGTTGCGGAAGGAGCCAACAAATGCGTTGCGTTTGTTCCCGGCGACGGTGCTGATGGCGGAGACGGTGCTGGTGGAGCTGGTGGTGTCGAAGAAGTTGCGGGCGAGGAAGGCAAGGCCTCTCCTCCCAAGGCCGTTTTGGTTTGGGTTCCTGCTCCGGGGCCGGTCGACGGCGATGCCATGCTGAAGAAATTCGCTGAACTTGTGAAAAAGCACGACGTCATCGTGATCGTTCCTGAATCGGTTGATCCTGAATCTTGGCTTCCGGACGACGCGTCGGTGATTGCGAGGTCGTTGGATCAGCTTCAGAAACAAATTAAATTCGATCCAGAACGGGTCGCGATTGCCGGGCGTAAGACGGGAGCGAGGATGGCTTTGTTGACCGCGTTTTCCAATCGTTCCAAATTTCGAGGTTGTGTTTTGGCCGATGCGGAACTGACAACGCAGCTACCGAATTTGACTGCCCTGCCCTCTCAACGGCTGCATTTGATGGTGATGGCCGAGCCTGATTCGGAAGATCTTGAGGAAGTTCAAAAGGGTGTGGAGTTGTTTTTTAAAAAGGGCTTTTCGGTTCACCTCGAAACGGGTCCGAATTCTTCGCAACTGGAAACGCTATTCCAGTGGTTGAGCACGCTCGATCGTTTGTAAGCCTGTACGATTCTCGAGCCTTGATTTACAATCGCGACTATGGATCCATTACACTTTTGCATTGCGGTTGCTCCGCTTTCGGTCTACCTGTTCATGATTGGCGTTTTGAACGTCAGCGGGCGCCCGTTTATCACGACCGGAGCCCGTGACGCGGCTGCCTTGGGGATTGGGCTGCTTGGATTCGTAGCGGCGGGACCGATGATTTTGTTCTTTCCCGAGAGCGCGGCGAGCCATTTTGGCAATCTTGTCTGGTTGATGCTGTTGGGTTTTTACGGGCTGCTGGTGTCCATGATTGTACTGATGATGCGGCCTCGCATTGTTGTCTACAACGTGACTTCTGATCAGTTGCGTCCGATTCTTACCAGTGCGGCCATGCAGCTGGATTCAAAAAGCCGTTGGGTTGGCGACAGTCTGATCATTCCTGGAAAGAACGTCCACTTGCATCTTGAGCCGACCAATTGGTTGAAGAACGTGCAACTGACTTCTGGAGGAAACCAGCAAAGCTACGACGGTTGGCGGCAGTTGGAAAATGAGCTGAAAAAGAAATTGAAAGAGTATTCTTCCGGAGCGAACCTGATTGCGTTTCCACTATTGGTTGCGTCGCTGGGTATCGCGATTTTCACAGCGTTCTGGATGTTGCTGGATCAGGAATCTGTGGCTCAGGCCCTGGAAGAATTGCGGCGATATTAGTGCGGCAGTGGAGTCGTGAAGTTTCATTGAATGTTAGGTTTCATTCGGAAGGCACCATAAGAATGTCGTCGCCTCGTGATAAGACCATTCGATTCGCAATTGGCGTGGTCTATTTGACGGTTTTGATTTACGGCGTGCTGCTGGGCCTGTCTGCCGATCAGTTCACGATTTTTGTGATGAACGTTTTTGTTGTTGCTGCGATATCGATTTGGATCCGGTTTGATGCCCGGCGAAACGATGTTGTGATCCCTCTTGGCGTGCAACTGTTTGTCTACATGTTCTGGCCGATCGCCGTCCCAATTTATTTGATTTGGACTCGTGGATTCTGGAAGGGCCTTGGCTGGGCGGTGCTAAATGCGTTTGGGCTGTTTGTTACCCTGATGGTCGGCTACGTGGGAATCTTCCAGTTTGTCAATTAGCCGAACTGTCGCTGTCGATTTTCAATTTATTCAGTTTATTCAGTTTTGCTTTGAATTCTTCGAACGTTTTCGCATCGGACGGTTTCAGATCGCTGTCGTAGGGAGCTTTCAAGACAACTTCAGCGTGATGCAGAGCTTTTTGGTAGCAGGCGACGGCAGCCTTTCGGTTCTCCAATGCAATATGCTTACTTGCGACTATCGCATAAACGCGGGCCACTCTTCGGCGCAGTCCTACTTCGCCAGAGTCCGTTTTCAAACACAATTCAAAAGCGGCAAGTGCTTCGTCAAAGCGTTCCATTGCACGATCATGGTTTTGCTCATTCAAGTCGATGTCCGCGATCACGATCAGTGCTTCTGCAAGGTCGGCACGAAACTGAACGACTCTCGGGTAAGCAGCCGAAAGTCTTGACATTCGATTTTTAGCTTCCAGCATGATCGGCATCGCCGCTGCCGGTTTTCCCAGTCTAAGAAAATTGATGCCAATAAAAAAATCATTGACTGCGATGTTTCGATCGTACCAATAAGTTTCTTCGCCAAGGGACTCAATCGTTTCAACATACTCCTTAAACACCTTCGCTCGCTGCATACGCAAATCAATGCTCTGTTGGCCGGAGTGCCGTTTCGAAAGTTCCAGCAACATCCTCTGGTGAATGCCCATCCAGCTTGCCGACAAGTCGGGATTTTCACTTCGCATCATACGTACGAATTCGAGTTGATCTTTCAACTGTTGGGTCATTGAATCGCGATGTGCTTCGGCATCTACCCCTTCTTCGGGTTTGGAAAGGCGACTCAAATTCCAGTGTGCGATTATTCTTTCCAGAGCCAAATCGGAATCTGCCGGCGCGTCGAAGTCACAGAATTCAAGGACCTTTCTAAATGCTTCCACGGCGTCCATGTCGGGAAAACTCTCGGCTGCCCAGAGCGCGTCTCCAGACCGATTGGCGATTCGTTGTGTTTGATGGTGCGTAAGGAAATCTCCCAGTTGGTTGAAGACTTTTGCGGCGAGTGTCCGGTCCTGAATCAAACCGCCTTGGGTGACAACCAGCTGTTCCGCTGGACCGAGGCTGACATTCAAAAGGTCGGCGGCACGATAGTAATTGGTTAGTTCAAGATTGATTTCGGTTGCCGCAGCGATGTCAGCAACGATTTCGCGAACCAGTTCCGGGTCCTGTTTTGTTTGCGTTTCTGTTTGCCCATCGAAAACCGCTTGATAGACGGCAGTAATTTGAGCGACCGCTTTCTCGCGATCCTGCCCAGAAAGTGAAAGGTAAGTTGATTTTCGGGTAAAGTTGGTGGCGACCAGCTTCTTTACCGATTGAATCAGTTGAAGTTGAGTTTGATTGGCTTTGATTAGATTGGCTTCGGCCCTGTCCGCATTTTCGAGTGCCTGTTTCGCATTGTCGTTTGAACGCTGCGCATAAAATTCACTGCGGATCCAAAGCGATGTGCTAACGATCGCTCCCAAAAGTAGGCTTAGAAACAAAAGCGAAATGGTTGCCGCGAGAGCCCGATTTCGCTTGGCCCAGCGGAACAGTTGGCCAATCGGCGAAATGGGACGGGCTACGATTGGAAGACCGTCGATCGACGCTTGAAGATCGTCGGCAAGGGAAGCCGCGTCTGGATAACGTTGCCGCGGATCTTTCTCCATCGCTTTGAGGCAAATTGTTTCGAGGTCTGCGGAAACGACTTCGTTTAACTGTTTTGGAGGAGAAGGATTGACGGTTGCGATCTGTCGCAGAATCGCCAACGACGAGCCACGGAATGGCGGCTGTCCCGTCAACACTTGATACAGTGTTGCCCCTAAAGAATACACGTCGGATGCAGCATCAACTTTATATTCCGAATCGGTTTGTTCGGGGCTCATGTATGCCGGCGTGCCAGCAAGATCGGCTGCGCGGGTCAGTGTTAACGAATCGTCGTCAAGGATTCGTACCAACCCGAAGTCGCCCAATTTCGCGTCGCCTGTCTTCGTATCAACAAAGACATTGCCTGGCTTGATGTCTCGATGGACAAGTCCCGCCTCATGGACGGCCTCGGCACCTCGACAAACTTGAATCAGTTTGCGAACGCCAGCTTCAATATCGTCCTTACCCAACTGCTGCCCGGCCTGACTGATCCATGCCGCGAGGGTTTCTCCTTCAACCAGCTCCATCGCAATGAACGGGCTGCCAGTTTTCGTTTCACCGCTGGTAAAGACCTGAACGACGTGAGGCGATTGAATCGCACTTGCGGACCTCGCCTCGCGCAAAAAGCGGTGTCGATTTCTCGCATTGATGCGCGCGGGATCGAGCAGTTTAATTGCGACTGGCCGAGCTAACGTTTTGTCCCACGCTTTGTAGACACGAGCGAAACCTCCACTTCCGATGTGCGACTCAAGATGAAAGCCGTCGATTTGGATAGCCTCGACAGAAAAAGATTCGGTCGCGAGATTGTATCGCTCGTCTAGATCATCTCGATCGTCGCCAAGGGTTGAGTCAATTTTTGCGTTGAATGTTCCAAGTTGCCCTGTCGATTCCGAGTTTGAGTTTTCGGTGTGGGTTTTGGGGACTCTCGGAGGTGGTATGGTTTGCGGGTTGATTTCTGCAACGCGTGCGGACAGCTTTTCTCGCATCGATTGAAAATGTGGTTCGTCGGTAAAGGTGTGTTTGCCGAGAATTTCCTGCGGATCGTCGGAAAGGCGCAATGATTGGTCATCGGTTAGTTCCAGCATGCGGTTTTGACATGGCTGGCACCTTGAAATATGAGTTTCAAGGAAGTTGCATTCACCTTGATTCAATTGGCGATGGAGCCACTGAATCAGAGTCTTCGTTTCAGGACAGCTTTCCATGATTCAAACCTTCTTCGTCGGCGAGTTGTTCGACTTCTAGCCGAAGTCTTTTCAGGACGCGACTTTTCGACAAGTAGACGAAGTCAAGCGGCCGATCAAGTGTTGTGGCAACTGCCTGAACCGGTTCGTTCTTGAGCCAAACAAGAGTAAACGCATCCCAGGTGCAGCTTTCGAACCGCGGGCGAATTCGTTCCAGGGCAGTACGTAAAATGTGATTGTGGAAATGTTCATCCCAGTCTCGATCTTCCTGGACTGAGATCTCAAATACATTTTCAGTAGGGCTGTTCGCTTTCTTTTTGCGTTGAGCCATGCGACAGATTTCATGAAAGACAATCTTGAAAAGCCAGTCGCGAAATCTGCCTCGATTCGGATCGTATTCGAATTTCAAAATTCCCTTGGCGACTCGGATCAGAACTTCCTGAACAATGTCGGCAGCATCGGAAGCTTGAAGGCCTCGTTTGCGACAGTAGTCATAAAGGAGCGGGCTGTACACATCGCAAAACGTTTCCCATGCAGACGTGTCATCGTGGTCGCGAATTCGGTCCAGCAGACTCGGGGGCGTTGTTTGATTGGACGGTTTTTCTATACGCACGTACGCATCCAGAGTTGGTTCCATCAAATACGACGCGCGTCCTGTTTTGATCCGGGTTAATACGTTACGTCGGGCTTGCATCGTATCACAACCACGGGTGTGAATCGAGCAAAAGTACTTAGGTGAAAATTTGCATTTTTCGTGACAGGAATGCAGCGCGCGAGGGTACCAAGGCAAGTGGAAAGAAATAGCCAACTGTTGTGCGAAGGGGATCTGTCGGATTCACAAGGTCTTGAGCGGTAGTTTTAAACTTCCTTTCTCAAAGTTGCCTTCTGCCCGATCGGGCGAATCCACTTTCGCGAAAATCAGAAATGGACCAATCGGTGTGATAGGGAATGCAACGAATAGGGTATTCATCACCAAAGCGAGTTAACTGAATATCCAAATGAGGTTCAACGATGAGACTTGAGACCGCTTCCCGATACCTTTCCTTACTGCTGATTGCAGCATTCACCCCGCACGCATTTGGGCAAGAGGTCGAATACAACTGGGCGCCGGGCGGCGAATCATTGCAATGGTTTGACCCGGACAATTGGGAAATCGATGATGGGACCGTACCTTTGGGCGATGGCGCGATTGCCAATATCAATGCCGGTAGCCCGGCCTTTTACAACACCGCTGGCGGCACCGGAATTTTGACATTGAATATCGGAGCCGGTGCAAGGCTTGATATCGAAACCGGCTTTCTTTCGTTCGGTCCCCGCACGGCTGCCAGACCGTTCTCAATGCAGAATTCCGGCGTTCTGAATGTGGTGGGAAATAGTGCTGAGATTCGTTTACGCGATCAAGCGACCAACTTTTCCAGCGCAGCAATCAACCTGGATGACGGTGGAAAGATCAACATCGTCGATGGAGATACAACCATCAACACCAGCAACCTCGATACCGGAAACGGCTCAATCACGATGGGCAGTGGATCGCAGATCACGGGCTCAGGCGGAGCGACATTGTCGTTCGTGAAGCAGACAATTGAAGGCCAAGGCAATATTGGAAACAACGCAATTGGATTGAGTTTTGATGCGGATACGATTGTCGAAGCAAACGCCGCCGGATCCACGCTGACCGTCGACGCGGCAAACTCACTTGGCATAGTTAATCAAGGAACGATGCGAGCCACCAGCGGAGGCACGTTAAGTCTTCGTGGTCCCATCGACAATGTCGCAGGGTTGATCGAGGCTCAGGCTGGATCGGAAGTCGCACTGGGAAACAGCTTTGATATCACTGGAGGAGTATTGCGGCAAACTGGGACGGGAACGTTCAGCAGCACTGGATCCGGACGACTGTCCAATTTGACGCTCGCAGGAGCAAGCCTGGCCGTTGGAAACGGTGCGAACCTGATCCTCGATGGAACGATCGACAATCAAGGTGAGCTTTCGCTCGGCGGCTCAACTGCATTCACGGATTTGCAAATCGATGAGGCAGTGACTCTGACGGGCGGCGGAATGGTCACGCTGAATTCGGCCAATGCCAGTCGAATCACAGACGACAATGGAGGCGGCGTTCTAACGAATGTAGACAACACCATTCAAGGCCAAGGACGTGTCGGAAACAATCTGGTTCAAATCGTCAATCAGTCAGGTGGCACGATCAACGCGAACGCGTCAGGTCGCCTTATATTGGACCCGGGAACAGGAGCAGCGTTGATTAACCGAGGGCTTTTGACAGCGACTGGTGGGGGCGATCTTTTGTTTGCGGCGGGAGATTTTGACAATGCTGATGGTCTGGTCGACGTCGGCGATGATTCAACGATTACGCTCGACACCGGTTCAAAGATTATCGGAGGTATCGTGCGCAGTACGGGTACGGGTTCTTTTGTTTTGAACACTGGAACGCTGGAAGACTTGACCATTGAAGGCGAAATGGATGTGCGAAATGGAGCGAATCTTGGGCTGAGCGGAACGATCAGCAATGAGGGCAACATTGCCGTCGGCGGTTCAACGGCTTTTACGGATCTGCAAATTGACAACGCGGTCAGCCTCACCGGGGGTGGCACCGTCACGCTTGGCGCTTCAAATGCAAGCAGGATCACCGATGACAATGGTGGAGGTGTACTAACGAACGTTGATAACGCGATTCAGGGACAAGGGCTTGTTGGAAACGGGCTCGTTCAAATTATTAATGAAGCCGATGGTAGAATCGATGGGAATGATTCAACAGGAACTCTGACGTTGAACGCCTCTGCTGGAGCAGCCAGTGTAAATCGAGGGCTGCTTGGCGCGTCAAATGGCGGCACATTGGCAGTCGTTGGAGGTGAATTCGACAACAGCGCCGGTTTGATCGAATCAGGAAGTGAATCGTCAATCACGATCGGTGGAACTGCGCGAATTGATGGAGGCGTCCTCAATGCAACCGATAACTCTTCGATTAACTTTAACGGAAGCGGGGAAGTCGCAAATGCAACTTTGCAGAGCAATGGTTCAGGGCAATACACCGCGAGTGTCGGTGCTGCGAAGCTCACTGACGTCGTCAACGAAAGCTCAATCAGAATTCTGAACGGCGGGAACCTTTTTATTGGAAACACGATTAACAATCAGGGCGATATTTCGATCGAAGGTTCGACTGCTTTTTCGGATCTGCAGATTGACGAAGCGGTGAGCCTCGTCGGCGGCGGAACGGTCACGCTGAATTCGGCCAATGCCAGTCGAATCACGGACGACAGTGGAGGCGGCGTTCTGACCAATGTGGACAACACGGTTCAGGGAAAAGGTCTTGTCGGAAACGGGCTCGTTCAAATCATCAACGAGGCTGGAGGAACGATCAATGGAAACGACTCGACTGGTGGATTGACGCTGAGTTCGGCAGGAGGAGTCGCGATGATCAATCGAGGCCTGTTGACGGCGTCCGATGGTGGAAACCTTCGTTTCGCTGCAGGAAACTTTGATAACGCTGGTGGATTGATTGAGGTCGGTGATGATTCGAGCATTTCGCTTTTAAATGGATCAAGAATCACAGGAGGAATCTTGCGCGACAATGGAACGGGCTCTTTTGTGATGGGCAATATCGGCACCTTGGAAGACCTGACGATTCAGGGAAACATGAATGTTCAAAACGGAGGCAATCTGCTTTTGGAAGGTGCGATCAACAACGAGGGCAACATTGCCATCGCCGGTTCGACAGCTTTTTCAGATCTGCAAATCGATAACGCAGTTAGTCTATCTGGAGGCGGCACTGTCACGCTCGAATCTTCAAACGCAAGCAGGATCACCGATGACAATGGAGGTGGCGTTCTGACCAATGTTGATAATACGATTCGTGGCGCTGGCTTGGTTGGAAACGGTTTGGTGCATGTTGAAAATTTGGTCCACGGAACGATCCTTGCTGACCAGTCTGGCCGAACCCTGAGCGTTAATAGTGCTGAAATGTTCGAAAACTTTGGAACACTCGCGGCGCAGAATAACTCGTTGTTGAACATTCAAAATGCGACGAATAATTTCGGGATCGTCGATGCCGATGCGGGAAGCGAAATTCGATTTGGAACGTTGATCAATGGAGTTGGTGGGCAACTGGTGGGCGACGGTCTTGTCGATTCGGCAAATGAAATTGTCAATCAGGGAACGATTTCTCCCGGTGACTCGCCAGGCACTTTAACGCTCGATGCGGATCTGTTGCTGGGAACGAGCAGTACACTTGAAATCGAACTTGCCAGCGATATGAATTTCGATGAACTGATCATCAACGGCGATGTTGAACTTGGCGGAGCCCTCGAACTTGTGCTTTTGGATGGCTACACGCCCGACGAACTTGATGTTTTCGATGTCGTATTGGCGGATTCGTTGAGCGGCTCCTTCGCTAACGTTGCCGACGGCGGGCGGCTGTTGACCAACGGTGGCGCCGGTTCGTTCGTGGTCAGCTTTGAAGACGGGAGCTCGGTGCGGCTTTCACAGTTTTCAGTGTCCGCAGTTCCAGAGCCGGGTTCAGCGACTTTCTTGATTCTGGCCAGCGTAACGATGCTGGTTCGTAGAAGAAGAAAGTGCTCAAAAGGATTCAGCGACAGCGTGTCTTGATCCTGAACCAGAATCTACTGCGGCACTTGGCCAAATTGTTTTGAGTGAATGCCTATCGTCGTCGAAGCGGAACCAACTGCTCGGCGACGTTCGGTTCTCGCGTTGTTGGCAGGTAGCGATAGTAGACTTCAAGAATTAGGGCGGAAATGGCGGTCGAATACACTCGGCCGCCATAGCTGGCCCAAACACCATCCGGGTTCCAACTGCCACGATTGGCTCCCGAAGGAAGCTGCGTCGAAACGAGTGCCTGTTTCACTCGTTCGTTCCACTGTTCCCACTCGGGGCCGCCGGCAAGGTACATCGCCATTGTGCCGTAGTACCAATAATAGAGATTGACGTTCGCGGGATCCGGCAATTCGCCGCTGACGCGAAACTTGGCTTCTCGAATGACGCGATCGGAAACATTTTGACCCAGCATGAAACGCGAAACCAATGACTCAGCCGTCATGGTCGTGCTCGGGCCATGTCCCGGGCGATAAGAAGCGACACCACCGCCTTCGTTCACGGCACACCGATCAACAAATCGATTCATCCGCACCTTGGTTTCGTTCGGAATCGTAACGCCGCCCAATTCTGCGCTGTGCAACGCTAAAGCCTGCCAACCGAATTGACTCATGTCACCTTCGTCGCCAGATTGATAACGCCAACCGCCGTCGTAGCGATTTTGAGCCTGAATGGAATAAGCGACTCCTTTTTCGACGGCAGGTTTCAATTCCTGATCGCCTGTCATGGCAAACGCTTCGCTAATCGCAAGGAGGCTCATCGAATGGCAGTACATTCGGGCAAACAGTCTTGCGTCTCCTGCGATGGAGCCCATTTCATCCTGTTGGCTGACCAAGAATCTTAAACCGGCTCTGACTTTTTTCTGGTACGGGCCTTCCAGATGTGAGTGGCCACCCGCGAGGAACGCGAGCAATGCCAATCCAGTAATGCCGGTGTCCGCGTTCGCACCGGCGCCACCACGGTCATGCCCAAAGACTTTGGTTTCGTTTCCGGCACCGTGACTTCCCGCATCCCAACGGCCGTTGGATTCCTGATGGTTTGCCAGCCAAAGCAAAGCAGCTTCGACCGACTGTTCGGTTTCGATGGAACCGCCGCGAGCACGCAGGATGTCGAGTCGATTCGCCGAACGTCGCAATGCATAGAGCTTGGGAACCGGCTTACCGTCACCCAAACGATATGGCGAACGGTTACTGGTTTTAAACATCGACGGAGACGGTGAACTGGTCGCGATCTTCGGCGATGCATCGTCCGATTCGGGCTCGAGGGTCACCAGTGGCTTTAACATTTCGCTGGCTTCCGCGATCGCCGTTTCGAAGTCTTGTTCCGATTCTGTAACCGATGGTTCAGGACGTTCGTAGACAGGAGTCGAAATCAGCGGCGTTGGTTTCTGCGCGATTGTTGGGCTTTGGATTGTGGGTTCTTCATCTGACAGTTCTGCACCGTCGCGACCGGCATGGTCGTCTTGGTCATCGCGGTCAGTTGCTCGCAGCTTTGCCTGTTCGATAGTTTTAATTTTCAGTGATTCCGAATCAGCGGAATTGTCCAGAGCTTCCTTGAAAGCATCCGTCAGCTCTTTGATGCTTGAGTTTTCGGGTCGCGGAATTGGCTTGAATCGCTCCGGTTCGCTCTGCAGGGGGAGCGATGGTGTCTCGCGAGTGATTTGAATTCTGGTGTCGATTTCTGGTCGTGGAAGCGAATCGATCGCAGGGAGAGGTTGCTCGTTGGCGAACTCGTTCCAAGGTTTTGATTCTTGTTCAAGGATCTCGCGTTTGCGTTCTTCTTCCTCAACCCGTTCGTCAATCAAATTCAGCTGCATTTCTGATTGCGGCTCTTCATTTCCGGCAATATTTTGCGTCGGAGCCACGATCATCAGTCTTGTTCCGTACGCGTATCCCATCAGCAGAATGTGAGCGGCGACGGATAGGACAACGCATTTCCAAACCGGACGCGAATGCCCCCATCGCGTCAAAGCAAGGACCAACAGACCGACTGCAAGCAATCCCGAACCGACCAGCAAGAACATCTGCAAGCTGGATGATCCAAGGATCTCCGACAGCAGGTTCCAGGTTCGGTCTATGAAGTCAAGCAGTGCGTTCATGGGATGGCTGCGAATCAGTGTTCGGTAATCAAAGTCATTTGTTGTCGAGTCGCTATCGAGTCAGCGTGTTCATTTCAATCAAAGCGGCATCAACTTTTTCAATTTTGGCTCGCTTGCAGGTTGCGATCACTTCTACGACGTGCTGATAGGCACATTCGCCATCGCCTCGAACGGTAACGCCGATTTGATTGAATTGTTGTTTGGCGTCAGAAAGTCGAGCTTCCAGTTCATTGATGGAGACCACTTTTTCGTCCAATGCGACTCGTCCGTCACTGAAAATGTCGATGATTCGATTTCGCGGAGCCGCCGTTAGTGCGCCTGAAGCGGAGACCTGCGGTACGCTAATCGCGATGTCACGCTCCACGTGGTTTTTGTTCGTAAAGTGACTGCTAACCATGAAAAAAATGATCAACAGGAATACGATGTCGATCATGGGCGTCAGGTTGATCGCCGTTTGATCGTCGCGTTTTACTTTTAGTGGCATTTTCGCGTCCTTGCGAAATTGTGTGCTTGGTTTGGTTCGACTCGATTGCGAACAGTGAAATGCTGTCGCCCAATTAGGCGGCTTTTCGAGTCGATTTTTTGGAGGTTGTTTTCTGTTGGGTCGAAACAGACGTTTTTTCGGTTTGAGTTTGCGTCTTTCGATTGATCGTCAACGCTTCAGACGAAACGAGGTTCACGATCTTCATCCCAAGAGAATCCAATTCCATCACGTGTCGGTCCGCTCGTCCAGAAAAGAACAGGTAGGCGATCAAAGCCGGAATCGCAACGGTCAGCCCTGCGGCGGTAGTCAGCAACGCCTGGCTGATGCCGGTCGCGATTGTCATGCTTGGTTCGGCTTGAGTCGGCGATGTGGCTGCGATGGCGTCGAACGCGTGAATCATTCCAAGGACGGTTCCCAACATTCCAAGCAACGGGCATACCGTTGCCACGCCATTAATCAGGCGAAGGTAACGGCGGAGTCGATTCGATTCGCGTTCGCCTTCATCAAGCACCGCTTGTTCGATCTCGACAGAAGGACGTCCCCATTTCATGAAACCTGCCTTGAACACGTTGGCGATGGGAGAAGCATTTCGTTCGCACAGTGAAACGGCGCTTTCACGATTCAGTTCACCGCTGCGAACCTGTTCAAGGACACGAGTCACAAATGGACCCGGAATGATTCGTCCTTTTCGCAAGCTGATCAGTCTTTCGAATACGAACACCAGCAGAATCAACGAACAGATTCCGATTGGAACCATCAGCACGCCGCCACGTCGCAGCATATCCGTCAAACGCGTCGACGAAACGTACTCATTGTTCGCAGTGACAGGCGAAGCCGAATTAGAAGACGAAGTCGACTGACCGGTGCCAATGTTGTCAGCTGAACGATTTGTCGGGGCAGTATCCGCGAGGGTCGTTGAAACTGAAGGAACGTTCGGTTTGTCAGGCAGTTCGTAGCCGTTGACAACGGAATGGTCGGAGGCTGCGTTGAGCCGGACTTCCTGTGCGTGGATCACAGAAGTTACCGCCATGGTCGCAATCAAGCAGCAAACTGCTGTGAAAGCTCTCGGCGTTACCGCGTTTCGAATCATGGTCATCTCAAGTTTCCTGTTCACTGCGCTATCTTGTTTTGGTGCCGTTGGTCGACGTGTTTTCTGCCATCCGGGTTAGGCGATTGAGCCTTCTGCGGGCGTCTTCGGCAAATTCGCTGTCCGGGTACGTTTCGATCAGTTGGGTGTAAAGCTTGGTCGCATGCATCCAGTTTTCGAGATGTTCCTGACACTTTCCGCCCTGGATCAAAGCGGCACTTTTCCATTTCGGAAAGTCGTACATTGAATCGACTTTGAAGTACGATCGAATCGCATCCTTGTAATTTTGCTGGTGAAAATACGATTCACCGATTCGCCACTGCGAGATTGCGGCCGTCTCGGTGCCGGCTCCGTTGACCGATTCGACAACCTGATTGAAATGCAATCGAGCCTGTTCGAACATGCCGTCGTACTCGGCAGCTCGGCCAAGAACAAACGAGAATTCATAGGCGTTGGAAAAGTCAGCAAATCGATCGAGGCAATCTCTCGCGATCATCGCGGCATTGGTCCAACGTTGTGACTTTCCGTGGCACTGAGCCAAGCGAAGCAGCATCCATGGTTCCAACGATTTACCCAGAAGATCGGCTTCCGGTTGCAACTCGTCCAGCAGCATGCCGGCTTCGTCGTAGTTGCCAAGGCGAAAGGTTGATTCGGCCAGCCAGTACTTGGCTGTCAGGATCAATTTTCTGTCGTCCGTGCTTTCAATCAGCGTTTGCATCGGCTCAATCACCTTGTCCCAACTGTTATTGCTGGCGGCAATGCGAGACTGGAGGTAGAGCGATTGGATCTTGATCGGCGTTGGAACGATTTCACGCTCCAAAATCGAATTGATCATGGAAGATGCGAAGGACCAGTTTTTGTTTTTGACCGACTCTGAAGCGACACGATAAGCCGCGTCGGGCCAGTATTTGCTGTTCGGAAATCGGTCGACCAGCTGCTGGAACGAGTCAATCGCTGCACCGCTTCGATCAAGGTCGGAATTGACCCACGCAAGCTGATACAGAGCTTCATCGATAAGCTGCTGCGATTTCTGTGGTTTGCCGTTTGGTTCTGCACCGGCGTTTGACTTTGCGATGTCCAAAAATTGTTCGATTAAGGATTTTGCAAGCCGAAGCGACTCTGGCTCTGCTGCCTGTTGATGAAAATACGCGAGACGCAAACGGGCGATTTGAGAAAGCTCGAAAGTTGGAAACCGCTCCACGACCAACTGATAAAGCTGATTCGCACTGGTGATGTCACCGCGTTCTTCAAGGAATCTGGCTCGTGATATCGCCGCCTGAGAAGAAAATTTGCTGTCAGGATATTCATGGATCAAACGAACGAAGAGCGCGGTGGCTTCCTCGGTTTCCGTTTCCATTTTTAACCATGAAAGCCCAGCAAGGCCCTGGTTCCTGAAACGGGGATCGGTCGATGTGTCAGCGAGCGACTCGTAAAACATCGTCGCAAGATCAAACCGCTTTTGTTGATAGGCATGGTCCGCCAGAAACTGAATCGATTCAAGTCCCTGGTTCTCGTCGCCCTCAGTCAGAACATTGGCTGCGGCTTGAGCGTCTTCCCAGTTTCCAAGATGAGCGTAACACACAATCATGCGTGAAAGAGCCGACAGGACAGAGTCACGATCTTTGGCAACGTTCATGTAGGTTTCGTACTCGACGACGGCGTCTGCGAAAAGTTGCTGGCCAAAGAGCGACGTTGCGATCGCGAGCCCAATTTGAGGGCGGGAAGTGGCATCGGCAAGGTTTGCTTGGGCCAAACGAAGGTCGCTGACAGCGGTATCGAATTCCTCCAGCCCGATGTGAGCCAACCCTTTCAGATAGAGCCAGTCCGCGCGTGTCGCACGTGATTCTTCGTCCCGGATTTCACCATCGTGGTCAGCCAACTGCTGGGCCAGCATCGTCGCAAAAGTATCGGCGCTGACGCGATAACGTTTTTCGGTGTACTGGATACGACCTGCGACTTCGTTGACGTTGAATCGCAGTGGATGATCGGGAAAACGCTCGTTGAAAGTCTTACAGTAGTCCAGCACAACCGAATTGCGGCCTTGCTTTCGCAGTAAGTCAATCTCTAGCGCCAATGCCTGGGCTGAAAGACGGTTTTCAGGCCAGGTAGATCGAAGCTTTGCCAACCACTCGATCGCCAGATCGTCGTTGCCAGTTTTGAAAGCCGCAACCGCAGCGTCGTAACAGATTCCAGAACCAAGATCTTCGTCGGCTGGCAGGGAATCAAGTTGAGTGAATGCTGAATGAGCTTTTTCGTAGTCACCATTTTCAAGCGAAATTCGTGCCAACCAGTAAGTTGCTTCAAACTGACATTGAGCATTTGAAGTGCCAGAAAGACCATCGCTTGCAGACTGCAAAAGCTCTTTCGCGAGCTCCTTGTCACCGGATTGCAACTCAAGGACCCCTAGCTGAAGTTTGGCTTGAGCAGAGTAGGGAGAACGAAAGTCTTTCGCAACGTAGCGAAAGAATCGAGTCGCCGCGCTCATTTTTCCCTGAAAGCGAAACGCTTGAGCAAGACCGTAGCGGTTTTGATCTGTCAGTTCGCTGTTGGGATATAGACGCAACGCCATCTCGAACGCACGCTGGGCCAGTCGCGGTTCTTTAAATCTTAGCCGCAGCTCTCCGATGTAAGGCAGCGCGTATTCGACCAGTTCGTTTTTTGGACTTGCGTGCACAAACGATTCCAAAGCTTGAATCGCGATCTGGTTTTTCTCAAGGTGAAACGCCGCTTCGCCCATGCGAAACTTTGCTCGGGGTAGAAATTGATGGGCAGGGTTTTCCTTGATGAATTTTTGAAATGCAACGAAGGCATCGGTAAAATTCTCAGTTTGAATCTTTGATTCAGCCAGAAAGAATTTTGCGTCTGCGGCTTTTTCGTTTTCAGGATACCTAAGAAGGAAATCTTCAAACGCGTCAGCACTATCGGCCCATTGGCCACGCTGATAGTAGCCAGCCGCCATCCGAAATTCCTCGTCGGCGAGGCCAGAGTCAAGCACCGAGAAATCATCCCGCTGAGCCGTCGCAATTGAAATCGCCGGGAAGGTAAAAACCACGGCGCACAACGCAGCAGCAAGCCCCAGTGATTTCGTCAACTTGGCCATGCTGAATCGTGTCCGGCTGGATTTGGATTTTAGAAAAAATAGCATCAATGCGATGGTCATCAGATCGCCTGCAAGTCGGGCAGTAATACTCGCGCACCGGTAAGCCCGGCACAAAACGAACAATCGTCTCGTTCGGTATCGTCACCTACAGCCGTTAAACTCAACCACTTCGTGTGCCGCTAGCGAAGCTGATCCGCAGTTCGAATGAAGAATCTGCCGGTCGTGTAAAATGGGGTATCTGGGGCAAAGCAGTCCCGGAAGCAATGCCGGCTGGAAACGCAATCGTGCAAGCCAATCCGGCGTCAAAGTAGCTCGCCTTTCCGAGGCCGATCTGGCACGTTACGGCTTGGACAGCCGCAGGGCCGCTTAAGCATGCTTAAGAATTGACGATCGCTAAATCAAGACAGCGATGCGCATGCTGGAAAGACGCTGATGGTGGCATCATGCCACGAAAAAGGCTGCTCCGACACGAAAAGCGGCGGTCATACTTGGCAACGAATCACCAGTCTTCCCCGCCAAATTCCAGCTTTTACCTCACGCAGCACGACCGGTCTTCGCGTCGGTAAGACTTCGGACTCGCTCTTCGACGTCGGCGAAACTGAACGTTTCGTATTCCGTGTCGTTGTAGAAAACGACGACTTTAGATGCACCGTGCAGCATGCGAGGCACGAAACGCCATGCCTGTTCGTAGGCTTCGTCCTCTTGCGGATGGTGAATCAGAACAAGATCAGTTTTCGCGTGGGCGTTGGCAATTCTTGGAATCGAGTCCGCAAAACTTCCTGGGACCAATTGAGCTTTCGCACCCATGCCGTTGAGCCGGCGGTGCATTTCGATCAGTTTGAGCGGTGTTTGCGATTCGTCTCTCGCTTCAAACAAATCGACGCCCGTGTAGCGAATTTTATCGGACTCGCTGTACTTTTGAGCGACCTGAATCATCCGCTCACAGCGAACGCCTTCGTCCAGGCCAATTTCTACCATGAAGCGAAACTTGTGCTTTTTGATCAGGCGGTAAGCAATTCGATCATTAGTCGGTTTGGAAAAGTGGCTCCAACTGAAATAACGCAAAAAAGAGATGGGTTTCATTTTCACAGTCCGACGGAAGTCCATGTAAACAATTCGTTACGTTTCGAAAAATCGACACAATCGGTTCGGCAGATAAGCGACGATCGTGACAGGATCAAAGATTTCGGATCAAATTCAGCCTGCCTGTCCCGGCAGTTCGACTTAACCCTTACAGGTTGCCAATCGAATCCAGCGAAGCTGATCTGGGCCAATTTCTACAGACCCAAACTCTCTGGCAAACGTATAGTTGGCCGCAGGTCTTTGCTATGGATAGCGAAGTTTTACCCCTTGGCAATACTCCCCACGTTTTGCTAACGCCTGCAAGCTCTCCGCGCCTGATGGATTCTGGCGTTTCCCCCACCATGATGGTTTTGGCGAAAAACGTGCGCGCGTTTTTTGCTGACCCTGAACGTGCGCGCGATGAGCAACCTGAGAAATGGGACGCTACCGACAATCCAAACAGGAACGACGACGAAAGTTCGAGCAATTCGAACAGCGGCTCGTGATGAGCGCTCAGGCCATCGGTCCAACTTTGCTGGATCAAATCGACCAGCTTGAAGCAGAGGCATTTTCTCCAAGTGCGGACTCTGCCATCGTGAGTACCGCCATCACGTCATCAGAAGCCTCCATCGCATCGGATCTTGCCAGCCAATACAACCTTGATGGTTCGGGACAGACGATCGCCATCATCGATTCCGGGATCGCTTGGGACCATGCCGACCTTGGTGGCGGATTTGGAGCAGGAAACAAAGTCGTCGGTGGATGGGACTTTGCCGAAAACGATGCAGATCCTTACGACGACGGCCCCGCCGGATTCCATGGGACTCACGTTGCCGGAATCGCAGCAGGAACCAATGCTGAGTTCGGAGGCGTTGCACGGGGCGCGGACCTCGTTGGGCTTCGAGTCTTCAATGACGCCGGAGTCGGAGAGATTGAGTGGGTCGAAGCTGCCTTGCAGTGGGTACACGACAATTTGGATTCGTTCCAAAACCCAATCACAACTGTTAACATGTCTCTCGGGACAGACTGGAATGGCGAAAACACGCCGAACTGGGGAATCCTGGAAGACGAACTGGCTGCATTAAAAGCCGAAGGAGTCTTCATCAGTGTGGCCGCGGGCAACGACTTTGAAGACTACTTCAAAAAAGGGCTCAGCTATCCCGCGTCGAGCGAGCACGTGGTGCCGGTGTCCAGCCATGGGCCCGACAATCAGTTGAGCGATTTTAGTCAACGCGATGATAACGTTCTGGTGGCGCCGGGTGAGCGAGTTAGAAGCACGGTTCCAGATCACATTTTTGGCAACCAGCGAACGGATTCATTCTTAGGCGCTTCGGGTACCAGCATGGCGGCTCCCTACGTGGCGGGTGCGAGTGCCGTGCTTCGTGAAGCCTATGCGTTTATGGGGTACGGCGATGTCGATCAGGACACGATCTACGATACTTTCCTGCAGACTTCGAACAAAATTTACGATGCATTTACCAACACGACCTACCAGCAGTTGGACCTCGACGCAGCGATCGCCTCGATCATCAAAGACGTGCATTCGAACCTTGCGAGCCAGGCGACAGACATCGGTTCGCTCAACGGCGGCGAACTGATCCGAGGAACGATCGGCAAGTTCGACGATGTGGATCAATTCAAATTCAACGCGACCGCGAACGGCCAAGTTGAATTTGTGTTTGAAACGTCTCACGATCTGGATCCGTCGATGGCGGTTACCGACAGCAACGGAAATCAGATCGAACTCGAATTCGACGGCGAACGAGTCTACTTTAACGTTGTGGCTGGACAGCAGTATCAACTGAAAGTTACTGGCTCTGCCGGAACGGGGCACTACGAAATTGCGACTCAGTTTCAGCGAGCCAACGAAGCTACGGCGCAGAGGCTTGGCATTGTTGATTCGGTTGAAGTCAATGACTTCGTTGTCGGCGATCGATTGTACTCAGTCGAAGCGAGTCGCTCCGGGCCGATGGCATTCCATCTGGCAGCCTCTTCTTCAGGCACAAAAATCGAAGTCTATGACGCCGCGATGAACCGAATCACGAGCCAGCAAGTGACCGGTGGTGAGGTTGCGTTTCAGATGGATGTCGAAGATGGCGAGATATTCTTTATTCGTGTCGAATCGAGCGGCGAAATTGGGCTGACGATCGACAACTTGATAACCGTTCAAAATGATACCTTGTTCGCGTCGGGAACCGATGGTGCTGACAGTTTCTTCATTCGCGATGGAGAACAATTGGAAATCGGCATCAATGGAACCAATTACACTTTCGATTCAAGCTTGTTTCGGTCCGTTGGCATCCACGGAAATTCGTCTGAAGATACGGTGCGGCTTGAGCTGAGTGATCGTTTTGATCAGACGATCCTGCGGCAGAATCGAGTTGATTCTTTCGGCGGAAATAGCGTGATTCGAGCGATCGGATTTCAATCGTTGGACGTTTCGGGATCCGGAAAGCTTACGGTGGCCGGTTCCGCTGGCGATGACACGATTATTGGTAACTACTCGAGCATGTCGATCGTGTCGGAAAACGGAACGGCGATTGGGCGTGGGTTCGATACCGCCATTGCCAATGGAAAAGGTGGCTTCGACACGGTGACGTTATCTGGCGACGACGGAGACGATTTATTCTTTACCCGAGGCGATCGCGGAGTGATCCAGAACGGCACGTCGAAGCTGGTCGCAATCGGGTATGAGACTCTTGAGGTCGATGCCAAAGGCGGAAGCAACGTTGCAAATCTACGTGGCTCGGCCGCAGCCGATCGATTTGAGCTTGGTGAAAATTGGGCGTCGGTTACTCAGGCAGATATGTTCGTTTCCGCAAAAGGATTTCAGCGTGTCACGGCGTTCGCAAACCACGATGGAGATCAAGTCTTCCTTCAGGATTCTGCTGGCGACGATCATTTAAGCTACAACGGCAGCAAAGCGACGTTCTCGGTTGGGGCGAGCCAATTGGTGGCTTCAAGGTTTCGCAGCATTTCAGTTTCAGTCACCGGCGGATACGATGTCGCTCAATTGAGCGGTTCAGCCGGCAACGACAACGTCACGGGCTCACGCGAGCAAACCGTTTTCACAACCAATGGCAATGCGTTGACGTTAAATCAGTTTGACCGGATCAATGTCGTCGGACGTTTCGCGGGTTCGGACCGCGCCGTCATCACCGGCTCCGATGGAAACGATATCTTTGTCGCCGACGAACGTAGCGCGACGGTCGTGTTCGATGGAGGAACAATTCTTCGGACGGTCGGTTTATCCGATGTGGTGTTTGATGGCGGAAGCGGTTTTGATACGAGCCGGCTAACCGGTTCTGCGGGCTCGGATCGACTGGTTGCCAGCGAAAATGAAACACAGGCCCGAATCGATCGAATTTTGGCTCAATATTCAAACGTTGAATCGACTCAGTTCGATGGAAATGGCGGCATCGATGATGTGTTCGTCGACGATATCGAAACTCTGGATTTGCTATCAAGTCTTGGTGATCGAGCGATCGCTGTTCTGGAAAATCATCGGATCGAAGCGGAAGATTTTGATTTTCTGGAAGCGAATGCTGTGGATGATGCGATTGCGGAATATGACATTGAAAGAGTGGATTTTGAGTCCGTTCTTCGCGGGAAATGGAAGCCACGTTAACTATGAACACTGCAACTGTATCGAAGTCCGTTGATATTGAATGTTTAACCAGCGTCGCTGCCGTCGAAGCGATTCGGAATGAAATTGACTTGCTGTCGAACGTTCCGTTTTTGCGAACGGCATGGATGATCCCATGGATTAAAACGTGGGCAAACGATGGAGATTTGCGTTTCCTGATCGTGAAAGCGAACGGTCGTCTTGTTGGATTCGCTCCGCTAGTTTTTCGCGACACTCTTAAACGAGGTCGGCACTATGCGTTCGTGGGCGACGGCAAGGCCTGTGCGGATTACATGAGTTTCCCCGCAGCGGAATCGCATGAGGAATTGGTGCTGCGGAAAATCGCAAATTGGTTGAATGACGATTCCGACCATTGGGATCGAATTGAGCTGGATGGAGTCACGGCAACGAATCGAACGATGCAGCAGTTCGTTGCGTTGATGCAAGACGACGAAACAGAAGCTGAAACGCTTTTCGAATTGTCGTCCTATCGATTGCAATTGCCGAAAGACTGGGACGCCGTTTTGCAATCGCTTTCCAAAAACAGTCGCAAAAAGTATCGTCGATTAAGCCGGTCATTGGCCGGGTCGGTTTCACTTCACCGAGCAACCGATCGAAGCTCGCTGAAGAAAGGGCTCGACATCTTTGAGTCGCTTCATACGGCGCGATGGGAGTCACTGGGAGAGGCTGGATGTTTCGGACATCCCGGGTTTCGCGAGTTCATGCATGCGACTGCGGAACAGCACCTTTCTGAGCAGAAATTGAGCCTGATTTGGTTGGTTCACGACGGAGTTCCGATTGCGGCGGACATCGGATTCGAAAGTGAACACGGTTTGTACACCTATCAGGGCGGTATTTCTCCTGACCATTTGGAGCTTGAACCGGGCAGGGCTGTTTTGAAATCGCAAATGGAACTGGCGATGGCGCGAGGGGCCCGTTTTATCGATTTCTTGCGTGGCGATGAGCCTTACAAATCCCGATTTAACACGACTCAGATTCAAAACGTTCGCTACGAGATCATTGGTTCGGGATTTCGGGCCAAGTCGACGCAGCGAATGCTGAATGTGGCTCGGCAGGTGAAGAAGCTGCTTTCTATGGATTGATGGGAATGCTCAATCGCAGATTCGAGATACAATCTGGCGTTTCATCAAGTAACCCCATTGCTTTTGTCCCTGATTATTAACGAGGCTTTAGCCAGTGGCACGTCCAAACTGAATCAAGCGGCCGAGATCGTGCGCCGAGGAGCCTAAGTTCTCGGATCTCTGCACGCGACCGATTACGCGTCTGGGCTCACAAACTAGTCAACTCAGCATGGATGAACCACCTGTGAGTATCTATCGATCGATAAACGCCGCGCCGCGTTCCGCCTACATTCATGTGCCGTTCTGTCGGCATCGTTGCGGCTATTGCAATTTTGCACTGGTGGCTGGAAGGGATCGCTTGATCGAGCCCTATCTTGATGCGATCGAGGCGGAGGTCCAAAAACTGCCGGAAGTCTATCAGCTGGATACGCTTTTCTTCGGAGGTGGGACGCCCAGCCATTTGTCAGCGGTTCAAATGAAACGGCTTGGCCTGATCCTGTCGCATCGGTTTCGGTTAAGCGCTGATGCGGAAGTTACCGCCGAGTGTAATCCTGCTGACATCACGATCGAAAGTTTGGATGCGTTGCAAGAACTTGGCGTCAACCGGATCAGTCTGGGCGTCCAGTCATTCAACGATGACAAGCTCAAGATTTTGCAGCGGGATCACAGCAGCGAAATTGCGAAAGCTGGATTCAGGTTGGCGATGGATCGATTCAAAAACGTCTCAATGGACCTGATTTTCGCGGCTCCGGGAGAGACGTTGCAGGACTGGGAAATCGATCTGGACGCCGCAATCGAGCTTGAACCGACTCATATTTCGACTTACGAATTGACTTACGAAAAAGGCACGAATTTCTGGTCGCGTAAGCTAAAGGGAGAACTGTCCGAATCGGAAGAAGATTTGCGAGCCAATATGTATCAGGCGGCGATCGAGCGGTTTCGAACAGCTTGGCTTGAGCAATATGAAGTTTCAAGCTTTGCGATCGAAGGGTTTCGTTGTCGTCACAACATGGTTTACTGGCAAGGGAATCCATGGTTTGCATTCGGTCCCGGAGCCGCCGATTTCGTAGGCGGGGCTCGGAACACCAGCCATGCCAGCACGACGACATGGATCAAGCGAATCCAGAACGGGGAATCGCCGATTGCGTCGACCGAAGTGATTTCAGGTCGCGAACATGCGATTGAGCGATTGATATTCGGTTTGCGAATGGTCGACGGCATTAACGTCGACGCATTCGAATCCGCGTCCGGGTTCAAGTTGGATGAGCTGGTTGGAGCAAAACTTTCCGAGCTGGAAAAGCTGCGGCTAATCACTCGCGGCGAGAAAATTCGGCTTACCGAGCAGGGGCGAATGGTTGCCGACTGGGTCGGAAGCGAACTTTTTGAATGATCGCTTTTTGCGCGAAGTGAACTCGCCAGAGTTTTCTGGCCGAAGTTTTCTGGCAAATCTGGAACCCTACTTCTTTTTGTAGTTTCCACCTTTGCCGGCATCCAGTTTTTGGATCATCTCGATCGCGTTCCCGTCATCACCCATGACGAATTTGATCGTGCCCGCAGATTTATCCAGTTGGAACGTGTGATCTCCAAGAGAAATCAGCTCCATCTCTTTGTTTTTCAAAGTCGTTAGATAGAGTTTTTCTTCTTTAAGTGAGACTTTCTCCGAACCAAATTTGCCTACGTACTTTTGCTGCTCTTCTGCAGACATTGGTTTGGCGACCGGGTAAGCGGTTGGACGTTTTTCGCGTTCGACCAGTTTACGCACCCAAATATTGCGATATCGAACTGGATTTCCGTGATCCTGCAATCCGATTGGGCCCGTTGTCTGGGTTGGATCGTACTTGTCGTGAAGGACCCAGCCGGACGGGCCGTAGGGCTCTGTGCCATGTTGAATGACGACGCCGTTGTGCAGCACCGTGACCATGGCAGGCGAAACGAGTTTTCCTGCTTCATCAAAGCGAGGAGTTTTGAAAATGATATCGTACGCTTGCCACTGGCCGGGTTTGCGGCTGGCGTTTACAAGTGGAGGAAACTGTCCGTAGATTGAACCGGCGCCTCCGTCAGCGTAGGTCGGGTTTTCAAAACTGTCGAGAACCTGAATTTCGAAATTGCCCATCAGGAAAACGCCGCTGTTACCCCTGCCCTGCCCTTTGCCTTGTACTTTGGAAGGTGCCGCCCATTCGATGTGCAGTTGAATGTCGCCAAATTTTTCTTTCGAAAAAACGTAGCCGGCTCCCTTGACCGATTCCATCGCTCCATCGACGACGGTCCAGCCCGCTTCATTACCGTTCGGCCCGGTCCAGTTTGAAAGATCCGTCCCATCGAACAAAACGATCGCATCGGAGGGAACTGAGGCGGGAAGTTTTGCTTCACCCGGCTCAACGACGACGGGTAACGGACGAGTCAGGTCGTGCGCTTTCCAGCCGCTCGCAAGTTGGGCATTGGAGGCAAGAGGTGAATGAAAGAGAACCGCTGTGAAAGAAAACAAGAAGAGAATTTGTCTTTTTACATACATTATGAAGCTCGTCCGTTGTCGTTTTTCTAAAAATTTTCGAAAGCCAATTATATGTCGATTCCAACGAAAGCTATGCGTTGAAAGGTGTTTAAACACTAAAACCTGCCAGCAAGAGGATCTTGCGGTTTAGAGGCCCGCAGTGCGATGCGTCTCGTTAAAAGCTACTTTTGAGTTGAAAGGTCCATGCTGCAGAAAACTTTTATAAGGCGACTATGCAAGCAGTCGTCAATGCCCAATGATAAGAATGCAGATTTTGCTTCCTCGTCTCTTCCAACCACAGATTGCAAACGCCTGCCCGCCGCAGGCCAAGGAATCGTATTTTGGTTTTTAGTTTAGAGAAAGAGGCGCTAAGTGACAGTTAACAAGGACAGAAAAGGCTTTACTCTCGTCGAACTCCTGGTCGTGATCGCGATTATCGGAATTCTCATTGGGATGTTGTTACCCGCTGTGCAGCAAGTTCGCGAAGCTGCTCGACGAACTCAGTGCATGAACAATTTGCGACAGGTTGCTCTGGCCGCCCTTAACCTGGAGTCAGCGACAATGAACTTCCCGTCGTCGGGAACTCAAGCTGCGGGTTACGAAGCTGGCGGACTGCTTCGAGCGACCCTCGGTCGCGAAAACATGGGGTGGGGCTTCCAGATCATGCCTCAAATCGAACAAGGCAACCTTCAGGAATTGCGTAGGCTTGCCGCTGGACCCGGTTCCGCGTTTTCAGAAGGAGTCGTTCCTGCTTACCAATGCCCATCTCGAAGTGGTGAGCGGTTCCTTACCGATTCGGCTGGTAATCGAACAGCTTTGGGTGATTATGCCGGGTTTTTCGTGGGTTTGGACTTCCCCAACATCGTCACCGAAATCAACATTCCATGGAATGCCTCCATCGATTTCCAGCCTGCGTTGGCTCCCGAGGAGCAAGCCGAGCAGTCATTCGTTTGGCTCGGTGCGATCGCCAAGACAGGACATGTCCAAAGTGATGGAAGCCTGATCCGATATTCGCAAATCGGTTTCGGTTCGTTGAGCGACGGATCTTCGAACACAATCATGTTCGGTGAAAAGGCAGCCTTCACCGCTCAGTACAATCCGACAGGATCTTACGACGAAATCTTCTGGGAAGCTCAGGGTTACGCTGCTTCGAGCAATTGGTCGACGATGAGAACGCTCGGTCCCGCCGGACAGTTGCTCGCCGATAACGATAACAGTTTTATCGACAGTGCCGGCGTTTCAGTGGCTCACCAGAAGGGGTTCGGTTCAGCCCACCCTGGCAATGCAAACTTCGCCTTGTGCGACGGTTCAACGCATGCGTTTAGCCTCGAAATCAGTGCACTGAACTTTTATCAGGTCGGTCATCGGTCGGATGGATCCGTTGTCGATATCACTGAGTTTTAAGTCCGGATTATTCACGAGGCGTGGGTGTCTAAATTGCGAAGGCTTGTTTTTATTGGGGCATTGTTCCAAGTTTGTAGTTCCGACAGTTCACCAACGACGTCAAACTGACGAATTTGCAAACTTGTCGCAACTTCAGGAGAATCGTCTCAAAGTCCAAGCCAGACACCTGTCGTCGTGAATAATTCCGGTTAAGCCGAAAGCTGATTTCGAATTTGCTACATCTTCGAACGTCATCTTGATTGACACCATGAAACGCAGTTCGTGAGAGCTGCGTTTTTTTCGTGCTCAGCTCGCGAGAGCTGCGTTGTATCGAACGTACCTCGCGAGAGCTGCGTTGTATTGAACGCACCTCGCGAGAGCTGCGTTGTATTGAACGCAGTTAGTATGAGCTGCGTTGTATCGAACGCAGTTAGCATGAGCTGCGTTGGTGTTTTGGATGGATCCACTGGTCTCCGAAGACATGCGGGCCTCAATTTGATTCACCACAGCGCAAATAAAAACGGCTGACCCGAAAAGGCCAGCCGTTTTTTAGATTAAACAAAGCATCATTTGTAACGCGTGGTTACTTCGCTTGAACGTCGATACAGTAGATTCGAGCACGGTCGCTCAAAAAGAGTTTCCCGTTAGCGAAAGTTGGCGTGCTGTAGATCGAAGAGTAATTCACGGTTGTGATCTCTGCCAGGACTTCGGCTTTCTCTTTCGAGGCTTTAAAAACCGTCAGGTTGCCGTCTTCGTTTCCGATGAACACTTTGCCATCGACGACGACGGGTGAGCCCCAGATCCCGGACAGCATGTCGTGAACCCAGAATCGTTTGCCAGATTCAAAATCAATGCAGTGCAGGAATCCGCTCAAGTCAGCCGCAAAGCATAATCCGTCTTTGATCGCGACAGTCGACATCGTGCGACGGAACATTGCTTCGTCCTCGTCCTCCGGGTCAGTTCCACCGTAGTGCCAAACCACGCCGGAGTTCGGATTGGGTTTTCCTTTTTCGCCGATCTCTCCAAGTTCAGAGCTGATGTCGCCGGTTTTGGTTGCATCAATACGCCACAGATGACCAACGCCCTCACCGTGTTCCGGGTCCTGACCAACAGCAATGATGACGCTGTTTTCAAAAAAGACAGGTGACGCAATGACTGAGTTCCGAAGGCCGGCGCCACCGAGTTCCCATTTGGTTTCTTTCGGGTTCAAGTCAAACTTCCAGATCTCGTCGCCGGTTTCAGCATCAAGTGCGTACAACCAACCGTCACCACCCGGGAAATAGACTTGTGCTTTTCCGTTCACCATTCCAACCGACGGTGATCCCCATTGGCCGTGAAGAACCGCGTCGCCAGGTTGGCCAGCTTCCCAGACAACTTCGCCAGTGTTCTTGTTGACGCACAGGAAACAGGGAGCACGAGGAGAAGGGACTTCAAGGTGAGCTTCATCGACACCGTTAGAGGTCAGCAAGTAAATGTTGTCGCCAAGAATCAGCGGCGAGCTTGTCGCGAGATTGTGCGGGAAAACGCCAAGCTCATCGCCCATCATGTCAAGATTCCAGATGATGTCCGCGTCACCGACTTCGGCATCGGGCTCATCCTGCAGCCCGTCATTCTTTCCGTCAGCGAATCCTTTTGTGTCGATGCACATCAATTCGCAGCGGTTTGTCACGACCCAAAGACGCTCACCCTCGATCACAGGAGTCGAGCAAATGCCTTGCAATGGCCAATCGTTAACGCGGCCAGAAGCAAGTTTTTCGCGAGTCAGTTGCCACTTGAATTCTCCCGTTTTTTCCTCGAAGCAAACGAGGATACCTTTGTCCTGATCGGATGGATGTTTGGGACGCAAGCCGGCTCCATTGTTGGTGCCGACGTAAACGAGCCCATTGGCAACCACGGGATTGCCGTAGGTCTGGGATCCGATACCGGCCGACCAAACGACGTTGGTGCCTTTTTCAAGATTGAAATTTGTGTTGACGCCCGTCATGGACGAAACCATGTTTCGATCGTTGGTCCCGCCCCACATTGGCCAGTCGCCATCTTTGGTTTGGGCTTCGATCGATGACGTGCACAGCAGTGACGTCGCGAGTAAAAAGAGAGTCGTTTTAATAAAAGCAGGAGCTTTCATGAGAGTATCCTGATGATTGGTTTGGCCGCAGATCACTCTGCGGCATGCAAAGCTGTGAGTTTGATAGTTGGATTGAAGAAAAGTCATTTGAGCGAACCAGCAAAGGTTACTCAGAAGTTTGCTCAAGCATGACATTGTCAAAAAAGCAATCGGCTTGAGCGTAATAGATCAGTCCCGGTGAACCGATCAGGTTTGGATGCGGATCGGTCGCGGTGATCGTCCAATCGGTTGGCTCTTCCTCGCCGCGCTTCCAGACTTTGCCGTAGATCGTTGCTTCTTTTTCGTTCGCTTCGACTTTCATCTTCATCGTGTACCACTGGTCAGGGTCACACTTGAATTTGATGTCTTTGGCCATTCGCAAGTGCGGTGCCCACGATCGAATCTGCAGTCGATTCGTATTCCCTTTCAGGTACAGGTCGTAACGTTTTGAGCTAAGCCCGACGCTGGCCAGTTGGCGACGCTGCATCGACATGCGAACATCCGCCTGAATCGTGTGATCGCCCATCTCCGGTGGCCCGATCGAAATGTGGTGACTGGGGCGACCCTTGATTTTGGACCCGCCGGTAACTTTCATCACCGTGCCGCCATCCATTTCAAATGGTTTGATCTTGATGTGAGCACGACACCATGTCGGGGGAACTCGGATGCCTTTGTAGCCTTCGAAATCCCAAGCCCATTTTTTCATTGGGTTGAAAACGCGGATGCGAGCGTTCGCTGTCTTACCGTCGACGTCCACTGAAATCGTTCCGGCCAGGTCGGTTTTCAGATCGGCGGGAGCCATCACCGAAGCGCCCGATGAAGTCAGCCCCTTCAAATCATCTGAAATTTTGATATCCCTGGCAGGCATCTTTTTGATCAGGCGACCGTTGGCATCGAAAGCGTGAACCGTAAAGTCCTGCTTTGAGCCCGCGTCGAGAATGACCTCGTAAGGACGGATTTGGATCATGTCGATCGTGTCCGAAGTCGCAGTTTCTTCTGGCAACGCCATCGGTTTCCCGACAACGACTTCTTTTGATTTGTCTCGAATGCAAATCGTTCGGTCGCGAGCAACCAGATAAACGCGGCCGTTTGCGATCGCGGGAGAAGCGTAGATCTCATCTTTGCCGACACCGTTTGCAGAATTCAGGCTAACGTGGCTGAGGACTTCGCATCCCGTTCGGCTGGGCTTCAAGATGTGCATGTTGCCGTTGACTTCCGTTGCGTAGATCTTGCCATCGGCCCAGACAGGAGAGCCTTTTCCGACGGTTCCAAGGTCATGCTCCCACAGTCGTTCGCCTGATTCGCAGTCGTAGCAAATCATGTTTCCGATGTCGGCAACCACAAACAGCATTCCGTCATGTGAAAGCAGTGCCGTATAACCAGCCTTCACGCCGTCCTGTCGCCAGAGTCCATGAGTTTCGGTAACGTCGCCGGTACCCGTCGCATCAATGCATTGAACGCGACCGAATTCCTGATTGTCGATATTGTCTTCGCCGTGCGAAATGAAGACTTTGTCGCCGACCACAACGGGAGTCGTGTTGAGCCCGCGAAGTGACATGCGAAATCCCCAGATCGGTTTGCCAGTGCGAGCGTTCATGGCGTAGATCGCACCGTCCGCGTTGCCTCCGACCAGCATGCGTTGGCCTTTGATGACGGCGACGACGGGAGCCGAATAGTTTGTGTCTTTCGGAGCACCACCGGGAGCTGAAATCCACTGCAGGTCGCCCGTCTTTTTGTCAAACGCATAGTAGTAATGCAGCGGAGCAGGTCCCTTCATGTCGCCCCAGTTGGTGGCCAGAAAGCTCACGATCAAGCGGTCTTCGTCGATGATCGGAGTCTGAGTCCGTCCGCCGTAACCCGAGATCTTTCCGAACTCTTCAGCCAGCGATTTTTCCCAAACGATTTTGCCATCAGGCGAGTAACACTTCAGCAAACCGCTAACGGAGTGCGAATAGACGTAGCCAGTTTCTTCATCGCCACACATCGCCGCCCAGCCTACGCGAGGCGACGGAATGTCCGTTTTGAAGACGTTGAACTGGTCTCGCCAGAGTTCTTTTCCGTCTTCTGACCAGCAGATAACTTGTTCGCGCGAGTGAATTTTTTCTTCGGCGTCGTTGAAATCGTCGGTCGTTCTGCAGTTTAGATAAACGCGACCATTAAGCACGATCGGAGTGCAGCGGCCGCCTGTGTCTGACACCCAATCGACGTTTTCGCGTGGTTCGAAGGACCAAGTGTCGACGAGGTTTGTCTCTCGGGAAATGCCGTTCTGTTCCGGACCTCGCCAATTGGCCCAGTTTGAGGTTTGAGCGATCGTCTCGCCACCGGTGGAAATCACCGCGACACAAGACAGCATGGCGATCCATAAAACAGAAAGCCGCTTAACGTTGAACAGTTGACTCATTCTCTGTACCTGAACTTTTAATGAAACAATCGAGCTGGATTGCCGGTTGATAGTAAATCTGGAGCTTTCAATTTAGCCGTTGTCGCGGCTTTTTGCCACAAGACCGCAGAATTGATCGAATCGATATTTCAACGATTTGGCCCACTGCTACCATTAAAGGATGGCGCCGACCGGGCTTGTTGATTTATCGAGCCGTTTGGGCGGTAGCCCCGGTTGAAACTTTGTTAACCAAGGCTAACGCCTAAACTTCTGGCATAAGAATCGGCTGGCATTAAAACCTCGATTTGGAATAAACCAACAAGTTCGACCCAGTCTTCATGAACCCTTTTTAAGTGATCAAGTATCGCAAGGCGACCCATTTTGAACCAGGATGCTTCCACAACTAATGATCCCGAGTCAGGGTCGGTTTCGAGCGAGGCCGAAGAAACGGTCGAAACGGTGCCCGGTCCAGCTTCTGCGGATTCCAAAGTTGTTGCGACCAGCCCCGCTCCGCAGCCGCTTCCAACAACGCATGAACTCGCGCCTCAGGAACGTGCGCCGCACGACCCAAATGATCATGACGATGGCTATGTAAAGCTGCCGGCCCCCGTCCGTTACGGTCTGTCGGGCTTGATTATCGGAGGAGCCATTGCTGGTTATTTTATCCTGATGATGTTCGCAAAGCCGGTCGGCACCAAGGAGCCAACCGCTCTGGTCCCGCAAGTTCAGCTTGAAAAGACGCTGGCTTACACCGGGACGATCGACCTGACCGTTTCTGGCACGGTTGTGCCGTTTCAGGAAATCAATGTCGCCGCCGAAGTCAGCGGTCGCATCAAGAAAAAGTTTCCCGACTGTTTGGCCGGAAACTTTGTGAAAAAAGGCACACCGCTGATCACGATTGACTCTGAAGCCTACGACCTGGCATTGGAAACGATCAAGGCCGAACTCAACCAGGCGGAGAAACGTCTCAGCGAGATCGACAAACAAATCGAAGGCGAAAAGAAGAATCTTAAACTGGCGACCGAGGATCTCGCAATCCAGCGACGGGAATTCGAACGATCGAAACGACTTGGATCCGCCATCTCTCGATCTGAACTCGATCAGGCTCGGCGCAGCGTCAACGCAGCTCAAATTCAGGCCACCGCTCGGCAAAACACCATCGCAACGTTGGAAGCGTCTCGCGTCACACAGGAAGCGGCTCGGGACCTTGTGATGCAACGACGCGAAAGTGCGAAGCTTGATCTGCGACGTACAAAAATTCTGGCTCCCGTTGACGGAGTCATTGTGAATGAATCAGTTCAACAGGACGACTACGTTCGCCAAGGCGAATTGGTGCTGACGATTGAAAACACCGAAGTCGCCGAAGTTCGCTGCAACCTGACGACCAGTGACCTTGACTGGATCCGAGCCAATTCGGCGGACTCCGCGGACTCTGATACGCAATCGATTTATCAGCTCCCAAAAACAGACGTCACCATTTTCGACGCCGACGAGCCCGATGTGAAATGGCGAGGAACCTTGGAACGGTTTAGTGGTATCGGCCGAGATCCGGTTACCAAAACAATTCCTTGCCGAATCATTGTTCGCGAACCCGTCGTACAGGCCGCCGCTGGTCCAAGGGCTCTAGTTCGCGGAATGTATGTTAAATGCAGTATCGAAATGAAGACCGGAGCTGCCGAATCTGGCATCGGTCTTGTTTCATTTAACGAAAAAGCACTGCAACCCAACAACGACGTCTGGTTTGTCAGAAACAATTTGCTCTACAAGTCCACCGTTAAAGTCGTCGATCGAATCGTGAAAACAGATCCAGAAACGGGAATCGATCAGGTTACCATTATCGCCAGCGTTAATCGCGGAGACTTGAAACCGGGTGACGATATCGTCGTATCGCCGCTTTCGCAGCCAACTGTGGGGACCGAAATCACTATTTATACCCCCGGTAAATCAGACGAGAGTCCCTCGGAAGATGCAGATGCAGGCGACGCCGACTCAGATGAAGCGGACATGACCAAAGCGGAGTAATCCAAATGCGGACTGCTTAAATAACCGTTTCGGTAGATTTTGAATTTCTAACCCCGGGCTCGCAAAATGCGTTCGATTATCAAGTGGGCGATTGCCAATTCGCCGGCGATGAACACCTTTCTGATTGCGTCTTTGATCGTCGGTACCGTATCGATGGTCGTGATGCGGCGCGAGGTCTTTCCGGCATTCAATC
Source organism: uncultured Pirellulaceae bacterium (assembly GCA_964479855.1). Taxonomy (GTDB): domain Bacteria; phylum Planctomycetota; class Planctomycetia; order Pirellulales; family Pirellulaceae; genus Mariniblastus. The sequence continues at coordinate 45,346 of CAYZPA010000039.1, forward strand.
TTGAAATCCTGCTGGTGCAAGTGCCCTTTCCAGGGGCCACGCCAGCAGAAGTCGAAGATGGAATCTGCCAGAAAATTGAATCAGCCGTTGCGAACGTGGATGGCGTTCGAAAGATGACTTCCGTCGCAAAGGAAGGCTTCGGGTTTGTGGTCCTTGAACTGGACGGGAATATCTCCGACGTTCAAAAAGTGCTGGATGAAGTCCGCAGCGAGATCGACCAAGTTCAGGCCTTTCTTCCTCCAAAGGCCGAGGAACCGAAAGTAAATCAAATCGTTTTTCGGGCACCGTCGATCAGTGTCGGTATCGTCGGGCCGGAACTTCCCAAAGGTGTTGACCGTAATGGTCGAGAGGCTTTGGAATCCGAAAGGCAGTTGCGCGATTTGGCAGAGGAGGTGCGCGCTGAATTGTTGGAGCTGCGTCCGGTTCCTCCTGCCAATCCCGGTCGCCGAATTTTCGCTCCGCTGTTTCAACCTACAGGGCCTGCGGTTTCTTCGGCAGAGATCGCGGCGGAGCGTCCTTTCGAGATTTCGGTCGAAGTTCACGAAGACACGTTGCGGCAGTTTGGAATCAGTTTGCCGCAGTTTGCTCAAATGATTCGGACTCAAAATACAGATATTCCTGGCGGCAAGATGATCACGGGATCGCAGGAAATGCTGTTGCGAGGAAACAACAAACGGGAAGACGGGATTGGCATCGCTGACCTTCCGGCAATTACGAAACCTGACGGTGACGTCGTTCGCGTTGGAGACATCGCAGACGTGGTCGATGGTTTTGCAGAAACAACGTCCATCAATCTGATTAACGGCCGACCGGGTTTGGTCATTCAGGTCGCGAAGACGAACAAAGAAGACCTATTCACCGTGGTCGAAGCGGTGAAAAACTACGTCGCGAACAAGCAAGTGCCAGCCGGCTACAAGATAGAAACATGGGGTGACATTTCCGTCGACGTGGTCGATCGAATTAACTTGCTGAGCCGAAACGGGATTCAGGGTCTGATTTTGGTGTTCGTGGTCCTGGCGATTTTCCTTGAACTGCGATTGGCGTTCTGGGTTGCCATGGGGATTCCGATTTCAATTCTTGGGGCCGGTTTTGTGCTGCTGGCGTTTGGCCAAACGATGAACATGTTGTCCATGTTTGCGTTTTTGATGGCGTTGGGCATCGTGGTCGATGACGCGATCGTGATCGGCGAAAATATTTACAACAAACGCGAAATTGGGATGACACCTGTGCAGGCCGCCATCGAAGGCACGGTGGAGGTGTTGCCGAGTGTGACGGCTTCGGTGACGACGACGATCATCGCGTTCACGCCGTTGATGTATGTGTCGGGAGTCATGGGCAAGTTCATCGCAATCATGCCGTTGGCGGTCATCGCCATGTTGGTGATCTCGCTTGTTGAAAGCATGTTTATCCTGCCGGCTCACCTTGCACACGAAAACAATCTCTTCATTCGAACACTTTCGTCCGTGTTTTACATTTTCAAACCATTGCTTGTCGTCTTTAACAAGCTGAATGCGGCTGGATCGGCGGCGATGAGTTTCGTGATCGGAAAGGTCTACGAGCCGCTGCTCAGGTTTTCTTTGAACAACCGAATCGTTGTCGTTGCGACCTGTTTGGGTGCCGGAATTTTGTGTGGCGGGATGGTTTTCTCTGGAGGCATTCCGGTCGGTGTCTTTCCGAAACTCGACGGTCAGGAAATTAGTGGAACCATTGTATTTCCAAACGGCACATCGTCTGCTTTTTCACGCGACGGTGTCGGAGTCCTGCGCGACGCGATGAAGGAAATCGATCGCGAGATTCAGGAAAGCGGACATCCTACGGTGATTGCCAATATGTACGAAAATATTGGCGAAGTCGGCGACGCGATGAAGGGGCCTACCGGGGTCACCAATGGAAGTCACGTCGGAAGCGTTACGGTTCTGCTGACGCCTCCGGGTGAGCGCGATTACACGACTCGCGAGTTGATCGCGAAATGGAGGGAGGCTGTTCCAAAGGTCGCTGGCACCGAAGTTTTAAAATTTGGAGCCCGTTCGATGGGGCCGGGCGGCGCCGCCGTAGAATTTAAACTTTTGGCGGACGACAAGGGGGTAGAGTTCCTTGAAGAGGCGGGCGAAGAATGCAAAAAGTGGTTGGCCGGAAAAGCAGGCGTGTTCGATATCGAAGACGATATGCGGCTCGGAAAATGGGAGCGAAGCCTGCGACTTAACGAGGAAGGGCAGGCACTCGGACTGACTCAGGAGGACTTGTCCGAAACGATCCGATCGATCTATTTCGGCAACGAAGTCATGCGGCTTCAGCGTGGAAGGCATGAGGTCAAACTGATGGTCCGATACCCTCGCGATCAGCGGCAGACGCAAACCGCTTTTGAGGAAATTCGGGTTCGCGATTCGCAAGGTAACGAACGGCCAATCACCGAAGTCGCTGAATTTTCGCACAAGCGTGAGCTGGCTGAAATCAATCGGCTTGATCAGCGTCGTTGTATCACGATTACTGCGGACGTTGACAAGACACAGGCAAATGCTCGTCAGTTGGTCGAAGAAATGAAGGCCGATTTTCTTCCGGGGTTGCTGCAGTCTTACCGCGACAAGCATGGAGCCAGTTTGTCCGTGAACTGGGAAGGCGAGCAGGCTCAGAACGATGAATCGGTGCAGAGCATGGGTGTCGGCTTCATGATCGCGCTGCTGTGCATGTACATTTTGTTGACCTTGCAGTTTCGATCCTATCTGCAGCCGTTGATCATCATGTCGATCATCCCTTTTGGTTTCCTTGGTGCGATCCTTGGGCATGGAATTGTGGGGTTGGAGATTACGTTGTTCAGCTTCTTTGGTTTGATCGCGTTGACGGGTGTTGTGGTGAATGATTCGATCGTTTTGGTTGACTTTATCAACGCCCGAGTGCGTTCGGGAATTCCGCTAAAAGAGGCCCTCGCTGCGGCGGGAAGTCGGCGTTTCCGTCCCATTATGTTGACTTCGATGACGACCATTGCGGGCTTGTTTCCAATGTTGATGGAAACGTCAGTGCAGGCTCAGGTTTTGATTCCGATGGCGGTGAGTCTGATTTATGGTTTGCTGTTTGGAACGCTTTTGATTCTGATTTTGGTTCCCGTTTTCTATTCGATCTACGGAAGTTTCCTTGGTTGGTTTGGCGTTTCGTTGGTGCAGGATCTGACGGAGGGCTATAAATCACCTCCCAAGCCGCAAGGTTATTTGCCTGAGGCGTCGCCGGCCTATTCAAGAATCGAAACCAGTTCGTAGGCAACCGGATCGTTGGCAAAGCAAGATTGGGCGAGATCGAAAGAGACTGAACGGACGTTCGGCTTGGGGGTTTTGAATGAATAGGTTTCCAAGTCAAGCATCAGTGGGTTCTTCGAAAGATCGTTTTGGGGATCGATGTTCTTGGGAATCAATACTCCTTTTGATTTCATCAGGATGGCTGGTGGTAAACCGAACCTTTTCTTAAGATGTTGATCTCGTCAATAAACCGGGGCTGTAGCTCAGTTGGTTAGAGCAGGGGACTCATAATCCCTTTGTCGGGGGTTCGAGTCCCTCCAGCCCTATTGTTGCGACAATGCGTTGATCGCCAGAGTCCACGTCGTCGTGAGCTTTAATGAATTACTGTTCGTCCGTCCTCGATTCGTATCAGTGCCGGACCAAGCGAGA
>CAYZPA010000040.1:0-46737 GCA_964479855.1 uncultured Pirellulaceae bacterium
CGACGCAGACAAAGAAGACGATTCAACTCTAGAAAAAAAGGATTCCAAAAACAGTCCGGCGTCCGCTGGTGTTCCCGTCCCCGTCGAGATCAACGATGGCACCTATGAGCAGCGTTTGTGCTACGTGATTTTGGTCAACGAAAACCAAGGAGCAGTCAAAGCCTCGGAAGCATTGAATGAACTTGATAAAGCCGCCGCTGAAGCAGATTTTGAATCCAGTGACGATCAGATTCGCTTGCGTGAGATCGTTGGCTCTCTGATCGAGCGACAAGTCGCCGGTGATTTCGATTCAGGTTTTTTATCCGACGACGATCGGAAATTCCTTGTTGAAAAACTTGGCTGGGTCGGAGAACTTGCACTCGTTCCCGAAGGCACTCCTTTGGTGGACACGCGGAAGTCGTTGCTTTCTGACGCTGGTTGGTCGATGGGTTTGATGGCCGCATCGGTCCTGTTGATGGGAGTTGTCTTGTGCGTCGGTGTCGTACTGGCGATCATTCTTGCCGTGATGTTTGGAATGCGGACGCTAAGCCCTGCATTCGAAACGCATGGCCGGTCGCTGAACATTTACATTGAAACATTTGCGATCTGGATCGTCGTGTTTTTTGGAGGCCCGACCTTGACGGCGATGGGGTTGCAGGCCCTTGGCATTCCGATCGGTGCCATTTTGAACATGGTTATTTCGTTGGGCTTCTTTTTTGGTTCGTTGCTGGTGCTAATTTATCCGGTCGCTCGCGGGATCAAGTTCGCTCAAGTTCGCAAAGACATCGGTTGGACTTGGGGAAATCCGGTCGCGGAAGTCGGCATCAGTCCTTTCGCCTATGTCGCTGGAACTCCCTTGATGCTGGCCGGGTTAGTCTGTGTGCTGGTGCTGACGGTTCTTTCGCAGATGGTGACCGAGGCAAAGCCATTTGGAACCAGCGTCGCGGCGGGTCATCCGATTCAGGACATCATTTCAAGCGGTGCATATCTGCAAGTTTTCTACGTCGTGATGATGGCGTGCGTTGCGGCTCCGATCGTCGAAGAGACGATGTTTCGAGGCGTCCTGTATCGGCATCTGCGAGAGCTGTCGGGTTCATGGCCGCGATTGATAACGGTTGTATTTTCAGCGATTTTCAATGGAGTCATCTTTGCCGCGATTCATCCGCAAGGATTCGTTGCGATCCCTTTATTGACGGCTCTGGCGATCGGTTTCTCTTTCGCGCGAGAGTGGCGAGATTCGCTGGTGGCGCCGATTCTGATGCACGCCATCAACAACGCGACGGTGACCCTGTTCATGCTGGTCATGATGTCCTAAAGTTGCCTTGGTAGAGTGCTTTTTGCGGGTTGCTGATTGAAGGTTCTTATGTGAAGATCAACGCGTCTTTCAACCCGGATTATTCACGATGCGTGGGCGTCGACCTGGAGAAAGCTTGTTTCATTGTGGTATTGCTCCAAGTTTGTAGTTTCGACAGGTCACTCGCGAAGTGAAATTGACGAATTTGCAAAACTTGCCTCTGCATCCGGAGAACCGCTCAAAGGACAAGCCAGACACCTGTCGTCGTGAATAATTCCGGTTCAAATGAACTTTTTACGCAAGAATCATGGCTCGAATCAACGAAAACTACCTGAAGCTTAAAGCCGGCTACCTCTTTCCCGAAATCGCTCGGCGAGTCAATCAATTTTGTGAATCGAATCCGGATGCCGACATCATCAAGATGGGCATCGGCGACGTGACTCAACCGTTGCCGCCAACGATCATCAAGGCAATGCACGACGCCATCGATGAGATGGGCAAAGTCGAAACGTTTCGTGGCTATGGTCCGGAACAGGGCTACGGTTTTCTGCGTGAAGCGATCGCGAAGAACGACTATCAGGACTTGGGTGTGAACGTCAGCGCAGACGAAATTTTCGTTTCTGATGGTTCGAAGTGTGACACGGGAAATCTGCTGGATATCTTCGGGCACGACAATCGAATCGCGGTGCTGGATCCTGTGTACCCGGTTTACGTCGATACCAATGTGATGGCAGGGCACACTGGCGAGGCCGATGAAAATGGCCGTTATGAAAAACTGGTTTACATGCCTGTGACGGCGGAGAACGGGTTCGAACCTGAGTTGCCGTCGGAGCCTGTTGATTTGATCTATCTTTGTTACCCCAATAACCCGACGGGTGTTGTGGCGTCTCATGAAACGTTGGCCAAATGGGTCGCGTATGCGAAAGAGAATGACGCGATCATCCTCTACGATGCAGCTTACGCGGCGTTTGTGTCGGATCCGTCAGTTCCGCGTTCGATTTTCGAAATCGAAGGTGCTCGTGAGGTCGCAATTGAGTTCCGTAGCTTCAGCAAAAACGCAGGATTCACAGGAATCCGCTGTGCGTTCATGGTGATCCCGAAAGAGCTCAACGGCACGACCAGCGACGGCACGCAGCAGGCGATTCATCCGCTTTGGAGCCGTCGTCACAGCACGAAATTCAATGGCGTTTCGTACCCGGTTCAGCGTGGTGCTGAGGCGGCTTACAGCGAGCAGGGTAAAGCAGAAATTGCCGGCCTGATCGAGCTTTATATGAACAACGCAAAAGTGCTGAAGGACGGTCTTGAAGCGGCTGGCTTCGATGTGTACGGAGGAGTCAATGCTCCTTACGTCTGGATCAAAACGCCAGGCAACATGACCAGCTGGGAGTTCTTCGACGAACTGCTTGAAAAATCGCACATCGTCGGCACTCCTGGAAGCGGATTCGGTTCGGCAGGCGAAGGCTATTTCCGGCTAAGCGCGTTCAGCACGTTGGAAAATACAAAGACTGCGGTTGAGCGAATTCAAAATTCCGTTGCCGCAAGCGCTTAGTCGCGATCGGACGAGCCAGCTTGCGGGTCGGTCGCGATTGACTGACTCGCAAACCTGACCAAAAAGCTTTTCGCCGGTGCGAAAATCTTAATACTGCAAATTCACGACTCGGCAACTTTCTCGCCGTCCTCCGAAATCGGAAACCCATGGATCGAAGACAACTAAGCGCCATCGTCGGGCATGTCGCGACTCTGGTGTCCGCGACGTTTCTGATGATCTGGGGCGTGTTCAACATGACGATTGCGATCAACGTCTATCTGCGTCAGCGTGGCGAATTGCCTGCCGAGACTGGAGATTGGTTAGTGATGTTTGGAATGACGGTCGTTTTCGGCTTGACTCCATTTCTCTCTGGAAGCGTTCTGCTGTATCGCTCGATGACGAAAACCAAATAGTTCATACTGGAAACCTTTCGTGACAGGACTCGCAAACGTAACGGTTCCGTTGGGCGACCGAAGCTACAACATTCATATCGGCCTAGGTGGATTTGAGTCGCTTTCGACAATTTGCGAACCGATCGCATCGCAGCGGCACTTGATTGTTGTCAGTGATAATCGAGTCGCGCCGCTGTATCTGAATTCGGTGGTCGAAGCATTGAATTCATTTGCCAGTCGCGTCGATTCGATCGTGGTGCCAGAGGGCGAAGCTTCCAAGTCGCTTTCGCAATGCGATGCGATCTGGCAAGAGATGGTCAACATGGCGGCAGACCGAAAGTCCATGATCGTGGCACTCGGCGGAGGCGTCGTCGGCGATCTCGCGGGATTCGTTGCAGCCGGTTTTGCTCGCGGCATTCCATTCATTCAATTGCCGACTTCGCTGTTGGCTCAAGTCGATTCCAGTGTTGGTGGCAAGACTGGGGTTAACTTGCCGCAAGCCAAGAACATGGTTGGCGCTTTCTGGCAACCTGAGGTCGTTGTCATCGATACCAAGGTGCTGCAGTCACTGGATGATCGAAACTACGTTGCTGGTCTTGCTGAAGTGATCAAGTACGGCGTCATCATGGACGAGCCATTTTTTGCTCGCCTCGAATCGAATGTTGAAGCGATTTTGAACCGCGACCAATCGATGATCGTCGAAATCATTCAGCGATGTTGCCAGTGCAAATCCGATGTGGTCGAAGAAGACGAAAAAGAAACGTCAGGCCGTCGAGCGATTTTGAATTACGGTCACACGATTGGTCATGCGATCGAATCCGTTTTCGGATACGGCGAATACTTACACGGCGAAGCGATTGCGATTGGCATGGTTGCCGAAGCCTATCTTGCGAAGATGCTCGGGATGGTGGATCAGGCATTTCTTGATCGCCAGAGGAAACTGTTCGAAGCAGTCGGGCTGCCGGTTGAGTGCCCTTCTGGGAGAGAGTCGGCTTTGGTCGACGCCATGATGCGCGACAAAAAAGTGGCGTCTGGACAATTAAATTTCATTTTACCGAATCGAATTGGAGAAGTGGTTTCCGTCGCTTCGCCAGATCGTGGCGTCATTGAGAACTGTCTGAATTCGTATTCAACGCAGAAATAGCGATTCTCCGTGAAGGAAAGCTCTGTAAGCCCGGATTATTCACGAAGCGTGGGCGTTGACATGGAGAAAGCTTGTTTCATCGAGGTATTGCCTCCAGGTTTGTGGTTTCGACAGGTCATCCACGACGTGAAACTGACGAATTTGCAAAACTTGCCTACGCGTCCGGAGAATCGCTTCAAAGGGCAAACAAGACGCCTGTCGTCGTGAATAATTCCGGCTTAGATTTGCCTGCCGCGAAAATCGCGTTCGCTCGGCGAAAGAACTTCACTTACGCTGATTGAAAGGGATGGCGACAGCTTTCGCAAAAAGCACGATGCTTGAAGCGTGTTTCGTCCAACAACATTCCTCAAACAACCGTGTTACAATCGGATTTGAATGATTTAGAGTAAAACGGGCGTCAGGAATTTGAACTCAGCCGAAAACGATCCTCCAGATTCCAGCACACAAGAACGCGATGCGGCGTTGCGATTGCAACTGGTTCAAGGAATCGGGCCGAGAGTTTACGGTGACTTAATCGAACGATTTGGCAGTGCGGTTGGCGTGCTCAACGCGAGCCCGGATGCGATTCGGTCAGTGCCCGGAGTTGGAACAAAACTGGGAACCAATCTAGCGCTTGCTTCCGATTTTGATATCCAACCGATTCTTGACTGTTGTCAAAATCATCGAATTGAGTTGCTGCAGCGAGGGCAAAGCTCTTACCCAAAACGGCTGGCGGAAATCTACGATCCGCCAGGGTTATTGTTCGCTCAAGGCACGATCGAACAGACCGATGAACTGGCCGTTGCGATCGTCGGAACCCGGCACGCGACTCGGTACGGTTTGAAAGCTGCCGAACAGTTGGCGAAAGGGCTGGCGCTGGCGGGACTGACCATCGTTTCCGGTTTGGCTCGCGGCATCGATGCGGCGGCTCATCAAGCGGCATTGGATGTCGGCGGCCGCACGATTGCAGTGCTCGGCGGAGGCCTGTTGAAGATGTACCCACCAGAACACAAGGGGCTTGCGGCAGAGATATGCAAATCTGGAGCCGTGATTTCGGAGTCACTTCCTGAACAGGCGCCGCGTAGCGGATCTTTTCCACGTCGAAACCGAATTGTTACCGGACTCTCGTTGGGAGTGATTGTGGTCGAAGCGGCCGATCGAAGCGGTGCTCTGATTTCCGCTCGGCTTGCTTCCGAACAGGGACGTGAAGTCTTCGCCGTTCCGGGGCGGATGGACGATCGGATGTCGAAAGGAACGAATTCGCTTATTCGGGATGGTGCCACCATGGTCCAGTGCGTTGACGATGTACTGGATCAGTTGGGTCCGATGCCAACGGCGATGAAAATGGAAACGTCATCTGGTGAAACCGTGTCGATTCGTTCGCCGGCTGAGTTAAAATTGAACGAGCAGGAAATGCAGGTCCTGCAATTGATTTCCGAAGAGGCGACAGAGGTCGACTGGCTAATTCAGCAATCGGATTTGCCGGCTTCACGAGTCCTGTCGACCGTCAGTGTTTTGGAAATGAGGCGACTGGTCCGTCGAATCAGTGGGACGGCTGTGGTTCGGGTTTGACGGTATGTCGTTGGCTGAAGTTAAATGCCATGAAGCCGATGATCAAAACGACGCACGCGATGTGAGCGATCATTTGCCAGTCCTGCCATCGAGTAAAAAACACGACCAGACTGAAAACCAGCAACAGGATTCTGATTGGGCTACCAAGCGGTTTGAAAGCGAAGCCAGAGATCGCAGCGGACAGGCCAAAAATTCCGACCAACGTCGTGGCAGTGTTTCCCGCGATCATTAGAAAACTGGCAGCGGTATTCTCTGGAGTTAGCATGATCAACTCCGGGCGTAGGACGAACGCGAATGGTAACGCAAATCCGACCAACGCAAATCGGAATGCGGCAAAAGCGGATTTAATGACGTCGGCTTTTGCAATCGCCGCGCCGGCGTATGCGGCCAGGGCGACCGGCGGAGTCACCATGGACATCATGCCAAAGTAGAAAATGAACAGGTGAGCAGCTAAAGGAGGCGTGTCCAGTTTTGTCAGGACTCCGCCTACCAATATCGCCATCAGCAAATAGCAAACTGCCGACGGCAATCCCATCCCAAGGATAATGGTCGAAACCATCAGCAGAAGCAACGCAATGATTGCACTGTCTGCCGCGAAGCTCTGAATGGTCGCCGGAAACTGAGCTCCAAGTCCCGTCAACGAAACGATGCCGAGGATGATCCCAACACAAGAAGCGGCCACAATCAGCGCGACGCCACCCTTGGCTGCGGCGATGAGTGCTCGATAAACTTTGTGGTGATCCAGACGAGTGCTTTCGTGGAACAGGCTGATAACCAGAATGCCAATCAGGCTGACGCTAACCGATCGAAACGGAGTGAAGCCCGAGACTAGCATCGCGATCAGGATCACAAATGAGCCAAAGAAAGTGAATCCTTGCCAGGCTGTGAACTTTTCAGCATCTTCGTCCAAGTCGACCGCTGGAACCGCTCCAGATCCAATGCGTTTGGAGTGAAAGTGAACCGTCATCAATAGGGCGGTGTAGTACAAAATCGCCGGTATCAGAGCGGCCTTGATGATCTGTACGTAGGTCACGGTTGGCTGGACCATTTCCAGCATCATGTAAGCTCCAGCACCCATGATGGGCGGCATCAGAGCGCCGCCACTGCTGGCCGCGGCTTCGACACCGGCAGCAGTTTCGGGTTTGAATCCGGAACTCTTCATTAGCGGAATCGTAAACGTGCCGGTGGTTGCCGTGTTCGCAACAGCGCTTCCAGATAGCGATCCCATTAAGCCGCTGCTTACGACTGCAACTTTCGCCGGTCCGCCCGAGCTATTTCGAAACATTTTTCTGGCAAAACGAATGACGTATTCTGTCGCGCCAGTCTGTTCCAGCAGCGTTCCAAAAAGAACGAACAGAAACACGTACATGAACATGACTTTTAGCGCGATTCCGAAAACGCCACCTGATTGCAGAAACGTTTTTTGGACAATTTGTTCCCACGATGCACCTCGGTGAGGAAACGCCCAATCCGGCATGCTCGGTCCGTACCACGCGTACGCAATAAACAGCCCGCAAAGGATTGGCAGCGTCCAACCGATCGCGCGTCGGGTCGCTTCCAAAACCAGCACAAGCCCAACCAGAGCGATCGCGTAGTCAAAGAGCTGCTCATTGCCGGCGCGATCGCCAAGCATCGTTCCATTGACCCAAAAGGACTCGAACAGTTTTTCGCTCTGGATGAAAATGTAGCCGAACGAGACCACAGTCGCGGCCACCAGGATCCAGTCGACGATCTTTAGCGCTTTGGAATCTTTCCATCGCTTCACCATTGGGCGGCCGATGAAAACCAACACCATGCCAAACATGCCGAATAGGGCAAGGTTGGGTTGTTCGTTGAGGATCGTCGTATTAACGGCAACCAGCACGAAAACGCAAAGCGCTGACGCGATGATGTTGTAGATCAGCGATTGAGAATCTTTTTCAGAATCAGACATGGGCAACCGGAAAGATCCAATTCAAAACGCAAGACCCAAGGCAGCCCTAGGGCAATGTTGCAAGAAACGTGACGAATGACCTGTGGCTTATTCGCCCGGCCAGATGCCTTCTTCTTTGTAAAACTTGATCGCCCCGGGATGGAATGGGACTCCAGTGTCGCGAACTGCATTCTTTGGGTTAAGCGCTTTACCAGCAGGATGCTTTTCAGCGACTTTCTCCCGATTCTGGAACAGGATTTTGGTGAAGTTGTAAACGACTTCTTCGCTGACGCTTTCGTGAGTAATCAATTGCATCGCACCCACGTTCAGCCCAACGATGTCTTCTTCAAGGTCGCTGTACGCGTCTGATTTTACAGGGACCGGAAAGTAGAAAGGATACTGTTTGAGTTTCTCTGGCGCGTCCGCGTCAAGCTTAATGAAGACGACATCCTGCGTCGAACACAGTTGCGTTACGGCCGGGATCGGGACGGCTCCACCCATGAACGCAGCGTCCGCTTTGCCGTCAGCGATCATGTCGCCGGCCGAAAAATAGTTTCCGTTGAGCACCGTCATGTCATCGTAAGACAGACCGTGTACTTTCAGGAGTGGTTCCAGGAAGTAGTTGAATCCAGCTCCCGATGGGCCCAGCACGACACGCTTGCCTTTCAAGTCGGCAATCGTCTTGATGCCGGACTTTTCGGTCGTGACAAAAATGCCAACGTTGGGAGCCAATGTCGCCACTGATCGAACCTGCAGCGGTTTCTCCCATGCTCCCTCGCCCCGATTCGCAAAGTAGGCGATGCCGGCGTTGGACATGCCAAACTCAAGCTCACCCGCATCGAGTTTGCGGATATTTTCCTGAGTTCCTTTGGTGCCTTGCGGGGCGACTTTCCAATCAAGTTCGCCTTTGTTTTCATCGACGACGTTGGCGATCGCGTTCCCGACGGGTGCGAAAGCTCCACCGTCGGGAGCAGTTCCTACGGTAACGAATTTCGCCTTGGGGCCACCGCCATCACACCCGATCAGGAGCGTTCCGCTGGCGAATAGAATCAAAGCGAACAGGCGAACTGATAATTGGGGACGTCCAGACATTTCGTTTTCTCGGGTGACATGTTTCGTGCCCACCGATGGTATCATTGGACGCACTCAAACACCATAACCGTGACGTTGATGTGTCGAAGCTGGCACAGATTTTCGCTCTAAAGGCTCAGTGGATCGTTCCAATGCGATTGGTGCCGTCAGCCTTCAAGAGATTGGCCACTGGAAATCGCTGCTTCGTCAGACCGCATCAGCTGAGCAGAGTAAAACTCGCTAGCCGCTCTCGCTTCCGGTGCTTCCACCGATCGTTTTGGCTGAACAAACAACCTAACGAACGCCCGAGGTCGACAAATCAAATTCTGGTCTCACGAATGACTCTTCGGTATGCAAGTCATAGGTCAATTCGGAACTCAAATGGAAACGTTCCGGTAAAACTTCTCTGCCGTCAACCAATTTGGTGATCATGACCCGGTAGCGGCCGTGAGCAAGTTGATTGACTTTTTTGAACCCGTTGCCGACACGTTGGAGTGTGAACCTTCCCTTGTCATCAGTAACACCAAACGCCAGCGAATAGAAAGAAGAATCTCTTTCCAGCTGGTCAGGCAGGAAAACGACTTTGGCATCGGCGAGCGGTGAACCGTCCAGCAAAACCTTTCCGACAACTTCACAGGTCTTAACGCTGCCAGATATTTCGTCGGAACAACCTGCCAATAACAAGCAGAAGATGAAAGCGGCAGTTGCTACGCTGACTTTTAAACCGGAATTATTCACGACGACAGGCGCCTGGTTTGTCCTTTGAAGCGATTCTCCGGACGCGGAGGCAGGTTTTGCAAATTCGTCAATTTCACGTCTTGGGTGACCTGTCGAAACCACAAGCTTGGAGCAATACCCTAATGACTCAAGCTTTCTCGAGGCCGACGCCCACGCATCGTGAATAATCCGGGTTAAATGAGTCATGATTTTGGTTTGCGATTCAAAACAGGTTAGCAAGTCGACCGTCGTCGGCGGAGCCAAGTTGAACCGGAATTATTCACGACGACAGGCGTCAGGTCTGCCCTTTGAAGCGATTCTCCCGACGCGGAGGCAAGTTTTGCAAATTCGTCAATTTCACGTCTTGGGTGACCTGCCAAAACGACAAACCTGGAACAAAAACCCAATGAAACAAGCTTTCTCCATGTCGACGCCCACGCATCGTGAATAATCCGGGTTGAAACTCCGACCAACAAAACCACTGTACCGGAAGCAGGTTCAGGGACAGCGACTGCGAATCCGCGAATTTCGACTGAGCGAGATGGGTCAGTCTGAAATTCTTCCAGATCGAAAGCGCCGGTGCCGGTCACCGCATCGTAGCCAAATAATCTGAATTCTGCGGCACTTACGTTTGTGAAAACCGACAGGTCAATCGTGGCTTCATCATCGCTCGGGTCGACAAAATTGTCTGTGAAGATCGATTGAAATGACGCGCCGTCGACACTGATCGCGATTGTTATTCGTTCCGCTCCGTTTGGACTGCGGTCGTACTGCAATCGAAGCGAGCTTAAATCGAAAGACTGTCCCGCCGCTTCCCAGCCCCATGAAAGGTAGTCGTCTGAATTAAGGTCTAAAGTGCTGGAAGTTGTCCAGCCGCTTGAATTGATGGTGATTCCTTCATTGGGAGTCAGTCCAGGGCCGCGTGCCAAGTTAAGCGCTGAAATTCCATCGGCGACTTCGGCTGCGGGAAGGTCAGGGGAAGGGGCTCCGTTCGCACCGTTTGGGTTCGTAGAGTCATAGCTGAGGATGACTTGTTGGGCAGATGCCGAAGCTGTGCATCCGATTGCCAAGATCCATAAGCAGCAGATTTGTAATTTGGATTTGAGTTTCATGGATGTCGATCAAGGTTGCAGTTGTTTTGGGGAGGTCGCAATTGTAGGGCGACCGGATGATTGTGGCAGTGGCGTTTTTTTAACGGCATGACATTTCGTGGCAAATCTGAAATGCCGAATTTGAATTGCCGAATTTCAGGTTGGCTAAACACTACAAGCCAAACACCCGGTTCGCATTGTCAAACGTGAGCTCTGAGAATTCCTCGATCGAGACACCGCGCGTTTCGGCAAGACACTTCGCCGTGTGTTCTACCCAATCAGGGCGGTTGGGCCGTTTGCTGCGCAGTGGATGCGGAGACAAATAGGGACTGTCGGTTTCGATCAGGATTTTGTCATCAGGAATCAGCCTGGCAACTTCTCGCAGATCCCGCGACTTTTTAAAGCTAACCATGCCGGCGAAGCTGATGTACATGCCAAGCTCAAGGCAACGGTGAGCCGTGTCAGCCGTTCCACAAAACGAATGCATGATTCCAATGATTTTGCCGTCGCGAGCTTGCGATTCAAGCGTCTCGATCATTTCGGTTTCGCAGTCGCGAGTGTGAATGACCAGGGGCTTGTTTTTTTCAAACGACAAATCGATATGCCGCTCAAACCATTTCAGTTGAACCTCAAACGGACAGTCGTCCCAGTACTTGTCCAAACCCGTTTCACCGATCGCGACGACTTCCGGCTGGTCAACGATTTCCAGAATTGCCTGCCAGTGCGAATCATCAAACTTCGCACAGTAGTTCGGATGTAAACCAACCGCAGCAAAAACGTTTTCATGCTGTTTGGCCAATTCAACGCAACGATGGCTTGATTGCGGATCCGTTCCAATGGCGGTGATTCGCATTTGTCCGGCATCGGTGAGATCAAGTATTTTCTTCAAATGAGGCGTCAGCTGCTCGCTATCAAGGTGGGCATGCGTGTCGAAGAGTTGCATATGGAGAAGCTTGGTAAAGTTTGCGGTCGCGGTTTCAGATAAATCGGCAGAATTCATACATCTTGCCAACGCCTATCGTATCAAAGGTCGACTTTTATTGAACGAGCCGTTTGCGATTTGCGAGCCGGCGACGCGGAAGCCCGTATCCGTTGAAACTATTTTCATGACCCGCCATGCCCGACTAAAAAGCGTCTCTCTTTGCGCAATTTGCGTCACGATAGTGCTAGTGTCGGCGTTTTCAATTGGTTGCGGTCGCGGGTGGTATCGCAAAGACGCTGATCGCGACGCGGCTTGCCTGATCGAGAGCCGTCAATTCGATCAGCGCTGGGACATACCCGAACGGGTCGTTGAAGCCGATCCGAGGTCACGGCTGGCAGATCCAAATTGTCCGGACTGTTGACCGCTTCCTCCCGACGATCCGGCAGCGCGTTGCTACATGGAACGGCCCTACAATTCGCGACGTCGAGTCAGCTATTGGGATCGGCGCGGCACTGGCGAAATGGTCGATGCGGAGCAATGGTTGCAGTACCTGCCCTACAACGACGATGGCGAAATCCTTTTGACAAAAGAGCTGGCGATCGACTTGGCGTTGCTGCACAGTCGCGAATTTCAGCAGCAGGTGGAGCAGCTTTATCTTCAGGCGTTGGCGCTTTCTCAGAGCCGTTTTGCGTTTGAAGTGAACTGGGCGGGTGGAACAGGAACCAGCTTTGCCGCTTCCGGAGCCGAAGGAGTTCCTCGTGATATCAACAATTCCAGTTCGCTTTCCGCGAGCCGCAACTTTGCCGCGGGAGGGCAGCTGATTGTCGATTTTCTGAATTCAGTCTCGTATCAGGTGGGAGGCGGTCAAGCCAATTTCGCGACAGGAAACATGCTGTTTCGATTGACTCAGCCGTTGCTTCGAAATGCCTTTCGGAACGTGCGAACCGAGGGATTAACGCAAGCGGAACGCAACCTTTTGTATTCGGTGCGTGATTTCGCCAGGTTCCGGCGTCAGTTTTACTTGCGCATCGTTCAACAATATTTGCAATTGTTGAGCCAGTCGCAACGGATTCGAATCGAAGAGGAAAATATCCGCAATCTCGACTTCAATCTTGAATTGCACGAAACGTTGTACCGGCAAGGGGCCGTTTCGCAGATTCAGGTTGACCAAATTTTTCAGAGTAAACAGTCGGGACGAATATCGCTGA
The DNA here is from genome assembly GCA_964479855.1 of uncultured Pirellulaceae bacterium. GTDB lineage: Bacteria > Planctomycetota > Planctomycetia > Pirellulales > Pirellulaceae > Mariniblastus. Next base: position 12,810 of record CAYZPA010000040.1, read on the forward strand.
TCGGAGAGCGGCAGTCGCTTCAGGCAGCATTGGACCAGTTCAAATTTGAACTTGGATTGCCAGCCAAAGTAAATATTAAGCTCGACGAATCCTTGCTGGATCCTTTCAAATTGAATTCGGACCAGATCGAAAAACTGCGGCAGGAAGGCAACGACCTCGAAGCTTCGCTGCGAAAACCCGAGTACATTCCGCCTAACGAGGCTCCAAAGTCATTTCTGGAAGATGCTTATACGACTCTGGGCGAGCTCAATGAAAAGGCCGGTAGTTTGTTGTCCAGCGTGAAGGAGGAGTTGGAACAATGGCGTCAAAGCATCGAAGAAAAATCGAAGCGAGGTAGTCTGGATGTCGATGCTCGACTGGAACTTGAATTTCAACAGTCAACGGTATCGCGGGCGGCGACCACGCTGCAAAAGTTGGAAGATCGATTTCGTAAGTCGACGGAAAAGATTGCCGAAGGCCGCAGAGAGATGCGGAAACTTCTCGAAACCGGTGTTGATGGTGATGACAAAGTCGAGAAACCAAGGCCAGAGGAAACCGCTGATGGGGACGAGTTAAGTCCGCAGGTTCTCGACGATGAGGATTCGATCGTCAGGCTCGCCCAACGTCAGCTGACCAGTGAACGGACTCCGAAAGTCAAAGCGTTTGATCAATTGGTGGATCTGATTTCAAAGAACTTACAAGCTGACATCAGCGAGTTATTCGTAACGCAAACTCAGATTCGACTTTTTCTGATTGGCATCAATCCGGTTGAAGTCGACGAACCGGTTGCCGTGGATTTGGCGCTGTCCCAACGCCTCGATCTAATGAACGATCGGGCTCGCGTGGTGGACGCTTACCGACGCGTCGAAGTCGCTGCCGATCAGTTGGAAAGCGACTTGAATCTGACCGCGACGGCTGACCTTCGAACGGCTCCAAATCGTGACAACGGAATTCGGTTTGATGGCGAATCCAGTCGCTACACGGCCGGTATTCAACTGGACGGGCCCTTGAATCGAATGGCAGAAAGAAACGCCTATCGTTCCAGTCAAATCGCTTACCAGCAACAACGAAGAAGCTACATGGCGTCTGAAGATTCGATCGTCAATCAGGTTCGAGGGGACTTACGACAGCTGATTCAGAGCAAGTTTAATTTTCAAACCACGCGACAGCAGCTTATCGTGGCCGCACGCTAGGTGGACGAATCAAGGCTTCGTTTACAGGACGGAAACGCGGGTGATTCCAGCGTGACGCAGGACCTTTTGCAGGCTCTGACGGCATTGCGGAACTCTCGAAACGGTCTCATATCGAGCTGGATTAACTACGAAGTCTCTCGCATTACCCTGTTTGTTGATTTAGAATTATTGTTGCTCGATGAAGAAGGGCGCTGGATCAATGAAGATCAACAATTGGAACTTTCTGAAACAGAGCTCGAAGAACTGATCGATAGCGAAGAGGTGGAAGAGCTTCCGCTTGAACCGATTCTGGAAGGTGAGCCGAATTCAGAAGTTGGGTCGGCCGTCGAGGATCCTTTGGACGCAACTGAAAGTGAACTTCCAAATTTGGACAGTTCTGGCGATGAGCTGAATCCTGCGACAGAAAGGGCTGGTGAATCAGCCACGCCGGAAATTGGGTTGAAGGTGCCTGGAAATGAATCATCCGAAAGAAACCAATTCGGCGTCCGTCGCGAAAGCGTCGCACGACCAGAAAGAGCGAGTTGGCGAAAGTCATTCCGCGACTCATTCCGAGAAACGGTCCGATCTGCGAACGCAAACGCCACCGAATTTCTCCGCGACAAATTCCAGCGGTAGCTCCAGTAACGCCGGCAAGTTCGTTCGAAAAATTCTCCTGCTGATTCTCGCTGTTGGCGGCTTGGGGTTTGCAGGTTGGGCGATTGTTAAGAATCTTCCGTCCAGTAGCAACGCTGAAAAAGACGTGCCAATCGCGGTCGCGAAACGCATCAACCTTCGCGACACCGTGATCGAGCGAGGAACTCTGGCCAGTCAGCAGACCATCGGTATCGATTGTCAGATGGAAGGCTACGAGATCAAGATCATTGAAATTTTGCCTGAGGGCACGGTCGTAAAAAAAGGCGATGTCGTCGTTCGCTTCGATAGCTCGAACTTGGAAAAGGAGATCAACGAGTTCGAGCAGAACGTTGCGAATTCTCGCTCAGCCGTTCAGACCGCGAAAGAAGAGCTGATCGTTCAGGAGAAAGATAACGAGACTGCCATCCGTGCTGCGAATCAGGCTCTGGAGTTCGCAAAGATTGATCAGGAAAAGTACCTCAACGGTGACTTCAAAGTCAGCAAGTCCGATCTTGAGGGAGCGATCTCGGAAATGAAAGCGCTCGTCGATCGCAACGAGCGTACGGTTGAAAATACTCGCATCCGTGTTGAAAAAGGATTCGTTGGATTTGAAACGCTTCGTGTTGTTCAGCAAGAACTTCGCAGTGCAAAATTGCGTTATCAGCGAGACCAGCAAAAATTGGAAATGCTGTTGAAGTACGATCACAAGAAAAGCACTTTGGAATTGCAGAGTAAAGTCGACGAGGCGGAGTTCAAGCTGAGAACCGAAAAAGCCTTGGCCGAATCGAGGATGGCTCAAAAAAAACAACAGGTCGAAGGGAAGGAAAACGAGTTGCGAATTCTTGAGGAACGGCTTGAACGACAAAAGAAGAATCTCGAGAAAGCGACCGTTAAAGCTCCTGCCGATGGAACGTTGGCTTACAGTCGCGGTCGCTGGCGAGACGACGAAATCCGGGAAGGTGGCAACGTCTACGAAGGGCAGACGTTAATGTACCTTCCCAACATGCGCAAAATGCAAGTCGAAGTCGGAATCCACGAATCGCTCGTCAGCAAAGTAAAACCCAAGCAGCCTGCTGCGATTCGAATCGACTCCTACGCAGGCGTGCCGTTCATCGGTAGCGTCAAAAGCGTGGCTCCATTGGCGGAATCCAATTGGCGATCTTCATCCAAGAATTACAAAACGATCATCACGATCGATGAGATTCCGGAGAACGTGGAACTAAAGCCCGGCATGACAGCTCAAGTCGAACTTTTGATCGGATACTACCCCGACGTCATGGTGGTTCCAGTTCAAGCAGTGGCAACGCACAACGATAACAAGTACGTGTTTGCAAAAAATGAATCTGGAATTTTCGAAAGGACTGAAATCGAAACAAACCGATCAAACATTTCCTTTATCGAAGTTTCCAGCGGCATTGAAGAAGGGACTGAAGTCGCGCTTGACGCATTCCAGCGTGCGGCGAACCAGTTCGGCGATCTGGATGAGCTGGCCGAAAGCACACTTTCGCGAGCGACCGAGAGCCTTGACACAAAGGTGCTGAAAGAGATCGAAGAGGAAGAGGCCAAAAAGAAAGTGGAGGGGGAGAAAGTGGAGGAGGAGAAAAAAGTGAGCGGTGATGCGAACGCAGATCCTGAAGCGCCGCCAACGGTCAACGAAAAAACTCCGGACCCGGAAGCTCCACCGACCGTCAACGTGAACAAGGATTCTGATTCGTCAGAGGGGGTCCAACCGTCGACGATTGAGGGAGCAGAGTCACGTTAGAGTTTTAATAACTGATAGGCCATTCGCGCCATCTGCCTGAAGTCTCCGGCAGTCATCTCATCCGGCGGTCGGTTCCAACAGCGAAAATTCGCAGAGGTTGGATTCGGCGACTTCCTGGGGGCAGCTCCAGACTAGGAAGAAAAGTGCTTCACGACACCATCGGCCGACGGGATGTCCAGCGACATAGCCAGCTCCTTTCGCTGCCACCATCGCGGATTGGGTTGCTCTAAGTGCAAGGCTGTTGGCTCGCGAACGAATGTCGGCTGCTGTTGCTGCTCCGGTTCCAGCAGTTGCCGCAAGGAGCATTTCCTTGATTTGATCCTGTTCGGTTTGCAACGCATTCGAAATCGGTGACAGTTCGCGGCGACGTTCAGACTCTGATTCAATGAACTCAATAGCAGAACTGGAAAGTCCCAACGCTAAAACCGAGGTTTGTAAGCCACCTGCTCCACCACCGTTTCCCGCAAGAACATTTTCGACGGGACCGGCTACTACGTTCGCAATCGGGATTTCAGCACCGTCGCAGCGGATGGAACCAGTTTGGCTTTGGGAAAGAGCCAGTAATTCAAAGCCCGGATTAACGACGACTCCCGGTTGGTCAGGTTCAATCAGGAAAAGGATTTGGGTTCCTTCTGGTGTTCCATCGACATCAATTACCGATGCTCCCATCAAAACAAAGTCGGCTTCCGCAGCACCGGTCACCCAAGGGCAGTTTCCGGTGATCCGATATCCGGTATCAGTTCGAGTCGCCGAGACAACGGGCTTTGCGACATGTTGTCGACTGGTCGTCAAATGCGAAATCCCGACCGTTGCCGACTTTGCACCGGAAAGGAGCTCCGGGATTAAAGTCGCTTTCATCGATCCGTTATCGCAGCCAACGATCCGTTTCAATGCTGCCACTCGCTGGGTCAGGATAAACGTCGTCGTCAAGTCGGCTGCACTTAGCTTCAGATAGCCCTGAGCAATTTCTGAAGACGTCCAGCCGAAGCCGCCAAAAGTTTCTGGCGTGAACCAGCGAAAGAAACCAGCCCGAGCGCATTCTGCAAGGCACTCCCCGGGCCAGCGAGTGTCGCTTTCGGATTTCCGTAAGGACTCGCAAAGCAAGTCGAGATTCAGGCTTTCAGGTGTAGTAATCATGGCGTCAATTTAACCGCGAGCGCCGCAGGTTGAAGCGGGGCCGATTGAAACGGGGCCGAGTGTTATGGTGGCTCGAGATCAAGATGATTCCTGGTAGTGGGCTTCACCAAGGTTTCCCATTGAAGGCATTCGTTACTTTCAACCATTGCATCGATTCGCCGACGCGGTTTGGCGAACCGCTGTAGACGAACTTCGGCCGCCTTGTTGCCTGTTTGGCACACTGTTTGCTCGATATATTTCCGGAAGTGGTTCGCCCAAGGCTGTGAAAGCAGCTGAGGGCGGAATAGAGACGAGGCAGTGCTTGGACTATTCAGCTTCGGCCGAATAGTCCAAGTCGCAATTATCGACGATGTATAAATAAAGCAGGGTCAGTGGGAGTCAAACTCACTGGCCCTGTTTTATTTTAATACAGCAGAATTGAACATGTGTTCAAAAATCGAACATCGTTTTCTTTTCAATGCCTCGGCGTGCGGCGTGAAATTATCCGGAAACGGAAAAAAGTTTCTGCCTGCTTGTGCGGATCTCAGGGGCTTTTGAAGGGCCAATCTAAAGCTCCGAATTCGCTTTTTTGCCAATTGTTCGCCATAATAAGGCACGGAGCACGAATACGAAATCAGAAAAGGCAGGCAGTAGAAATGACCTCATTCAATGATTTTGGCGGAGTTCACGCCTTTCGAGCGAGCAGATTTCTTTCAGCGACCCTTGTTGCAGCTATTCTTATTTTTGGTGCTGAAGTCTCACCGGACGTTTTAGCGTTCGCTCCCGACGAGCCAGCAAGTGGTGGCTCGCGAACTGTTTCGACGGCGACAGGAGAGGTTCCTGATTCAGATGCAGAGATCGAATCTGCCTTGCCGGCACAGGTATCCAGAATCAATGAACTCATCGAACGAGATTGGGCGGAATACGGTTTGAAGCCGTCTCGTGACGCGACCGATGGCGAGTGGTGTCGACGGGTTTATCTTGATTTGCTGGGGCGCATTCCCAAAGTTTCAGAACTGCGAGACTTTGTCGGCAGCGAAGAGCCAAACAAGAAACTTGCTCTCGCCAAAAAGCTGTTGTACTCGGACGAATACACCGAAGAGTTTGCTCGCAATTGGACGACCGTCTGGACCAACCTTCTGATCGGTCGAACGGGTGGAACCGAAAACGGATCCATGATCAATCGCCAGGGAATGCAAAAGTATTTGCGAGATTCGTTTGCTCGCGCCAAGCCATACGATCGCATGGTGCACGATTTGATCACCGCAACAGGAACGACAGCTCCGGGAGATCCTGATTTCAACGGAGCCACGAACTTTCTGATTGATAAAGTCAACGCAGAAGAGGCAACGTTGGCGACTTCCGCGACCACGCGTTTGTTTCTTGGCTTGCAGGTCCAGTGTGCTCAGTGTCACAAGCATCCGTTCAACAAATGGGAGCAAGAAACCTATTGGCAGATGAATGCTTTCTTTCGTCAGGTGAAAGCTTTTCCAAGACGGATGCGAGCGGAGACGGGAGCCAATGCAGAGCTTGCGGATCAGGATTTCGCCAGTCGACGACGACGGGATTTCGACGAAGCTGAAATTTATTTTGAAAGTCGCAACGGTTTGATGCAAGTTGCCTGGCCGGTCTTTGTTGATGGTACCGAAATTCCAAAAAGCGGACTGGTCAATGTGGTGAATCGTCGGCAAGAGCTCGCAAAGCTGATTGGTTCGTCGCCGTTTCTTGGTCGTACAATTTCCAATCGAATGTGGGCTCATTTTTTGGGCTATGGATTTACGTCTCCGGTGGACGACCTTGGCCCCCACAACGTTCCGTCGAATCCTGAACTGTTGGACTATATCGCGAGTGAGTTTAGTGCGACGGCAGAATACGATCTTCGTGAACTAATGAAGTGGATCGTGTTGAGCCGTCCCTATTCGCTTTCCAGTCGCCAGATCAAAGCCAACGAATCAGACGATCCGCTGCAGGGAGTCGCTCCCCGTTTTACTCACTTTTACCTTCGGCAGATGCAACCGGAACAGCTTTATGAATCGCTGCTGGTCAGTGTCGAGTCTGCGGCAACGCGGGGTACCTACGCCGAACAGGAACAACGGAAAAGTCGCTGGTTGCAGCAGTTTAATCGTGCCTTTGGAACCGATGAAGGTGGAGAGTCAACTGACTTTAACGGAACGATTCCTCAAATCCTGATGATGTTCAACGGCGAAATGATTCGTGAAGCGACACGTGCTTCTGGAGGCGGGCTCATCGAGCAGCTTGCTGCCGCGCCGGGCAATGTGACCGATAAAATTAACGTGATGTTCGAAGCCGGGCTTTCGCGACGACCGACTCGTGGTGAATCAAAGATGGCGATGCAATTGATTCGTGCTCAGTCGGATCCGGCGGAAGGTCTAAGGGACCTGTGGTGGGTGATCCTGAACACGAACGAATTCATTTTCAATCATTGACATCGAGTTTTTGATCCGCCATCGAGTATCGATCCGCCGTCGAGTATTCGATCCGGCACCGATATTCGATACGCCACATGGAAAAATCCCAAACAAAAACACTTCAAAGACATTGAAACTAACTAACGATTGAACGAACGGAGCCGCTGATGAATTTTCGCACACCAGATGGAATGAACCGACGTCACTTCATGAGCCACCTTGCTGGTGCTTCCGCGATGGCTGCCAGCGCGTTCGCGTTGACTCGATCCGTAGAAGCAAACGCAAAGGAGATGGTCAAGAAGCAAAAATCGGCGATCCTGTTGTGGATGGGAGGCGGTCCTTCTTCGATCGATATTTGGGACTTGAAACCCGGTTCGGCCAACAGCGGCCCTTTCAAACCGATTTCCACTGCTGGTGACATGCAGATCAGCGAGCACATGCCCATGATGGCGACTCAGATGGACAAGATGTCGCTTGTTCGTTCGATGAGCACCACTGAAGCGGATCACATGCGTGGTCGTTACTACATGCAGACCGGTTTCCGGCCCAACCCAAACGTAAAGCATCCAAGCTACGGCTCGATCGTCGCACATGAGCTGGGTCAGTCACGTCCACAGCTGGATATTCCGGCCTTCGTTTCAGTGGGTGGCGCTAGCGAAGGACCAGGCTTCCTTGGTATGGCTTATGCGCCGTTCAGTGTCGACGCGAATGGTCGCGTTCGCAATTTGGACATGGGAATCCCAGTCAATCGCATGACACAGCGGACGCTGGCGTTGCAGCAAATGGAAGCCAAGTTCATCAAAGAAAAGCGTGGCGGTGCAGCGTTAGAACATGCGAAAGTCATCGATAAAACGTTGGCTCTGATGACCAGCAAGCAAATGGATGCGTTTCGGGTAGAAACCGAAAACGCAAAAGTTCGCGAGCGATATGGTGAAAATAGCTTCGGTCGCGGATGCTTGTTGGCGCGAAGGCTTGTCGAAGCCGGTGTTCCATTCGTGGAAGTGAACCTTGGCGGCTGGGATAATCACCAAAACATTTTTCAGACCTTGGAGAATCAAAAGCTTCCGCAGCTCGATCGTGGCATGAGTGCTCTGGTCGAAGATTTGACGGCGCGTGGATTGTTGGAATCAACCGCCATTATCTGGATGGGTGAGTTCGGTCGTACGCCGCGGATCAATGGAAACGCGGGACGTGACCACTGGGCTCGCAGTTGGTCAGTCGCCGTGGGTGGTGCTGGACTCAAGCCCGGAATCGCGGTCGGTAAGACGAACGAAGACGGCACTGCGGTTGAAGGTCAGTCGTACACTTCGCAGGATTTGATGGCGACCGTTTGCCAGGCATTGGATATGGATCTTGGAAAGACATTCATGAGCGGCAACGGTCGTCCGATGAAGCTTGCAAATGGCGGCAAGATCATCTCAGAACTGGTGTGAGCGATCGCAGGGGCGCGGGCTTTCGCATTAACGAGGGATCCTAAGGATCGCGGAAGTATCCACTCGCTTGCGCGTCGGGCTTGTATTTGCGCAACATCAAAATATTAACCTTCGAACCGCGACATCCGTTTTGCTCGACATCCGTTTCGCTGGCCTACTTCCGTTTGAACTTGATCAATACCAGTCCCGGACCTGCCTCGAACGCTTGCGGGTGCCCCGACGCGGGATCGATGCTTGTGCAAACCGTCATTTCGTCGCCGTTGAGTTCCATAATGGCCAACCCGATTTGATCGTCGGTCGACGTCGATTTAAATCGTAACGGGTTGGTGCCATGTTCGAATTTCATCGTTGACGTCGTGGTGGCTGCTCCATGGGAGACCACGATTTTGTTGCCGGTGATTTCTGAGACGCTACCTTTCATGGCTTCGATGACGGTTCCTTCGACGTTGGCTTCCGCGATTTCCCATTTCCCCTGAATCGATTTGAGCAATTGAGCTCCATCGTCGTTGCCGCTTGCGGACTTTTTCTTGTCGCCAAGTTGCTTGATCAGAGCGACACCGAAATCGTTGGACGGGTCGCGATACATCGCATGAATGTGGTTGGTGGGATCTCCACCAAGCCGCTGCGGAGAATATTCCATCGCGATTTTGGGGCCTTGAATGCGATAGGTCGCTGCCGAACTATTTTCGGTTGGGCCGTACCAGGAAAACCATGTGCTTTCGTATCCATCGATGATAGCCTTCATTTCTTTTTCGGCGTGCACGGGTTTTAGGATCTCGATCCGATGTCGAATGAGTTTGGTCAGCAAATCCTGTTGCTCTTTTGTCAACGACGACGCCTGAATGCCTTCCGGTTTGACGTTGATCGATTTGACTCCCGGCCCGTAAACGATATCGACGTAGCGATTTCCAGTGATTGCTTTTTCAAGTTGCTCTTTCGATAAAGAAGCGATCAGTTTGTAAGCGGTATCAAGTTCCAGTTCCATTTGTCGAACCGGTTTCCCTTCCCACTCATATCGCATCGGTTGTCCGCCGGTAAGTGTTGGCGAGAGAGTCAGGTTTTCTCCGACGATCGTGCAATTGATGGCCAGATGATGCCCACCGAACTGCCACATCCATGGCGTTTCGGTAGAAGGTTCACCCAGAAACGAAACGTAGAATTCATCGCTGTCAAAATTCATTCGTCCGCCTGAATTTCTCCCCAACGTTTCGTCGCCATTGACGTTGTCGACAACCTGCTGATAGCCCGTTTCGCTTAACGTGGCCTTGATCAGATTCCAAACGGCTTGCCTCTGTTTTTCGGAAAGGTCACCCATGCGAATTCCACCGCGAGGCACGGTGCTGGTCGGCAGGTTGGACCATCGGTCGCGTTGCTCAAGATCGGTGAACGAGTACTGCAGTTTTTGATACTGCGCGTCATCGAGCGATTCAATCAGTGCGTTGCCCGCTTTGACAATTTCAGCAACCGTCTCCGCCGCAGAGGATGGTGCCGATGCCGTTTTTGGCGCCGGCGTCGCGGCAGTTTGAGCCTGCAAGCTGTCGGCATCATGTGTTCCGATTGAGCTGGCGAACAGAACAGAGGCCAGAAGGCAGATCGAGATTTTCATTTTGGCAATCCTCGAGTAGACGGTCGTTTTGACCCATCATAGAGGATTCAAGCAGCAGGAACCAACGCGCTGGTCAGTAAAGATTGGCTTTCGGCTACGCGGCTCGCCGATTCTGACGGTCGAAGTCTTCCAATTGCCGTTTGGCGATTTCGATACCGGTCGATGTGTCTTCAAAATCGGATTGGCTCAAGCCATGCTTGATTTCCCACAGACGAGCCTGTTTGCTGAAAGAATAGAACGCCGCCAGCCATGCCGTTTGGACTCCGGCTTTGCCGTCCAGGATCGCACCTTGCAAAATGTATTCGCGAAAGAATCGAAACGCGGGACGCACCAGCAATTTAAAGTAAGACGTATCGCGTCCCTGCTCATTCCATTGCTGGGCTTGCAGAGTCGTGTAGCGATGGAGTTTGTCGAAGAATTGGTCGTACTCCCAGACGGAGTAGTGCAGCATGCGATTTTTCAGTCTGCCGACGTTTCGAGTCGAAATGTTGACTTCGCCGTGATCGCTCGGGCCTTCGTAGCGTCCTTTGTCGCGGTGAAACAGACGCAGAACTTTGTCGCCGCGAGCATCACCATGCTTCAGAGCGTGGCCCATAAAATGGTTGGATCGGTAAATCCAATAGCCGTCGAAAGCGGGGCCTCGGCTTAATTCCAGCTTGATTTCTTCGGCCAGCTGAGGCGTAATTCGCTCGTCGGCATCGACAATCAGAACCCATTCGTTTCTGGATTGTGGAATTGCCCAGTTTTTGAAGTCGCCTGAAGTGCGATAATCACGCTCAATAAGACGAGTTTTTTCGTATTGCAGGCCAATCTCGCGAGTCAAATCTGTAGACCCTGAGTCCGCGATCAGGATTTCGTCGGCCAGATCGTGGAAGCTTTCGATGCAGGCACGCAGATTCAGCTCTTCGTTTTTGCAGGGAACAAGCACTGTTAGTGGCTGTTGCATTGCAGTTGAATGACCTAAAAAGCTGAGATTTACTGAAAATTCGCGGGCGTTCCCACGCGGCGGAGATTAGAGGAGCCCTGATTTACTGTCAATGTGATTTGCTGGTAAATTGCTAGCTCAGGCTTGCCGATGGTCGTAACCGTTGGCAATATTTCGTGCCAGCGATATCGGCATTTTCAAAACGACGACTGCGACAAACTACTGATGAAACAGATTACGGTTCCGACACTTGCGTTGATCGCAAAGATGCTCAGCGGCGCGACCGTGCGGTGGGTGGAATGTGAACCTGACACTTGCCAGCGAGTGTATTTCGCGAACCATACGAGCCATCTCGACGCGTTGGTGCTCTGGGCGTCGCTGCCGAAGCCGATTCGCGCTCTGACGCGTCCCGTTGCGGCGGCTGACTATTGGCGAGGCGGTCCTGTCAGGAGGTACATGGCGTCGGTGTTTAATGCGTTGTTGATCGATCGAAAGAAGATCAAAGTCCACAACAGTCCTGTCGACATGATGATCAAAGAAATCGGCAACCAGTTTTCGCTGATTGTATTTCCCGAAGGCGGAAGAAACCTTTCTGGGGAAATGCAGGAATTCAAATCGGGGCTGTATCACCTTGCCAGGAAGCGTCCTGACCTAGAACTGGTCCCTGTCCACATCGACAACCTGAATCGAGTGATGCCCAAGGGAGAGTTTTTGCCGGTGCCGCTTTTAAGTTGCATTTCCATCGGAGCGCCGATTTTCCTTGAGTCGCACGAAAACAAGACTCAGTTTTTGACTCGGGCACGTGAAGCGGTTCTAAAGATGCGACCCGCAGGTTGAGGTTGGTTTCTAATTTTGTCCTCCAATAAAAGTTGTTGCCTAAAAATGCCAGATTTCAACAAGGCGTTTAACTACAAAGAGATTCTTGAAAGAGCCATCGAAAAACTGTTCGAACGCGACGGCGACGCTGAGGATTTTGAGCAGCTCCTGAATAAGGTTAGTTGTCCACCCGATTGGAGATATCGAATCGGTTTGGCGATCTTGAAGATTTGCGGTCCCGAAATTGACCGAATTGAGAAGTTCGTTTCAGGTTCCCACGATCACGCGACATCGTTGCGATGGCGGAGTATCCGTTACAGTCAGGTAACTGGAAATTGAGGGATACCGATCGTGAAAAGTATGACGAATTTTTGCGGCAAGACTGGGACAACTACAACGCGTTCCTCGTTTCGATGAATGAGTAAGTGTTCAATCGCATCGGTGGGCGCAGCGCTAGTAGGTCGCAGTGGTGGTACATCGCAGTGGTGCTACCTCGCGGTGCGTCCAAGCCCGATTGACCAGCCGAGATTGTGAGCCGAAGAACGTTGGTTCCCGGGTTTTTGCACACGGCCGCTTACGCCGTCTCGGCTCACAAGCCATTCAACTTAGCATGGATGAAGCCCTTATCGCAGCGGCTCTTTGCCCATCAGTCGCCGTAGCATTCCTATCTGGCCGGCGTGCAGCATCTCGTGATCCGCAACGAACAACAGGCTTCCGTACTTCGTGGCAAAAGCTGTGTGCGGTGCGCTCGCTGGTTCATCAAGTCCGCTTTCAAGGCTGGGAAACTCGGCCAAGGTTTGTTGGTGAACCCTTTCGAGCACCTCTAGAATTTCGCTGGGTGACGGATGTGCATCGGGGCCCGGTTTCGCCGAAGTTCCTTTCATGAACAGCTTGCGAAACTTTCCGGACATTAAACTGCTGTCGACTTCGGCGCGTCCGCGTTGCATGAACAGCGTCAAACCGTAGTGCGACATCGCAATGTGGCCGACTTGCCAGGCAATATGAGTCGCATAAGCTTCCGGCATCCAGAACCATTCTTCGTCTGTTAAGTCTTCCAACATCGCCAACGTGTAGCGACGTGTAAACTCGATCCGACGAAGGGCGATTTGAAGTCGATCTGAAAGTCCCGCTGGAAGATCGTACTGATGATCAAAAATGCTCATGAAAATTCCGGTGTCGTTCAGGGTTTGATTTCAACGATTGCTTCGATTTCAACCATCACGCCCAGCGGCAACGAAGCGACTCCGACCGCGCTGCGAGTTCCGACGCCGATATCTTCTCCGAAAACTTCTCGCATCAGTTCGCTACAACCGTTAACGACGGCAGGTTGAGCAGTAAAATCTGGTGTGCAATTGACCATGCCAAACAGTTTTATGATTCGAGCGACCCGGTCGAGCGAACCAAGTTCGGATTTTAACGTCGACAAAATGGCCAAACCAGCCTGTTTCGCGGCCGCGTATCCGTCGTCCTGAGTCGCTTCTTTTCCGACGCAACCGAGATGCAAACTGCCGTCGGGATTCACCGGAAGATGGCCCGAGGTATAGCAAATATTCCCTACGATCAGCGAAGGCCGATAGACCGCGACCGCTTTGGGGGCTGGCGGAAGTTCCAGGCCAAGCTCTTGAATTTTCTGTTCAACGCTCATCGTTGTCAGTTCCTTTTAACTGATTGATCGATTGTGTCGGTCGTTCAGGGTGAAATGCCCTGATGACCAAAGGCAAAAGGATATCACGTCGTCGAAAATAGCCAACGAGTCCTTGAATCGGTCGTCGTCGAAATCGGACGAATTGGCTGGATCCAGTTGAGTGAAATTTGGCTCGGTTCGTATTTAAGGCCGACGGAAACTTGATTGATCAGCGGCAGGCGACGGTCAGCGAAGCGGTTTCAATTCTGTTTAGCGTTTTTTGGAAACCGTTCCAGGCGGAAACACCAGCGCTCCACGCAGTAGCGTCGCGACCTGAATCTTTTGAGGGGGATTCGGAGGTGATCCAGTTCACAGCCGAACAGAAAGGTATCTCAGCCTCAACCTTCCTCACGCTAACTCCATGACGCTCACTGAGACTCAACTGAATGAACAGGAGAATGTTGTCTCCTGCTGGAAACTTGGCCCCCAAGTCACCGGCGGTCGGTGGTACGACATCTATCGTGCCAAACCGAAGACGTTGGGCGAAAATTCCGACTACGACTATGTCGTCAAGGTCATCAACCCGCTCCTGCCGCACGCTGACAAACAGAAGGCCATCGATCGTTTGGGTCGTGAGGCATTCGCAACCGAAGCCATCGTGCATAATTCGGTGATTCGTCTGCTGGACGCGGAGCTCGATCAGGCTCCATTCTTTTTGGTTCAGCCGTGGGTTTACGGCCGTTCACTGGAACGCTTTTTTTCAACCGCACAACAGGTCCCTTTAAACCGATTGATGTGGGTGATTCGGCAAGTCGCTGAAGGCATCCACGCAGGCCATCAATGCGGTCGCGTTTATTTAGGGCTCGATCCGTCCCACGTTCTTCTGGGTAGAACCGGGCGGGTCAAACTCATTGGCTGGTCTCAGTCACACGGCATCGGCGAGCGTACGTGGCTTCCGCACGATCAAGTGCAGCTTGCTCGCTACACCGCGCCGGAATGTTTCGTCGATGGCTATCGAGCTTGTCGGGCGAGCGACGTTTATTCGCTTGGAGCATTGATTTATCAGGCTGTCTCTCAGCAAGTTCCTTTCAATGGGGTATCCGTTGAAAGTATCCGCGATGCCGTCCGTCAGCAGACACCAGTCGACTTGATGATTCGCCAACCGCTTTGTCCGGCAGCGTTATATCGACTGGTGCGTCGCATGTTGGCCAAGAACCCGGCCCATCGTCCGACGTTCCATGACGTCCTTGAGTCGCTGATCACGATCGAGATCGAGCATCTGAGCGACATGTCGATCATCCCGCTGTAACTGTCATTCTCGGTCTCAGTGTCACTCGTTAATGGCGAAAGTTATCCTTCGCAGTCGCTGCCTTTGGCTTTGTGCATGCGGCCGTTGGGATGGGTTCCGGGGCCGTCTTCGCTGTAGAACTGTGTCAACGCGGATTCCCAATCTGCCATGTTGCGAACCTTCACGAACGACTTGCGGACGTCTTCGTATTGCGGGTGAAGGATCGAATACTTGATGCCAAACTTTCGCATCAGTTGACCAACGCGACTTTCGCCGTACAGCGATTCGGCCAGCCGATAATGTTCGCGCAGGACTTCCCGTTGTTCGTGCAACGTCGGCGGATCCGGTAACGGTTTACCATCGGCCAGTGCGCGAGTCTGCTGAAAGATCCATGGGTTGCCGATGGCTCCTCGCGCGACCGTCACGCCATCGACGCCCGTTTGAGCGATCATGTCGAGGCAATCCTGCGGTGTGAAAAGGTCTCCTGAGCCGAGCAAAATCTTGTCGCCCAAGTGTTGTTTTACTTCTTTGAGGAACTCCCAGCGGCTGGGACCCACGTAACGTTGTTTGACAGTCCGCCCATGAACGGTCACTCCTGCAACGCCGATCTCGAATGCTCCATCGAGTATTTCAAAGAACTGGTCGCGGCTTTCGTTGGAGTCATCGATTCCGCGTCGCATCTTTACGGTCACTGGAATGTTGTCAGGAACATTTTCACGGGTACGGCGAATGATTTCTAACGCGACCGAGGGTTGGCTCAGATGGAAACCGCCTCGACATCGCCCCAGCACCTTCTTCACCGGGCAGCCGAAGTTAATGTCGATTATGTCAAAGCCAGCTTGCACAAGCTTCATGGCTCCTGCTGCAAACTGTTCGGGTTCGGCGCCCATCAGTTGCCCGCCGACCGGATGTTCTTCGTCGGAGATATGCAAAAAGTGGCTTGTACGCTTTCGCTCTTTCAGCTTGACCAGAAACTCGTCCAGCATGACCTCACAAACCGAATACGGGGCTCCCAAACGTCTTGCGATGACACGCATTGGCCAGTCGCTGTACCCGGAAAGAGCAGCCTGGACGACAGGGAAGCCGATCGGGACGTTGCCGATTTGCAATGGTTTCAGTTCAGTTTTGGTTTCGATCGAGGACACGGGCGAGACTTCGGCTGGGTGAGTGAGTTGCACTGTCTTGGGCAACCAATATCGGATAAAAATGATGGCTGAGCGTGAGGCGATGATTGTCAGAAGCAATCACGGTAACGCCTGACGTCGTGATGCCTGACATCGTAGATCTTATTGGACCTGCGATCGAGAGCTACGTTCGCAAAAAAACTGATTGTTCATGGCAGCCCAGCTCTACTCCATTTTGATCGACTATTGGCCTTTCTGGGTCGGAGTTGCCGTTTTCGCAGCAATTTTTCTGTTGTTGCGGATGTATTCGGCACCGCCTCCGATGCCTTATTTTAAGCGGCCGTCTCTGGTTACCAAGAGCGAGCTTCGATTTTACAAGTCGTTGCAAAAAGCGGTGATGGACGATTGGGAGATTTTCGCGATGGTCAGGATCGCAGATTTGATTCGCGTTGAAAAAGGCTCCGTCAACGGGCGAAAATGGTTGAACAAGATCCTTTCGAAGCACATTGATTTTGTATTGTGCGATCCAGGTTCGCTGGAACCGCTGTTGGCCATCGAGCTGGATGACATTTCCCATCAACGCCCGGACAGAATCGAACGTGATATCTTTGTTAACGATGCTTTCGATGCGGCAGATTTTCCATTGTTACGTATTCCGGTCGAAACTTCTTACAATGCTCGCGAAGTACGTGATCTGATCGAAGACCTCATCTGATAAAATTTCAGTCGCGCGATGACACGTCGGTGATCGAACCAAAATGACTCAGCCGGAAAGCTCAAGATGAATTTGCCAAATCGAATCGCCAGGAAGATCGCGACAACGATCGCGATGTTTTTGTTTGCTACGCTGTTGCTTTTCGCATCGCATGCCGAAGCTCAAAATTCAAATCGAAAGATTCGAGTCAAACCCAATGCGATCGCAGCCAAGATCGGGACGGCGATTGCGTGGCAAACGAGCTTCGAAAAAGCACGCGAGCTTTCGACAGAATCGGGTAAGCCAATTTTCTGGTACCCGCCGCGACTGCCTCGTACCTTCATGGATCGTAAAAAGGAAATCGATCGATACATGCGAGCCGGATTGTTCTCCGACCAGTCGATCGTCGCGTCGATCAATGAGCACTACATTCCGCTGATGGCGATTCCGGATGAGAAACAGGCGGAGGCCTATAACTTGAAGCCGTTTGAATTTGTTGAGCCCGGTTTTCTTGTGATCGCGCCTGATGGATCCAAGTCGATGATGCTGGATCGGATCACGACAATGAATTCCAAATGGATCGCAAGCTTCCTGAAACCAGCGTCTGAACAATCCGAAGTCGATCCGATGGTCACGAAGGCTCGTGAACGTTTCGTCGCGGGAGACTATTCCGAGGTCATTTCGATGCCGGATTCCAAGTTGGTCGAAGTCGAACTTCTAAGAGCGATGGCGATGTTTCGAAGCAACCAACACGAATTGGCTTACAAAAAATTCGCTGACGTGGGGACTGCGTTTCCGAATCATCCGCTGGGCTGGAAAGCGGCTGCCGAAGGCCAGGGGTTCGGGCCCTTCGTTCGCGGTTTCGAAACGTTTCGACAGCTACCGGCTGCGGCCTACGATGCAGGTCGAAAATCGGTTGGCAGTGCGGCACCGGCAGGTGTTTATTCCGAATCCGATATGTGGTGTCGTGGAATCGAGTATTTGTTATCGATGCAGCACGAAAACGGCAGCTTTCGCGATTCAGATTATGATTATGGCGGCACGGATGGTCTGCCGAACGTACATGTTGCGGTGACCTCGATCGCTGCGATGGCTTTGCTGGAATCGCTGGAACGTCCCGAGTGCAATGATCAACGCGAACGGATTCGAGCCGCGATTGATGCGGCATCCGTTTACGTGGCTAATGATTTGAATCTGAATCCCAAGGACAGCGACGAGATTTTTTGGGCTTATCTTTATCGACTTCGGTTGTTCAACCGTTTGCAAAAAAAGAATTCCGATTCTATGCCTGAAATCGCTAAATGCTTGGCTTCATTGGAAGGGATTCAAACCGCTGGTGGCGATTGGTATCACGAATACAAAAACCCATTCGTGACGGCGTCGGCGTTGTGGGCGATGAGCGAATCTAAGTCTCTTGGCGCGAAAGTAAGTGCGTCTGCGGTCGAGGCCGGTTCGGCTGCGTTAAAAAAGTGTCGTTACGTCAACGGAGCTTATTCCTATTCGGCAGCGCGGTCCAATCAAACATTCGCCGACAAAGAAGCTCGTCCGCGTCAGGTGGTCGGGGCAGCCGGTAGAGGACCGCTATGCGAAGGCGCTTTGTATGTTTGGGATCAATCGACGGATGATCTGCTGCTGGAGAGTCTGAACAAGTCTTTGGCCGATCATGATGATATGGCGAAGGCATTGAAGTACGATGATCACACGGCGTCGTACAACTACGGTGGTTTCTTTTACTGGTACTGCATGCAGGCTCGATCTGAAACGATCCTGAAAGTTGCTGATCGCGATCAGCGAACCCATCTTGCTGGCGAACAGCGTAAAATCATCATGGCGGTTCCTGAATTGGACGGATGTTTTGTGGATTCCCACGAAATCGGTCGCTGTTACGGTACTGCGATGGCGCTACTGTGTTTGACGGATTGCGAACGGGCCACGAAAGCGGCACCTGAAAACTAGAGTAAATAACCGGAGTTGGCGTTTGACATCGTTTGTTGCTTTTTCCCGATCAGGAAACAGATTTCAAGGTTTCCCATCAAGGGTTATTTGTAACTTTCATCACTGGACGATTAGACGATAGAAATTTCGATGGCGAACTATCAAGAAATTTACAACGACGTCGTCACTCACGACGTGCGATACAGCCTCGCGGAAAATTCGCCCGGCTTTCGCGCGGTGGTGCAAGAGACTGATCGGCTTAGCGTCATTTCTGGACGCTCGCTGGATGTGGGCTGCGGTGTCGGCTTCGTTTTGGAATATTTGACGGGCCCCACTTTTAATTTGCGTCCTTTTGGAGTCGATGTTAGCAACCTTGCCGTCGACAAAGCGAAGCAGCGACTTACCAAGAAGCTCAAAAATCCTGACGATCAGATTCGAGTCTCTGCCTGTCAATCGTTGCCTTTCGATGATGACTTTTTTGGGCTGGTGACGTGTTTTGATGTGTTGGAACACCTAGACGAAGAACACATTGACGAATCGCTGAACGAGATCACGCGAGTGATTCGACCGGGTGGAATTTTCCTTGGTTCGGTGTCCTGTCGTCGTTCAGGCGTGACGGATATTTTTGGCGACAACCTGCATCGGACGGTCCGGTCTGTGGATTGGTGGATTGAAAGAACGAACCCTGACCAGGCCATCTACGATGGGCACCGCAAACAATTGCTTATTTGGAAACGTGCGGCCACGGGAACCGACGCGGCCCCGATGTTTGGAAACTTGATAGAACAGAAGTCATCGCCAACGATTGCACCGGCGAAAGTTCAGCCAGGACATCCTGCGAATTCAAAGGCTTTGTATCAACGCATTTACGACGACAATCCGTGGTACGGCGATGCGGAAGAGGGTCGCTGCCCGGGAGTTCGCTTGCTGCCGCTTTACCGTGATTGGTTGATTGGGCCGGTCATCGATCTTGGTTGTGGCCGAGGCCAAACGGTGGAGCACCTTCGGCAGGAAGGTTTCGAAGCCGAGGGGATCGACCAGATCGAAAAGAATCCTGAGATGATGGTCGGAGATATCACAAAACCGATCGAAGGGCTTTCACGTTTCAACAGCGCGGTGTGTGTCGACTGCATTGAGCATCTTTATGACAATCAGGTGCAGGGCCTGTTCGCGAACATGAAGCAGGTAAGACGCCAGGCGTTTTCAATCCACAACGGCGAATCGACGGGGACGGGGCAGGAACTGCACGTCAACCGTCGACCGTTTCACGAGTGGCGAATCTTGATCGAAGCGAACTTTGAGATCGCAGACGAAATTGAGCTTCACGAAAATCAGATGCTGTACCTGACGGAGAGCCGTTGATGCACGAGTGCGTTAACCCGTTAGTCCCGATTAATAAGCCATCTGGCAACCAAAGTAGCTCTTCGTTTTGATCACGTCTGCAACGGCAGACGGCACCATGGTTTCCCATGATTCGTCGCCGTCTTTGATTTTGCTGAGCACTTCTCTTGAGAAAACACCAAGGCAATTTTCGTCGAAATTGTCAAGCTGATTGATGCAGCCGCGAAGTTTCAGATACTCGAACAGATGTTTCAATTCAGGTTCGATGTCCAGATTGTTACAAGTCATCATTTTGCCGGTGTCGCGGTTTCGCAGTGGATAACAATAGATTTTCAGATCGTTTTTGAACAGTCTTCCAAAGGCTTCCAGGACTCCACCTTCCAGTTGCGTGTAGTACTGCGGGTCAAAGATGTCGCGAAGAGATCCCGCACCCATGGTGATCGCGATTCCTTCTTTCGTGTATCGAGAGAGGTAGGCTGCAAGCCGGTAGTATTCAAAGTAATCAGAAATCAGAACCGGGTGCCCGCACGCCGCCATCATGTCCGCTCGCGCCAGAAAGTCTCGCAGGTCAATTTCCCCTTCTGCTTTCAGGTTGTTCATCGTGATTTCCATCACCTGGGCAACCTCTTTACCTTCGACGTTGGGTAGTTTGGTGAAGTTTTCATTCGCACACCGAAGCATGTCGATGTTCACGTTGCACACCGGACGAAAGCTGCCTCGTTCGACAAGGATCGGTTTGCGATAAAAGAACTCCGAAGGTTGAAGCACGTCGCCGTTAGCGGCAAACATGGCCGCGCCGCTGAGCCCCATTTCAACCAGTTTGAGGCTCATCAGTCGGTTGTCGACATGTCGAAATGCGATGCCAGAGAATTCGATCATGTCGATCTCGATGCGAGACGTCGACAATCCATCAAGCAGCGACTGAATCAACTTTTCGGGCTCATGGAACAGGGAGAATGCACCGTGAATCAGGTTAACACCGATGATGCCAAGTGCTTCCTGTTGAAGTGCTGCTTCACCGTCGAGCATGCGAACGTGGATAATGATTTGGCTGTCTTCGTCGCGCGGATGAGCTTGAAACTTGATGCCCATCCAGCCATGGCATTCGTTTGTGCCTTTAAAATTTCTGGCCGAAACGGTATCCGCAAAAGCAAAGAACGACGTGGTGTCGCCTCGCGAATCACGCAGGCGTTCGATGTTCAGTTGGTGTTCCTGATCCAGCATGTCCTGCAAACGTTGACGGCAAACGTACCGACGAGCCTGTCCGTAGATCGCGTCGCTGACCTGCATGTCGTAGGCCGACATGCTTTTCGCGATCGTGCCGGCTCCGCCACCAACGCGAAAGAACCACCTTACCACTTCCTGCCCGGCTCCGATTTCAGCAAAAGTGCCGTAGCGCCGTGGATCGAGGTTGACGTCCAGTGCCTTTTGTTGGGTCGTTTTGGTGTCGGCCGTTTCGTTGGTGTTAAATGAATGTTTCATGGTCTACTCGTGGAATGGTTGCAAGATGGTTTGCCGCTGGAAGAAGGTAGGTTGTGCTAAAGCTCAGGCCGGTTTCGATGCGGCTGCTGCGGGTAAACCCGTGGTCAGTTTCTGTAGAGTGCAAGGATTGTTGTGACACTTCAGCTTGGAACGGCCGATTGTCGTTTCGCAATCGCCCTACTGGCCTGAGATATGGAAGCAAAATCGACGCAAACCAAAAAGCAGATTGTCGCAGTCGACATGAGCAAACCAGTTTGCCCAGATCTGTCGAACGCTTATTGAACGATTGTGTTTTTCACCGTCGCCAAAATTCCCGATTCAATCCGTATGAAAACTCTCAATACAAATACAGGTTTCGGGAACCCGCAAGTTTCCGTTGCGGCGTCCGGTGTCGCTTCCTCCAACAATGACGCTGCCGATCGCACGGCGGCGGAAGTTGCCGGCAGTGTGCATTTGCCGACGCTACCGGATGTGGCCAGCCAGCTTTTGCAATTCGCGCAGCAGGAGGAGCCCGACTTTGACGAGATGGCAAAAGTGATTCGTTGTGATCCTGCGATTTCGGGCAAGATTCTGACGACCGTCAACTCGGCGCTTTTTGGATTTCGAACCAAGGTTGAAACGATCGAAAAAGCGATCCCCAAACTTGGCACGTCGATGGTGCGCACTCTAATTTTGGGTTTTCATTTAGGAAGCTATCGTCCGAACCACGAGCTGGTGGCTCGGATGCTGCCGAAGCTGTGGCAGAACTTTCTGGCTCAGGCAGTCCTGGCCGAAATGATCGCTGAGTCGACTGAACTGGACGAAGCCAGATGTTTTCTTGCGGGAATGATCCAGGACATCGGGGTGCTCGCCCTCGTATCTGAATACCCGGACGAGTACGCCGAAAAAGTGCTACAGCGAAGCAAGTTTCCAAACGTTTTGGCCGCCGAGAGCAGTCACTTCGGGTTCAATCACGTTGATGTGACGCTTGAAATCACAAATTCGTGGAATCTGGGTGACGACTTTTACGAAGCGATTGAGCATCATCACGATCGATTCTCGCAGGGAGCGGCTGGCGAGAGTCCAGCACCGACGCTGCAGTTGGTTCTCCAAGCGGCTCACATGGGAGCCAGTTGTCTGTTAGGAAGAGGTTCAAAGGGAACGCCCGATGGTTGCCAGTTGGCAGACTGGCATTCGTTTCTGGAGAATCATTTTGGATTCGATGTGGAGACTTCGACGGAGATTATGAAAGACGTGGGTGCTCGGGTGGAAGAATCTTCGGTGGTCTTTGGAGTCGATACCGGAAGCCGAATCGATAGTGCCCGGATTGCAAACCTGGCGACAACCTTGTTGCAAACGATCGCAATTCAAACGCAAGTGGCATTGAGTCAGAAGAAAACGAATAGCGATGAGATTTATCGCGACTACCTATCAGGGTTGCGAAACCGTCGTTTTTTAAGTGAAGTCCTAAGCAAGACCTTATCCGAATGGGTTCGCAAGCGTAAAAGCATGGCGATGTTTTTCATTGATGCTGATGGTTTCAAGCAAGTCAACGATACTTACGGGCACGGGACCGGTGACAAGCTTATTAAGCACATTGCGAACTGGCTGGAATCGACGACACGTTCTGGAGACTACGTGCTGCGGCTTGGCGGAGACGAGTTTCTAATTGCGGCCCAAATCAAACATTCATTTTGCGAAAAACTCTGTAACCGAATCGTCAAAGATGCTCCTGCACTGGTCACCGACGACGGTGAGAAGATTCCAATTTCGTTAAGCGTCGGATGCGTCTTCTATGAGCCCGCGAGAAAGGACGATGTCGACCCGAATTGGATCATCGACCAGGCCGATCAGTTGATGTACGAAACGAAACGTGGCGGCGGGCAAAACGTAAAGATAATGCGAATCGATGGAAAGAAACGCATGGCATAGAAGCCTGCCGTCGGCTCCGGCACGTTTCACCGGTTGCCGTGATGGTTAGGGCAGGGAATCTGCGTAGCGATGCAATGCACCACGATCGCAAATTCAACCTGCCCTAATTCCAACCATCGGGGACGAGTGGTTTCTGACGGGGTTGAAACTTATTCGTTTCGTTTTACAAGTGCTGGAAGTTGTCAATAACCTTGATTGGGAAACATCGAAACCTGATTCTTGCTGGAAAAAAGCAAGAACGATACCAAGCGTCAACGACGGTCATTTGCACTAAGTCGCTCCAATGATGAGGACGCCTTCTCCATATCGAGGAACTTCAATTTTCATCCGCATTTCAGGGGTTCCTTCGCAAGCTGTGTAATCTTTGACCGCGTCGGGGCCGTTGACCATTTTCTCAAGAACGATCCTGTGTTGGTCGCTTTGTGGGAAAAGGTTCACGGAAATATTCAAAACTTCTCGCAGGTTTTCTTCGAGGTTGTCAGGAAGCGTCCCCTCGGCAATTGTCTCGGTGACAAGTGAAGGTGGAACACCCGTCAACGCTGCACCAAGAATTGCCGCAGTAGACAGGTCGCATGCAAAAAAGTGACGAGTTGCATTGTTGTCGTCCGTGTAATCCGCGAACACGACCAATGAGTCCGTGTCGAGATCACTGCATTCTGTTGCCGTTACTTTGGCGCCTAACAGGTCGCCAAGGAATTTTGCACAATCGTCGATGAGAGGTAAGTGAGTTGTAGTCGTCATTTCGAGTAGCCAGAAATTAATGGTTTGAGATAATTGTCAAGAGGAAGTTACTATGCAAGAAATGGTTCAAGTGTCATTTCGATGCTTTCGGCAGTGAAAGGCTTTGTCAGAATGAAGTCGGCACCGTTGTCGGTTGCCAGCTGTTTGGTTTCTGCACTACTTTCAGAAGTGATGAAACCGAAACGAACTTCATTGCCGCCAGCTCGAACGTTTTTAAGCAGGTCGATGCCCAGCATTTCCGGCATGTTCCAGTCCGAAAGGACAAGGTCAGGATTTTCCGAAGCGATCACTTCAAGGGCCTCGGCTCCATTGGAAGCCTGAACGACTTCGTGGCTGTCGAAGCCGGCCTGTTTGAGCGTTCGGGCAATGATCATGCGCATCGCTTTGCTGTCGTCTACGATCAGGATTTTCATAGTTGTCTTTCGTGTCGTGGTTGTGGGATTTGTGGGTTTAGCCTTGCTTGACAAGAACCAGCAGGTTCTCGTTTTCACAATTAAAGCCGACCGTCAAATTGGGGTCGTCTATGGCGGCCTGATACTGGGCGACGCACGGAAGGCTCAAGTTGGATTCCTGCCCAACGATTCCTTTTACGTTGCCTCCGATGATGTTGACGACTTCTCCCATGGCGTCTGCCATTTCGATGTCGGTCAGTTCGTCCGGCGTCATGTCGAACATGTCACATGCGAGACGTTGCGCGAGTTTCCCCGGAATGATTGTCTGGACTTCAGCATTCCAGTCTCCATTAATCGTGACGGAGGCTTGCCATGCTTTCGGGTCGAAACTAACGGTGCAACCCTCTTCGTTGCAATTAATTTCGAGACCGAACATGGGGCCGAATAGCTCGTGAGTCATTTCGATCACTTGCTCTCGTTCGATCGGGCATCTAACCGTTGGGCTATTTTCGTTGGTAGCAGATTGTGTCATCTTTTTGTTTCCTCTCCAAAGGTACGTTAATTCCAATTGTTGTTTCTGAAGAACCCAGGAACAGGAATCCATCAGGTTTGAGCATTTTGGTAGCTCTACACAAAATGTCTTGCTTGGCACTTTGATCAAAGTAGATCAACACGTTTCTAATGAACACGATGTCAAAGTCGCCCAAAAAGGGCCACGGTTTTGACAGGTTCAAGCTTCGACACTCAATCAGTGATCGAATGTCCTCTTTGGCAATCCAATCGGTGCCGTTACGGTCAAAAAATCTGACCAGTTTTCGGGCGGGTAAGCCGCGGTTCACTTCCAGCTGCGAAAACGTTCCACTTTTTGACTTGGCCAGCATCTCAGCTGAGATGTCAGTCGCCAAAATGCGAACTCTCCAACTGGCAAGCTCTGGAAAGTGCTCGCGAATGGTCATGGCAATCGAGTACGGTTCCTGACCACTCGAACACGCGGCACACCAAATGTTCAGCGATTTTGTGGAACGCCGGGCTTCAATAAGTTCCGGTAGGATCGACTTTCGTAACGACTCAAACGGGTGAGCATCGCGAAAGAAGCTTGTTTCGTTAACCGTTACCGCTTCCGCGATTTTTTGTGAAAGGGATATGTTGTTGCTGCGTTTCATTTCAGCCACAAGCTCATGAACGTCGGCTACTCCGTTTTCTTTAGCGATGGGAGAAAGCCTCTGTTCCAGTAGGTATGCCTGTCGGTGAGAGACAACGTTTCCGGACTGTTTGGCGACAATGTCGCTCAGATAATCAATATCTTGTGTCGATAGCGACATGTTTATTTGCTCCCTGCTTTGATTGGCGAACGAAATTCAGCTTGTGTTGCTCGTCCACCTGATCTTCCGATCACATGTCCAATCTCACTAATGGCCAGGACTCTATCTGCGTAGCCTGCTTCTACAACTTTGCGTGGCATGCCCCAGACGACGCTTGATTTTTCATCCTGAGCGAAAATCGTTGCTCCGGTCGCTTTCATCGCTTTCGCGCCGTCGGTTCCGTCCTGGCCCATGCCTGTCAACACGACGCCCAGTGCTCTGCGTCCATAGGTGTCGGCAACGGAGCGAAACAGTGGGTCGACCGCTGGGCGGCAGGAGTTCTCAGGAGGATCCTGATTCAGTTCTGTCTGGACGGCAGTTCCGGATCGGCTTACCACGAGATGGTAGTTCCCTGGTGCGATCAGGATATCGTTCGGGTTCAGCGTTTTTTTGTCTTCCGCTTCCAAAATCCGACGTCCAGTTTTCTCACTAAGACGTTGAGCAAGCATCGTTGTGAAAACAGGCGGCATGTGCTGCGTGATCACAATCGGAGTCGTAAAGCCTTGCGGTAAATTGGCCAGGACACGCTCGAGTGCATCTGGACCTCCCGTTGAGACTCCGATCGCAACAATATCGAAGCTGCTCGGAATTGTAGATGTGTTCGCAGAAGTGTTTGCAACAGGAGCCGCAAAGGTTCGAGGAACGTCTGGCGTTCGCAACGTTTCTTTTGGCTTTACACGCGTCTTTCGCCTTTGATTGTCACTGGTCAAGGTGACGATTTTTGGAATCAGATCATCACGTACTTGGCGGAGTGCTTGTTCGACATGGCCGATGGCGACGGGTTTGGTCGCGAATTCGTTTGCCCCTGCCTTCATGGCGTCGAAGGTGGCCTCAGCACCACGATTGGTCAGCGAGCTGAACATGACGATGGGCAGATGCGGGTCAATTTTACGAATCGCTTTAGTGGTATCGATGCCATCCATTGTCGGCATTTCGACGTCAAGGATCACGATGTCTGGCTTCGCGTTCGGAAGCTGATCCAACGCGTCCTGTCCGTGCTTCGCTTCAGCAACGACGGTGACCTCCGGATCGGTTTCGATCGCTCGTTTGATCAGCCGCCGCATCGTTGCTGAGTCGTCGCACAGCATTACTCGAATGGCTTTTTTCATGGGAATAAAATCAAAAAAAGTATTGGTGGTTCAATTAGGCAATGGTCGAAGCTTCTTTTACTTCCAGCAGAACGGCATCCGACACCGAAGCAAACTGATGAGAAAGGTCAACGCCGACGTGTCGTGAAAGCTGCGTCATGCCAGGGTTCGATTCAGGAGCATAACTTGAAATGGATTCTTTTCGTTGCAAGTGGTTGGCAAGATGGTCAGCGGCAATCACCAATGAGACCAGCCTGCTATGAGTCGCGTCAGCTTCGGTGTCGTGGTGATGACGAATGACTTCGATCAGCTCATCGGGAAGTCCAGCTTCCTTGGCAAACCATGCCCCAAAGCGGCAATGATCTGTGCCAAGGATCTCCTCTTCCTCAAATAGCAACGATTTGTTTTCAAAAAATGCAAGTGA
The DNA here is from genome assembly GCA_964479855.1 of uncultured Pirellulaceae bacterium. Classification (GTDB taxonomy): domain Bacteria; phylum Planctomycetota; class Planctomycetia; order Pirellulales; family Pirellulaceae; genus Mariniblastus. The sequence goes on from CAYZPA010000040.1 coordinate 40,086, forward strand.
ATCTGCTTGCTGGAATTCGTCATTGGCGGCGACGGCAAACAATAGTCTTCCGAAGTCGTGCAAAAGTCCCGCAGTGAATTCGTCTCCGTCAAACCCAAGCTCCAACGCTCGATTGAGCGAGCAGCAGGCTGTTGCTGTCGTGAAACTGTGTTGCCACAAAACTTCCCGAATCCATTCGTCACCAAGGTTCATCTTTTTGATCAGACACGCAGTGCTGCTTGAAACAATCAGGTTTCGACACTGTTTGTATCCAAGCCTGATGACCGCTTGTTGCAAGCTGGAAATTGGACGGCCTCCTGAGAAGATTGCGCAATTGGCCACCGACAGGATCTGCGATGCCAATGCGACATCCTTCTGCACCAGCTCAGAAAAATCATCAGCTTCGCAGTCCAGATTTTTTGTCATTGCGATTGCTTCAGTTGCAACCGCCGGCAGCATTGTTAGATCTCCAAGGTTGGACAGAAGCGTTTCCTTTAGCGCCTCTGGAACCTTGCAGCTTAACGTGCTGGTTTCAATTGTGTTTTCCATATCCAGTCTCAATTTCTAACGTGAAGATCAGTGCATCGCTCAATTGGCGGGCTCAGCGATCTGAACTCCAATGAGTCGAAGTTTGTCGATCAGCACATCTTTCGTGAATGGCTTCATGACAAATTCGTCCACTCCCGCCAACAAAGCTTGAGCCATACGTGAGGGTTCGGTCTCCGTTGTAACCATGACCAGTTTCAAGTCGTAAAATTCAGGTCTCGAACGGGTTTCTTTGATGAAGTCATACCCGTTCATGTTGGGCATGTTCCAGTCGACAAGGACGAGGTCGTACTTGGTCGGATCGGACTCAAGTGCGGCAAGCCCTTCAAGCCCGTCACCCGCCTCTGTGATTTCAAAACCCACGTCACGGACGATGCTGCCAATGATTCGCCGCATCGCACGTGAGTCGTCAATAATCAATGCGTTCACGTTAAAGTCTCTTCCTGGTAAAAAGGGGATTCTTGTTTTCGGGCTCTTATCATTGGCGACCTTCATGGTTTGGCAGGGAGCCGTTTCCTTTAGCCCGGATTATTTACGACGCGTGGGCGTCGACCTGGAGAAAAGCTTGTTTCATTGCGCTATTGCTCCAGGTATGTGGTTTCGACAGGTCACCCACGACGTGAAATTGACCAATTTGCAAAACTTGCCTCCGGGTCCGGAGAATCGCTTCAATGGAGAAATCAGACGCCTGTCGTCGTGAATAATTCCGGTTTAGGTGGGGCTTGCAAGCTTGTACTTGTTTGCCGTTCCAGTTTGAGTCAAATCGCAGGATTCGTCTCCGCACGCGTTTTCGTATTCAGAAACCAGTGCCATGAGCTCCGTTGAAATGGCTTCGATATCCAAAGCGGTTGAAAGCGTGTCGTCCGATCCGGAAGACGTATTCTTGGCTGCGTCTGCGACCAGGGAAATGCTTTGTGCAATCTCACCACTGCCCAGAGCGACTTCCGAGATATTTCGGGAGATCTCTGAAGTCATCGCAGTTTGCTCTTCTACGGCACCAGCGATCGCGTTTTGACTTTCGCTAATTTGCGAGATGATGTCGCTGACACGGGCGATCGCACCGACAGCTTCATCAGTGTCATTCTGGATGTTTTCGATGCGGCCGATGATGTCTTCGGTTGCTTTGCTGGTTTCTTTTGCAAGCTCCTTGACTTCGTTGGCAACGACAGCGAATCCTTTACCAGCCTCGCCTGCTCTGGCAGCTTCGATGGTGGCATTCAAAGCCAGCAGGTTGGTCTGTTCAGCGATTGAGTTAATCACCTTGATGACGTTGCTGATCTCCCCGCTGCTTTGACCCAAACGAGTAATGGTTTCGTTGGTCTGGCAAGCTGCCTGTACAGCATTCTGGGCGACCGTTGCAGCGTTGGTTGCGTTGCCCGCGATTTCCTTGATGCTGGCTTCGAATTCCGATACCGCTGAAGAAAGCGATTGAGCATTTGCACTAACCTGTTCCGCAGCTCCGCTTGCCATCGTGGCTTGGTCCGTCGTGCTGACCGCGTTTGTCTTCAAACGATTGCCGATCCCTTTCAAGTCCTTCCTTGACAGGTTTTGCAAACGACATGCTGCGGCTTGCAGAGGAGTAATTGTGTTACGAACGGTGTACCATCCAAAGAATGCAAAACCACCTGCGAACAGAAAAATCGATGCGAGAGACCAGTTGAATCGTGAGGCGATAAATGCACTCGCGTCAGCTTCCTCCTGCGCGGCACCTTCGGTTGCAAGTTTCACGACTTTGTCGATCGCATCCCGATGTGTTTCGTAGCTTTGCCTCATTTTTCCGCGTACAAGTTTTGCTGTTTTCTCGCTGTCTCCCAGTTTGCAAGCAGGAATAAACTCCTGTTCCATGGTGCGGTAGAACTCCACGGCTGGTTCGTAGCAATCGACGACCTTGAGCCTTTTCATGGGGGATTCTTCAAGATCATTCACCCAGTGGTCGTGCCGGTCGTCAAATTCCGCTTTGAGCACCTGACATCGATCGATGTACTCGTTGATCGTGGCCGGCGATGCGCCAGCTTCCACCTCGTTGTCCATGTGCAGGACCATTAAATAGGATTCGATGATGTAGTTTGGTGGAGGAAGGATGTCTGCGATCAGATCTTTGCCCTGTACAATTTTTGTGTAGTACGGGCCGTTGACCTTGGCCAAAGACAAAGTGCTATATGAGAAGTAGGCGAAGCCGACAAAGGCTGCGATACCGACGACAACCAGTAGCCCCAATTTTTTGCGAACGGTGGCAGAAGAGTAGAAGTTCATGAATAATTTCCTCAATAGTTGGGCGATGTTGAATAGTTTTGGTGGTTTTAAACGTATGAATCGCGTTTTGGTAAATTCGTGATTTGTGTCCGGTTCCAGACAATGCGTTTTTTGAATGAAAGAACGCGTTGATGGATTTGTCCAAAGCACCGTTAGTGGTTGGCAGTGTTTTGGTGGCGGTGTTGAGTCTGTCAGGCGGGAACGCAAATCGCGCTCTCGGCATTGATGATCAGCAATAATTGGTTGTCCAGTTTGAAGGCTCCGTGAATGAGTGCTTTGATGGAATCGTCAAGAGTCTCGGGAGCCTGTTCAAAGTTGTTGGGGTCAACTTTGGCGACATCACCGATCTTGTCGACCATCAGGCTTACGGGGCCTTCCGGTGTTCGAATGACGACATTCATCTGGGTGTCGCCTTCCTGAACGGCGGGAAGGCCGAACCGATGTCTCAGGTCAAGCGCCGTCACGATTTGACCGCGAAGGTTCATGAGTCCTTTGACAACATTGGGAGCAAGCGGAACCGTGGTGGTGGTTTGTTGACGTATGACTTCCTGAACACGGCTTACTTCGATGCCAAAGTAAAGGCCTTCGACCCAGAATGTGCAGAATGAATTTTGCTCGTCCATGGATGAGTTATGCGTTTGCATATTCTGTTTCCTCGCAGTCAGCTTCAGTGAATATTTCAGGGAATTGGGATCCAACAATCTCTTCAAGATCGATCAGTTGCGTGATTCGGTCTTGAATGATGATTCGGCCCGAGTGCTGGTTTTTGCCGACATCCTTTGAGCTTACGATGTCGATAATGTTCTCAACGACAACACCGACGCTGTTTGTCCCTCGAGTGAATACGACCACCTGGACGCGGCTTGAATCTTCCGGTATCGGTCGGTGGTCGAGCGTGATCAGAGGCATGATGCTGCCGCGATACTGAATAACGCTGCCATGACGTGACGTTTCAATGTCAGAAAGTTCAAATTCTTCCAAGCGGGCGATGGTCGAAAGCCGAACCGCAGACCGGCAATCATTTTCGGCTTCAACGATCAAGTAGGCGTGCGATTTGCTGTCGTCATGATCGTGAACGTGCACGTTGTCTGACAGCATTTGCTTGCGTGTCTCGCTAAGGACGCTTGATTTATGAGCCAGTCCGATCGCGTCGAGAATAAGCGCGACTCGACCGTCACCCATGATCGTGGCACCGGCGTAAGTTGGGATTCGTTTCAGGTGCTGTCCGAGTGGTTTGACGACAATCTCCTGAGTGTCCGTCACGGCATCAACCACCAAACCAAAGCTCCTGTCTTCCGCCTGCAAGACAACAATATTGACCGTCGAATCGATGTCGTGTCGATCGCGGCGATGGCGAAGTTCCAGTTGCTCGTCGAGATAAACGATCGGAAGAAGTTTGCCGCGTAATCGATAGACCGGAATGTCGTGAATGAATTCGATCTGCTTCTCCGCAGTACCGTCAGCGGTCAATCGAACCAGTTCCAAAAGATTGACTTGTGGGATGGCGAAATGATTGCCGCCGGTTGCCACGATCAGGGCAGGAACGATCGCCAGAGTCAAAGGAATCTTGATCCGAAGCGTCGTTCCGATTCCCATTTCGCTCTGAATGTCCAGCGTGCCGCCGATACGCTCAATGTTGGTTTTGACCACGTCCATGCCGACGCCTCGCCCCGAGACGTTAGTCACTTTTTCGGCTGTCGAAAAACCGGGAAGAAGAATCAGGCTTGTTAGTTCCCGATCGTTCATGGTTTCCGCCTGAGCTTCTGTGAGAAGCTCATTCTGAATGGCTTTGGCGCGAATTCGTTCAGGATTGATACCGCCGCCATCGTCGCTGATTTCGATGATGACTTGCCCACCTTCGTGGAAAGCTCGAAGCGTAAGCGTGCCTTCGGGAGACTTTCCCGCAGCTGAACGAGTTTCCGGAGTTTCGATGCCGTGATCGACAGAGTTTCGCACGATGTGGGTTAGCGGATCCTTGATGGCTTCCAGAATCGTTTTGTCCAGCTCCGTGTCGGCACCTTCCATTTGGACTTCGACTGTTTTGCCGCAAGTTGATGAAAGGTCGCGGACGACTCGCGGAAGCTTGCTCCATGCGTTTCGAATCGGTTGCATTCGTGTCTTCATGACACCTTCCTGCAGCTCGGTCGTGATCAGATTCAAACGTTGCGAAGCTGCCATCATGCCGGCGTCTTCGCTGGATTCGCTGAACTGAACGATTTGGTTTCTTGCCAGTACCAATTCACCGACAAGATTCATCAGCTTGTCCAGAAGCCGAACGTCGATGCGAATGGTCGAATCGGCAAGCGAAGAATCTGTCTTCTTCTGGCTGGAGGCCTGCTTGCCGGCCGGCTTGGCCGGTTTTGGATTTGATTTGGGCTGGACAGTTGCAGCCGCCACAGTTGCAGCAGGCTCGCTGACGGCCGGCTCATCATCGAGCTGTGGTTCTGGTTCTGAATCGTCGGCCGACTCTTCGGAAGCTGGTTGTTCTTCGGCGATCGATTCGGCGTCGGCAGAAGGCTCGCCCGGCATGGCAGGTTTTTCGTGAAGCATGGACTCAAGTTGAGCGACGAGATCTTCGTAGTTTTCATCCCCTTCAGAGCCCTCTTGTTCAATGTTGCCGAGGATCTCGCGAATTGCATCGACCATGCCAAGCAATGAGCTGGCCATGTCGTGAGTCAGTTCGAATTTTCCGTCCCGCAGCGGAACCAGCAGATTTTCACCGACATGCGTCACGCGTTCGAGCGTTGGAAAGGCGAGAAATCCTGACGTGCCCTTAATGGTGTGTACCGTTCGAAAGATACTCGCCAGGCGTTCGCGATCGTTTGGGTTTTCTTCCAGAGAAATGAAGTCGCTGTCCAATCCGTCGAGGCTTTCATAGCACTCAACCAGAAATTCCTTGATTACGTCGTCGAATTCGTTCAAGACAAGACTCCATTTCACGCGTTCATTTACAAACGCTCGGGCTCAAGGTGTCGTTTCTTGCCCAAACGCATTTTGTTACGCAGAAGTGATCGTTGACTTGACAGGCAACTTGCTCCTTTTCGGAGGATATTATTTTTCTTGAGTCGACAAGGCGTGGAAAGTGAGAATTGCCATCGTTTCAATGATTCTTTCCGTCGCGAGAAATACGGGGCCGTTGGTAATGAAATCCCTACGCGATTTTTCATCGCCAATTTCTGCAGGACTTCTAAGAAGATGCAACGAAGCGATGTTAGGATTGCGGATCGTTTATTTCCGGATTATTCACGATGCGTGGGCGTCAAAATTGAGAACACTTGTTTCATTGGGATATTGTTCCAAGTTTGTGGTTTCGACAGTTCACCCACGACGTGAAATTGGTGAATTTGAAAAACCTGTCGCCACTTCAGCAGAATCGCCTCAAGCACCAAACCAGACGCCTGTCGTCGTGAATAATTCTGGTTTATTCCAAATGGGAGCCCCATCCTAATGCTGCAGGATTTGCCGCCATGAGCACCGTTCGTCTTCGCCCAACATTTTCGATTGCGTCCCAGCGATCACCCGAGGAGCTTATGTGCGCGGTTCGGAACGTTGTCGAGCAAAACTCAATGGAGCTGTCGGGCCAGTTTCGACAGTTTCATGCCGTTGTGACGGTCGTGGATCAAAGAAAACATTTTTGGTCGCCGTGGCTAAATCTTGAAATCAGAAATAGCCCAACCGAGCGAATTTTGTTTGGGCGATTCAGTCCTCATCCAAGCATCTGGACGGGGTTCATGTTTTCTTATCTTGCGTTGGGTGTGATCGCTTTTTTTGCGGTCATGTTTGGTGTCTCGCAGCAGTTGGCCGAAATGGAACCATGGGGACCTGACCCAATAGTGTTCGGCACGGGTATTGCTTTGGGATTGTATTTGAGTCG
>CAYZPA010000041.1:0-46584 GCA_964479855.1 uncultured Pirellulaceae bacterium
GCGTGGATCGTGAACTTGGACTCTGGATCAAGCCAACCTGCCTGCCTCGATAATCTAGGCCAGCAGTCGTCGACGTTCCATCGCTTGTCGTCAGGTAGGGGCGTGAGACACCGACGGCGTAGCCGTAGGTCGTCACCGAGGTGTCTTCTGCGGCATTGGTCGAATCGATCAGGCCATCGGTTAAATCTACATCGCGGCCATAGGCTGCGACGGTTGACGCCAAGCGTCCAGAGACGCCGTAGGCAGATTTGCTGACCACACCAACGCGGTTCTTGCGATAAACCGCCAGATTCACGTCGTCGTAGCGTGTTTGATCTGTTGTGCCGTCTGAATACGACGTTCCAATCTGACGTCCCATGAAGTCATAGGAGAAGGTTTTCGTGTGCCCTGAGGGATCCGTTTCAGATGTCTTGTAGTTTCCAGTCCAGGCGTAGGTTACTTCCGGACGTACCGTTTGGCCGTTGGGGAGCGGTAACTTGGTTTTCACCAACCTCTGATTGGTGTCGTACTCGTAGTCGGTACGTTCGTTAGCTGCCGGAGCTGTAATCGAGCTGCTGTAAGCCGTTGTGGCCGACCAGGCCAACATGCCTTCGTTCGCATGCCCACTACCGTAGTAACCGCGAATATCCTGAACCGCTTCTGTCGTAGCAGTCGCAGTTCCGCTTCCTGACACATCGGTCATCCCGCGAGCAGTGCGAACCACACGACCATTGGAATCTCGTTCGGTCAGCTGCACGAAGCCAGCCCGGTCACGATAGTAGGTCTCTGTGTTATTACTGTCGTAGAGCCACTTTTCGTAAGTGCTATCCGGATGATCAACTCGTGTCAGATTGCCATTGCTATCGTACGTGTTGGTCTTGGAATAGCCAGTTTCATCAACCGTAGTGGGTGGCTGTCTTTCAAGAATCTGTGTTGCGGTCACACTCGGGTTGTGCATGAACGAGGGCTCCAGCGTTCCCGTGATGTCATCGTAGCCGCCACCAGTCTGAGTGTAGGTCTCGTACCAACGAACTGACTCACCAGCCTTGTACTCAATCATCTGCTGTTCATAGAGAATCTTGAACCAGCCCACGTTGTTTGAGTCGCTGTAAATCATGTACTTGACCTGACCAAGGCCATTGCGGGCACCATGCAGGATACTGGCGTACTGATTGACAACCGTTTCGTCGCCGTTTTGATAGTCTGTCGACAGCATGATGGTGTCGTTACGACTGTGACCATAAACATCACGGCGATCAGATTGAATGGTTGCAAATCCGTACTGTGAATCGATGCCGTATGTGTAGGTGCCGACAACTTCAGTGCCACGAGAAACGGTGTTCAACAGGCCATTGGTGTTGTAAGCGTAGTTGGAGATCGCTTCGCCAGTGTTGAGATTGACCTGCGAGATGACCCAACGTCCGCCTTGCTGCGCGCTGTTGTAGCTGACGGATGCTGAGTTGCCGTAGTCGTCAGTAATCGTGTCGATCTGAAGCTGACGAGAGGGTGAACTGTCGATTTGAGCTTGAGTGAATGTTTTGTAAGTGAGATCAACAGAACTGCCGTGGGGGTCAACGATGCTGGTCAGCTGAGAGATGAACTCGCCACCCTCAAGCGGAGTAGCTGCAACTTTCAGGTTGTAGACCCAGCCATTGCGTCGTGTGATCTTGGCAAAGACGTCTGAAGTAGCCGCATCACCGGGATCGGTGACTGCGTTACCATTGGTGTCAATGAGCTCAACAGAGCTGTAGTAGATATTGTGTTCCAGATCGTAGGCGCCGTTGGCACCGGTGTCTTCGAGGTAGAAGGTTGTTTCCAGTTTGGGATCGTAGAGAATCGCAACTGGATCATCGTTGTCCAAAGGATACAGCGTGAGGCGCATGTCGTAGTCGAGTGCCATACCACGTCCAAAGCTGAGTAGCTCAACTTGGTTGGCTGGAACGCGACGACGGGTGATGTTGATTGCAGGAAGTGCTGCAAGAGATTTTTGGGGCAAACTTGACCCAACGCATTTCGATCAGCCACCGCCACTGCCTCCGCCTGAGCCTCCGCAACCTCCACCGCAGTCAGTTCCACCCTGAATTGGCAGGGCTTCCATATCAAACGTCGTCTCTGCACCGAATGCTGCCATGATTGCCGGATAGGCACATTCAATCGCGGTTCCCCCAACCATCGACAGAGACTCGGCGCCACAATCACCGCCGTTAGGACACCTTCGTGGTGGCGGCTGCGGTGTTTCTGGTGGTAAAGGAGGCTCCGGACCCACCGGGCAGGTGTGCATTTCAACTTGGTCGCCGCCGACACAATCGCAACACTCCTCGCCATCGATGATGACGTTCTCACAGGACGGGCCGCCAAAGTTCGAGAAACAGAAATGGTCGGCTGAGCCGCCGGGACCGCCACCGCCAGTACCACCGGGACCGCCGAATTGTGCCTCAGCAGAACTCGAGACCAAAACAATCAGAGCCACAGCAAACGAAGCTCTAAAAAACTGTCTGAAGATAGAAACGTCCATGAAACCCTTGCCTCTGTTCACAAAGATAAGACTAGTTTGAGATCAGGTCTGTTCAGTTCCCTGATTCGGGCAATACCACGCGAACGCGGTACCTCAACTGCCCACTGTTGACCGGCGAGGCGGCCAAAATATCGACTAATCCCTGAGTTCCCGCTGTCGCGGTAAACGTGGCAGTCGCAATGCCTTCTGGTGAAGCCTCCACTGATTGGGTTGTCAGTCGATTGGAGAACTCACCAATTTGAGGGGTATAAAAAGTGACAGGTGAGCCTGGATCTGCCTTGACCGACAGAATCACTTTCTCCCCCTGCACGACTTGCTGAAAGGCTTTCGAAGCACTGGCGATTGGCTTTACGTCCGGACTCGGTTGAGCTGGTTCAAAGACACGGCCTGGAAGAACCTGCGTCAACCAGGCTTCCTTGTCGGCTTCGTACCTCTTCTGATCGAATGGCTCGGGAGCAAACAGCGAGCTAACGGCCGCTCGGTTCGGCTTTTCTTTCGCAAGCTCCGCGTATAAACCAACCACTTCGGGATTAGCATCTTTGGGGACCGCAGGAGCGTTGCCCGGATGCGGCAGAGGACTCTTCTCTGAAACCACTGGCTCGCGAAGCGTCTTGTCGAATGCCATGTCGCGCTTCGGACGATCAATACCGCCGACGCCAACAAAGTCGCCCTTGCCGACCCCCAACGACTCACTCAACGGAGGCTGCTTGAGACGAAGGCTTTCTGCCAAGGCATCCGATGGCTCAACTGAGCTCGCCACAATGTCCGGGGAGTCAACTGGTTTGTCGTCGCCAGACCAGCGGGAAGAAATAATCACTGCTGCAATGCAGACCGCAACGAGCAATAAAACTATCCCTACGAAACGATTCTTCATCAGTACCTCGGTGGTTCGATGTCAAATTCTTACCTCGCAACTCGTTCTACCGAATGATTTCTCTTATGCAAGAAAATTCCTGCAAGAATTTCATAACTGAAATTTCGATAGCAACTCGCCTACTCCTGAAACGAAACGAAATTCAAAAACCCATCACAATTCTGAAGAAGTTTTCAAAATGTTTTTTTGCGGAAATCAAATCGCAAATGCGTTACGCTGTGCCTCAGCAGGAACAGAATTCAATTTGCAAATTGGCGTCTTATGCGAACTCTTTTTTTTACTGCGGTTTCCTTCTGCACCTTGTTTTGCTTTAACTCACAGGCGATTTCGCAACAAAGCGTTACCGCAACAACGGTTGAGAAAACATGGGAACAAAAGGTTGCACCAACAACGCAGTTCGATTTCGGGGATGTGAAACCGGGTACAGAATTGGAACCATTTATTGAATTGAAAAACCATACTTCTGAGCGGTTTGTGATTGAGTCCGTCTCATCGAGTTGTGGTTGCATGAAAGCGATTCCAAGTACGAAAATTATTGAGCCGAACACGACTGAAAAACTCACAATCCAGTTTGACACGGTGAAGTTTATTGGTCGTCGCTCAGCAAGCATTCATGTTTTGTTTGCGCAGCCCAGAAAGGAAATTAAACTCACCGCACATGTCAATATTCGCAACCTGATTTGCGAACCGGAACAGCTGGAATTTCTCTCCGGGGGCGGTACTGAGAAATCATCCAGTCAAATACTTAACGTAAAGCGGGTCGGTAGCCCGTTTTGGAAGATTAAGTCCATCGAAAGTTCCAGCGATCGTCTTTCTGCCAAAATCGAGTCGGTTGAAATCAATGGAAAGACGGTGAGCTACAAAATCGCGTGCGAGATCAAGCAGGGGACAGGTAAATCGAGCGGTATTCAACGTGAGAAGCTGATTCTACAAACCAACGACAGCAATCAGTTGATTTACGAGATTCCTGTGATCATTCGCAACTCTCAGTCAATTGAAGTCTCGCCAAAGATGATCGATTTTTCTGGTGTAGCAACTGATAAAAACAAGATTGCGATCGTTCGATTGAAAGAGAAGATCGAACCAAAATTCAGCATTGAACCCGAGGGAGTGTTTTTGATTGAGAACACCAAACAGCTCAACGATCGCACTTTCAAACTTGAAATCAAGCCATCTGCTGCGGTAACGCAAGATGCTCGATTGGTGGTCCGATCCAACGACGATGGTGACGAGGCATCAATCCAGTTGATTGGCAACAAGAAGCTGCCAGAGTAGCCGAAACGACGCTGCATGAGCTGCCATTGGAACTGTGTCCTGGGGATTCGACTTCATTTTCCGTAAGATACATTATCACATCATTATTGAGCTCTGATTAACTCCCTGCCCGGCCGGTTCATCCAGCGTCGAGTCTTGCGACAACTTCGCTCCAACAATCGACACCTTCCTCGATCGCTGCGGACGCCAGTCTTCTATCGAGCGTCGCGAGTTTGGCACCGTATCGGACCGCTAAATCAAGATAGGAAGCGTCGTAGACAGAAAGCTTATGCTTGCGTGCCAAATTGAGGACCGTGTGTTCAATGGGCGGTGGCCTTAACGTAATCGGTAGCGATTCGATGTCGCCAATAAAAGCAGCACTCTGTTCTTTGGTATGTCTGCCACGCCGCTCGTTGACCACCAACGCATTGCGTACTTCGTACCAGAGGATGTCTGGGGCAAAAGTCAGATTGGAGTCCATTGCTTCTACGACAGCCTGCGCGAGAATCGACGATTCGTCATCGAGGATTAATGCCAGAATCATCGACGCATCAACAACCAGCATCTACCGCAAACCTTCGCGGCGATCCTTGAGCATTCGCTCGACAGACCAACCAGTAGCCATACCGCGGTATTTGGCAAATCGGTCAGCCACGCGACCAGAGCTATCCAAGCTGTCGAGAGCTCGCTCCACGACTTCCAAAGGAGAGCCTCCCCCGTTAGCCTCCATATGCTTTTGAATTCGGCTCGCGACTGTTTCAGGTAATTGAAGTTCCATTCTTTGACCGTAGCACGTTCGGCGTTTGGGCGCAAGAAAAAATGGCTCGCCAGCATAGTGGCCGACGCAAACAACCTCTTCCAATGCGTGTGGAAAACCAGTTCGGCATCGAAAAATACGTTGCGCATCTTCCATGAATCTTTCATGGTTGAGACATGAACGGAGCATCCCTCAAAAGCTTTGGCGTCATCATCGCCTTCATCTTGCCCGGCTTCATTTGCACATGGGCAATTTCACTGCACAGCGAGCTCGTCGCCAGCTGGATTAACGGAGGCGACATGTCGCAAGCGAGTGTAGGGGGCATGCTCTTCTCAACCGTTTTCGCTCTTGGTAGCGGATCAATTGCCAGCACCGTTCGTTGGATTCTCCTCGACTCGCTTCACCACTGGACAGGCGTTCGCAAGCGGCAATGGGACTATCGACAACTACAAGCCACACATGACGACGTAAGTTGGCCGACCGTGTTTCTGTAGTAAATGTACGAAGGGTGTTCGACGCTCAGGCTGCGAATGCCGTTCGTTTCAAGGCGTTCCCAAAATTCTGAATCCTCGGCGTATTCCATATCACGGAAACCGCCAACTTGCTCAAACACCGATTTTTCGATGACGAAGGTACCACCTACCTCGCACTGCGACAGGTGAATTTTTTTGGACAGATCGTTTCTGTCTACAACCCAAGGGTCTCCAACGACCTTGAATCCTCCGTGCAAGGCACGAACAGAGGCATTTGCCATCAGACGTTGTTTCCTAACAGCCAGATGATCTACTTCGAGCTCATCGTCAGAATCGAGAAAAGTAATGAACCGTCCTGCCGAGATGCGGACGCCAATGTTTCTTGCCGGTCCAGGACCGCGATTACAAGATCTTCGAAAGTAGCGAATGCCGTTTGTAAGGCTTGCATACCTTGAGACAATTTCTTCAGTTCCGTCACGTGATCCATCGTCGATGACAACGACTTCCCAATCGGTTTCCGATTGTGCCAACAATGAATCAAGAGCGCGTGGCAACTGTGGCGCCCGATTGTAGGTGCAAATGATAACGGTGAAAAAAGGCATCACTCCGCTCCCTCCTCTGCCTGTCGCCTGCAAGGACTGTCAGGACGAAGTGGCGACTGATCACCTTGCATCCAGTCCAGCAGAAACTGCTGCAGAGCCAGATAGGCTTTTAGCCTCTCCTCCTTACGTTTTTTTCAAACGATGTTACTGACAACCAGCGCTTCAGGATGTCCCTCAAACGCGGCGGCGCGAATCGTATCAAGACCACCGGAAAGATTGCCTTTTCCAATCGCCTCTCTTCCCCATTCAAACTGTTCCTGGAGTGATAGTTCAGAAGGATCGTTCATTGTTTCTCCACTTGATGGTTAAAGATTTTGTGAGTTGATGTAACGATCACGGATCAACGCGTATTTGTCGTAAAACGCTCGTTGAAGGATCATTGGCCTGTACCCGGGACGTAAGATCAGTTGCCTGAGCATCGGATCGTCACGCGAAAAGAAACGGCTCAATTCTTCCATATCCATAAGCGGGTGTGTCGCCAAAGACCACGACTCCCCGCTGGCCGCCTGCTTGGTTGCCTGTTCGAACGTTGGGGCACTCGTAGATCGTGTTAGTGTCACAGAGTTTCCAAGACGTTTGGAAACGTATTCGAGCGTTGTGTTGTCCGCGCAACCGAAGACCTGAATCACGCCGGCGTTAGCGATAAAAGTTTCGTATTGCTTCTCGTATACCTTCAACTGCGACAGGTCCTGTAAAACGATTTCCAGCTGCAGCCCGAGCCCAGCTAGCTGTGCAATTGCAGACTCTAAAACGCTTAATCTTCCTAAATTGTGGAACTCATCGAGCATCATGAGTGACTGAGGCCCGACTGAAGTTTGCTCTTCTTCAAAGGAAGCCAAAGCAAACTGAACCATCAATCGAGTCCACCCTTTGAGCGCATCCTTTCTCATCGCCGGTAGTGAAAGATAGATACAAACGGAAGACCGTTTCATCTCCCCAAAGTCAATCGACTCTCCTCGAATGGAATCCTGCACACAGCCAATCGACAGGAAGTCAAGATATTTTCGGGCATTTGAAAGCACGCTGCTGAACTCACCGTGAGTCCGGTCATAGAAATTCCTTGCGCCAGATCTGACCATGCCATCGCCGGCATCTGAATTCTGCATCTCCGTTTCGAGCCAGTACTTACCAGGGTGATCCGGATCCGGTGTCGTTAGCTCATTGGCGAGTTGCCAAACGGTCACAAGGTCTCTCTTACCTTCGTAGTTCACATGGGTAGCAACGTGAGCCGAGATCGAAGCCACGATTTGCTTGGCAGTATCCGTCCAGTGCTGTTCGTGAGGGTTATCATTGACGATCAATGAATCGCCAATCAATTTGGCGTTGGGTACAAACGTTCTTCGATCTGATCGAATGAGCTTGGATATTGGGCAGAAGCAAGCGTGATACTTTTCAGGAGCGCCACTGCAACCGAACATATCGAAGACATACGTGGTCTGGCCTAGCACTTCGGCTCGGTAGGGCAAGGTAATTCGACACAGGTCTCCTTTCGGATCGATCGCAAAGATCGATGTTTCTGGAGGCTTCAGAAACAGATTCGGTAACAGGCAGGAACGTCCTTTGCCGGCTCGCGTTCCCGCGATCAGGAGATGGTGGCGGTCGTCCCCTACTCCCAGCGGAACACCTCCTTCAACCCAACGAGTTACTCGTCCATCCGGTAGTCGTTCTCCCGTAACAACCCTGCCACCTACAGCGCCGAGAAACATCTTTGAGCCTTTATTGGCAGCATCGAATCGTAGCGATTCGGTGGCGACAAGATTGCTTGGCGACTCAAAGTATGAGTTCGGCGGTGCTCCCACGAAGTCCGGAGACCGTCCACGTGGCAGATCTCCCAACAGACCTTCAAGGTCATGAAACTCCTCCATTCGCATATCTCCTTCCAGCGAGCGAGACACCAGGTTCTCTCCGCCATTTGCACAGACAGCGGCCACCAGGCATATTGCCAAGATGATCAATACATACAGGATTCGCAGCGACACGTACAAATCCCACTGAGGCGACGAACCCACAAACCGATATCCATTGCGGCTGCCATAGAACATGTTGGAGACTCCTAGAAATGACGGCGTTGTTGGTTTGGTAATTTGACGGTTTCCTTGCGATTCTGTTCAAGGAACTTTTGCAGCTCGGATTCGTCCACGCGAATACAGCCGCCGATTGCATAGGATGGCAATTCACCGTTCGCAATCAGGCGGTAAACCATCGACAGGCTCAGCTTCAGCTTCCTCGCGGTTTCTTTAACGGTAAGTAAGTTCATCTCCCCCTCCTCTACGGTGCGGCATCGATATCAATGCCACGTGAATAGCTTTCTGGTGTCTGTGTCTGTACCTCATTCTCAATCAGCATCAATGCAGCATCGAAGGCAGTGGAAAACTTCTGCGCCTGTCGATTGGAAACTTCCATGATTGGCACCGCACGCTGTAGAGCGGTTTGGTCTACCGCCTGATGACTGTCTTTGCTCTGGGGTGTTGCGATCACTAACGTTACGATCGCTGCTTCATTGATGGGGCCGCGCGGCAGCTTTCTTTGGTATTGCTGGTCAGCCAGATAGTTGGCCGCTTCAGGGTCTGACTGGATGATAAAACGCAGACGCACGGATTTGTCTTTCCATGATCGCCAAACGACAACGGGAGATCGATACAAACGGCTTTTGAAAATGATGGAACGATCGGTGACCCAAAGTGTGGTTTTGGTTGCAAAGATGTATCTGGCAAGCGGTTCCGGAAACACCAGACGAGTAAACGTTGAAATCAACGCCGCGAAGACCATCCAGGCAATCAAGACGAGCACAACGCGAAGCGGAGTATTGGGAGTTGCCAGCAGCCGCCACGCGATTAGGACAAACATCAGCTGGAATGAGAGCAACAACCATTCAGTAACGCGATAGGCGATTTCATAGCTTCTCCAGGTTGCATGTTTGGCTATCACCATGGCCCGATTAAGCTGTTGGTCCAACCAGACCTTGGGCCAGGGTGGCAGTCCAGGAGAAGAAACTTGGATCATGAAACACTCCCTGTTGAAAAAGATGAATCAACGTTAGTGAATTTCGGGCAGTCGGGGACTTTCAGAAAGCGATGTTTCGATGATGAAGTCGCCGGTCTGAAAGCCTGCTTCAGAAAGAACGTTTCGCCAAACCGCCGCTTCGTCCTGGGATACGTAATACAGCGCAATCGCGCCGTTCTTCTCCCGAAATCGCTTGAGTGACAGTTGCATGTCAGCCTGCTCCTGCTCACGTGTCGCCTCGTCCCGTTGGCTGTCGACCATGTCGCTGAGGCAAACGAAGATCATCTGGGTCCCCTCTTCCACTCCATTGATGGAACCCACATAGTCCACCATTTTGCGAACGCAGTTGTGGACCGTCGATGCGGTTGGATCAGAGTTCTCCTGCAGGAACGTGTTCAGATCTTCAGGTGACTGAAAACGTCGTCGTAGTTCCTGCGGACGCCCTTCGAATAGCACAATCGGTTCACTGGCGCTCAATTGGCCCAGCACGACGCGACATTCATTGCCAGCGCTGGCGGAGAACACATCGTTGAGCAATCTCATGAACAGGGAATGGGCGCGATCATCCCAGTTGGAATAAAAGCTTCCGCTCATGTCGATCGCGACGCCAATGCATATGTCCACGGCTTCCACATCAAATGTCTTGCGATCCACGGTTTTCGGTGGTTCCACGCATCCTGAAACCGACAGGCTGATCAAGGCAAGTAACATCAAACAGATTCGTATCTTCATGGTGTTGTCCTATACTTTTTCGGTTCGGAAATGGTTGGCATGGGCAGCTCCCATGAGTGCCAGAATGCTGGAGAACATGACGGTGGCCAGTAACGGGATGTACTGGGCCTGATCGTTCCAGCTGGCCGCAAACGTACTATTGAGGCCGATGTAGAACACGGTGCTGTCCACGAGAATCGTGAGCGTGTAGATGGCGGTAACCAGGTACAGCAGGAATGGATTCTCTTTCTTCAGATTCTGAATGCGTCCCGGATCCTGCAGCGCCTCGAAGACTTTTTTCCATACGATGGTTAGAACGATCGCGAGTACGATCGCCATGACCATCGCGATTGACACTTTGTTCCAACCATCCATCGCTTCGAGAAACGACGCACCCGGGATAGGCATCTGGTAGATTTTGGTTCCCAGTACCTCAACCATGTCGGCCAGCCCAGCGGAGCTAACTGTCATATAGATCAGCAGGATGGCTGGCATGACGATCAGGTTTCCAAGGTAGAACGCGATGATCTTGCGAAGCGATTTTCTTTTGCGGTGAGGACGATGATTGGGTTGAGGCAGCCCTCCGCTACCCTTGGAGGCTACAAAGGCTTCGTGAATTGAGTTAAACGTTTCAGCAAAGTTCTTTTTCACGCTGAGGCCTCCATCTTTCGGGACTGACGAGTTCTGTTCAACTTCACCAGTCGCCCCTCGAGGTCTGACAACATCTCCCTTACGTCTGCGATAATTGCTTCGAGATCAGGTCTAGAACCTGAAACCAGCAAATCCATGGCCAGTTTGACAACATTGCCTTTGAACGAGTAAAAGTGGCTTCGATTGATTGGTTCGTTGCGTTCGGGCTGAATCATCCGAGCCCTTCGTTGGCAGTTCGCAACCAGCGGTGGGCTGATCTTCTTGATGCTCGATTGTTTTACTTCCGACATCTCGTGCTTTTGCTGGTCCTCCTTATGAACGGTCTGATTTGTAGATTCAGACTTGACGTCGCTGGTATGACGACGACGGATCTCTTCCGCGGTCGCGATGTTGATCATTCTGTTCTCCGCTGCCATCGCGAATACCTCGTTTCGCGCGGATTGCGGGTACTGTGATCCACAAACCCTGAATAGCGCTGCGGGAACAAATTGCTCAAAGAGCTTGGGAGACTTTGCAAGGTATGGGGCCGAAACCAGAGCGGCGCTCATCTTTTGATAGGCTGGAGTCTTCTTGATATCCATTTCTTTGAGGAATTTTCCGAAGGTCCCCGACTTCTTCAGGACCATTCGCTGTAAATGCAGCCAGTATCCCTCTTCGATAATGTTGCTGTTGCCGGACTTGCAAATCGATTTCGCAGCCCGCTCGCTAAAGTCAGCCAGTTGTTGTTCATCCAGATCGGCAAACTTTTCATAGTCTTCCGGTTTGCGATTCACGAGTTGGGCAAACACATCCTCTGACCTGACATCAGTCAGAAGCGATTGAAACGGATCGTAATGAGTCATGGGTGTTCCTTTTTGAAGTTTTTGAATCAGGTAATACGGCGAGGTAGTACCGTGTTAAATCGGGAGGGCTTTTTCTCTGGAACGAGAGAGAGGTATCCAAGGACAAAACAAAACAGGATCAGTCCGGGTACAGGATGGGTGAAAGCCCAATAAAAGAGAGAACCAATCGAGAACGATATCGCGGCAAATACACAGAAACCCCCAACGAGAAACGCTCCTGCGGCAAACCGCTTTAGAATCCAGAACATGGCAGCTTTAAGTGACTTCATGGGTACTCCAAGTTAAAGATGGTTCCAAACAGTACCGACAGTGCGGCGCCTGCGAGAAATCCGGTGACGAATCGTTTGCGGTTGGTTGTTCCGGACCCCAGATACGATTGATAGCCGTCCCAGCAACAGGGCAGCATCAAGATGAAACAGGTGATCGAAATGGCCGTTGGTGAAAACGGCCAATCGATCCGCAACAGGTTGACCAGAAGACAACCAGCGATGGCACCGAGGCAGCGGCAGCATAGCCACGGAAACCAGCGCCAGGATGTACCCCTTCGCCGATTGCAAATGGGTGAGCAGCCAAGTTGGTTGCTCAAACGTGCTCCGTGGTCTTTTGGCCGGCCCAAGTTTCGATCTTCTTGGGCGGTTTTCTGTTCAAGAATAGGCAAATGACAACGCAGATACCGATTACAAAAATGGCGCCGGCGCCATTGTCGCCATTTGCCTGTGCCAATAGATCTGAGAAATTTCGTAGCATCGCTCTACTACTCCAAAAAAAGGACATTGATTAGCGTTTTCACGCTTGATTGCCCTTAAGGTCGAACGAGTCTGCGATTGGCGGAGCCTATTTCAAAGTTTCTGCGGAAAAGTTTTCAACTGTTGCAGAATGGCCGATATCATCGACTGTATGATCGACAGTCCTGATCCGTCCAAGAATTTCAGATGGTGCCATAATTTCGCCACATTCTTCTGCTAAACGGAAACGATGAATGATCAATTGCAAAACTTTGAAGAGGGTGACAGTCTGCGACACCGATTCGGATTGACGGTATTGCGAAACGAGCCCAAAGCTCCACCGGTCGACAGCGAACTGTTGGAAGAACTGGCGTTGTCCGAAAACATGGCGAGGATTCGATACGATATCGCGTTGTCATATCTCGAACGTTATCAGTCATGGCGCGATGCATTTCAGCAAATTGTTGACGATTCTGCTAATCTTCCTGAATCTCCTTCTCCAGACGATCCCTGATTCTGGCTCCGATCTTCCTAACTGTTTCGCGGTAATATTTGATCTGCTGTTCGGAACGGCCCAGTTCTTGGGCTGCCTCTTCGCGGCTAACCCCAGGGGTAATCGCTAACAAATCATTGTGAAGCGAAGGAAAATCGGTCTCTAAGACTTTCAAAGCTCGATCCAGCAAGTCCCACAATTCATAATCCGATTCGTCCTGTGTACCTTCCAGCTGTTCAGGGAAATCGATCGGCAAGAACCGGTTGCGGTAACGTATTTCCGATCGAACAAAATCGACTGCCAAATGATGGATCAACGTCAGGGTCCAATTGACCCAGCCACGTGCTGTAACCATTGATGTGGACTTTCTAATTTTGAGATACAGTTCATTCAGAAACTCGTCACAATCTATATCGATATTGGCTTCGTTGATTGCTTTGAGGATTGCCGCGGCGAAAGCCCCAGTTTTGCCAACATGATTCGCGATTTCTTCACTGCTCACATATTCTTGGTCACTGAAAATTGAATCGGGCTTTGGTTTGTGAAGCATTGCAATGCTCCCCCTTCTGAAGCGGCGTAAAGACTGGTGTGACAGCAGCCAAATTCTTTCCGCTAACATCCAACGCTTCAAACATTTCCTCAGGATTGCGCAACTTCTGCTTAACTTCCTTTAAATGTTCGAGCCCGACCAAGCGTTTGGTATTCTCTGAATCAAACCGCCGTCGCCAATCCATGTCCCAGCAGCCATTTCAGCAAGTCTTCCGTTTCAGCAACATGATCGGAAAACAGGAAACGCGCGTCTGGCGTAGTGACGTTCGTCTCTTCGAGGCACCAGCGCGAAAACGTTTTGTAATGACCCCGAACGCTGTCAAAGTATTCTACCGCCCGCTGGACGACTTCCGGATCATGCGAGTTTGTAGCAACAAGGTTGTGAGCGAGATTAATGATCTTTCGGTGGGAAGCGAGTGTATCGAAAGCGAAGCAAGGATTGTCACATACATGACCTACGATCAGTCTGTGTACGTCGTCGTCGATCTGAGCCTGTAAGCGAAACCGGTAGCGATTGTCACCTGAATGCAAATGGAGTTGTTGGAGGTCGTGCCCAAGTTTTTTGCCATCGCGCGTCCGATAGGCAAACACTTCCTCAAAAAAAGGCGCCTCGAACTCGAAGCGGCCTCGAAATGCGCGCCGCACATCGCCCATGCTCAGTTGCGGAGGCTTTGGTTCAGCTTTCTTACTCCCAATTAGCGATTTTCCGATGTCGATCAGGAATCCAATGTTTTCTCTATCAAGATCGACGCCAAACTGTTTTACTCGGCGGAGTAGTTCACTTCTGAATTCATCACTGTCCACGTCGTGCTCGGCTTCAGATACCAAATCCAGAAACACGCCTATGGAGGCGTCCAATTCCAACTCGCAGAGTGCAACCGACAGTGAACGACTAGGCTCCAGTAGCATTTCCAATGAAATTCTCAGCCCCCTCGCAATTCGCTCCGCGCTTGAACGTCGAATGCCTTTGCCCTGCATTGCTTTTCGAAAAGTACCCGGGTTGATACCGCGAGCCATACAAAATGCCTTGGGAGATTCACGTCCAAGTTTCGCCGAAAGAACGGATCGTTTGCAATACACCAGTCCGTAGTTTTTCAATGCCCGAGTGTCATTCATTTTTCTGCTTTGTAGATGAACTTAAATTGAATACGTCCGTAGTTGATACAACTTTGTGGATTTGTCCTAAGACGGAGACTCGCGGAAAGGTTCGTTTCAGATTTTTTCGTCCGGCGAATCGACAATGACAATTCTTCATCCATTGACCGGGATCATCGGTTCCACGAACCCTCTTGCGTCAGCTAGCGAATGATCATCATAGGAAGACACCGACATGAATTTGAACGGAGACTTACATTGCAACCATCGCCTGTTGTTTAAACGCTTACAGGATCTGGATATTTCCCGAGCCAAATTGATTGAGAAGTGCGGTGACTTCACAAGGCTCAACCGTCTGGGAGAGAAGTATGATTTCTTGACACGGGAAGAATCGGGTGATGTGAAAGGCGTGGATGGAAAAACGATAGGCAAAATGATCGAAGATCGGGGCGCAGTACGACTCCATGCAATCGTGGTTGTCGCTGATGTACTGGAGTTACAAGATTACGACTGTTTAATTATGGGAACACAGATTCAGGAACTCGATGATTACGAAACTGGATATTTCAACGCGTTGACGCGAATGCTGCACAACTTTGAGTTCCCTAGGGCGTTTTATAGCGACGAGGCGCCTGCGGACCGCTCCAAGGCTCACGTACATTGTTTGTTTGATGCGCTCAATGAAATTCGAAAATCTCCTGATGTCCTTGAAGAGTATGGATTCCCAGAAAAGATCCTTGAGCTCCCTAAACTTGGTTCCAATTCACTCAAGAAAATCCTGAAGGCGATCTGTTGCGGTGGCTTGTTGGTCTTTGAAAAAGACCAACGTGGAGTTGGCAGGTTTAGAAGTGATCGTCCATCGACGCGTGACATGCTTCAGGAAAATGTTTACCGTCAAAAAAGGCTGTTTGAAGCCATTGATCATATGTATGACGATTTGCACGGCAATGAGTTCCGTCGGCGAATCGCGGGACGGGCTATTCGCATGAATCTCGATAATCTTGCCCGGAGTAAGACAAAAAAGGATTTCGATCAATACATTGAGGAAGACATAGAATGGCAAATCTCCCTGGTTGCCGACAGCAATGTTACTTTCCGTCTGAACATGCTGGAGATCTGTCAGTCGCTCAAAAGGTCGCTTTTGTTTATTAAGAAAGTACGGTGTGAAATGCCCGTATTGACCGGTCTCTTTGATGAGGATTTTCGACTCGTATTTCCCAAGTGGTGGAAACGGTGGGCCGATTTCAATTCTGACAGACTGGACCAGTTAGTCGACGGCCTTGTTTCGGGAGCATGCTCGCAGAAACAACTTAAGCAACTTGTAGCCGATATGACGAACGAAACAGCTAACAACATTATGGCTGTATCTAACGCGCTTGAACGCCACCGCGAAGGAAGCTTCGAATGCGAGATCCACTATGAGGACATCAAAACTTTGTGCATTTGATCATCGAATGGAAACGGATGTGCTTGTTTCAACACGCGAACACCGCAGTTGCGACACGATAGCGAGCCATTTCCTGTTAGCTCCGCCCATATCCAACCAGGAGAACCCGTAGTCCAAATTCGGAATGTATCGTCAAACATCCGCAGACACCTCTGCAAAATATTTTTGCTGGCGCAATCGAATTGTTCGTGGTAAATCCAATACCTGAAAACCCCGCACAAAGTCACCTTACGTCGGTGTTGCTTTTTCGGGTCTTAACAGGAAAGGAAACCACCATGACCAACGAAACTAACCAACCCGTTCACCGAATTCGCCTGTCGACAATTTCGGCATCGATCTTCAAAAACACCAGCGCTGAAGGCAAGACGTTCTACAACGCCCAGTTTGATCGCAGCTATAAAAGCGGCGAAGAGTGGCGACATACCAGGAACTTTGGCCGCAATGACCTGCCGAATCTGGAGAAAGTCGTTGACCTCGCCTTCGCATGGATCGATGCACAACAAGCATCCAATCCTGCGGCAGCATCGGAACCGGATACTCCCGGCATTGGCTAACTTCTTAGCCGTGCCGAACACTGGCACGGCTCAACACATATCATGTCGTACTGGCCAAGTGTCCCGCTTTGCGAAATGCGGCTCGTAGAGCAAGGTGAAACCGTTTTGGCTAACTTCCCTACCAGCGCCCTCCTCTATCGGTCTCTACATCCAAATTTGAGCGATTAACCGAATATCTTCTGTAGCAGCGATTTGTTTTTCTCTTCGGCCAGCTTCTTTCGGTGCAGTCGAATCCGTTCTTCCTGCTTCGCAATATGCGTTTTGATCTCTTTCATCTGATCGGCAACCCGATCGGCATCCCTTGTTTGATTTTCCAACAGAAGCGTTACGCGATTCTCACGTGTTTGAGACTTTTCCAGATCGTCGCGCAAGTGACCGATGGTATCTTCCAGCTGCTTTCGCTCCCGCTGACGCTCAAGCTTCTCTTGTTCAAGAAGATCCTTGTAGTGTAAAGCTTCCTGCGGCTCTCCAGTTACCTTCGATTCGCTGCGTTTCGTTTTGGACTTCAGCTTGCCCTCCTCGTCCAGTTCCAAAGAGTCTGAGTAAACGCGGATGATCTCGCTGGCTTCAATCAACTTGTTGTTCTCATCGTCGTAAATACACGACAGCTTCCCTTTGCGCAGGTGATTGCCAATTGTTGAGCGTGCCTTACCGGTCAACCTCGCCACTTCTGAAATATTAAATGTTGTCTGTTCCATCGTCGTCAGCCCCCTCCTCTCGGGCATGACTTCACCGTACTACACCCGTGGATCCCGCGCAAACACTTTGTGATGTGTGTTTTAAGGATGTCACACTGCTGTATTGCCATCACCGATGCTGTCGTCATTTTCACTGGCGCTACAACATTGACACTGCCTTGGCATGTCGTCGCTTCAGCTCACGACAACGACAACGACGGGGTGTTCATTTCGATACGCTGTGTTTCCTTGCGTATCGCTCCCCTCGTCCCACCTTTGCCATGCAGTGCCATGGTGTCACTTGATGATCGATTGATCAGCACACGACACCGTTGACATGTCGCGTTTTCTGACATGGCAACCTGTCGTTCTGTTGCATGTAGCATGACAGCGTTGTTCAGTGACAATCAGCCACCCCACTCCACCGCTACACGACACCGGAACCCGTTGTGTTTCCTTGGCTTGCAGTGAATGTGACACCCTGCCACCTGTCACTCTCCGTGTCGCTTCAGTGGCACACTGCAGCAGGCGACACCCTGTCGACATGTCGATTTGAGTATAAATCGGTGGATAAATGGTGTAGTGTTCTAGGAGTCATGTCCGAATCGCGGACATCATCTTTCCGGGATACGTCGTTCTGACGGTTCCAAAACAAACCAACAAGGAGGGCAACGACCGAACAGCTTTTTATGAAAGTCCATAAGTAAAAAACCGCCGTTGGCGCGGCGGTTTTTCCAAAGAGCAGAAGCTCATCTCAATTCGATAAATTCAGATTAGCGCTTCCTGTTCCTTAATGCAAACGATTATTTTCGTTTGTAAACACTTTTCTGTGCCTGCTTTCTGGCGGGCGGCTGGTAAGGCGTTGCAGCATGCATGAAGCAATCTGAACAACCATCCATCAGGCCGAATCGGCCCAAGCCAACGAGTCCTGTTTTCGTTTCGCAGGAACAGGGACACGTCAACCGAACAAAAGTATCGGGAGGAGGGTGGTCGCCCGTGATTAAGCCGTCCAATCCTGATCCAGCGAAGATTGCAGGTGCCGCCGCTCCCATCTTTCGCAGCATGGATCCCACAAGAGTTAAAGCCATCGATGAGATCGCCAAGCTCTCGGGTTCACGTCCGGACCATTGGAAGAAGCCTCGCTATGGGGAATTCGAATACTGGCTGGCGCATCAGTGCGGTTGGATTACCAATCTGGAGCTTACCCAGGATGAAGCGGCCTACATGGCAAAACGCAAGCGATCGTTGGAGACGTCACATCGTTTTTCCAGGCAGCGATATTCGTGGATCGAAACACCGCGTCACGAAGAACCGGTCGACAATGGCGAATACATCCCATCGGTGGACATGAAACTGATCCGCGATCGAAATCTTACAGACTCAAGCCGGCGGATTGCCATGTTTGTGCTCAGACACGCTTACCAGGACAACCGAGCAGGGCGCTTTGCTGCCATGACGGTGACCTTCATCATGAAAGGCCTGCAGCTCTCCCGCCGTACGGTACAGCGATCATTGACGCTATTGGAAACCCGTGGCTACTTACACTGCGAAGTCGCCAGAGGAAAGACCACCAAAATGTGTGTGGGGTTGATCATCCATCTGAAGAAGACCCTGTTTCCCAAACATCACAAAGAAAAGTGGCCGCCGAAACGGAGGATGAACCGCAGAAATCCAGAGGCGTCATCGATGCCCCAGAAAAAGGCTCAAATATATAAATCTATTCTTAATGCTCCCAAGAAAGTCTCACGTCTCTCATGGGCTCTGAAATGCATGAATGCGGTGGCACGCAAGGCATTCGTAAGCGATCCGGTGTTTGGCAGCGAAAAGGTGGCTCCATGCCGTGGCTTTAAAACGCTTGGCTCCGGGTTTCTACATCCCAATCTGCGCAGCATGATGAACACCGAGCCTTGCATCACGTGACGTGCCGGGACAATTGGAAAAATAAACGCTTGAAGAGATCGTTCCTGCCGTGTCAGGATGAAGCATGGCGACCGGCAATGAAGAACTGGAAGAATTTAAAACGCAGATCAACCTCTGTGAGTACGCATCATCGCAAGGGTTTGTGCTGGACCGAAAAGAGAGTAGCCGCTCCAGCGCCGTGATGCGGCATCCCAATGGAGACAAGATCATTGTGGCCAAACGTCCTAACGGACATTGGACCTACTTCAATGTTCGCGGTTCCGATAGCGGCAGCATCATTGACTTCGTCAGTGTCAGAACAACCCTGTCTCTGGGCGGTGTTCGCAAAGAACTCAGGCCGTGGGTCGGTAAAACTGCTTCGATTTCAGTTGCTAATGATTCCTTCGATCTGAAACCAACTGAAGGAGACTTGCAGAAAGTTCGCCGTCGCTGGCAGCAGGCCAAACCATTGACAGCCAAGGATACTTATTTGAGCTCTCGTCAGATTCCGTTATCGATTCTGGAAGATCCCATCTTCAGGGATCGCATTCGTATCGACCAACGTAAGAACTGCATCTTTCCTCACTTTGATCCTGCAGGGGAGCTCAGTGGCTTTGAAATCAAGAGTAAGACTTTCACCGGTTTTCCACCGGGTGGCAAGAAGTGGTTCTGGAGTTCACGACCGCGCGCCACCGATCAAATAGCCGTTGTCTGCGAGTCTGCAGTTGACGCTTTAAGCTTCGCAACGATCCATGGAATCCATAGCAAACGCTTCTTCAGCACTGCGGGGACATGCGGACCCCAACATGCCCGAGCCTTCGCAGAACTGGTAGCTGCGATGCCAGCCGTATCGTCCATCTGGTTGGCGTTTGACAATGATCGGGCCGGACATGAGATGGCCAACAAACTTCGTGTCCAACTCGAGACTGAGCTAAAGGACGCCATCCTGATCGTTGATCGCTTTCCGGAGGTAGCAGGGGCTGACTGGAACGACATGCTTGTACCCACATCCGAGAATCTGTCGCACCAGAAACGAATCCCGGGGTAACGCCGTAAAGTTGCTTGCGCTGGTACTTGGGGCATGCCAGTTTGGCCACCGTGGTTAAACAGGCGTTTTCAACATCGACGAACAATAGCTGGCATCTGTTCAAAGCAATCAGGAACGGATACCTCGCAAATGTCGCCCTTGAACTCGAAACGGGAAATGCCAATCCCAATCAAATTGTTCGTAACCGTTCGTTGCTCTGGCACGCGGGATCGCGAGGCTTCAAGGACATTTGCCGCGAATTGATCCGAAAGGGAGCCGACCCCAACTGGACCTATGGGAACACTCAACGTTCCCTGTTGCACTTCGCTGTCATTACTCACAACTACGGGTTTGTGAGTATACTGCTGGAGTGTGGTGCCAACGCTTCTCCTCGCACGATTCACGGTGCCACACCTTTACACTTTGCCTGCCGCACCGGGATGGGGTACATCACGACACGGTTAATCGAAGCGGGAGCATCACTCGATGTCCTGGACAATCAGGGACGATCACCGCGGCAACTGGCGCGCCCTGCCAGTTTGAGACCTGATACAACTCGCCCTGAGCCTACGAACGAACCCTTGTATCAGTTAGGCAAATAGCCTCAGGATTTAGGTTCCAATGGCGGGTGTCCCGCTTGCTTGCATAGCAACCCTGCTCAACCCAAACGGTACACAAGTAAAATAACTCAACCGAAGGTTTTTCGTTGACTCTCCGATGCGCTGTTGGGCACTATCGCTCAATGGTCAGGAAAAAACGAACTGCCAAAAAACAAAAGCGGGATATCTATCAGGAAGTCACCGACCAAATCCTCGGCTACCTGGAAGAGGGCACAGCGCCGTGGCGAAATCCAATTGCCCAAGGCAACGGAGACGGCTGGCCGAAGAATCTGCATTCGGGCAACCGATACCGTGGCATTAATGTGCTTTTACTGTCGATGAAGTCTTGGGCAAAGGGCTACCCATCAGACTATTGGATGACGTTCAAACAGGCACAATCACAAGGCGGATCGGTTCGCAAAGGCGAGCAGGGGACACTGGTCACTTTCTGGAAAATGTACGAAACCAGAGACAGGGAAACAAATGATCCCAAGTCTGTTCCTGTGCTCAGGCACTACATGGCCTTCAATCTCCAACAGATCGACGGTGTGGAAGCTCCCGATCTACAGAGCGATAAGGAATCAGTGCCGACGTTTGAACCATTAGATGCTGCAGAGTCGATTGTGGCTGGCTTCCAGGATCCGCCAGACATCCAGTTCGACGGTGGACATCGAGCTTTCTATCGGGTTGTTGACGACTCCGTTCATTTGCCTGAGCCCGACAAGTTTGATTGCCGAGAGAATTTCTACTGCACGTTATTCCATGAGCTATCCCATAGCACCGGTATCGAAAAGCGTCTCAATCGTGGCCTCGATACCGATCCGGCGCCCTTCGGTAGCCCCGACTACAGCCGGGAGGAATTGGTGGCTGAACTTTCGGCTTCGTTTCTCTGTGCATCATGCAGGATCAGTCCCGCCACCATCGAGCAGTCCGCTTCCTATCTGCAAGGCTGGATCAAGGTCCTTAAGGGCGACAAACGTCTGATCGTCTCGGCTGCAGGGACGGCTCAGAAGTCTGCGGATCTGATTCTTGGTGAGTCATTCCAATCTGCCGCAAAGAATGATCGAGAGGCAACGGTCCAATCTTTGAATCCGCAGGAGCTAGAGCGATGAGACACCAGATTTCAATTGTGTCGTGGTTTCGTGCAACCGCGTTTTCCAATTCGTTGCCGTCAGAGGCGGCAACGTT
The DNA here is from genome assembly GCA_964479855.1 of uncultured Pirellulaceae bacterium. Taxonomy (GTDB): domain Bacteria; phylum Planctomycetota; class Planctomycetia; order Pirellulales; family Pirellulaceae; genus Mariniblastus. The sequence continues at coordinate 21,915 of CAYZPA010000041.1, forward strand.
CTGTTCCGCGGCGGTCGCGGACCCACACCAACCTACATCGAAAGGAGAAAACGATGACCAGCAGTAACCAACCACCCGCGGATACCATCCGATACGGAGGACTAAAAGCCTCCATCTGGAGAAACGTCTCGCAAGAAGATCCGACACGAGTGCGTTACAGCGTTAACTACGTCAAAGGCTACAAGAATGCTGAAGGCGAATGGAAAGACACTTCCTCACTGAGCGAAATGGACAACCTGAAACTTGGTGTTCTCTATAGCCAGGTCGCCATGCGGATCGTCGAGCTGAAACTGGAAGATCGCCAAAGCAATGCTGACATCGAAGAAGAGCAGGCGGCATAGTAACCAATGGTCTGCGACGTACGTATCGCCGCAGACCATTCTACCAAGGCAGAATTTTCTGGACTTTCGGGGACTAACACTGATACCATGAATTTGAAGGAGATTTGATGCCAGAACTGAACCTGGAGAACCTTGGACCTGATTTGCACTTCCAACTCTGCGAGTTGGCGGAAGAAGAGGGGCGTTCGGTTGAAGAGTTGGTTCAGTCGATGCTCCGACATGCCCTTGAACAACGACATCAATCGCATCTTGCTACCAAGTTGGTCAATCGCTTTTCAGAATCTGGCTTGAGTGACGAAGAAACGTTTGAAGAGGTGAAGGGGCGGCAGGTGCGGGAGCCCAAATTCGATCAATGATCGTTTTGGACACAAATGTCGTTTCTGAATTCATGAGACAGAGACCTGAGCCCAGAGTGGTCGACTGGCTTCACCAACAACCATCCAGAAAGATTTGGACTACCAGCATCACGGTGTTTGAAATCCAACATGGCTTGAACATCATGCCAGCGGGAAAACGCCAGCACACTCTGTTCCAACAGTTTCATCAATCACTGGAACAGGATTTCGAAGGACGTATTCTTGGCTTTGATACCGATGCTGCCAAGGCTGCCGCTGATGTATCAGCTAAGTACAAGACAAGCGGGAAGGGCGCCGACATCCGTGACATGCAGATAGCGGGAATCGTACATTCTCGAGCGGCAACATTGGCAACAAGGAACATCAAGGACTTTCGACTTTCGAAGATCGAACTTGTCGATCCCTGGAATTCCTAGCCTGCTTCTTTTCATCATTCAGCCACCAAAGCCAGTTTCCCAAATTTGGGAAAAACATGAGAGGCCTGATTCCAATTGTCCCGCCGCAGTTCATGCCTTACGACAAGTTGTTTTTCATTGATCAAGCACGTTGAAACAGGGTAATCTTTCAAGGTCGGCGATTGTCGCTCGACCGGACTTGAAAATCCGTCACACATTCGGCTCATGGGTCGGATGGCCGCTGAATAAGGTCTCAGGGCTCAATAGGCGGTGGCTTCGTGTGAAGTTTTTCAACGTCCGATTCACCAGCACAGGAGAACCAACATGTCCCAGAAGAATCTTCAACAGGCCAAAGATGCCTTTCTAAGTCGCCATCCCGGATTAACCAATCTTGTCGATCGTTTGATGCAAACGGAAGACGCAGAGACGTTGTTGAAACGATTTGAAAAAATCGAACGGGATCAGGACGTTAAGACCCGTCCTTAAAGCAATGTATCTAATCAACGTTTCCAATTGGCGAGCAAAGTGGATTCGGATTTAGGAACGAAATAGAGTGACTTTTATAAAGCAATGCGTATGATTCCCAGGCATACATATTTCATCGATCCTTAAAAAGATGGTCCCATGCAAGTAAATAGCATCGAGCCAATCACCGACGACAACTGGCATCAGGCCGCTGCCACACTCTGCCGCTCTGCGATGACTTTTGAAACGCTGCTGGTGCAGTGCCTCGAGCGAAATGCCGACTTGGTGGAAGATTTAATCGTGCCGTATGTCGATGATTTTAAAACTTGTAGCGCCGTCGTTACTCATTGGCGGCAGTATCTCGAAATCACCGACGGGCTCGGCATTAAGAAAGACTGATGCCTCTATTTTCGGTTCATTGACGCGAGAGGCGACATCCTGTCGTGTCGCAATCAACCTGAAGAAATCTCCGATCTTGCTCGATAGTTCCTTGTTCGTATCGAACATCTCTGCATGCAGCCCTTGATTTCGCGAAGCCACCATGACTTCTGTTGTCAATGTGCTTAGATATTGTTCGTCGCGACCTTGCTCACCTGCCGCAACTCGCTAGTTCATTCCGGAAACGGGTTTCAGTCGACTTGAATTAACATCTCTGCTGGCTTCGATGGAAACCACTGAGCGTTTTGCTTACCCAGCGAAAACTAAATGGTCTTTCACATGTGGATCTTCATTGACGTGCAAAACACTTTTCACAATCGCGACGTCGCAATTGTTGCATGTTAAACGCAATGAACTGCTACTGTTTATTCATGGCTGTTCCGGCCTGCTGGAACAGCCGCACTTACTCGACGTTATCGGACGTTTTTCCGTGGGAGAGTACGTGGCTTGTTTTGCTCTAGACTACTGATTAGATTTAAGACGTGTTGCGTTGCTAATGTTCGATAATTGTCTGGGAGAGGAAATGAGAAAACTTGCGTTGACCGCGTTTGTCTTGTGTTTTGTGCTGTGTATCGTCGAAGCTAGTGGATTTGGACAGGGATCGCCAACTGGAGGTATAGGAGGTGGCGGAGGCGTGGGTAATCCAACGCCCGTGACAGAAACACTTATCGAAAGTCAGATTGTATGGGGGCATGCTAGGGTAACGACTGTTCATGCAACCGGTGGAACTCCTTTCCCAGCCCCTAACGCTTATCATTATGGCGTGATATTCTATTGTGTCGGCAATACCCCACCTCTCCCAGTTGGAATGGCAGATCCGGCGGAAAATGGGATATTCGCCCTCATGCACAAGGCAGAAAATGTAGGATCCTATATCGCTCATGGCGTCGCGACTGACAGTCGCGATGAAAATGGATACGACTCTCCACAGTTTCAGGTTTTGGCCCCAAACAAAATAGGAGTCATGAAACCGTCTGTAACATCAAATGTCCTTGTTGGAGCGCAAACAGCGCAAGCTTCAATAGGGATAAATTTTGTGGTATCACGAGAGAACGCGCAAGGTGCTGTTGCAGTAGTTGGTCCTCACGCAAATGGATGGATCCAAGAGCGTACCAATTTGACATCCATCCCAGACCCCAACAACCCCGGGGAGAAACTTCCAGGAGACTGGAGCGATTGGATCCCAGATGAAAATGGAAACGTTGGTCCAAATGGACATCCTGACGGTTCAATGCCGTTTAATCCTCCGGTAATTGCGGACACTAATGCATTGATTCTCAGTCGTGCAAACTGGGATGCTATCGCAAACAATTCGGTGTTTGTGGTAAGGTTCAAACAGTTTAGAGTGCACTATTACTCCGAGGAGATGGGGTTCGACGACAATCTAAACTTTACTGCTAAGCTTGTCGCCAAGTCATTCGACTCGCCAGTTTTTAGGTTGAAAATGAAAAAGCTAACGAACAACACGGTAGAATTTATTCACGAAGAATTGTAAGCAACCATTCAAAGACGGATTTAAAAATGTTAGTGGCACGATTTCTTTTGTTTTTTCTGTTCTGCTTGTCAAGTGTGACATGTTCGACGATTGCGGTGTCTAATGATATCCCTGAAATGGACACTTCTTTGTATGAAGCGTCTTCAACAACGATTGAACGCCGGGCTTCAGAGAGTACTGATTTGTGCTTCAATTTGTCAGTAGCACATTACAATTCTGAAGCAGAACAAAAAATTAAAGTCTTATTTCTAGGAACAACGGGGGATGAAAGACACGACACCAAACTTGCTTCGATTGTCTTTTCGAAAATATCAGAGCTGTCTAAGGGGCTTAATTCGGTTAAGCCAGACTTTGTTAACCTGCAGGCTATTTGCAGGGAGTTCGACCACAATGCCTATTTCGTCGAAGTTAGTGTCAGCCGCTTTGGAGGCAGGAGCTCATTCATGTCGGGTGGAAAAAAAGCAGTATTTCTGGTTGACGGAGGTGAGTGTAAGCTTGTTAGGCAACCTTCCATTGGTGTTTGCTTTGTTGATTAGTGTGAACAGGTGATTGATATGCTGCTTCGAGCAATTTGGGCTGTTGTATTTTTTTTCAGTTGTGGATTAGTGGCGTTGGCACAAAACCCGGCCGTTGAGCCTACGGATGCTCAAAGGCAACAAATCCGAATGGAGCAAATCCAAGTAGAACATTTCACATTTGATTTATCGAACCGTTTTTCCAGCAAGATCTTTTCAAGCTATCTCGGGTTGGTCGAAGATCAAAAGTTAAGGATGGAGGACGTAAAGCGATCCTTTGATGCGGAAAAACGTTTAATTGTTTCAGCGGTCGGTTTGACCAACACAGAAAAACTGAAACGTTTGGTAGAAATGCGAGTTCAACACGATGAACAACTGAGAGGAGTGTTGCTTCCTCATCAGACGGGCAAGGAGCACAGCTTTACGACCTACACGATGATTCGCAAAGAAGGTTTTTCCAATTCGCTGATTAATGGCGTGATTGCAACTTCGTTAGGTCTTTCAACAGGTGAACGACGATCACTGAAAGACAAATCTGAATTGGCCCGAAAGACTTACGAACAGTCGCTCGTCGCAGCTCAGAAAAAGTACTTAGCTTCACTCCGAGAAGCATTGCCACAAGATAAAAATACAATGTTAAGTGAACTGTTGGAACCAATGATGACACACGATGGAGTATTCTGGACTTCATCCAGTCACCATTTGGATTCGCAGGATTCGAAACTAACTTACGTTATTCCGAAGCTCCCTTCTTTGGATAAGAAATAGTTGCCCTTGTATTGAGAGGGTTTTCTCAACTCAGCAAGGATGAACAGAATTCGTTGACAGATAAATTGAATGAGTATATCAAGGAGACGAGGGCAGAAGAACGAAAGATGATTGTTGAAAAGAGCCTAAATAGGTTGGGCGTTTCAATTGGGCCGGTTCCATCTGGTCGATGTCCTTGCTGCGGCTCGTGAAGACTGTGGAGGGCGAAGCGAAAGCCCTGACCATTTTTCATTTAATCAATTTAGACGAACTCAACGTTGTCAAACGTTGAGTTCGATTATGTGTGTGCTCCTCGGACCTAAGCAGCCGTAACTTACCGCCCATTCTATTCACCAAAGTTCGGCTTGGACCTAACTTGTGGTTTCGGATGGCGTGGTTCTCGATGCAAATGGCGGAGTAGGGATTCCATCGAGTCATCAAAAGTCAAGTTGTCTCGAAAATCCACGAAGATCAATGACGAAAGATAATCGGGAGTCACAGGTCCACTGTCAGATCGTCGGATCAATGGAATGAATTGCTTCGATGTTTGTACACGGTTAAAAAATTGGGGTGTCATCAGGCTCGTTTCAACACCGGCACCGCTATCACGATTGTTTGCTTTGGAAACGTAGCTTGGTGTGCAAACACAGAGCACTACATCCGCGTCACGAACCGACGACTCCATAAAATGGAATCGGTCTTGTCCGATCTGTAGGTCGTATTGATCGAGCGTGATATCAATCCCATTTGTTGCAAGGCAATCTGCAAGTTCCCTAACCCAATCTTTGTGCGTGTCACTTTCCCAAGAGTAAGAGATAAATACGCGGACTGGCTGTCCAAGGGTTTGTTGAACATTTTGCGAAGCGGGATCCTGCAAATGCACTGATGCGGAATTGGCGGCTGAAAGCGAGTGCGGAGCTGATAATACCTTGTTGATGGGTGAACCTAGAAGTCGACGCACAACCGTTCGACATTCGGCAATTTCGTCAGCCTTGTCGTCCCCGTACATTTCCTCGGCATGGTCAACTAGGTCGTGAATTAGCTTTCCAACCCGAGCCTCCGGCTCCACTTTCCAAAATCCGCGTATTCGATTGGCCTTGGAGCCACTCCCGTGGTGGTAGCGATCATGATAAATTTCTACTTCAACGCTGTCGTAGACGAACTCCTCCAGTGTTCGATTTGAGAAATCGAGAACGTAACCGCCGCCCATGTCGAATAGCTTTTCAAGTCGCCGACGTTCACCAACATTTAGCTTAGCCATTTTGTGCCTGTTCACCGTGTAAACGAGTAACGAGTCGTAAGGTGCTCAGCACATTCTTACTTGTTCCAATTATTCTTCAATCACTGGTTCTAGTTTACTGGAAAAGCCTTGTGAGGTCCTGAGAAGCTTTATCGGCGGCCGAACGTAGAAACTAGCGAGCCGTGGTCTTCAGGTTTCGGTGCCCCATCAGTTTACGGATCGTCAGTAAGTCCGTTCCACCTTCAAGTAAGTGAGTCGCAAAAGAATGGCGCAAGCTGTGGATTCCGCGACCGTGTTGGATCTTGGCGAGACGCTTTGATTTGTTGAAAACGCCCTGGAGTGAACCGTCTGCATAGGCTCCACCGGACTGGCCTTCGAAAAGCCATTGGGTTGGTTGATAACGCCGCCAATACTGACCAATTTCTTGAAGTAGTCGCTGCGACAGCAACGTAAAACGATCTTTGTCACCCTTGCCATGGCGAACATGAATCAGCATGCGATCGGAGTGAATGTCTTTGAGCTGCAGGTGAATGACTTCAGAGAGTCGGAGCCCGCCACCATAAGCCGCCATGAGCATCGCCCGATGCTTGGCATTCCTGGTGACACCAAAGAGCTTCTCGATTTCTTTGCGGCTAAGCGGTTCGGGCAATCGACCGCTACTCTTGCGTTCGATTCGCAGATCAAACGTTTTATCGCCAAGCACACGACGGTAGAAGAATCGAATCGCGGCGAGTCTGAGATTTACCGTCGAAGACGCCAGCTTGCGGACGGTAATCATATGGTGCACAAACTGACGAACCTGTTCCTGGTCGAGTTCGTCAGGAGACTGCTTGAAGTGAGCTGCCAGTTGAGAGACTGCCATCACATAACCATCGATGGTATGTTGTGATTTGCGTTGAAGTTCCAGTTCGCGAATCATGCGTTGACGTAGAGGAGTCATGAGAGACCTTTCGAGTAAAGTTGAAGTGAAGTTCAAACTCTAGTTCGAAAACTCTCAGGCTCTTCGCCTCAAGGCTCACATCTCGGACTATCAGAACGTATACGTTTCAGTCTGATCCAGCAGTCAAGGGAACGAAACAGGCTCCCGCGAAGCGGTTTAGTTCAACGTCCTTTATGGGTGGCTGTAGCGGCTGGTTGTTGTTGACTGTAGAATTTCTCGAATTCACTCAGTCAAACATAGGATGAAAGAAGTATGACAATTGAACGGCACTTGACTGCTGGAATTGGGGGCGCTCCGAGTGCGCCAACGCCACCAAATTTCAACGGTGTTTGGGAGAATCGACTTGATTCTGAAATGGAACTGACCGTCGATACCGATGGTGACCTTGTTGGCAAATATCGAACAGGAGTTGGAGCACCGACCCCAACTCAAGAGTTTGATCTTAAAGGTTTTGTATCAAACGATTTGATAGTCTTTTGTGTCAACTTCGGAGAGTTTGGATCATTGACATCGTGGGCTGGACAGCACACACGAGATGAAAACCAGAACGAAGTAATCTATACGCTTTGGCATCTTGCCAAGAATATTCCTGACAACGAAGAGGAAGAAAATTTATGGGCAGGGATCTTAGCAGGTGCCAATGAGTATCGGCGAAAGTCCTAATTCGTTCGAATTATCCGTATCTCAAAATATAGGCCGGACTATTGTCTACGTCTTCAACGCCGCGAATGTATCGCAAGGTCGTCCGTGGATCTTTATGCCCCAGCCAGTGCTGGATGTCGACGAGCGGAACTTTTGCCCGGTGAGCTTCGGTGGCGGCCGTCACGCGTAGCGAGTGCACGCTGATGGCTTCATCGATGCCAACGTCTTCGCAATACTTCTTTACGCGTTTTTGAATGCTGCGAATGGTCATCGGTTTGCGTTGAAATCCATCAACACCATTGCCGCGTGGGCTGTTACCGGGACGGAAGAGGGGACCGCCGCGATCCTTGCCAATGCCAGCGGCTTCAATCCATGCATTGACTGGCCCTGCAGCGAGGGGAGGCAACACGCCACGGCGATCTTCGTTGCCTTTACCTTTAATCTTGATGATCGTGTGTTCACCGTCGCGAACGATGTTTCCGACCTTGATTTGATGCAGCTCATCCACGCGAAGAGCCATGTAGGCAAACACCGCCAGTAACGCCCGATCACGGATACCCGTTGGCAGCTCTTCATCGGGAGCCTCGAGTAGCATCCGCATCCGCTTTCCTTCGATCGCCGGGGTGGTTCCTTTGTCGGAGACTTTGGGAGCGGTCACGAAGTCCGGGTGAGCAGGGTTGGCACCGCGATAGCCGTAGTTCTGCAGGAATGAAAAGAACGACCGCAGGGCCGTCATCTTTCTGGCGATCGTGGAATTGGCCGCCGGCTGCGGATTGCCTTCGGCATCCACGCGGCCACCCTCACGTTTGAGATGATCGCGCCAGCTCGTGACCTGTTCCGGGAGGATCCGCGTCATGTGTTCGATGTGCGTGGGATTGATGCCATGGAACTCGAGAAACTGATCGAGGTCATTGCTGTAGGCGATTCTCGTCTTCTCGGATTGAGTTTTGCTGAGCCATGCGTCCTTGGCTTCCTTGATGATGTTGCGAATCTCAATCAGGTTGCCCGGCATCGTGCCGCCAAAGACGGGTGGGATGTGGTTGGTTGTGGTGGTCAGTTCTTTTGCCATGAAATCCTCCTCAATTCATGTGTTGGGCGACGTCTGCTCATTAGGGCCACCATGGATTGTTGAACCAAATCTTGAAGGCAGCCAATTGGTCGTCGTCCCAGACGCCCATGGCATCGATCAAATCGAACTTTCCGCAGTCCCATTCTTCGCTCGGGCTCCAAACATTTAGCAGAAATGAGATTGAACACCGTTCACCATGGCTGGCACCTTTGAAGCTTTGGCTTAGTTGAACCGCATCCCACGGATCGACACCGGGCTTCTTCAGATTGAATTGATCGACGAGGCTCTGCCAGCGAGCATCGCGATCGGCCAATGGGTCATTTTCCTCGTTCACGATGTCGTATCTTTTCTGGGTCATTCTTGGTTCGTATAACCCACTTTATACGATCCAAATTCAGGATGCGAAAAGATTGTCTTGAGTCGTCGTTGACGACGCTTTGTTGACAGGCCCCTTCGGCCCGAATTCTCAAGACCTTCGCTGCGCTCACCTGCGGCAACTCGCCGGTCTCCCCAAAATTTTTTCTTAACCGCTGCGCTGAAAAAATCCCGGGTGATCCCCCTCCGGCGATTTGGATCTTGCCAATCCTCCCCCCGCTAAAAACCTGCTGCTCCCATTGGTTTTATGGACAGGCACCTTCCGCGGCGTAGCCGCTTCAGGTGACTACCAAAAACCAAAGTCCAATTAAAAAAAGGAGAAACGGACATGACTAAAGAAACTAAAAACAAAACTGCGAACGCTCAACAACTTGAACATGAACTACTGCAATTCATGGGCGACCTTGTGCGATATCGGCACCCGCTAAATCAAAAAGTGATTTACACACCGGGTGTCAGGTTCCTTGTCGAGAATGCGGAGGCATACTGGCTGATTGATGCAATTGCCAACTGGATCGCGTCACCCGAATTTGCAAGTGCGGTTGTGCAATCGCCTCCGATCGGACATCTGCACTACTGGATTCTGACAGTTGACTCAGCAGCTCGAACTGCGGTGCTTCACGCAGAGCGTGACTGCGGCATCCCGCCATTCATCACGCAAAAGATTGAATTTACCGACTTTCCTTTGGATGAGATCTGCATCTGGGCTGTATTCGATGGAAGTCACTGGACGCTGTCCTTGCTCGGCGAACATTAGCCCAGTGCCACGACGGTCGATGACCGTCGTGGCACCATTTCACCCATCACTTACCGACAAAAAGGAACATCAAATGAACTCTGCAACCCACTTCAAAAATAAACTTAAAGCTTCCCGCCAACTCCCTGAAAGAATGAGAGAAATTGAGTTTCTCTTTATGTATCAGGCCTATGATCGGATACAGCTGATCGAGTACCTCGTCCAGGACCACGGGTTTTGCCCTGACGCACTTGGTGACCGACCGTTGATTGAAATCTGGGGCGAATTGGAGATCCTGCAATTCGGCTACGGACTATCCTTTGAATACATTCCGGCTTACACGTTCCCGGGAGAAACAAACGGCTATTTCCGTTACCAGCTCGCTGTCGGTGGGCCCCTTGAGGAGCTCATCTTCCAGGTTTGTCCTGAACACTTCCTCATCGAGGCTCAGTACAGATTCAATGATCATTTCATTGATTGCACAGACAACGACACCATCATCGAGCTCTGGAATCATTTCCGTAACTCATCGCGGAGCGTGTACGCGTTTCAGTCCGCCGATCAAAACAAACTTCTGGAGGAATAGCAGCATGTTTCCAACAGAAAACAGCTTCACTGCATTTAAACGGGAGATCAATCTGGCAACGTTTGCTTCCGAGTACGGCTACAAACTGGATCGTAAGAAATCCACGAAAACCTCAATCGCCATGAAGTCCAGCAACGACAAAGTCATCATCACCAAAAAAGGAGGCAAGTGGGTTTACTTCTCGGTACATGACGATAGCGACAGCGGAACGATTGTCGACTTCGTCGCCAATCGGTCCGGCAAATCCATCGCTGAAATAGGCACGCTGCTATCTCAATGGAGCGGACTGGGGAGGGCGTCCTTACCGTCCTACAGTGTTACGGAAAAGAAGCATGACGTCGCTCGTGTTCGGGCGATCTTCGCGAGGTGTAAGGTCATTGATCATGATGCCTACCTTGAGAGCAGGAGACTGGGTAGAAACATTCTCGGTTCGCCGCGTTTCAAGGGACGCATTTACAGAGATCGGCACGGAAACCTTGCCTTTCCGCATTACTCCAATGGCAAAATCTGTGGGCTGGAGTTGAAAAATACTGATCGAGGCTTGCTGGTCAAAGGCAGTCAGAAAACGTTCTGGCGATCCAACACCAGGAAAACAGACACAACGGTCATCGTAACGGAGTCTGTGATTGATGCTTTGAGCCATCATCTGGTGGCCAAGCCCTGCAACAGTTTTTATCTGGCGACTGGAGGAGGGGTGTCGTCAAGGCAATGCGGCCTGTTGATCAAGTTACTGGAATCCAGCGAGAAAATCATAGACGTGATCGTGGCCACTGACAACGACCCGGGCGGAGATCGGATTGCACGCAAAATCTTTGAAGCCGTGGACCGCTCTCTTTACAACGGCAAAATCATTCGACGGCGACCGAAGGGGCGTGGAAGTGACTGGAACGACCTGTTGATGCGGAGATGATCTCTTCCCAAATTTGGGAAACGTGTTTTCGTTCAGGATTGTTTTCCAATTGCCCCGCGAAGCGACGTTCCGCCTATCCATTGGATTCGATCGTTTCCACAACGATCTGTGTCACTTCTGGCGAACTCTCGGGACGATTCAGATCACGCACATCGGCTTCATGAATGGATCTAAGTGAGGCAATGCAGAACAGATTGGCCAGTTCTTTCAGGTGCCGGCCTTCAAAGGTAATGCTTTTGCGGCACATTGAATGCAGCAGGATCTGCACACAACCTGCATCGCGACAGTGAACTTCGCGAATGTCACTGTAGGCGTAACTCTCCATGTGCCCATCGCGAAACCGTAACTGAAACATCATCGGTGGCATTTCGCCGTCGCGTATTGCCTGCCATGGACAGTGCGATTCATTGGCCACGCGTTCGATGCTCTGCGGCAAACGATGCAGGATATTGCGACCAGTATTCTCATCAAAAGCTCGTGATACTTCCGCCATCAGGTTCTACTCCGCTCCATAAAGTTTGGCATACCAAGGGTATTGGAATTCTCTCGATGCCGTCCCAATGGCTCTCGTTCTTTGGTGGCCTTGTTGGCACTTCGCCACCACTGAGACAGCCGATCCCGAAAACTATACGCAGCACGCCGCCCATGGTGAAACGCTGTCGTCAACAGATTCTCTTTTCCCTGTTCTGCCGAACGGTCAAAGGCTGGCTTGGCAGTTTCGCCAAGCAACTCCGTTGCTGACATCTGATGGCCAGATCGTTCGATGTTTCGTCGTACTTTGGCCTTGTCATCAACATAGATTTCAACGTTCTCACTTCCGCGTGACACAGTGACATAAAACTGCTTTGCATTGATAGCTGGCAAAGATGTTGAGCCCATGGCCGCGATGGCAACTTGGCGATCTTTCCCCTGACTGGCATGGCTAGTGACAACATAGCCCAAGTCAAGATGTCCGTAGTTGCGATCAATGATCTTGCCATTCTTCAGGATCAGATTGCCTCGGCGGTCAAAGCCTTTGACCTCATCAAGGCGACCGTTACTGATCCTGCCTTTGCCGTCTCGCGTTGTGCCACCGAGACTGAAACGAATTTTATCGCCAGCGGAGATGCCCAGTTCATGCTGCGAGTAGACTTCGAAGCGGTCACTATGGCTCAAGGGCAGGAAGCGAGTCTTGTTTCCGGACATGCTTTGAAGCTCGACGCTTTGATCGCCAACGGAGCTCACCAAATATCGATCTCCCTTCTTGAAACCGCCAGCAACGTTCTGATGAAACTGGACGATCAATCCTTCCTGATCCAGATACGAAGCGGCATTCCCTTTCTCCGCTTCGCTGAAGTTCAAAGATCGCAGCTGTGTGAATTTGGTTTCTTCGGTTGTCAGCTTTCCCTGCTCACGCAGGTTCTCGCGGATGTGCTCGGTGACTTTGCCGGCTTCAGCGTGAGTAGGAGCAATCACCAGTGTGGATTTTCGCTTTTTAGTTGATTTCAGATAGGCCTGAGCCAAGGCTTCGGTGCGATCACTGCCCGAGAGTTCTTTCACCTTGCCCATGGAATCCAGCATGTCGAAGCCAACCAGCAGGCCAGATCTGCCCGTTCGACTATCCATGATTTCATGGCCGCGGCTGATGAGTTCCACTGCCCGTTTGTAGCGTCCTTTTTGTCGCTGAATCATTTCAATACGGGCGATATTCAAACCGGCTTCGTTTTCCAGTAATCGCATGGCTTCACCGCGGCGCGGCGAAGAATGTTGTTTGGTATCGCCAGACAACACCACACGGCAGTTCTGTTCTTTGGCAATCCTGAATACTCCATTCATGGAACGCACATCCAATAGTCCCGCCTCATCAATCCATAACACCTGATCTTTAAGCTCTGGATGAAGTTTGGTGTTTCGCAGAAGATGCTCCACGGTTTTGGCATTATCGAAGCCTTTTTCTTCCAATACTTCCTTAGCTCCCGTACTGGGAGCAAAGGTAAAGACCTGTTTGCCATTCTGGCGTACCGCGTCAACGGCTTCCTGCATCAGGGATGATTTACCCGTTCCAGCACCGCCCGTGATCGCCATCACCGTATCGCGAGAGCCCAGCACATGATTGACGGCGTTTTTCTGTTGGTCGTTGAGCCACTGGCGATCGAACTTGCGTTCTGTACTGCCAATGGCTTTGCGTGTGCCACGCCCGTCGCGGGCAAAGGCAATCATTTCGCGTTCGGCGTGCAGAACTTCACGTGTGGTGATCATCTGTCGCTTGGATCCTTCGGCATCCAGCGTCCGCTGGATCACTCCTGATCGATCAATGGATTGTTCAACCTGTTCAGGGCTCAACGTGAGCCCATGTTCCAGTGCTGTTCCAGCGATCTGATGACGCTCTACGGTTGATTGCCGAAAGAGATGATGTTCAAGGGCGTACTTTACTGATCTCTCAGCGGCCGCGTTTTCGTTCTCGCCCTGAGACTTGCAAGTTCCGCGTTTCAGTTTGGCGAATGCCAAACGTTCCTTGTTCGTCAGTCTTCCTTGCCAGTCGTCTCGCAGTTGCGATACCGTTTTACCGGTATCCTTCTGTTCGCGTGTGACTTTGCCAAGTTTACCCTTGGCTTCCGCGTCCTTGATGTTGTTTTCCAAGGCATGTTGTTCGACTTGAGCGGTTCGTTGGCTGAACTTTTCAATCGTGCTGCGTTCTATTCCCTTGATCTCCCAGCCGTTCTTCATCCGGCCAGACTGACGAAACCGCGTGTGCTGGACGTTGTAGCCCAATTCATGGTTGAGTTTTCTGGCAAGCCGAGCCTCGAACTTGGCCTGCAGGCTGGGACGCTGACGGAAAATCTCTTCAAACTCGCCAGCGTAGTTCTTGCCGTTTTGCTGTGTCCAGTTAATGACGAAGGCGTGCACATGTAGATGGGGATCAGCACTGCCTTTGACGGGACGGGAGGTCTTGTGCAGGAAGTCGGCGTAGATCAGTTTGCCGGTGTGTGTTTTCTGCTTCGTTTGAGCATGCTTGCCAGTGCGGACTCGCCGCTGCATCAGCGGCTCGACGTCCCGCTTCATCGTTTCACGAACAGATTCCTGCAGCACCCTGAGGATCTCTTCATCTTTGTTGATTGCCCAAGCTAGTGAAACGCTCTTCGGGACGCTAAATGTCAGATCATTGCCTGGCCGTCGATCCTTGCGGATACGCTGCGTGAGGTTCTTGCCGGTTTCTGGATGCTTACCTTCCAGCAGATGGTTGAATTGTTCTTTGGTGACGTTGGATCCTTGCCCAAGGCCAAGGATATCTGCTCCTTTGCCGTGCCATTGGCCAGCGACTTCCTGGCCAAGGTAGTAGTCCCCACGCGTGAGGACTTGCTCAAAGTATTTCTGCGTCCCGGCGACGCTTTTTCCCTGGGTAGCAATCAACATATGAAAAGATACGAAGTTGGGTTCGAGGAGACAAACGCAGAAACTCGTCGACCCAGAAGCGGATCAGTTCATGTCGCGATAGAGGAGGGCGACCGTTTAACCTTGGCCACAAAAGTTAGCCGCGGCAACATTGGAGGATTCGTTGCTCGAAAGAATCCACAACTATTTCAATCCGCGTTTCCCAAATTTGGGAAAGTCACGGCAAGGTATCAGTTCAGGTTCCTGGAATGCCTGGCAATATCATCCGGCTGTCCGCTGTGCTGCAAGCTCGCTTTGTTGTTTGCGGTCACAGCCCGTTTCTCCCCTTCATTGGTTTTAATGATCGCTGCATCCTGCCATGGCCTTTTCAAAAATGGAAGTTCGCCGTGTTACCCGCACCTAAACCCACTTCCATTTTCAAATAGGCCATGACGGTCGGAGTGCATCGTTAACACAAACAAAGGAGAGAAACGATGACCACAAAAAACAAAGCACCTATTGAGAAAATCAGGGACGGAAGCCTCGAAATATCCATCTGGGCTAACGAGACCGAAAAGGGGATCCGCTACGCCGCTGACGGTGTCATCCGCAATTACCGGGTAGGCGAAGAATGGAGCAAAACCAGGAGTCTTTCCAACGGCGAACTCCTTCGAGCCGCCCGCCTTAATGAGTTGGCTTACAGCCGAATTCTGGAACTCAGGCAGTCTGACAAAGCCACCGCTACATAGCCCAATCGCACGGCGGTGTGCAAGTTCGTAGCCGCCGTGCATTCAATCAAACTCAAGCAATAAGGAGATTGCATCATGACGACCACCAACACAACTCAACACTCACTACAAAAAGCGGTACGCGAGATCATACGTGAGGAAACCGCTGACTACACCAGATCGGAAGTAACCAAATGGCTGGACGATCTTGCCAGGCACCGCTGCTTCTCTGGTAGATCATCTTGATTGGCCTGCTGACCCATGAGATGGCCTGGCGTATCGTGTTTCCCAAATTTGGGAAGTTGGTGCGTCTGTTCGTTTTGATGTCTGTGGGTTGTTGTTGAGTTTCCCAAATTTGGGAAAGTGGTAGCCAGCGTCGTGATCGCGACTTGCAAATCTCAAATTTGGGATTGGCGGCCTACCTGCAACCACACACTGCAAGTTGATGTCAAAACCAGTTTCCCAAATTTGGGAAGTTCATGGTCGTTTTGGCAGGCAAGTCACTTGAACATGGTATAGGACGAGTCTACCAATTAACGGCGTTGCATGCGGCTTCCCAAATTTGGGAATTCGCTTGCGGGTTCACGGTCGTTCTGGCAGTGGGCAGTGCATAGGGGAGTGCCCAGATGTGATCTCTTTCGACCACCCTAAGCAGTGCCCCAAATATGCAAAATGAAGTAATAGGCTTGTCTCCTAAGCGGTGCTTTTGATTGAAAGTGAGTACACTGAAGACAGTTTTGTACTTAGTGAGCTACTGTAAAAAAAATGTCGGTGGTGGCTTTCACGCCGACCGGGCTTAGCCTAACATTTGCAACAAAGATTTGCGTTAGATTGATTGAATAATGATTAGAGACAAAGCAATTGACGAAATTGGTGAGTACCGTATCGTCGCAGCCGAAGACTTAGTTGGCTGGTTGAAAGATCCTGAGAACGTTGAGCTCAATGCTGAATTTGAACACTTTCGTCATGCAGGATCGCTGGTATGCCGCAGCGAAGCGGCGATTCTCGGAATATCGAGTCCTCGATTCTGTGTGAGAGTTCATTCGGACTCCTTTGGCTTTCTGTCGTTTCGAA
Source organism: uncultured Pirellulaceae bacterium (assembly GCA_964479855.1). Lineage (GTDB taxonomy): Bacteria > Planctomycetota > Planctomycetia > Pirellulales > Pirellulaceae > Mariniblastus. The sequence continues at coordinate 38,318 of CAYZPA010000041.1, forward strand.
GGCTTGAGTTGTTGAAGCAAGAATATGCCTCAAGTTTAAACTTGGATATCAACTTCAGCTTGGGCGATTTGGTTGACTCTAGATCAATGGATATGATCGCAGATTCTGTGCTGCGTGTTCCCGAACGACTCAAGCCTGCGTATCAAATAATTGGAGTTGAAATCGCGTCTGATTTTGATGAAGAAGAGTTCATTGGGTCACCCTTTATGCAGTCGTTTGCTTTGGGCGGTGGACTGTGTGCACAAGCTGCCATTTGGATGGGCGCTTCATATCTGAGGGAAGACATAACTCAACTTGATGGTCCAGGAGGCATATCAATGTTGACCGCTTCGCCTAGTCCTCCTGGGGAGTTGCAGGCGATTGGAATAACAGGGATGGATTTTCAAGAAGTAGGCAAATACCTTCGAATGATCGGCTCAAGAGAGTGTGTTCATGGAATTTTCGTAGACAAGTCTGAAAACATCTCGGGAGAATTGACAGGCGAAGCAGAAGCAGATGACTTGCGACATTTGCTGAGTTCTTACACGTTGAGTGGATTCGCGTCGATACTGGCGGTTGATTTGGGTAGATTGGCTGGAACTACAGAGTCACAAGGGCTTCGCCACAACAGCAATTCGATCTACAAACTAAACAAAGTTCCTGAACAGTACCGTGTAGGATACGTCGGACAATACCAAGATCATGCTGTGGTGTGTGTTGGTTTCTCGGCGGATGAGGACAGTTTTTTAATCCACGACCCGGCATCTCTTCCATTCCTCCGAATTAGCGCAAATGATTTGCTTGCATCTCGCACATATTCCGACAAGAGGGACAATAGCGAAAACCCGGTGGAGTATTTGGTTGATCGACAGTTGGGGACTTCCTTCAACTTCCAGCCGGTGATTCCTCAAGCCGTATCTTTGATGCTCACCAATTGGTCAAGAAATTCAGTTCATTTCTCTGGCCTAGAAACGTTGTACGGGGAGCTTATTTCAAGAGAGGAGTCTTTCACACTGGCCGAAGGGGTATCTTGGGCTTCTTTTCCTGCTTTTTCTGAAACGGAATTTCGTCTAATTAAATGTATCGATGTGAATGGAAGTTATCGGCGTCGCTTTGCATTAGATGGTTTTCTTTCCGGATCCGAGGAGGCTACCGAGCTCGACGAGGTAATGCGGCAGATAGCTTGCCAGTACGCTTGGGTGCAGAAAGTAGAGCTGGACGCGGAAGAGAAAATTTTTCTCGTCTGGGCTGCATCCGAAGTCAAGTCTTCCGTATATCCATACGGTGAACCGATCGATTACCTTGCAGGATACGTACGACACGTTGGAAACAACATTGAAAGCTCTACGCTGCCGAAATGGTCAACGAAAAATGTTCGTGCCAGTGTATCTCAGACACGTGAAGTTCTGAGTGCAGGAATAACCCTCAATACAGAGATAAAGATTGCACCAAGGCTACTCACATCGGCGTTCACAGACGAGTTACCTGTCACGTTCGACAAACTTTCTAGAGTTCGTGATAGTCTAATTCGCGAGGAAGTAATCTCTGAGGATGATGTCCTCTCCGTAGAATTTTATGCAGCAATGCATAACCAAAGCCAGTCAAATGCGGTTAGATTTTTTGCAAATGGCGGATTTGGAGTGCCTGCATCAAGCTCGCCGTTCGCTGAATGGTGTTTGCAGATCTCAAAAGAGTTCGAGAAGCGGAAGCTTCGCATTGACGGAATCGCCTCATTCATTCCAGAAATTGCCTCTGGCTATCAACCAGCTCACGAGCTTGGAAAGAATGCCCTTTTTGGGCTTTTTGAGTTTAGCAGGTTATTAAAAATGGGAGGATTTCACGCTCCGAGTTACTTGGAGGTTGTTGGAGGTACAGTCAGGGATTCGTTATCGAAACAACCTGAAACCGAACGAGCTTTAGGGGCGATTGCCTTCGACGTTGTAATGCTTGTAGATGACCGAAACAATAAATTTCAACAAGTCCTGTCTGCAATTAGCTCATCGGTCGAAAAATACAGAGATGCCCACAGTGCGGATTTGCCGTTTAAAATAGCAGCGGAAATGGAGGTGGGCCCCTATTTCAATTTTGACTCCATTGCTCGCTTGGGTGATTTTATTGACTTTGCAGGGGAACAAGGGCAGGAGATTTGCCTGAACGCCGACCTCTCGCATTTGGAACTCGGAGGGGCAGAGGAGTATGAAACCTTGCTCAGTCGGAGAGACCTGTTGTCGAAAGTAGTGAACTTTCATGTCTCAGGTTCTGGTATCTGCCATACGTCTGACTTAAAATTTGAACGGTTAAACCCTAGGCAAAAAAACGTGATTCGTAATGTTGCTACAGCAAATCCATCACTTGTTCGCAATGGCTCGCTAGCGGTTTCCGTTGAGTACGAAGCAGCGAGAGACATTGACCTAGTGATTCAGTCTATGAAGAATCTTTCCCTATCATCCGTTTAATTGTAATTGGATTACAAAATGCCTCGATCAGATCAGCAATCATCGCAAATGCTCAAGTCAGCAAAGGGAGCTTTGCCTGCGAGCTTATTTCCGTGCTTCGAAGAAATGATGGGGGAGCGTCCGGAAGCATCTTTTCAAGATTTGTTGGCGGCCGTGATGCATGGGCCTGGAGCCTCTTTCGTTTCCGCATTTCACAGATCCACCAAAATTCAATTCAATAGTCAAGCAGAGTTTGTGAAGCAGAATGTTTCTTCTATTGAAACGCCGGAGTCTGAGGACCAGGGTTCTGATGCAGGTTAGAGTACCTTTGGTTTAGGACTCTGATTTGACTGCGGATTGCCTCACTCAGTAGCTTCCTGCATGATTCAAGTCCTTCGGGCAATATGTCCAAGGGTGTGCCGTATGGCCCTCGTATTCCAGATGCAGGATTCGCGCCCGCATCGAGCAGAGCTTTAATTGCCTTTGGGTGCCCTGATCTTGCGGCGAAGTGCAACGGTGTTCCGGAGCCTTCTCGCGAATTTATTGGTGAGTTGACGATCGCTCCGTTCTTAATTAGGACACGGATGCATCTCACGGCATTGCAATCAGCTGCCAAGTGTAGTGGCCGTATCCCAGCATCAACAGAAAGGTTGACATCCAGACCGTTCACAATCAGTGCAGCTAATGCCTTGTCATTATCGTTTTCAATCGCGTTTTGAATATTTTTCATCATAAAATCCGTCAGTGTAATAATTTACACTACCAAAAACATTGGGGCGTGTCACCACAAATAAATTTTGGTTGAAGAAGCTCAGTACGAGTACAGAAATTCTTGAATTCTTGGTTTTCCAATATTGCAGTCGACGAGATTTTGGAGTGTAGGGGTTGTGACAGTTACAGATTGCGATGAGCTGCTTTTGGCTTGTCAAGGAATCGAATGGGCTTTGTAGACGTTGTACCGAAAAATGCCCTGGTTGAAACAACGTTTGAATGTGACACACCTGTTTGTAGTTGCCACCTTGGCAGTCCTTTTGGTCAATCCATTGCTGAACATGCAACGGAAGAAAATCCACGCAGAGCATGTCACGATTTTCTCATTTGCGAACTGACAGCAAACCTCATGACTCTCTTTGCGAACGCTGTGCCACTCAACTTTGCCCATTCGTGTCCCTTTTGATGTTCCTTTTCGATTGGGAAACAAATAGAATTAAGACCATCAGATGTATTTCGTTTGATCGACAAATCGCCAAAAACACTTGGTGAATTGCAACATCGGGCTGTAGCGCAGTTGGTAGCGCGCTACACTGGGGGTGGCTAATGCAGATTCGGCACATTGCTTGGACGCGTCGAATTCATCGTTCGAATGGACTGGGTTCTGCATCTCGCAAAAAGCCTCGGCGTTTCACACTGAGGGGACTTACAAATGCGGCGATCCTGAAGATTTGTCCAACATCGATCAATAATCAATTGCGAGTCTCGAAGAATCACGTCGGTGTCCGCCAGTCTTCGGCTATCACAGAGTAGGGTAGTGCTGCCCGCTTTGGCGATGGCCCCTTTGTTCTGTTCCCTATAAAAAAAGAGCGGTGTCTCGACTGTCGGCTGTGACGGGCTGAGATTCGAAAGGCCGGCGTAGTTACCTGCCCATTCGAACTGCTCAAGGCATGTGGCGAGAACTGATGGAGAAACTCACAATCGTGTTACTTCGGTTTCCGAATTTCGTCCAAATTGGCCAGTCGTGGAAGAGGCGGGCTGCGTTTGACTTTTTGAAGCTCTTCTTTCTTCCATTTGCCCAAGAATACAGCACGCCCTTCCTTCATCTCTTCTGGGAGGTATCCCACGAGAGGCTTTCGGGGACGCATCAAAGCAACAAACCAGCCAGCAATTCCAGATCCAATGTAGATGGGCACCGTGTATTGCACTCCGGCAATGGCGATGATGCCAAGGATAACGCCCTGAGCGGTAAAGGCAGTTGCGATCGCCTCGGACTCGCTAAGCGGTTCGAACTTTACCTCGCTCGCGAAGCAATAAGTGACCACTTCGTCGTCAATTCTTATCGAAAATGAAATGACAAACCCATCATCATCCAATTTGATTGAGAATACTTGATAATTTTTACCTTCAATATCGGTGACTTGTCGCATTTCACACTCCGTTTTGGGTTGAGCCTCAGACTAATCGCCCAATCGAAGCGATCCTGAGCGGAAACGCTTAACCGAGCTTGTCTTGCTATGCGGACGCCAGCCTACGATCAGTTTTTTTGCAGGCTCGGCTTTTACAGAAGGTATTCGTTTCGGTTCGTAGAATATTGGAATCCACTTCGTTGCAAATTGGAAAAGTTGCCATGCGTACCTTACTACGACTATGAATCCTTGGGGATCCACGTCGAAAGACCGGCGTTTATTTGCAGCAAGGCTTTTGGGCGCTTCAGCTTCATCGTTTGAACGCAGTCGGTCAGTTATGCTTCTAGACCTGTCTCTACTTCGTTTCCATTTTCCCTCGCATCTGCCAATGTTTTTGCTGTGAGGTCAAAAACGAAACGCTCGGTTCTCCAATTTATGCGCTAACTCAACGGCAGCGCGAAATATTCCTTGCCACGGATCCAAAAGACTTCCAGCAGAAGGACGGTTTTCGGGGACTTGTTCAAGCATTCGTTTGATCGATTTTGCGATGCTGCCACCCAAGCTACTTGGGATATGACCTAATTCATCAAGCTCTGTCGGATCGCTGAAGTTGCTGGCTTGTTTTAGTGGATTCCAACCAAAAAAAGATGGGCAAGAACAAGACCGTGCTGAAAGACATCTGACTTTGTTGTGATACCTGATTCACCGTTCAGACATGCAACAAGATCAGGAGTCCGATAGAATCGAGGCATTCCAACTCCAACACTCTCTTTGACAATCTCTAGATCCTCTTCGACTTCATTATTAAGCAACTTCATTAGACCAAAGTCACCCAATACACAGGAACCACCCTTCACGAATATGTTGGCAGGTTCGATGTCTCGGTGGACAACTTTAGTATCGCGTGAGTCTAGGTAGGCAAGTGCAGAAACCAACTGACATGCGTATGCAACCTTTTTAACAACTCCACAACTTGCGCGCATTACTTCTGCCAGAGTTTGGGCCAGATACTCCATGACAACAAAGGGGTTGTCGTCGTAGTACGTTCCTTCGTCATACACTCGCATGATTGACGGGTGAAAGCAGGTCATTAGGAACTTCGATTCTTCGAGGAAAGACTGTTTTCGCTAAGGCTTGAAAGGTCTTCGGAAGACTTTTATCGCAAACAGAAGTCCCTTGTTTGGTGGAGAAGTGCAGAACGCCAGAAAGGTGGCGGCGTTCCCGCCAGTTCCAAGTAGCTCAATTGATTCATACCAAAATCCGGAATCAGCTTGCAGGCTTTTCCAACGATCCAATTTAAAATGGTCGCTCATTTTGCTCTCACAAGTTTTGATAGAGGCATGTAGATCTCGGCAGACTCACCAGTGTGTCTTAGTTTTGCACGCAACGCATCTTCGAGCGTCCAGTGCTTTTCAAGAATGAGGATCAAATCTTCCCCGCTCATTCCAATAAGGTTCGCTTTGCGACCGATCATATGGGTCTCTGATGATACATCTGAGAAACCGTTGATCGATATGAACAAACCCCTAGTCCAGTCACTTTTTTCGGCCTTGCCTCGCAAAACTAGTAAATCGGAGTTGTTGGCCGTATCGGCCCGCCATCGAGCTTCGACAATGTATGTGCTATCTCTCCATTCAAACGAACCGTCAATCTGCTCACCAGCGATTCGGAACGAACCACGAGGTGCGACATTGTGAGCTTCAAAAAAGTCGTTGAGAAATGCTTCAAATAAATAACCACGTTTTTGGGGATTCGCTTCTCGAAACAGGGCTAAGAAATGTGAATGCAACTGCTCGATTTGCTCTTTAAAAGCAACAGGATTCTTAAGTTTCTCTTCAGCCTTGCGTTCACCATCGCGTTTAAGTCCCGCAAGAAAATACTCATCGTTCAGGTCAGGAATCTTGAACTCTACTTTTCGAAGAAGCAAATTCAGTTGATCAATTTCGTTCCGCCTGACTGGATTATCTTTTCTAAGGCGGTAGGCAATTCCTTCCTGCACAACATCAATCATGAAATCACAGAAATGCCCCCGTTGAAACTGTAGAGTTCCTCGAAGCAATTGCGTGATTGCTGGTAGCTTGCTTCCACCCGGCCAATAGTCCTCCAGGCAATAGCGTGCAGCTACGTCTGGCCAAGTAACGCTAGAAAATGTTCCAGGCAAAAAGTCGTAAAGAAGCTTGGCCATCTCGGCAACCGCCTTGGCTTCTGTCATCGTTAGCTTTGGCATTATCGTACCTGATGTATGAAGTGCAATGGCCTCTCATAAGTTGCAGACCATAAAGCACTCATAGAATACGATCTGATAGCCCTCCAATCAAATGGTCGCATGCTGTGACCATCAGAATTTGAAGGGGTGGCAATGCAATCTGGCGATCCGCGAAGAAAAAGTGACAAGTAAAACTGACGAACTCAAGCTGCTTCGGCCCAACGGCCAAATCATGTGGAAAGTCACGGATGAGCGGTACATGCAGAAGCCTCGCAAAACATGCTGTTTCGCGAGGCTATTTTTAGCTCCCCCGGCAGGGCTCGAACCTGCGAAAACCGGCTTAACAGGTTTCGGCAGATGGACGCGAGCCAGCCATTTTACGATTGACTAGCTCCAACATGAATTCCGCGTCTTGATCACTGTGGTCGTAATACCTCTCGATCATTAGCACCGACGTGCCTGCCAGCTTTGCGATCGAATGTACGTCCAAGCCATCTTTGACGCGATTGGTGATCCAAGTGTGCCGAATATCGTACAGCGCGTACCGCTTACCCACGTGTGCAGCCAATGTTTCCATCCGTGTTCCAATGTTGTTTTTGTTCCACTGTGTTCCCACTGAGTTGGTGAACAGGAAATGAGGATTTTCTTTCAGTTTCAAAACCAGCTTCCAAACAACGTCGTTGCAGTAAATTTTTCTATCGCTTTTGTTCCGTTTCGTTTCACAGATCGGAATAACGCATCGCCGGTAGCGAGGCTCCACGTGAGACGGCCTGAGGCGCCATGCTTCTTGTGGCCTGCAGCCCGTTTCCCAGCAGAACGTAAGCAGATCAGCCAAATTTTCGTCCGAGTGACTGAGCATTTCCTTGAATACGCTCGCTTCGATATAGTTTTTCCGCCGCCCTGACGCGGGTTTCTCTAAAGCTGCGATCGGGTTTTGGTGGATGCGTCCGCGCTTCATTCCCCAGTTGTACAGCCGCTTGATAACTTGGACCGCACCTGCACGCCTTCCGGGCGATAGGTCTTCCAAGTAGGCCTCAAACCGATCAATGGAAAGCTGGTCGCATTCAATCGCGACAAGTCGGTTGTCTTCCAGCCATCCGGCCAATTGCTTGGCATGCTCAACATAAAATCGATACGTGCCCTCACGCCGGTGCTTCTTTGTCCAATCAAGAAGCTCATCCATGACAACGAGCAAACAGTCCTCGTGCAGTTTTGTCTGTTCAGCCTTGATCGCATGAAACCGGCGGAACGCCTCATCCTTGTCTTCGGCCAAACGAATTCGCTTGCCATTGATGGTGACACACCAGATTTGCTTCTGCTTCCAGAACCATGGCTTCGATGGGCGAGGCATAAGAAAGTCTCCTGAATAGTGACCGAGTTCAGTGACTCGATACTACGAGAGAGTGCCAGAAAGGCAAGAAAAAGCGGACGGAGAGGGATTCGAACCCCCGGTGAAGTTACCCCCACGCCGGTTTTCAAAACCGGTGCCTTAGACCAGACTCAGCCATCCGTCCTTGCTTTTTTGTT
>CAYZPA010000042.1:0-12959 GCA_964479855.1 uncultured Pirellulaceae bacterium
GATTGGAGAATGTTGCAATATCCGCAGGCGATAAGAGTTTCACGTTTGGGGTTTTGATCGACGGCGGGAAGGCTGGCTACATGACTGCTGACCAAACGTTTGGCAGGCTGTTTCCTGACGTCATGACTATGCGATTTGAGGATGTTGATGGAAAAATGTTTGAACGAGAAATCGAATTCAAGAACAAGCGAACTCGAAAACTTGTCGTTACAATAGATAATGATTTGAATGCTAAGGGAACGTTCGAGTAAAGCTTGGCAATACTGAAGGTCGCCTGCCAATCGCCCGATAACAATGCGTTGAACCGAAGCCGCGTTCTCTGCCGTGCGAACATCGCTACGCGGATGATGCTCGTGCCTCGCATTGTATCATCCGCTACACTCACTACATACCTTTTCGCCGCGTCTCGGTTAACGCGGGCGTTATCCCGCTCAACTAATCATGACTCCAACTGAATACGAACAGGATGTTGCAAAGCTTATTGAGACCGGAATCAAGGACGGTGACCACGGCCTCGATCCGCGCTTTGCGCGTGTCAAACACCGTCCGAAGTACTTTTCACGCGATCGTGAACGGGACATCATATTTGATGCGTCGGTGGAGGTGACTAGGCGGGGCGAAGATGAACCGTTTCTATACTGGATAATCGAATGCAAGCATTATTCAGGCAGCGTGCCTGTAAATGACGCCGAAGAATTTTTCTCGAAACTGCAACAGATTGGTGGGGCTGATGCAAAGGGCACAATAGTTGCCAAATCGGGATTCGATTCTGGGGCCATATCATTTTGCAGGTCCAAGGGGATTGGGCTTTGGCGATACGATCCGAATGGTGACTCGATGATGGTGGTTCAAGCTGACACCGCCCGTGAACGTGCAATAATTCATGGGATGATGCCGAGCCAAGATACTCCTAAATTTTTCGGTCTGGCAACCACTGGATATCTCGCCAACTGGGAAGTGAACGTCGTAAACTGTGAACTGCATGCTTTACAGCAGAGGCTAAACGCGGGATAACAATACGTATCAGGATAGGGGCCGCATTGCTGCGGACCCCTCCTACACCACCGGACATGCGGGTCCGCATCCGGCGGTTCGTCGCAAGGGTGCAAGCGATTCCCAATAACTCTCAAGATTAAACAAACCCTCGTCGGCCAGGTACTCGTTGGACAAGCCGCGTTGGACCGATGCCGTCCTCTGCCGAGACGAACGAACAACTAATTGATAACTTCTGCAAAAAATACGACGTGGTGCGAAAGTACTTTTTCCCCGAGGCACCTCGTCGTCGAAACATGTTTTATCTGGATAGTGAACGGATGGATTCATCAGCATTTGTCAATGATTTATCGCAGCTTGTGGCCTGTTTTCCGAATCGTGAGAAACTCTACCTTGGTCATTATTTCTCAGACGAACTCCCGACCAAACGCCGAACAGAAATCAAAACCGTTACTGGAATTGAAGTCGTGCACATGACTGATGCACAGGACGATGCATTCTTGGAAGCAGTTGATCGACACGATATGGCAAACTGGTGATCGCGACATAACATTTGCGTTGCCCGCTATCTTTCGTTCTGAGGCGGCTTTGGTCCCGCCAGAGCTCAAACACTTTGTTCAAGAAGCCCGTTTTGGCACTGACGCGTTCCACTTGCTGCCGTTTTGTGTTTTGATTTTGACCACCGCGCAGCATGAAGATTCTTTGCCGCCGAACGCTTCAAAGATTTCTATCGAGTCAGTGGATTGGCATCGCGCGGGCGCGAACATTTGCACAGGCGAGAACATGAGAACAGTGGCGAGGTGCACGTGTTGCCCAAAAGAATACACTCGGGCTCGTCGTTTCGGCGGTTGGGCCAACACGAAACGCGAGGCCTACCTGGAGCTGTTGGCGAAGCTGCTTGATGCGGCGGAGGCTCCGCTATCCGATCGAGCCACCGAGTTCGGTCCTTTTAATGATCCGGCTGATAATCTATCCGCTGATTCGACAGAGGAAACCAACGGAGGCGCTTCAGCGGAACGGCTTTGCAAAGTCTGCGGTTGTTCATTGATTCTGCATAGCACGACCGAGAAGCCGAGCTGGTCGAGGGTGATGGATTCAGTCACCGTTCCCGCTGGTATCAACGTCACTGACGGAACATCCGGCTTTCAGGTTGCCAAGGAAGCTTGGCAGCCGCTTCTGAAATCGATTACGATAGGGCGTCACCGAGTCGCTTCGAGCGACAAAGTCCAACGCACGATCTATCCGTGTGCCTAACCAAAACCCAAATTGCGGACGTGTCCTCGTGGCACACGAATAGATCGCAATTCGTTACGTGGCTCAGAAGGTGATGCATTGGTCAACCCTTACGAATCACCAGCTTCACCAAACTCGTTCACTGGCAAGTCGCACTTGGTGCGTGAGACTACCAGTTTCGCAATGGTTGGCTTCGTTATTGCGACTGTTGCCGTTGGCGTGCTCACGGCAGGTTCTCCAATTGTTAGCGTATTATCAACCGCTGTTATTGCATTGGTGACCGCAGCATTCGTGCACAACAAACTTCGTCGTGGATTCGTATGGGGCTGGCTGATTGGGCTTGTACTGTCACTGTTCGGAACGTCGATATTCATAAACCAAACGCTCGGCCCTGCAAATTCGTACGCAACATCCGAACGAAATGGTCAATTGTTTGACGCCATCTCTGCATTCACGATTCCGAGTGGTGTTATCCTTTGTGCCATCGCTGGAATCTGGATTTGCCGCCAACTGTCTATTCAAGGCCAAAGCGCCACATACTAGTGTTTAACTTCGCGGGGGTCACTGGATTGAGGTCTCCTTCTGGTTTGCGTTGGCCGCTTTCTTTCGTTCTGAGGCGGCTTTGGTCCCGCCGGGGCTCAAACGCTTTGTTCAAGAAGCCCGTTTTGGCTCTCACGCGTTCCACTTGCTGCCGTTTTGCGTTTTGATTTTGTCCACCGCGCAACATGAAGACTCTTTGTCGCTGAACGCTTCAAAGATTTTTATCGAGTCAGTGGGGTTTCATCGCACAATCGCGAACATTTTCGCAGGCGAGAACATGAGAACAGTGGCGAGGTGCACGTGTTGCCCAAAGGTTACACTCAGACTCGCCGTTTCGGCGGCACGACTGGCGTTAACCGACCGCGATCCAAGCATTGTAACGTGCATCCCGTGGGAGCGAGGTATCAGGGCTTGCATCACAAGCACTGAGGTGGCGATCCAAGTTGGCCTCTTCGAAGAAAAGCTGTGAATGGTGGAAACTATCGGGCTCCAGTTTTGCATATTTTGGAGTTAGTTCGTCCAGAGCAGCTCATTCCCAATAGCTTCTCAAACTGGCGATGGTTAACCTTGACGGGGGAGTTTCCTTCCGTTCCCTTTGTTATCTCACAATGGATCCTATGAAGTTCTCGTTGGCGTTTCTGCTGTTTTGCATGTTGGTGGCATCTTTGACCGTCAACATCTGGAACAACCAGCGATTGATTGAAGTTGCCAAAAAGAGCAGTCTGGAACTTCAGTCAGCAATCGACGCGGATCAATTCATGACTCGTCGATTCGCCGATCAGATACAGGTCTATGATCGCGCTCATGCTGCGTTTGAGAAAAGAAAGCGATTGTTCGCGGCAGCTCGGCCAGATTTTGAAAAGGTGGCGCGGAAGTACAGCGTCCTCAAGGTCGAAGATACGAGTCGGATTCATCTCGTCGAGATGGAAGAGATCGCTCCAACGAATGGCTACCACGAACATATAAGAGTTTGGCTGCCCGATTCACCCGAATTCAAATTGCAATTTGGATTTCACCGAAACGACAATTCATTTGTGCGGTCTCGGGAATTACGTAGCAGTCGTATCTATGAACCGAGCGAAGTCTTTGAGGTCCCGCTGCCCGCAGGCGAGTCGTCAATCGAGCTCTTGGGTGATCTGAACGACGGCGTTTTTTCGGTTAAGTTGTCGGTCGACAAGCAGATCGTCCATGAAGTTTCCCGCAAAGTTCCAGAAGGTGAAAGAGTAAGCAGGTCGATCAGGGGGATTTCGATGCGGGACTGTGTAAGCCTGAAGGCAGAGACGCGAACGATCCTGTCGTTGAACGCAGGCGGGGGAGCGGCGGAGCGCGAACAAATGTCGATCCAGCTGCTTGTTACTGCAACTGACAAGGAGGCCAACGATCGATAATCGTCAGGCAAGTCGAACGACATTCAAAAAGTGGATGTTCTATTTTGTGGCTTCGGTCCTCTTGTTGGGGCTGGTGGCATGGAATGTTGTGACGTGGAAACAGCTGCAGCAGGAACAGGCGTCATTGGCGAAACGAGAACGCGACCGAAAACAGCAAGTCGAAAAGCTTGAAACACTGGAACGGCTCAAAAAGCGTCAGGCTCAGATTGCATCGGAGTTCCAGGCGATGCGGGAAAGCTTGCGATCAATGCATCGAGTCTGCCGAACCGTCGATGATTTCTTTCCCGTCTTTGAAGGGCAGGTTGTTTTTTCTCACGCTTCGGATTGGGGGTCGTCGAAGGGGTTTTTCTGGGTGCCCGATGAGGGACCTCACCGCCTCCGCGTTTTGATTCAGGAAGAGGAGTTGGATCAAGATCAGGGCGAATCTCCCGGCCTCGAAATGGCAAAAAAGAAGGTGCTGTTCAACAAAACGTTGACTTTAAAATCGCGTAGCAAGCATGGTTTCATCTTCCAGCAGTCAAAGGATGAGTCGTCCGAAGACTACGGAGCGTTTACTTTAACAATCGACGGCAAGGTGGAAGCCAAGATCCCTGCACCAGCATTCGATATTGCATCGGTTGGAAACGAATACGGCGCCGACCACAATTCTTCGAAACCGCAAGGCAGGTCATTGCAGATCGCGAATGTTTGGTTTGGCAACTCTGGCGAAGGGAACGTCCGCAAGAGGATTTGCCTCAATGTAACGGTTGAGTCCGAAGGTCCTGAACGCCTTGCGGCTGACGATCCGTCAACCGTCAGGCAATTGATCAACCAGATAAGGTTGGGGCAAGGCGAAGCGTTGTACTTTGATCCGAGGGGCTGGTACACAGCTGAGCAGTCGCCGTTGCCGTAATGTTTGCGATTCAGCGTTTCGAAGTTGAGCCCGGATTATTCATGATGCGTGAGCGTCGACATGGAGAAAGCTTGATTCATACGGGTATCGTTCCTGGTTTGTGGTTTCGGCAGGTCACCCATGATGTGAAATTGACGAATTTGCAAAACTTGCCTCCGCGTCCAAAGAATCGCTTCAAAGAGCAACACAGGCGCCTGTCGTCGTGAATAATTCCGGTTGAGCTATGAAAGTGACTTGAATGCCGCGAGGGCTCGTTCGCGTCCGGCTTTGTATTCGACAACGTAGTTTGGGTAGTCGCAGTTGTGTTTCTCAATCGCGGCCGATAGCTTCTTTTCGTCGTGTAGGGCCGGCGAAGGAACTGGTTCGAGCTCGGGACAGAACTTCTTGATGAACTTGCCCTCCAAGTCAAATCGTTTGCTCTGACTAAACGGATTGAAGATGCGAAAGTAAGGCACCGCATCGGTTCCCGTCGATGCCGACCATTGCCAGCCACCATTGTTTGCGGCAAGGTCACCATCGATCAGTTTTTGCATGAAATATCTTTCGCCTAATCGCCAGTCGATCAGAAGATTCTTGGTCAGAAACATGGCGGCGACCATTCTAAGACGGTTATGCATCCAGCCGGTTTGGTTCAGCTGCCTCATCGCAGCGTCGACAATTGGGTAGCCTGTCTGACCGTCGCACCATGCCTGAAAGTCGCTTTCATCGTCCCGCCATGGCACGCCGTTGGTTTTGGCTTTGAAAGGTTGATGACGCGATACCCGAGGAAAACCGTATAGAACATGCGTGTAAAAATCTCGCCATGCAAGCTCCGAGATCCACGTCGTGATGCCTTCGTTGCCGGCAATCGTTCCTCCGTTTGCATCGAGTGCCATTCTCAGGCATTGACGAGGCGAAATGACTCCTGCGTTCAGGTAGGGCGAAAGCAAACTGGTTCCTGCCGTTGACGGAATGTCTCGCCAGTCGTTGTAGCCACCGATCCGCTCTGAAAAATTTTCGAGCCGATCAGCTGCTTCGGATTCGCCCGCTTTCCACAAGTCTTGTCTTGCATTGGAGAAATCAAAACCGTCGACCGAATCAGGAACTGGCGAAGGCTCAATATCGACAGCAGCTAACTTTTTCGGCTTCGGCAAAACGTTTGCTTGATCGACCGCCAACGTATCCCAAACTTTTCGGTATGGAGTGAATACGCTGTAGTAGCGCTCGTCCTTTGTGGAAATATCCTCGGGAGCAATAATCACTCGATCGTGCCATGAGTAAACATCAATATTTGCGACGTTGCATGCTTCGGTGGTCAGCTGGTCGCGCCGTTGTTCGTAGACTTCGTATTCGCGATTGAAGTGAACGGTTTGGCATTGGTGTTTCTTTGCGACGGATGCCACCAGGGCAGGGCAATCGTCAAACGAATCGGTTATCTCGATGACCAGCGGAATGTTCAGCTTGGCCAGTGCTGCCGAAAGTTCGCGAAGATTCTCAATCCAGAAACTGATTTTGATATCGGCGTCATTGTGGAGCTTCCACTGGGCGGGCGTGATGACGTACAGTCCGATGACGCTTTCCGACTCCTTGGCGGCGGTTGCGAGAGCGGTATTGTCGAGGACTCGCAAGTCGCGGCGGAACCAAACCAGAGAACGCATGGAGATTTACCAAAAGGAACCAAAAGGGACAGGGAGCAGCTGAAAACCGGGTGATCGATGTTGGGTTGAACCGGTTAAAGCTACTTGAAACAACTGATTTTTAAAGGACCGGACTTGAACCTACTCGTATTTCCAAATCAGCTTTTTCAGGATCATCCTGGGCTCGAAAACGATCCTCGCCGCGTTGTTTTGATCGAAGACAGTCTCTTTTTCGGTGACGCAATTTATCCGGCAAAGTTTCACCAGCAGAAACTGTGGCTACATCGAGCCAGTATGAAACGCTATGAGTCGATGCTGAAAGACAATGGGGTCAAGACAGCTTATCTGGACCACGATCCGTCATCGGGATCGCTTCTTCGACATCTTGAGTCGCTGTTTCAGAAGAAAACGCTCAAGCCGAAACGTTTTGAAACTTTGGAGCCCGTCGACTTTATGCTTCGCAAGCGTTTGGTGCGAGCTTGCGATCAGCTGGGCGTGAAGATTGAGTTCCTTCCAAATCCCGGATTCCTGAACACCAGCGAACAGAATCGAGAGTATCGCGATGGAAAGAAACGCTGGTTCATGGCGGATTTTTACAAGTCTCAGCGACGTCGCTTGAACGTTCTGGTTGATGATGAGGGCAATCCGGAAGGCGGGCAGTGGTCGTTCGATGAAGACAATCGAAAAAAAGTTCCCAAAGCAAAACTTGATTCGATTCCCAAGCTCAAATTTTCTTCCTGTGACGACATCGACGAAGAGGCAAAGAGCCACATCGAAAAGAGCTATCCCGACAACCCGGGCGACGTCGATTCATTGATCTATCCGACGTCGCACAAAGGTGCTGCAAAATGGCTGCAGTCGTTTTTGAAGCAGCGCTTTACCGAATTCGGAATCTACGAAGACGCGATCGTCGAAGGAGAGTCGTGGCTTTGGCACAGTGTCCTGACACCAATGCTGAACATTGGTTTGTTGACTCCAAAACAGATCGTCGACGCAACGCTAAAGCACACCAGGAAAAATGAGGTGCCTCTAAATTCGTTAGAAGGTTTCCTGCGTCAAATCATTGGTTGGCGAGAGTTCATTCGCGCGGCCTATGAAGATCATGGCGTCGAAATGCGAACGTCCAATCATTGGAACCATCATCGCGACATTCCAGATTCGTTTTACAGCGGCACGACCGGAATTTTACCGATTGACGATACGATCTCGCGGGTCAATTCGACGGGATATTGTCATCACATCGAACGATTGATGGTTCTGGGAGGTTTCATGTTCTTGTGCGAATTCGAACCCAAACAGATCTATCGGTGGTTCATGGAGTTGTTTGTCGATAGTTACGATTGGGTGATGGTGCCTAACGTGTACGCGATGAGCCAACATGCGGACAACGGATTGATTACGACGAAACCATATTTTTCAGGTTCATCCTATGTTCGAAAGATGAGCCACTATAAAAAAGCCGATTGGTGCGACGTCTGGGATGGGCTCTATTGGCGCTGGATTTGGAATCACGTCGACGATCTTGGAAAGAATCCTCGTTGGGCGATGATGTGCAGTATGGCTCGAAAAATGGACGAAGAGAAACGGCAGCTTCATCTCGACAATGCGGAAAACTATTTGGCGTCGCTTTAGCGAGGATTATTGACGATGCGTGGGCGTCGCCTTTTCGAGAAGTTGGTAACACGACGCGTAAGCGAGTTTGAAGCTCGAACCCAGTCTTTCTTGGCTAACCGGCTCATTGGAGCAACTAGGGTGCAACTTCAAAACGCGTAAGCGGCAGGGTGCAAGAACCCGGGAACTGACGTTCCTCGGCTCACAGTCTTGGCTGGTGCAAATAACCTCGTGCAAGCAACCTGAATTGAGCTGACCATTGTTTCGTGCTTTTTCACAAGCAAGAATCAGAATCCAATGTTTCCCAGCAAAGGTTGTTCACAACTTCCAACACTGGAACGCTATAGGCCGCGACGATACTTGGAACGAGCTTTTTTCTTTTCGACGGCGACTCGCTGCGGGAAAAGTTCAAGACGACGCGCATCGACCTCGTCCTGCATTGGATCGAGATCCAATTGCTTGTTGATCGTTTGCTCGATGCCGGTGAGTTCGCCTCCTTGATCCGGGCGAACGAACGAAAATGCGATTCCTGTTTTCCCCATGCGGCCTGTTCGGCCCACCCGGTGAACATAGTCTTCGCTCAATTCCGGAATGTCGTAGTTTACGATGTGAGAAATGTTCGAGATATCAATGCCACGCCCCACAACGTCGGTCGCAACCAAGAATCGAACTTTGCCCGCACGGAAATCTTTCATCATGCGGTCTCGACCGCTCTGGTTCATGTCGCCGTGAATGGTACCGACAGCCTGAAAGTCGGTTTCCTTGAGCATCTTGCGGTAAAGTCGTTCTGTGCCAAGCTTGGTTCGGCAAAAGATGATCGCCTGATCCGGATCTTCCCGTTCCAGCAGCTTCACCAGGACTTCGAATTTCATCTCTCCAGGAACGGTCATGTAGTACTGGTCGATCGTGTCCGCCGCGACATGGTTCTTGGAAAAGTTAATCACTTTTGGGCGATACATGTAACGCTTCGCCAATTCTCGAATCGCGGGCGGCAAAGTCGCACTCAGCAGCAACGACTGCCGTTCTTTGGGGCAGCGACGCAGAATTCTTTCGATGTCAGGGCGGAAGCCGATGTCCAACATGCGATCGGCTTCATCGAGAACAACAAACCAGAGTTGATCGATGTTCAGCGTGCCACGGTTGAGGTGATCGATGACTCGCCCAGGCGTTCCGACAACAACGTGGCAGCCTTCGTTAAGTCGATTGATTTGGCCACGAATGGGCTTGCCGCCGTAAAGGCAGACGCAGCGAACGTTGTCGCCAGCAAGACGACGAAATTCGTTTTCGACTTGCACTGCCAATTCACGGGTCGGCGCCAGAATCAGAGCCTGAGGTTTTGGCTTGCGAACCTCCATGTCCAGCTGTTCAAGGATCGGAATCGCGAATGCCGCCGTCTTTCCGGTTCCGGTTCGAGCCTGTCCGATCACGTCGTATTCTTCCATGACGAGCGGGATCACGCCTGCCTGAACAGGAGAAGGTTTTTCGTAGCCAATTTTCGCGAGCGTTTTGAGCATCGCGTCGGAAAGGCCAAGATGTTCGAAAGAGAGACGTTGTTTTCGTTTTTGAACGGGTTTGGACACAGAGTATGTTTTCTGTCGGTGGGCGAGGTTGGCCGACAACTAACATGCAAAAACCTTGCATTGGCCGACTTGGTTACAGGAGTCGATCGACGACTCGATGGCTTCTTACTATAGCCTATAAGGCTATCTTTACGGTAAACTTCGGTCAACGCGACTTTTATTGATCGACAGACTGGATTTCATGACTTCTGACCTGCTAAATATTTTCCTGACGGCGGAAAGCCCTCAAATTGCCCAACAGCAGCTGCAAGGGAAACGGGGCGTGATCGAGTCGTTGAGCCCGGAAGAGATCGATGACTTGTTGGCAGACACCGTTTCGGAGCTCAAAGAACGCCCGGGATCATACGCTCGTTCAGCCGCAGCAATTCAGCTGTTCATCAGTTTTCGAGTCGCTTCCGAGATTCAAAATGCCAAGAGTGCCGATCTGGTTGGTGCTGACCGGATTGAAGATGACGACGCTGAAGGAGGCATCGAAGTTGAATCGGGCGAACCGTGGTCAGCGGAGCGACTTGAGTCCATCGAGGATCTGTACCGAAATACTCCCCCAGAATCAGATTTGAAGAATCAGCTCCTGCAGTGGCTGGCTGTTTGTGACGACCCAAAGGCACTGGAGCTGTGGGCGGATTTAGTTACCGACGCGCCGCCCCAGCATCGACTTGGACTGGTGTTGGCATTTTCGCCACTGATGCGGTCCGAGTTTGAACCGCCGGAATGGTTGCAAACGCGATTGCTGAACGAGGGCACGATTCATATGCAAATCGCGCCTCTGGTTTTTGACCTGTTCAATTTTTGGTTTCGCAGCAACAAGGTAGCCGCTCATCCAGCCGCCCCGCGATTCAACCAACTGGTGGTGTTGTTTGGCCAACTGGTCGGTCAGCTGGGAAAGATCGAAGAAGGTAACTTTCGAGACGATGTCGATTTACTAACACTGAATTTGCAGATTTCCGACAGCGTTGCATTGGTGGTCAGTCTCTGTGACTTTTTTGGTTTGTTGGAATCAAAAGATGCTGTTTTGAAATTGCATCAAGCGATGTCGCTCAAACACCGTCGTGTGCAAACCGAAGCCGCCGCGGCGCTGGCGAAACTTGGCGATGACAGCGGCAAGGAACTGCTGATGAAAATGGTCGAGGAACCGGTCGCTCGTTTGCGAGTGCTGAACTACGCCAGCGAGCTTGGATTCCTGGATGAGATTTCGCTCGAATGGCAAGGGGAAATCGCGATGGCGGAAAGTCACCTCGCGATCTGGTTGTCCGATCCGCGTCAGGTTGGTTTTGCGCCTGCTGAAATTCAATTGATTGACAGCCGAGAAATGAGCTGGCCCAGCTACGATCATCCCGTGATGTGCTATCTGTTTGACTATAAGTATGGATTGAAAGAGACGGCTCCGGGCAACGTGGGAATCTGCGGACCAATGACGCATGCGTTTGAGGCGGACCTTCGTGGACTCGATCACATGGATATGTACGCGGCGTTCGCGGGTTGGCAAACCGTGCACAAAGAAGTTTTTCAAACGACCATCGAGCGAGCAAGGTTGGCGGCACCTGAAATCGTCAGCCATCTTGAAGCTCGATTGGGACAGGTTGAAGACGGTGTGGTCGAAGGAATCGCTTTTGTTGGGAGTTTCTTCGGACAATGGATCCTTGTGGCGGCCGGTGAGACGAAAGCCAAATCAGCGACTTTGATGGTCGAGCAGGATGCGGAGTACTGGATCGATAGCGGGAATGGAAACGCTCCGATCGACGCGATGACAGCATGGGCAATCGTTAAAGGTCGCAAACTCTTGGCTCATTTCAATCCTGAAGTCGATATCGAATCAGCATGACGGCTTGTGACTGACGGCGTCGCGAACCTTCCTGGAAATTCGTTGTCCAACTTGCAAGCGATCACAATTCGCGTAAACTTTTAACGGCCAGCGATACAGATACATCATGGGGATGTGGCGGAACTGGCAGACGCGCCAGATTTAGGATCTGGTTCCTTTATTGGAGTGCAGGTTCGATTCCTGTCATCCCCACTGGTTAACCACCATTGCCGTGTTTGCACATTCGAAATGCAAACGCGGTTTTTTGCGTTTTGACCGGAATGATTCACGACGGCAGGCGTCTGGTTTGATGTTTGAGGCGATTCTACGGACGTGGCGACAGTTTTTGCAAATTCACCAATTCACGTCGTGGGTGAGCTGTCGAAACCCCAAACTTGGAACAATGGCCCAATCAAAACAAGCCTTCTCATTTTTGACGCTCGCGCATCGTGAATAATCCGGGTTTGAATGCGGTGTGCCGTCAGGCCATGCAGGACGGGAGCTGTCGTCGCTTGCTTTGTTTGCGCAAACCATGTTACCCTTTTGCGACGGGCAACGATCGCGATTGGAACGTCTTAACTTATATTTCATTTCGTTGGCGTGTTCGTTGACGCCAGTCGTTTGCTGGCTCAGAATAAAATTGTTATTTGTTCTTTAGTGGCGATGGTCGATGCCTGAAACGAATTCACAGCAGGTTGCATTGAACGAAGATATTCGTAATGCGATCAATGGTGACGAGGAAGCTTGGGTCAGGCTTTACCGTGTGTATCGTCCTTTTTTGATGTCGTGGGTGAAGAGTAAAGAGCTGCCCACCGACCTGAGTTATCGAGACCTTGTCCAGGATGCCTGGATGAAGATCTATGCGGGACTTTCCAGCTTTGAAGGGACCGACAACGACGAAGAGCTGACGGCGGTGTTTTTCGCCTGGGTGAGAAGAGTCGCGACCAACACTTACACGAACAAACTGGTTGCTCGATCGGCAAAAAAACGCTCGCCATCACAGAAGATTGTTGATCAAAACAGCTCTTTGATTGATGCTGATGGTCAAACGCCCAGCGCGATCGTCTCTATCGATGAACAAAAGCAGTTGGCCCTTGAGGCGCTTCAACGGCTTCCCGGTAAGCTTGATCGGCAAATTCTGAAAATGGTCATTTGGGAAGGCCACTCTTTGAATGCGCTCAGTGGCGTGTTTGGAATCGATCAATCGACCTTGCGACGCCGCTACAACAAGGCGTTAAAGCAACTGAAAGATGACTTTCGGTTCTTCAAAGACAAATCCTCAAATCGGGAATCTGATTGATCGAG
>CAYZPA010000042.1:13059-45640 GCA_964479855.1 uncultured Pirellulaceae bacterium
ATGACTTTCGGTTCTTCAAAGACAAATCCTCAAATCGGGAATCTGATTGATCGAGTTCTACGCTCGAAAGCTAATCCTCGCCATCGATCATTTCCTGACGGTCGTACTTGCCCCCGCTACAGACGCGTTGGTTTTCTGACAAACCGATGCGATGTTGGCCGGGAACAACGGGGGCTGTATGGATTTTCTGCCGTCTTTCTGCGGCCACAAGCACTTTGTAATCTTTACAAGTCGGGTCGATTTGGCGAACGCAGGCAAGAAGGCTGCGTAAATTGGGAAGCTGAATGAATTGGATAGGACAGCTGAAGTGTGAAAGGACTCAAATCATGTTTGTCGTAAAAATGCTGGTTTCTGCGGGTTTTGCTGCGGTATTTGCGTATTCCATCCTCGGAAACTCGAGAGGTCGAAAAGCTCATCCAATCTCCGGAATTTAAACTTACGGAAAAAATCAAATAAAAATGCTGAATCTTTGAATAACTATCGCCCAGAAAGTGTCTTGGTTTAGTGAGGGAGGTGGTTCACCGCCATCGCTTCAAGTTTACGATCGCGTACCAACCAAAGTTTCACGACAATGATAGCGAACGAAGAAACACAGTCTCCTGTGAGCCAAGCACTCAGTCTGCACCCCGGACGAACGATTCTGTCCGACGTGGAATGGCAATCAACCGCCAGTGCTTTGAAACTGACTCCGCGTGAACTGCAAGTCTGCCGACATCTTTTCCAGGGGAAGACACGCAATCAGATTGCCAGCGATCTCGGGATTAAGCCTCGAACCGTACGGCAGCACATGGAGAGCATTCATGTCAAATTAAACGTTTCAAACCGGGTTGAAGTCGCGCTTCGAATCGTTCAGTTTCGCGATGGAATTTTTAAGCTCAAAAGAGCGACGGCAATTCAGTCAGAGCCCAAACCAGTAGAATCCGCCGGTCAGTATCATTGGCGTCAGTAACACGCTGAACAACGAAGTCGACAGAACGATGTTTACGGCGACTCGCGGCTGACCACCAAAGAACCGCGCCAGCACGATTGGAAATACGGCTGCCGGCATAGCGGCCTGAACCAACAGGATTCTCCTTAACGGCTCCGAAAAACCGCTCATCGCTGCGGCTGCAAAAAATAGCACTGGCAGTATCAAAAAACGCATCCCGTTCGCAGCAGCGATGATCCGAAAGTCGGGCCGCCATTTCTCTTTTTCAACCACACCTGCAAGTGCAGCGCCCACCAAAAGCAGGCTTGTCGGAATCGAACATACAGCCAGCTTGGCAACCGTTTCGTTGACGACGCCGGGAATCAGTTTCCAGATTCCACTGAAATTCAAAAACAGTCCAACACAAATCGCGATCGTCGGCCCGTTAACCAACCGCCGTGCCGCACCCTTGCGATCGCCCGAAATTAGCACGACACCGACGGTCCAGATCGCAATTTCCACCCCCAGGTTGTGAACAAACAAAACGCCCAACGTCGCGTCGGCAATTTCCTTTGAAAAGATGCCTTCGATGAGCGGAATGGGCAGGAAGCCATAGTTTTGCAATCCGGCGGAAACGGCGAACGTTGCCAGCCCGGCATCTCGGCTTAACCCAATTGACTTTCCCACCAAATAACACAGGCCGAACCCCGCCAGAGTCAGCAACAATCCCGTCAGTAGTGCGATCGCGACGGTTGCTGAGCTTTGCAAGTGTTCGTTGCCCGGGACTTTGGCCAAAATGAAACACGGGTACAACACCGTCAGCACAAGCCGCATCAATCGCGTTTCTGCATCTTCGTTAAGAATGCCGACACGTCTGGTGGTGAAGCCAATCGCCATCACCAGAAACACCGGGATCGTCTGCGCAAGAACGGTAGCGAAGGTCATACTGAATCGAGGATCCGATAAAGATTACTCGTGGCGGAGAGCCTCGATAGGATCCATTTTAGCCGCACGAATTGCGGGATAAAGACCAAACAGTACTCCAACGACAACCGAAATTCCAAACGCGAGCGGGATCGACAAGGGCACGATTTCTGGTTGAAGATTCTTGGCCATCTCAGGAAGCTTCATGTAAGTCTGCGGCGCGAAGTATTCCGTCATCCAACGCATTGCGTTTATCAAAAACGGAAACACAACGCCCAGCAGAACGCCGATCACTCCACCCACAACAGAAAGCGAAATCGTTTCGACCAGGAACTGGTTCGTAATGTCGCTTCGCTTTCCACCAAGTGCCCTGCGGATACCAATCTCACGAGTCCGCTCGGTCACCGTCGCCAACATGATGTTCATGATGCCGATGCCGCCGACCACCAAAGAGATAGCAGCAACGACTCCGAAAGCTACCATCAGCATCAACCGGGTCGCTTTCGCCTGTTCGAGCAATTCGTAGGGAACGATGACGGCGATGTCCTGACGTCGCGGATCGTTGATTCGCAGTGTTGCTTCGATTAGCTCAGCAGTCCGCGGAACTTCCTCTGGCGAGACGACTCGAATGGTCATCTGAGAGAGTTCGAATTCCTTGGTGCTGAATCCGCCAGCGGTTCGTTTCTGTTCCTTGTCTCCCATCTTGGCACGCATGGTCGTGATCGGAATGTACACGTCCAGCGAGAAATCTTGAGCCGACAAAGAACCGCCGATCGCTGCCGTTGCAGTTTTTGGTTCCAGCACACCTACGACGTTGAAGAACTCTTTCTTCTCAGGCAAATAAACCGGTTTGTTCAGTGGATCTTCGGATGGGAAAAGTTTCTCTGCCAGAACCGCGGCAATCACGCAAACCGAAGCATTGGTGTCCATTTCGCGAGACGTAATAAAGTGGCCGCGAGCGACCTTCAATCGGGTCACGTTGGCGTATTCAGGCGAACAACCGACCAAGCGACCGTCAATCGGCGTCGCATTCTGGTTTCCGGCATAAATGAACTTCTGAGTCAGCTCACGAACGGGAACCGTTCCATAAACCGTTGGAATCGTGTTTGCGATCGTCGCCATTTCGGCGCGAGTCACCCCAAACTTTTCAATCGTTCGTAAACTGGCACTGGCGTCATCCGGCGGTTTGATCGATCGCACGATGATGTTCTCAGCGCCCAATTCTTCGATCTGCTTCTGGGCGGCCTGACTGATTCCTTCGCCGATCGCCAACAACCAAATCACGCTGGCCACACCGATGAAGATACCGAGGATCGTCAATGCCGACCGCATCGGATGCAAAGTAAGACTCTTTACGCCAAGAACCCATGTACGAAGAGAAAACATCGTTAGTCCTCAACCGGTTGATTGGCGAGATGAGCATTTTGCGAAATCTGTTTGATTTGCTCAGGGGTGTAAGTCTTGCGATTCTGAATCTGTTCGTCGACCTGAATTTTGCCGTCTTTCAGGCGAATGATTCGTTTCGCGTGCTCGGCGACGTCGTCTTCGTGGGTCACCATGATGATGGTTCGGCCTTCGTCGTTAAGCCGTTGGAACAACGCCAAAATTTCTTCCGTCGTGACCGAGTCCAGGTTACCGGTCGCTTCGTCCGCGAGAATGAAGTAAGGGTCGTTCACAAGCGATCGAGCAATCGCGACTCGCTGTTGCTGTCCACCGGAAAGTTGCGTCGGTCGGTGGTCGAGCCGCTGTCCAAGGCCAACCATCGACGCCAGTTCCTTGCTACGTATTCGAGATTCCCGATTGAGCCGGCCCATGTAGTAGAGCGGCACCTCGATGTTCTCGACAACGCTTAATTGGGCGATAAGGTTGTACGATTGAAAGACGAATCCAATCCTTGAAGCACGAATTCCAGAAAGTTCATCGTCCGACATTTTTGCAACGTCGTCGTTGCCGAGGATAAACGATCCGCCGGTCGGACGATCAAGGCACCCAAGCAGATTGAGCAATGTACTTTTGCCAGAACCCGAAGGACCCATGATGGCTACGTAATCGCCTTCGGGAACATCGAACGATACGCCACGCAAAGCCCGCACGGTTTCGCTTTTAAGCACATAGTGCTTGGTCAAGTCACGGATCTGAGCAGCCATTTTTGGGGCTGATCCAGTTTGTGATCCGTTTTGATTGCTGTTAATTGTCTGGGCCATGGCATGTTTGATCTGCGTCGCAGTTGTCGGAGAAGATAGAGAGGTCGATAATGTTCAGCCCATCTATCGGCCGCCGCTTTGACGACCACCACCGCCTGGGCGACCTCCGCCGCCGCGGCTCTTCATCAGTTTCTCCATCGCTTTGGTGATTTCTTCTCGCGAAAGCTCACCGTCGCCGTCACTGTCAGCAGTGCCTGACCAGCTTTTTGACCGTCCATCAAGCCCGGCGATCTCTTCTTTGTCCAGCTTTCCATCGCTATTTTTGTCGCTGCGTTGCATCACCATATTCACAATCATGTCCGCCGACATTCCTCCTCCGCCGCCGCCCGAGCGAGCCGGTTTTTCTTCTTTTGGCTTCTCTGCTTTGACCTCTTCGATTTCATCTTCAGGAACTTCGATTCGTTTATCCTGCTTAACCTCGGGTAAATCCATGCGGTCCTTGAAAGCGCCCGGGTTCATGACAAGTTGATCGCCTTCTTCGAGCCCTTCCAAAATCAAAGCCATTTGCGAATTGTTGGCACCTACTTTGATCTCACGAGTCTCAAACTTTCCGCCGTTCTTCAGCAAACAGAACTGTCGCTCTTGCACGCCGTAGATGGTCTGGATTGGAACCATCAGGGCATCAGGCACATACTTTGTTTGCACGAACACGGATGCGTTCATCCCCGGTTTCAGCGCCGGAGGCGGATCGAGGATCCGAACCTTGACCGCATACTTTCGAACCGAAGACGAACCCCAACCGCTGGATTCCGCGTACTGGTTCACTTTCGTCACGACTCCTTTGAGGGTCATGTCGGTCAACGCGTCGACTTTGATCTGGGCCGGCATGCCGGCTTCGATTTGAGTGATGTTTTGCTCGTTGATCAGCGCCTTCACTTCCATCTTGTTCGCGTTCGGCAATCGGATTAGGACCTGAGATTCGCGAACATTGGCGCCTTCTTCCAGGACCCATTCTTCTCCGCGACCGCGAGATTCTTTTGCGTAAACGACCTGGCCGGATACACCTTCGGGGACGACGATTTCGCACTTCTTGATCATTTCAAGGATCTCTGCCAATTGGCCTTCCTGAACTCTCAGAGCATTTTCTTCGCTTTCAAGTTTCACCTCTGCCGCTTCGATGTTGCTTTCCAGTTGAACCTTTTCTTTGACTAGAGTCAGCTTCTCAAGAACTTCTTTTTGGTTTTTTGCGAGTTTCAAAACGTTCTCGTTTCGCTTCACGGTCAGTTCGGCACGAGCGACCGCAAACTTGTCCGCTTCCAACTCTCGTTGTGTGATGAAGCCTCTGGCCTGAAGAGCTCGACTGTGAGCCAGCACGGCCTCGGCCTGCAAAAGTTCCTGTTTCGAGTTATCGATCAGCCCTAGAGCATCCGTGATATCATTCTCGATCTGCATCAGGTTCGCTTTGTAAGTGCCCTGCAGGTACTCTTCCATGGTTGTCTCAGCAGTGCTTAGTGTGGCTCTTGCCTGGATCACCGCGGCCTTCGCATTGGCGACGGTGATGCGTTGAGTTTCCAATTCTTTGTCGAACGCAGTCGAATCCAACCGAACCAGAAAATCGCCCGGTTTGACGCGGCTGCCTTCGGGGGCCAGAGCGATCACAGTCAGCTGTCCGTTTCGAGCGCGGACCTCGCAGCGGATCTCGACGTTTTCGCTACTTTGGATCTCGCCTTGGTCGAGCACCTTCGCGACGAAATCGCCTTTCTGAACCGATGCCAGAATCGGGTTGAACGCGGGTTCAACCGGGCCACGGTTGTAGAAAAAGTACCCCAACGCTCCCAGCAGCGCGCAAACGACGACTCCAACGAGCAGCATGGAGCCAACGACTCCGCTGCGACGGTTGGCTGGAAAGTGAGACGCTGTCAATTTCGAAAATGACTGGTTCATCGAAAGCCCCTTTGGCTTTTAGCTGGGAATGGTAAATCTCGAAAGGATTTTGGCTGCGGAGGTCCCGCACTCTAATTCCGAGACGATGTTGGGCAACATAGAAATCGGCTTGCTGGCAGTTTCTAGCCCGTAAAAACAGGCAAAAAGGCCATGTGAGACGACGGGCGGCCGTTGCAATGCCTAACGTTGTACTCAACCGCGCTTAAACAGTGCCGATCACGACTTGTTTCGCAAAATCTGTACCTATAGGGGGAAATCAAGCTTTGAAAGTCATCTTTCTGTTGCCGCACAATGAGCGCACAAAAAATCCCCTTCGTCTCATCCACGAAGAGGATCAATTGAACCGTCGGAAGGTTGTTCTTGGGCTCTGTCTTTTGACAACAACTCGATGCGTTGCAAGGAACAGGCCAACCCGATATTGACCAGAAATGGCCGTAAAAAACAGCACGATCGGAGCAATCAGTCGATTGACGTTGATTCTCTACAACGTGATGTTGTTATGCTTCATCAGCTTTGACTCCGAAGCCAGCGGCTTCGATCGCTTTTTTGATCTTGTCTACAGGGACTTCCTTACCAATAACGGTAAGCGTGTCGCCATCCAGTGAATGCTTTACACCCGGCAAAGCCAGCTTATCCATCGCTTTTGTTACGCGAGGGCCTCAGCCACCTGGTCATTTCATGCCGGTAATAGTCAAACTGACCTGAGTCAGGCCAGCGGTAGCTGTCTCGCCGGTTTCTGATGAAGTTGCGGGCGTGGAAGTTGCAGACATTTCAGTGTCTGCCTTCGCTGGCGCCTTCTTTTCAGCAGAATCGCAACCGAGACTTGCTACGCTTACCATTGCCACAAGGGCAATAGCAACGGAGCGAATAAGTCGCATGTCGTTCTCCTCATTGAAAATAAGTGATGAAGCCGAACCCGAAGGTGAGGCTCATCGATCACGGCCCGCACACGCGAACCGCAAGTAAGTCCTATCAGTTTATCCGTAAAGTCGACGATCAAAACGCGTTTTTTAAGTGCGCAACGTCATATTTTCCCGAAAGTGCATCTTTTGGTGCCAAAATCGTCAGTCCCAAGGCCTCAATGCGAAGGTTTGTTTGGGATTCGAGCCACAATGTCGAAGTCTTGCTATCGAGACCATCGCCTTTCTTCGATAAATTAGAGTCGAATATGGTCAGCCGATAATTTCTCTTCTTGGCGCAAAATCGGCAAACAGTATCATCTGCGGTTGATCCGAACGTAGAAAAGTTGTGTCGGTGCAGTTGATGATGAATGACCGTATTTGAACCAGAAAGAAATCGAAAGCGCCTGTAAAAGAAATTGTATGCGGAACCAGTGCGGCCAATGTGCAAACTTGGCACAGCGGCACTCGTGCACCGGAGTAAACTGCAGCAGGGTGAATCAGAAAAAAGACCGTTAAAAATGACCATCACGAAAGAGAACAAAGCAGAAATCATTGGGGAATTCCAGAAAGACGAAAAGGACAACGGTTCGCCGGACGTTCAGATCGCCGTTCTTACAAAGCGAATTAACAGCCTGACAGAACACATGCGGGCCAATCCCAAAGATTTCTCAACACGCCGAGGCCTCCTCGGGATGGTTTCGCGTCGCCGTCGATTGCTGGATTACGTCCGCGATCGCGATCCAGATCGTTATCTGGACCTTCTCGAACGACTTGGAATTCGCAAGTAAGCTTGTGGATTTCCGCAAGCGTTCGTTTGTGTAAGCGAGTCACGACAGCATGATTTTCCCGGTTCGCCCGGGGATCGTCTTGCCAGTGTTCGCGTTACAGTTTTGCTTTGAGATTATTTGGCAGGCATTCGGCAGGAGTTCTTCGTGCCCAATGGATTGGTGATTTGCCATATTCGCTTTTTAAAAATGCTGCGCCCGTCAAAGGAATCTTTGTCGCGTCGCCGCTGTCTGTTTTTTGGCGTCGCTAACGTCATCCGCATCATCTGCAATAAGTGCTCGTTAACGCGCGTCATTCGTCGTGCATGGTCGAGCCAGTCATGTGAAATTGTGATTTTGTAAATTTGAATTGATAGTTGTTTGTCCTTTGTAGGAATGAATTGTGAAAGTAAAAGTAGAAAAGAAAATTGGGGACAATGTCCTCTCGATGGAAACTGGCGAACTGGCCAAACTGGCTGCTGCTGCAGTCGTTATCCGATACAACGATACTACCGTCCTGTGCACCGCAGCGACCGGCTCTCCCCGTCCAGGTTTGGACTTTTTCCCCCTAATGTGTGATTACCGCGAGCGTACTTGCGCTGCGGGTAAGTTTCCCGGCGGCTTCATGAAACGTGAAGGACGTCCGACTACCAAGGAAACATTGACTGCTCGATTGATAGACCGTCCGATTCGCCCAATGTTCGCGGATGGCTTTAAGGATGAAGTTCAGTGCCAGTCGTTCGTGCTTTCAAGCGATCGTCAAAATGACGGTGATGTTCTTGCGATGAACGGCGTTTCAGCAGCTTGTTTCATTTCGGCATTGCCGTTTGAGGAACCGGTTGCTTCGACTCGAGTCGGACGCGTCGACGGCGAGTTCATTGCGTTTCCAACCTTCGAGCAGCTCGAAGAAAGCGACATGGATATTATCGTTTCCGGCACCGATGAAGCCGTTACGATGATCGAGGGTTTCGCTCGCGAAGTTCCTGAAGATGAGATGTTGGCAGCCATTGAGTTCGCTCATGGTATTTGCCGCGAAGTCATCGGGCTTCAGCGTGAGCTGGCTGAGAAATTCCCTGTCGAAAAAGTCAAATTCGAAACAGCATCCGATAACGGACTGTTTGATAAAGTTCGAAGCAAGTACTTCGATGCGTTCCGTGATGCTGTTCTGACGGCTTCCAAAAAAGAACGTGGTGCGGCCAAGGATGAGATGAAGGAAAAAATCATCGCAGAGATGATTCCTGATCCAGATGCTGACAACGCGATCTGCAAAGACGATTTGAAGAAAGCGATCTACAAGCTTGAATCGGTCGTCATTCGTGAGTCAATTCTCGACGGCAAGCGAACTGATGGCCGTGGGCCGACTGATCTTCGTGACATTGAGTGCATGGTGGATGTGATTCCTCGCGTTCACGGATCTTCTGTTTTCCAGCGTGGCGAAACGCAGGCCATGATCACGATCACGCTGGGAACCGGTCGCGACGAACAGCGCGTCGACGGTTTGCAGGATGAATATTCCAAGAAGTTTATGTTGGATTACAACTTCCCAAGCTTCAGCGTTGGTGAGTGTCGTCCGATTCGTGGCCCGGGCCGTCGTGAAATCGGTCATGGTGCGTTGGCTGAGCGAAGTATCAAGCCGATCCTTCCCGAGGTAGATGACTTCCCGTATACGATTCGAGTCGTGTCGGACATTCTGGAATCGAACGGTTCGTCTTCGATGGCGACCGTATGCGGAACGACTTTGGCTTTGATGGCGACCGGTGTTGGGATCACCAATCCAGTTGCTGGAATTTCAGTTGGTTTGGTCAAGGAAGGCGAGCGTTATTCTCTGCTGACCGACATCCTTGGCAGCGAAGATCACTTCGGTGACATGGACTTCAAAGTCGCCGGTACTCCAGACGGAATCACGGGTATTCAGCTGGACCTTAAGATTCGCGGTATCAGCAGTGAGCTTATCAAGGAAGCACTCGAGCAGTCGAAAGAAGCTCGTATCGAGATCCTTCGCAAGATGCTGACCACTATTTCGCGTCCATCGGAAAAACTTTCTCCGCACGCACCACGTTTGTTGGTGACTCGCATTCAGCCTGACAAAATCGGCATGTTGATCGGCCCTGGAGGTAAGAACATTCGCGGTATTCAGGAAGAAACCGATACCGTTATCGAGGTTGCTGAAGACGGTAAAGTTACTGTTTCTGGTACCAATGGCGAACTGGCAGAATTGGCTCTGAAGAAAATCGAAGCTTGCACCGCAACCGTTCAGGTTGGCAAGATCTATGACGGTGTTGTTAGCAGCACCAAAGAGTTTGGTGCCTTTGTCGAGATCCTTCCAGGTCGCGATGGCCTTTGCCACATCAGCGAACTTTCCAATGGTTACATCGCTGACGTTTCTGACGTCTGCCAGGTCGGTGACGAGATGAAAGTCCTCGTGATCGATGTTGATGACAACGATCGGGTGAAGCTCAGCCGCCGTCGTGCTCTTGAGGAGCTTGGACTCGAGGACGAGTTTGCCGTCGAGGAAGATGAAGACGACGATTTCGAGGACGACGACTTCGAAGACGATGATTCTGATAGCGATGACTCAGGTCGAGGCGATTCGGATCGCGGCGGACGTGGCGATTCTGGCCGAGGCGGCAACGATCGCGGCGGGCGAGGCGGGTCCGATGGTGGAGGTCGCGGTCGCAGCGGCGGAGGCGGTGGTCGTGGTCGCAGCGGTGGCGGCGGCGGAGGTCGTGGACGCAGCGAAGGCGGCGGTGGCGGCAACTACGATCGTCCACGTGGCGGTGGCGGAGGCCGTGGTCGCAGTGAGGGTGGCGGAAGCAGCAGCGGAGGCGGCGGTGGTCGCGGACGTAGCGGTGGAGGCGGCGGCGGTGGTCGCGGACGCAGTAGCGAAGGTGGCGGTGGAGGCCGTGGTCGAAGCAGCGGAGGCGGCGGTGGTCGTGGACGCAGCGGTGGCGGAGGAGGAGGCCGTGACAGTGGCGGAAGTCGTGATGGCGGCGGACGCGATGGTGGCTATCGTCGATAGTCCGGGGTCAAAACTGACTGCTACCGATTCGAGTGAATCAGTTACAATTTAGCCCGGTGAAGAGCGTCTGCTTTTCGCCGGGCTTTTTTTCGAAAGCGATACTCGTCCAAACGCATTAAAGATGCGTTGTTTTCAATATGTCGGATCACGATTCATCAGAAACAGTTGCAGATTTGAGATCGCGATACGCACAATTGGCGGCGCTTGCGGGTGAGCTTGCACATGAAATCAAAAATCCACTGTCAGTGATTCAAATGAATATGGAATTGCTGCACGAAGACATCGAAGAGATTGACTTGCCCATCGCAAGAAGGGCGATCGAACGAATCAACACGGTGAATCGGCAATGCCAGCGACTGGAACTGTATCTAAAGGATTTTTTAAGGTTCACTCGATTCAATACGCTTGAGCTGAAAGCTGGCAGCCTGAATGATCAGGTGGAATACGTCTTGGACTTTTTCTCTCAACAAGCAAAAGAGCAGGGCGTCAAAATTGATCGTCATCTCGATGCTGCCCTGCCCAGCATTAAACTTGATTCCCAGACCTTGCAGCAAGCGCTTACCAACCTGGTCAAAAATGCACTTGAGGCGATGCCAGACGGAGGTCAGTTGCTCGCTCGCACTCGACTGGTTCGTAACGGTGTTGCTCTGGACGTGATCGATACCGGTTGCGGAATGGAATCCAGCATGCTGTTGAACATGTTTAAAGAGTTCTATACCAGCAAGGACGATGGCACCGGGCTCGGGTTGCCGACGGCAAAAAAGATTATCGAAGCGCACTCCGGTCGCATCAGCGTGCAGAGCGAATCCGGAACAGGGACCTGCTTTACTGTCGAATTTCCAACACCAGCGAGATTGCCCGAGTGAAGCTTTACCATTCTTTGAAAGATTTTCCTCGTGCCGATCAGCCTTCTGCTTTAACGATAGGAAATTTCGATGGTGTGCATCGAGGCCATTCGATCATTATTGCTGAACTGAAACGACTGGCGACAGCCCACGACGCGCGGGCGGTTGTGTTCACTTTTGCGCCTCATCCGGTACGGATATTAAAACCCGAGGCCGCTCCTCCACCGCTAACATGGATCGACCGCAAAGCAGAACTCTTGGCCGAGCAGGGTGTCGATGCGGTGATCGCCTATCCGACCGACAGGGAACTGTTGTCGTTGGGATATCGTGAGTTCTTCCAACAGATCGTCGTGCAGCAGATTAATGCTTGCGCCATGGTCGAAGGCCCAAACTTTTACTTCGGCAAAGGAAGGGAAGGGGACCCGGCAAAACTTCAGGAACTCTGTTCCGAACATTCGATCGAGCTAACGATCCTTGAGCCTGCTGTTCGTGGCGACGAGTTTATTTCCAGTAGCCGAATTCGAAACCTGATTCGAGATGGCGATGTCGATCAGGCCAGAGAGCAGTTGACTCGTCCATATCGGATTCGCGGCATGGTGACACACGGCGCTGCTCGGGGACGAACGATAGGGTTCCCAACTGCCAATGTCGGTGCAATCGATACGCTTGTTCCAGCCAGAGGCGTTTATGCCGGGAAAGCTTGGGTTCATGGGCGAAGTCATTGGGCGGCAATTCACATCGGTCCGAATCCAACCTTTGGAGAGCACGTTTCCAAAGTTGAAGTACACTTGTTGGACTTCGACGGAACGTTGTACGGCTTGCCGATCGAGGTTGATTTTATTGGTCACCTTCGGGATATTCGCGAATTCGCATCGACGGACCAGCTAAAAGAACAGTTGAACCAGGACATCGCGAAGACTCGAAAGATTCTTCGGGAATACACTGGTTGATAAAATCACTGAGCCATTTTATCCGGGTTTATGGCCAGCCCATTTCAACCGGAATTATTCACGACGACAGGCGTCTGGTATGATGTTTGAGGCGATTTTCCTGAACTGGCGACGGTTTTTGCAGATTCACCAATTCACGTCGTGGGTGAACTGTCGAAACCACAAACTTGGAACGATGCCCCGATCAAAACAGGCCTTCTTCATGTCGACGCCCACGCATCGTGAATAATCCGGGTTCAATACTAGACATCAATAGAAAAATCAAAATGCAAGTTGACTGGAATCGTTTCTGCGAAGTTGTTAAAGCGGCTAATAATATCGTCCTGACCAGTCATATTCGTCCCGATTGCGACGCGCTTGGCAGTTGTCTTGGGATGGCCGGCATTCTGGAAAGCCTTGGGAAAAAAGTTCGCATTGTCTGCGGACAACCGGTGCCTCCGAATCTCTCCTTTATCGATCAAAACAATCGAATCATGTGCATCGGTCAGGATATCACTGCAGAGGAATTTGCTGACGCCGACCTGCATATGATTTTGGACACCAGTGCCTGGATTCAGTTGGGAGACATGGCAGACGTCATCCGAAATTCGACTTACAAGAAAATCATCTTTGATCACCACGAAGGCGAAGACGATATCGACGCAGAGCTGTTCAAGAACACGACTGCCGAAGCGGTCGGGCGGATGGTGGTCGAAGCTGCGGAGCATCTTGGTGTTGAGATGACCACCGAGATTGCTCAACCTGTCCTGGCTGCCCTGGCAACGGATACGGGTTGGTTTCGGTTCGGTTCGGTCAAGCCGATTACGTTTCACTCAGCGGCGAAACTGTTGGAAGCAGGCGCAAAACCCGCCGAGCTTTACGGCCACCTTTACGAACGGGAAACCGTTGGACGGGTCCGTTTACGAGGCACCGTGCTGGCGAGGATTCAGACGGAACTTGATGGCCTCCTGGCTCACACTTTTATTATGCCTGATGACTATGCAAAGACCGGAGCCCAACCGACGGACACCGAAGACCTGATCAATCTGGCACTTGAAATTGAAGGCACCCGGTTTGCCGTGATTATGGTTGGGCAGGTCGATGGCGGCTACAAGATGAGCTTCCGAAGTCGCTGCGAAGTCGCTGCAAACGAAGTCGCCAGCAAGTTCGGCGGAGGCGGGCATCGCGCCGCAGCGGGAGCGTTCATTGAAAGCGATGATTTCAATGTTGTTCAAAAGCAAGTGCTGACTGAAGTCCGATCGATGCTGGCAGGCTGCACGGTCGAGTAAACAAAGAATTGCTCCAGCAGCTTTTTCGATGTCGACTCGTGTCGGCGAGGTGTCTTTGTCGGCGAGGTGTCTCTGGTTGGCCGAAAGCGACATCCTGTCGGCGCGTTCGGAAACTCTTACTTGGGAAACTCTTACTTGCCGACGTTCCACCTTCGTAGAAAGTTCAAAACCGTTTTGCTGGTTGGCGTCAGTTTCGTTTTGTTGAATTGGTCTCCGAGCCGACGGATCGCGTCTGCTTGAGTCGGATAGGGATGAATCGTTGAGCCGATAGCCGACAGGCCAATCTTGTTTTTCATTGCAACAGTGATCTCTGAGATCAAATCGCCCGCGTTTTCCGCGACGATGGTCGCGCCCACGATCTTGTCCGTGCCTTTTTGGGTATGAATTTTGACGAAGCCCTCCTCGTTACCTTCAAGAATCGCTCGATCCACGTGCTCGAACGATTGAGTATAAGTATCGATTTCGATTCCGGCATCTTTCGCGTCGCGCGGGTACATGCCGACGTGAGCAATTTCTGGTGAAGTGTATGTCGCCCAGGGAATGATCAAATCGCTGGCCTTCTTTTTGCCAAATGGCCCGATTGCGAAAAGGGCGTTTTGGATAACGATGCGAGCTTGAAAATCGGCTGCATGAGTAAACTGATATTTTGAGCAAATGTCGCCGGCGGCATAGATTCTTGGATTCGTTGTCTGCAGGTTGTCGTTGACTTCGATTCCTTTTCGGTCGAAGTTCACGTTCACGGATTCCAGGTTCAATCCATCGACGTTGGGAGCTCGACCGACAGCAATCAATAGTTGGTCGACGATTGTTTCCTGAGTTTCCCCAGCCTGTTTGACGGCAACGCGAATCGTTCCGTTTTCGCCTGGTGAGACCTTCATGTCTTCCGCGTTCAGGACGAGGTTGACTCCATCGTTGACAAACTGTTGCTGAACAATCGCAGCAGCGTCAGAGTCCTCACGCGTCAGAATATGGTCGGATCGCTCGAACAGAAAAACTTCGCTACCAAATCTTGCGAAGGACTGAGCCATCTCGCTGCCGATCGGTCCCGAGCCAACGACGCCGAATCGTTTTGGAATCTCCGTGAGCGAAAACAGGTTCTCGTTGGTCAGGTAGTCGACGCTTTCGAGCCCGGCGATTGGTGGAGCAGCTGCTCGAGCTCCCGCTGCGATAACAGCTTTTTTGAATTTTAGCTTCGACTCGGAGCCATCGTTTCGAGTTACCGCCACGGTGCCGTGGTCCATGAAGCTGCCTTGCCCAAAAAAGACGTCGACGCCCAGGTCAGTAAACCGTTGCGCTGAATCTACCGGGCTGATGTGTGCACGCTTGTAGCGCATTCGCTCCATTGCTTTTCCAAAATCAAACGAGACACCATTGGGAACATCGACTCCGAACGGCGCGGCGTCTCGAACCGTGGCTGCGACGCGAGCCGATCCAATGATCCCTTTGGACGGAACGCATCCCACGTTCAGGCAATCGCCACCCATCAATTCACGCTCAATCAACGCGACACGTGTGCCGAGCCCCGCGGCTCCAGCTGCCGTGACAAGTCCTGCCGTTCCGGCGCCGATGACGACCAGATGATAGGGCTCCGTCGGGCTGGGATTTTTCCAGTCGACAGGATGCACGTTCGATTGCAGCTTTAGGTTGTGGTCGTCCAGAGGTTGAAGTTGCTCAAGTGAGTGGTCGTTCATGGGGTTCCTGTCCATTAGTTTCTGGCGGAAGATCGCTGCGTTTGCAACTTCGACTGTTTTCGATGCAAAATCTTACGGGTAGCGACGGCTTGAAAGTCTCTTGTTTATGTGAGGCAATTTTTCTGTCAGGCAATTTTACTCTACTGCATGGGTTAGCGAATCCTTGACTGACGCCCCGTGAATAATCCGGGTTCAGTACGCACAATCGGTATCACCGCCACAATTTGACCTGATTCGAATTGAGAGTCGCGGAATTATTTTCAAATCTCGGTTTGCTGACAGGGAAAACCTAACCTTCGTCTGTTGAGTCCTACTTTGGCATGTTCCTTATTGAATCTGCTGAACGGAACATCTGTACGACTTCGGTCGGGCAAAACATTATTCGCAAACCAACGCTCCTTCAAAAACAAGATTGCCCTTTTCGCAGGTGATGAAAAGGGAAGCACCATGGAACCAACTTCTCTACCTCCTCAGCTTCCGCTCAACATCGCCTCAGATGCCGTTGATGGCCGACC
Source organism: uncultured Pirellulaceae bacterium (assembly GCA_964479855.1). Classification (GTDB taxonomy): domain Bacteria; phylum Planctomycetota; class Planctomycetia; order Pirellulales; family Pirellulaceae; genus Mariniblastus. Next base: position 28,933 of record CAYZPA010000042.1, read on the forward strand.
ATTGCAATCGGGCAATAACGAGGCAACGCTGGAGAAGCAATCTTCGGAGCTTCACATATTGCGGGAGCGGACCCAGAAGCTCGCGACCGCGATTGCGAACTCTGAGAAAATGATTGAGGAGTTGGAGCAGACGAAACAGCAGCTTGCCGAAGCGCGTTCCGCTGCCGAATTGGCTCACCGCAGCACGAAGATGATGGCGACGACCATTTTCGAAGGCACACATGACGCGATGATTGTGCTGGACGAGAAGCTGCATCTGATCGCCGCAAACCGGAACGCAAGAAGCATGTTCCATATCGCAGCGAATGCTTCGGGCATCCAGTTGATGCAAAAGCTGGCTCACGAATATCGTTCCGAACTTCACCTCGATTGGGTTCAGGCTCTGCTGAATGAATCCAGCGGAGCACGAATCGAACTGTTCAAACTTGTTCCAGTTTTGCAAACTTCCACAGAAAGCGAACCTGCGGAATTCGTGCATAAAAAGCACTGGATTGAGGTTTCTATTAGCCCGCTCGATGGTGAGAAAACGGGCGGAATTCGCTACCTGCTGACCGCCCACGATGTCACCCAGCGGAAGCAAATCGAGGACCAGTTTCAACACCTTGCTTTGCACGACAATGTGACTCAGCTTCCAAACCGTCGTTTTTTTGTGAAACAGGTCGAGGCCTTGCTTTCGGAATCTCAGGGAAGCAATAGTGAATTCGCGGTCTGTTTTCTTGATCTCGATAATTTCAAAACGGTCAACGACACGCTCGGACACGAAGCCGGTGACCAGTTGCTGGTGGCGGTCGCCAATCGAATTCGCAACACCACCCGCAACGATTGCTTTCTGGCAAGATTTGGCGGCGATGAGTTTGCTCTTTTGATTCCAAACCTTACCACCCAAGAGGTGACGTCCATTGGCAATCGGATCGTCGCAAAGCTTCGCGAGGCGTTTCAGATCAATGGCCATTCTGTCTACGTCGGTGCCAGTATCGGCATGACCCGTTACCCTGACGACGCAGACGATGTGAACGGACTTATGCAAAACGCTGACGTAGCGATGTATTCGGCCAAAGATGGAGGACGGAATCGTTTTCACGCGTTTACTTCGGAGCTGGCCGATGGCATTCGGGAACGTAAAGAGCTGCTGGAAGACTTACGCACCGCACTCGATCGACGAAACATCGCGTTGGAGTATCAGCCAAAATGGAGCTTGAAAGAGAATCGTCTGTCTGGATGCGAAGCGCTTTTGCGATGGGAAAGAAGAGGAAAAACCGTCTCGGCAGCTCATCTGGTTGAAGTCGCAGAATGCTCAGGCTTAATTCTGCCTCTGGGAGATCTGATTCTGGAGAAGGCAGTCCACCAGTTGGCTCAATGGAAAAACAATATTCTTCAAGTTGGCAAAATGGCGATCAACCTGTCGCCGCGTCAGCTTGCCGATCGGAACTTTGCCACACGTTTCCAGATAATGATCGAAACAGCTGGTGTCTCAGCTTCATCGATCGAAATGGAAATCACCGAAACCGCCATGATGGAAAATTTCAGTGAAGCGTTTATGCAGATCGAAGAGCTGAAAAAGATCGGCGTCTCAATCGCAATCGATGACTTCGGAACCGGTTACTCTTCGTTAAGCTATCTGAAAACGTTTCCCGTTTCGACCTTGAAAATCGATCGTTCTTTTATCAGTGATTTGCCTGATGACCCGAAAGCAACTGCCGTCGCGAAAGCAGTTCTTTCGCTGGGACACGGGCTGGGTTTGCAGGTGGTCGCCGAAGGAGTCGAAACAAAGTCTCAATTTGATTTCTTGACCGAAGCGGGCTGCGATCAGATTCAGGGCTATCTGCTAAGTCACTCTTTGACTCCAGATCAATTCGAAAATTGGGCAAATAACGCCAAACAAATTCGATAATTGGATTTTGCAAATTTCGTGATCGGCCTGCATAATTCGAGCTCGAAATTTAAAGCTGTTCAGGAAGCCAATCAAAAAAGCCACTTGCCCAAGGTTGGACAAGTGGCTTGATTTTTTGAAATGGCGTTAGTGCAACTTGCAAATTAGCAAAACAGATTTAGGCCAGATCGAAACGATCAAGGCTCATCACTTTGTCCCATGCTGCAACGAAGTCCTTGATGAAGGCACCGTTTCCATCTGATGAAGCGTAGACTTCGCAGATCGCTCGCAGCTGCGAATTGGACCCGAATACGACGTCGACTGAGCTACCGGTCCATTTGGTTTCACCCGAGGATCGATCTTTCGCCTCGTACAAGTGACTGCATTCTGCGTGCTGCTGCCACTCGACACCCATGTCCAGAAGGTTCACAAAGAAATCGTTCGTGAGCGTTTCCGGAGCTTCCGTCAGAACGCCCAAGCTTTGTTGCCCATGGTTCGCATTGAGTACCCGCATTCCGCCGACGAGCACGGTCATTTCTGGCGCCGTCAGCGTCAACAGGTGAGCTCGATCGAGCAAGAGTTCCTCTGCGGGACGATCTTGTCCGGGACGGCAGTAATTCCGGAAACCGTCAGACGTTGGCTCAAGCACGGCGAATGAATCGACGTCCGTTTGATCCTGAGTCGCATCGGTGCGGCCAGGAGTGAACGGAACGGTGATATCGTTGCCAGCTTTTTTGGCTGCCGCCTCAATCGCCGCACAACCACCAAGCACGATCAGGTCCGCCAAAGATACTTTCTTGCCGCCGGCTTCGAAATCAGACTTCACTTGCTGCAAAGCGGAAAGGGCTTTGGCGAGCTCTTCCGGTTGATTCACTTCCCAGTCTTTTTGTGGAGCCAGCTGAATTCGAGCTCCATTAGCTCCGCCACGATTGTCGGTCCCTCGGAAAGTTACCGCCGAAGCCCAAGCCGTTTGAACCAGCTGAGAAATTGACAACCCGCAATCCAACAGTTTCGTTTTCAGTTCGGCAATTTCCGCGTCGCCAACCAAATCGTGATCAACGGCCGGAATTGGATCTTGCCAGAGTTCCGGTTCTGCTGGAACTTCAGGCCCCAGACAGCAAGCCAAAGGACCAACGTCACGGTGAGTCAGCTTGTACCATGCTTTTGCAAATGCTTCGGCGAATTGATCTGGATTCTCGTGGAAACGCTTTGAAATGGGAGCGTAAACAGGATCCATTTTCAACGCGATGTCTGTTGTGAACATGATCGGCGCGTGTTTCTTTTCTGGATCGTGAGCATCTGGAACCGCGTCCGCCATCGCTCCATCTTTCGGAATCCACTGCGTCGCACCAGCCGGGCTCTTCGTTTGTTCCCATTCGTATCCGAACAGGTTGTCGAAATAGTTGTTATCCCATTTCGCTGGTTCGGTGGTCCATGCACCTTCCAGACCACTACTGATCGTGTCACCAGCGTTGCCCGTGCCGAAGGAGTTTTTCCAACCAAGACCCTGTTCCGCAAGAGTCGCTCCTTCGGGTTCCGGTCCGACATACTGGTCCGGATCCGCAGCACCGTGAGCCTTGCCGAAAGTATGTCCACCAGCGATCAGAGCGACGGTTTCTTCATCGTTCATTGCCATGCGACCAAACGTTTCGCGAATGTCGTGCGCTGATGCGAGCGGGTCCGGAGTGCCGTTAGGGCCTTCCGGATTGACATAGATCAAACCCATCTGGACCGCGCCGAGCGGATTTTCAAGCTCACGATCGCCAGTGTAGCGCTGATCGCCGAGCCATTCCGTTTCTGGACCCCAGTAAATATCGCCCTCTGGTTCCCAGAGATCTTCTCGTCCGCCGCCGAATCCGTAAGTCTCAAATCCCATCGACTCGAGCGCCACATTGCCAGTCAGAATCATCAAGTCGGCCCACGAAATGTTGCGACCGTATTTCTGCTTGATCGGCCAAAGCAAACGTCGAGCCTTATCCAGGTTCACGTTGTCGGGCCAACTGTTGAGCGGCGCGAAACGAAGCGTTCCGGAGCGAGCTCCACCGCGACCGTCAGCGATTCGGTAGGTTCCAGCGCTGTGCCACGCCATGCGAATGAAAAACGGGCCGTAATGCCCATAGTCCGCAGGCCACCAGTCCTGCGAATCGGTCATCAAATCGTTCAGGTCTTTTTTGACGGCCGCCAAATCAAGACTCTCGAATGCTTCCTTGTAATTGAAGTCTTCGCCGAGTGGATTGGTTTCTGACGGATTCTGATGAAGCATTTTCAAGTTGAGTTGATTTGGCCACCAGCTACCGTTGTTCAAAGCACCCGCTGCGGTATGTCGCTGGGACGGATTCAAAACTGGACATTTGCTCGGATTTGCATCGTTCATTTATGGGCTCCACTTCGTAATTTCGTTTTGGATTAAGCGCAGTTTGAGTATTAATTCTGTTTTGAGGTATTTGTTGACGCAGCATTATCAACGCTACGATCGATTTGTTGAAGTACATGAATAGAGTGAAAAAAGGGCTCGCTCCAAAGAAAGCGAGCCCATGATTCTCGGAAAGAAACGTCTCAAGTTTTTGAGTCGTCAAATGCTGACTGCAAGCGTGGCACGGGAGTCTGGTTGTCTCCCGAGCCAAATTTTTGCATCGCTTACTTCATCGAAGTCAACACTTCAGGATTGCCAGCCTTGAGGTCGAAACGATCAAGATTCATTACCTTGGTCCATACAGTGACAAAGTCGTCGACGAACTTTTCCTTGCTGTCTTCGGCAGCGTAAACTTCCGCCAATGCTCGCAGCTGCGAATTCGATCCGAAGACCAGATCGACAGATGTCGCCGTCCACTTGATGTCAGCGGTCTCTGAATCAAGACCTTCGAAAAAGTGATCGCAGACGTCTGACTTTTTCCATTTCGTGCTCATGTCCAACAGGTTCACGAAGAAGTCGTTCGTCAGAGCTTCCTTTTGCTTGGTGAACTCGCCCAATCCCGGCATCTCGGCGTTGGTGCCAAGAACTCGCATGCCGCCAATCAGAACCGTCATCTCTGGAGCCGTCAGCGTCAGCTTGTGAGCTCGATCGATCAGGATTTCAGGAAGCGGACGGTCGTGAACCGTTTTGCCTGCGTAGTTCCGAAAGCCATCGACCTTCGGTTCAAGATAGCTGAACGAATCGACGTCGGTTTGATCCTGAGTCGCATCCGTCCGGCCGGGAGAGAACGGAACCGAAACATCGTGGCCAGCATTTTTGGCAGCCGTTTCGACGCCGACGCAACCACCAAGCACGATCAGGTCCGCAACGGAAACTTTTTTGTCGTCGGTTCGCGACGCGTTAAAGTCCTGCTGGATCTTTTCCAGCTTTGATAGAACGATCGCCAGCTTTTCAGGCTGATTGACTTTCCAGTCCTTCTGCGGTGCAAGTCGAATTCGAGCTCCATTGGCACCCCCACGCTTGTCCGTGACTCGGTAAGTCGAAGCAGAAGCCCACGCTGTCGTAACCAGCTGCGATACCGAAAGTCCAGAATCGGTGATCATCTTTTTCAGCTTGTCGATTTCGGCATCGCCGATCATTTCGTAGTCAGCAACGGGAACCGGATCTTGCCACAGCAATTGCGATTCAGGAACTTCCGGGCCAAGGTATCGAGAAACTGGCCCCATGTCGCGGTGAGTTAGTTTGAACCACGCTTTCGCGAACGCTTTTTGGAACTGATCCGGATTTTCATGAAAACGTTTGGAGATCGGACCATAAATTGGATCCAGTTTCAGTGCCATGTCCGTGGTGTACATGATCGGAGCATGTGACTTGCTGTCGTCGTGAGCGTCAGGCACGGTGTCAGCTCCGGCTCCGTCTTTTGGAATCCAGAGCTTTCCGCCAGCCGGGCTTTCCGTCAGTTCCCACTCGTAATCGAAAAGATTATCAAAGTAACCATTGGACCACTCGGTTGGCGTTGTGTTCCACGCTCCTTCAAGACCACTGGTGATGGTGTGAGGTCCCTTACCAGTCTTGAATTTGTTCGCCCAGCCAAGACCCTGCTGCTCAAGCGATCCCGCTTCCGGTTCCGCGCCGACGTTGTCAGCAGGAGCCGCTCCGTGACCTTTACCGAATGTGTGACCACCTGCGATCAAGGCAACGGTCTCTTCGTCGTTCATCGCCATGCGAGCAAAAGTTTCGCGAATGTCTTTCGCTGACGCCAAAGGATCCGGGTTGCCGTTAGGGCCTTCAGGGTTAACGTAAATCAAACCCATTTGGACAGCCGCCAGAGGACTCGCAAGTTCGCGATCACCAGAATAACGCTCGTCGCCGAGCCACTCGCTTTCAGGACCCCAGTAAATATCTTCTTGAGGTTCCCAAACGTCTGCCCGTCCGCCACCGAAACCATAAGTCTCAAAGCCCATCGATTCCAGAGCCACGTTTCCGGTCAGCACCATCAGGTCAGCCCAGGAAAGCTTGTTGCCATATTTCTGTTTGATTGGCCACAGCAAGCGGCGAGCTTTATCGAGGTTGGTGTTGTCAGGCCAGCTGTTCAGTGGCGCAAAACGTTGCAGACCGTAGCTGGCTCCGCCGCGACCGTCAGTCACGCGATAGGTTCCCGCGCTGTGCCATGCCATGCGAATGAAAAGCGGTCCGTAATGGCCGTAGTCAGCTGGCCACCAGTCTTGCGAATCGGTCATCAAAGCTTCAAGATCCTTTTTGACCGCCGCAAGGTCCAGTTTCTGAAACTCTTTGGCGTAGTCAAAATCTGGCCCCATCGGATTCCCTTTAAGAGAATTCTGATGCAGGATTCGCAGGTTCAACTGGTTGGGCCACCAGTCAGCAGTTGAATAGGCTCCCGCCGCCGTGTGGCGCGCGGACGGATTCATGACCGGGCATTTCTCGATGCCTTCGGCTTGTGCTTCCTGAGCAGACGCAACATCGATCGCAGTAAAACAGCATGATGCCGCAACGGCCAAAGCGATCAGCCAACGTTTTTTATTTTTGAAACAGGACAAGGGGAATTCTCCTTCGTGAGTTTGGTGTTTGTATCGCCATGATTTCGAGCGTTTCGAGCGTTTCGACGCCGCAACAAAAAGGTGAGGCTTCGATACTTCGCCGACAGCATGGCCTATTTTTCTTTTGATCGTTTCTTCGCTGCTTTTTGACAGGCGGGGCAAGTCCCCCAATAGATGACCTCTGCTTCGTCGATAACAAAGCCTTGGTCATCGGCTGCGGTCAGGCAGGGGCGCTCACCAACCGCACAGTCAACGTCCGCTGTTTTGCCACAAGTCCGGCAGATCACGTGATGGTGATTGTCGCCAACGCGATCTTCGAACAGGGCAGGGGCGCCCGCAGGTTCGATGCGGCGGATCAGTCCTTTATCTGTCAAAACGGCGAGAGCGTCGTAAACAGCTTGCTTGGAAATCGTACCAATCTCCGCACGTACATCTTCGGCGACTTTGTCTGCCGTGCAGTGCGGACGGCTGGAAACTGCATTCAAAACGGCTAGCCGTTGTGCCGTCACCTGAAGCCCGTGATCTCGAAGTAGCTGTGATCTATCTGTCATGCCGATAAGAATATCGTCGATTCTGGACTTAGTCAAGAGTTTGATTCTGTCAGAAGTTGGCTTAGTTTGCTATTTCACGTTCTGGTTGAACTTGTTGGAATCATGGGTTCTTTGCTGGCTTCAAAAGCCGCGAAAATTGACATCACCACGACAGCCAATCCTGCACATCCAGCAAAAATCAATAGCGTTCCACCGATCAGGTCGACGTCAAATCGAGCTTTTCCGGAAAGGGTCTGAATAACGCTGAAAGCCAACATCAAACCCATTGCTATCGACGAAACCACAAGAATTCGCAGCCGCTGGGCTTCTGCAATTCGAAGTTTTGCCAACACGAAAGCGAAGACGGGAAAGAATTGAATCGCATGAATGGCGACTCCATGAGGAAACTTTGTTACGCCCTCTGAGCCAAATTTCGCCGGATCCAGACCTTCATTAGTCGCGTTCTGCCCGTAAATGGAAATCGCAAATCCAATGGCAATGGAAAACACCAGAAATACGATCCCACTTCGAATCGAGAACTTGATGTCGCGGGTTCCTTCCAAAGATTGAAAGCACCGGATCGCGATATCCACGATCACCAACGACGCAAACGCAATGAGGCTGGTCATCCAGTCGTCAACGCCCGAATCGAAATTCGTCGATCGATTGAAATGTGACGGAACTCCTCGCCACTGTTGCAGGGTGATCAAAGCGACTTCGGCGACCATGGCGATGGCAAACACTGGCATCGTGAACAGATCGTAAAATCGCGATTTCAGTTTCGGATAAATCCAACCAATTGAGACGACCGTGATCCCGGTTGAGATTCCGAACAGAATCGGCTTCCGCCATGAGACACTGCCCTCCCAAGATCCACCGTCGATCAGAAAGACCAGCGAGTGAAAAATGCCAGAGGCAACCAGCAACCAACCCGCAGCGTAAAGCCAGAATGGAACTTTGCGATACAAATCAGCCTCGCTGACTTGGGCAGCGGAAGCGTCCGACTTCAAAAGATCGTTTCTTCAGATGTTTTGTTTCACGGCCCTGAGTTCGTTCTCGCCACAATCGAAACGAACCCGGTTTCAGGTTCTTTCGCATGAGTTTGATGACCTGACCCGGCGACAGTCCAAACTGTTCGCGAATCGCATCAAACGTCGTCCGGTCTTCCCAAGCCATTTGGATGATGCGGTCTGTTTGTTCTTCTGAAAAATTGAATTTCATGGTTCTGACTTTGGACGATGTGGCCGCTGTCTAAACCGAAATGGGCTAGATCAAATAACCTGAGTCGATGTTCCATGCCGTTTCATGCTTCTTTGCTGAAAGCAATCAGATTGCGATGCCATGCCGAAACATCCTTAACCGGATCGGTCGAAACGGTCACTCGTGCCGCAGCGCTTCGATCGGATCAAGCGAGGCGGCTCGTTGAGCAGGGTACCATCCAAAAAGAATTCCAATGCCGACCGAAATTCCAAAGGAAAGCCCAATCGACCAGATGCTGATCACTGTATCCAGATCCGTCAACGCGCTGACGATCGTTGGAATAAGGATTCCCGTAGCGACTCCGAGAATCCCACCTGTGGAGCTAAGCAAAATTGTCTCCACAAGAAACTGAACCGAGATGTCGCTCTTCCTTGCTCCCAAAGCACGACGAATTCCAATCTCGCGAGTCCGTTCGGTGACGCTGGCCAACATGATATTCATGATGCCGATCCCGCCGACCAGCAGCGAGATGCCGGCGATGGAGCCAAGCACAAGGTTCCACATTCGTTTCTCTTCGTTGGCTTGAGCCAGCAATTCCAGGGGGACCTGAATTTTGAAGTCAGCTGCATTGGGGTGTGAACGCAAAAGCAGGCGACGGGACATCTCGGCCGTCTGCGTGACGTACTTTTCATCGAACACACGAAGCGTAATCTCACTCAATTCCATCTGTTCGAAACTCTGGCTGCCGGCAGACCGAATCTCCTGCTGCTCGCCCAGTCTCCGTTGAACGCATGAGATCGGAATGTAGATGTCTTCGTTTAAGTCTTTTTGGCCGACGGCGCCGGGCGTGCTGTTGCCACTGTCCTGCGAATTTAAAACGCCCACAACGCGGTAGACATCGTTGCCGACAAGGATATGTTTGTCGATCGGATCCACGAACTGAAACAGACGTCTGGCTGCGCCCGAAGCCAGCACCGCGATGTTCCACGCGTTGTGAATGTCAGCTGCTGTGACGAACCGACCACGACCAAGTTCCAAATTTTTGATTTCAAGAAAATCCGGAGTCGTCCCAAGGACGCGAGCGTTGGGGATTCGATGTTGCCGCTGGGAGACTTCGCAAGTCACTAACGCGACCGGCACGGCCTGTTTGACCGTCGGCAAATTGGATTCGAGTCGATCCAGATCGGCGTGCTTCAGGCCGTATTCCAGCACATCAATTTGCTGTTCGCCGCCAGAATCTGGCGAGCCCGCCATGCCATCCCGTTCGACGCTCGGTTTGACGCTTCGAATGATCACATTGTTCGCGCCAAGGCTGCGGATTCGGGCAAGCGCCTCTTTTTTGGAACCTTCACCCACCGCCAACATGGCAATGACGGAACCCACGCCAAGAATCACACCAAGCAATGTCAGCAAGCTCCTGAGCTTGTGCAGCAGCAGGTTCTTGACCCCAATTTTGACTGTTTTCCACCACATTAGCTCGACGAGGGAAGCCCATCGCTTCCTGCATCCGCTGCGATCGTCGCAGGCTCCTCCACGACAGGAGCTTCCGTTTCCTCAGGCTGAGTCGGAACGATCTCCTTCGAAGTGGAGGTTTCCATGTTCGCCAAAGTCATTGGATTGAGCACCGCTCGATCTGCACTTTCCAGACCGTCCAGAATTTCCACGAATTTGTCATTGTTACGACCAAGCTCAACCGGTCGTCGCTCAATGCCGTCTCCATTGTCGACGTAACACCATGTCGAATCGTTCATCTGGACAACCGCCTGAACAGGAACGCTTACAACGTCGGTTAGTTTCGCAATGTGAATTTCGGAAACCGCCGTCATGCCGGGCTTAAGTTTTTTCACCAGTCCTGGAATCTGCACAACGCATTCGTAGGTCTTCACTGCTTTCGAGGATGCACTTGGCACGACCGCCACATGTTTCACGATACCTTCGTACTTCGAATTTGGAAAAGCGTCGATCTTCAAGTCAACCGGCAAACCCGGCTTCACTTGATCCAAAACAGATTCGTGAATCTGCAGACGAACCTGCATGCGAGTCAGATCTGGCAGCGTCAGAAGTTGTTGCCGGCTTCGCACCTGCTGGCCAACTGCGATCGATGAATTGCCTCGCCGGTCTGACGCATAGACGACCATTCCATCGTGCGGCGCGCGAATCGTGCAGTTGCTTAGTTGACGCTTGTACTGTGCGAGCCGAGCTTCCTGTCTCTGCACGCGCTCTCTTGCTTCGAAAAGCTGAGCGTTTACCTGGGCCAACTCAGATTCGTTGGATACTTCGACCTGTCGCAATTTTCGTTGAGCCGTTTCGACTTCGCCGTCGAGCTTCATCAGCTCCATTTTCCGCTTGTAAGTTTCCAGCTGATCACGAGTCGCAGCGTGGTTGGTCAGGCGGTTCACGGCCGAAGCGAGTGCCGCCTCTGATTTCATAAACGAGTACCGACTTTGTTCGAGGTCGCTCTTTCCCTTGTAGCCAAGTCGAAAAAGTTGCTCGATCCCGTCACGTTCTGTTTCCTGAAGCTTCAACGCTGCCTGAGCTTCCAGGATTGAGTTTCTGGATTCGTCGATTTGGCGGTCTATCTCTCCAAGTGACAGCTTGAACGTTCCGCTATTTTCATCAACGTACATTTCACGATTAAGCTTCGCCAACTCAAGGGCCAGTTTGGCCTCGGCGACCGCCGTTTCGTTTTGCGTTTCGCGATTCTCTTTTCGAGCTTGAGCCTGAATCAGTGTGGACCGATCTCCTTGCAGTTCGAGCGATTCCGATTCGATCAAATCGCGAATCTGGGCAGAATCGAGCTCGACAATAATGTCACCTTTCTTGACCAAGCTACCGTTTGGAACGATCGAAAGAATCGTGGTGCCGCTTGCTCCGCTTCTGCGATCGTAAGACTCGACTTTGCAGGTGATCGATGTTTGCTCCTGACTTTCCAGGTATCCGCGTTCGGTCACGACGATAGGCAAATCGCCGCGAGATACTTCGTAGAACACCAGTTCCTGGCCACTGTCGCCCCAGCCATTGGTGTCGCGGTCAGACCAAAACCACGTTGCTGCAAATGCGACCAAAACCGCGATTCCAACCAACAATTTCCATTTCATGTTGTTTTTTCCGAGCATTGCTGTCGTCAAACTGGGACGCAAATCGTCTTGTCCGTGGTGTGGATAAACTCAGGGGGACTAAACCACCATCTGCACTACGTGTAACGCGAAAACTGCAGTGAGTTGGCGGCATCAACGCGATTCTTGGATTTTTGGCCCGAAATACATCGCGGAATCGCTTCGCTGGAACACGTCGGCTTTTGCAGCCATGATTCGAATCGCATGGGACAGCCGCGCCGGTAAAGCCCCTGTTTACCTATCGGCGAGGATCGATTCGCTCGCGTTTGCGAAGCCGATATTTGTGGCCGGCCCCCCTACTCAGGGCGTCGACTGGCCTCAAAACCGGCAAATTTTGACAGAAAGGGCTGCCGACACCCACCTTTCAGTCCAGCAACTGGGGAATCCGAAGGCCGATAGGGCCGTTTATTCCGATTGTACCTTTTGTCTCGTTTATCCGTTTGAGCCGAGAGTATGAACTGCGTGAAAACCGAAATCCTCTTCGTGGCCCTGCTGGCAGCGTTTGCCTGCGCGGGCTGCCGCTCAAGAGTTTCGGAATATCAGACCGCTGACAGGATCGCTCACTGTCTTATCAACGAAAAATCAGGCTCGGTTCCAGAGGGTTTGCCTGCCAATTTTTCGCTGGTCCCGTCACCTGAGTCCCGACTGGCTGTCGACGGTTGTCTCGCATGCCCTTCTTTGCCGCAGAATCTTGTCGAGCTTTATGCCTATCAGCTTCCGCTGCGTCGATCGAGCCTGCAGTTTGAAGACGATGGCGATGGTGACGACAGCGATGAAGAAGATCAGTTTGTGGGAACTCCGATTCCGCTGGAAGCATGGCGGGCGATTCCCCAGTCCTGTCTGACACGGATGTTTGATTTCGAAAGCATTCGTGACGAAGCAAAATTTACCGGCAAGAGTTTTGATGCCGAATCGTTGCTGAAGGGATCAGAATCTGAAGCGCCCAAGTTGTCGTTGCGTGACATTGTCGATCTTGCACTGCTCAACAGCCGTGAATATCAAACGCAAAAAGAGTCGCTCTATCTGGTCGCGTTGCAGCTTGGTCAGGAAAGATTCGCTTTCACGACGAAATTTTCTGCCGGCCAAAATGGTGCCAATCTGGACCTTGGTAATTTCCGAACCGGCGGCCAAACGGTCGAGCGACTGGGTTTGCCTTCGAACTTACAAATTGATCGAGCCCTCATCACGGGCGGAGATCTACTTGCGAGGTTTGCAAACAGCATTCTGCTGACTTTCGACGGACCGACAGGATTTACATCCGACGTTAGTTCATCGGTGCTGATCGAGCTGGTACAGCCCTTGATTCAAACGGACATTCAATTCGAAAGTCTGACGCAAGCGGAACGAAACCTTGTGTATGCGGCGCGAGATTTCGCGCGGTTTCGAAAAGGGTTTTTTGTTGATTTCGCATCAGACTACTACAGCCTGATTGCCAGTTTTCGGCAGATCGAAATCGATTCCCAAAACTACTTTTCGCTCGTCCGGGCATTCAATCAGGCGGAAGCTGAATACACCGCTGGCCTTGTGCCGCGTTTTCAGGTCGACCAGGTCGAACAAAGTTTACTTAACGGTCGCGGCCGGTTGATCGGCACTTGTAATTCTGTGGAACAGGCGCTCGATCAGCTCAAGCTGGCTTCCGGTCTGCCAACAGAAACACCGATCAACCTTGACCTGAGCGAATTGAATGAGCTAACGCGACTTGATCAGCTTTCTGTTTCCGCCGATTCGACCAGTCGCGTGCTGAAGCGTTTGACCGCAGCTATTAAAAAACCAGACCGTGCTGAGTTGGCCAGTTCGGCGGCGGTTTTGTTGGATCGCCTGATCGATTCAATTGAATTGACGGCAGAAACGACGGGCCAAACGAAGTCGCTCCGTAAATTCGAATTGGAGCGAGCGCAATTCCTGTTGGACTACGCTCGACTAAACGCGGGTCGAATCCTCTTCGACCTGCAAAAAGAAATCCGCAGCGAATCTCCTTCGGCACCCGTGATTTTTCAGCGAACCGTCGCGTATTGCAACGCGCTTAAATCGCTCGCGAATCGGCAGTTGGAATTCGCCGAATTGGATCTTGGAGAATCCGGCAACAAGAAAGTTGAAAAGTACCGCGCTGAACTGGAAAAACGAGCCGCATTGGTCGATCAGCTTGGTGACAAACTGCAGGACTTGATCCAGCAGGAACAGATCGAAAAACTTCCAGCGTTGATTCTCGATAGTGACGATATTCGAAAGCAGCTTTATGAATTGGTGATCGAGTTGGACGAGGAATTCGAGATCGAAGTCAGTGAAAATGCGGACGAAGATCTTGCTCGCATCAAATCCAATGTGGATCAGTTGATCAGTGAAGCGAAACAGGTGCTTGATGCACCCGGTTTGGGGCTCAAGCCGATCGATATCGAAATGGACGACGCCATGATCACTGCGATCGTGCTGCGATACGATCTGATGAATCAGCGAGGCGAACTGGCTGACGATTGGCGACAGATAAAACTTGCGGCGGACGAGCTAAAGTCGGTGCTCACGTTGCGAGCCGCACAGCGAATTGAAACAGAACCCGGTTCCAATCAGCCGTTCAATTTTGATTTGGACAATAGCTCGACAACGCTGGGGCTTTCATTCGACGCGCCGCTCAATCGATTCTCGCAGCGCAACTCGTTCCGCGCTGCTCTGATTGGCTATCAACGCTCGGTGCGGAATCTTAAGTTGCTGGAAGACAATGTCAAATTTTCGATTCGCAACGACTTGCGAAATCTGACGCTCGATCGTGAGCAATATTTAATCGCGGTCGCCAGTGCTGCTCTGGCTTATGAGCGTGTCGTGAGCACTTCGCTGGAATTTCGGCTTGGAACTGGCGGCGTTTCAGCGCGTGACTTTCTGGAAGCTCAAACGGCTTACACGGATGCCCTCAGTGACGTCGCCAGCCGACACATTCGCTACCTTGTCGACCGGACGCAGCTGTTCTTTGACCTTGAATTGCTGATGGTCGATGAGGACGGTTTTTGGAACGACGTCAGAGACGAAGAAGTTCAGCCCGAGCCCCAATTTTCGATTCCTGCTTGGGGCACGCCAGTGTTTGGTGAATTGCCAAACGTGCGTTATTCGTCGACCGTGAGGCAGATTCTGTGTCCGGTGTCGTCAGAATCGACGATCTACGACGAAGCGATTTCAGCCGAGCCGCAGCAGAATTTTACAGAAGATTCAACGCTCGGCCAGGAAACGGTGAACCTGGAAACGGTGGATGCTCCAGTGCCGGAGGAAACGCCATAGCCGTTTGGCCGACGGAGAGAGCCTGGACATCGCAAGGGTTCAAGGACACAAGTTGACGAGATGAGATGACTCTTGTCGCGTAAACCTGTGCACCTTTCGTGATGGTAAGATAATCTCGCTTTCGTGACTCGCACTCGTGAGCCGCAATCATTCATTTTGTCGGCGATGAAATATGAGCAATCCGCTGTGTCCTGTATCCGTTCTGATTGCGTTGTGCTTTGTTTTGATGTGAATGCCGAAATAGGCCGCGCTTGCACAGTAGCCAACGCTTGATCAACCCAACATTGTTCTGATTCTGGCAGATGATTTGGGCTACGGAGACGTGGGGTGCTACAACGCTGATGATGCTGATGCCCGGCTATACGATTTGCAAAGCGATCCCAGCGAAACGAAAAAGTTGCTCGAATCGCAACCGCAGATTACTGCCGAAATGAAAGCGACCTTGCGTGAGTCAATTGCCAGCGGACGAAGTGTCAAAACACGGCTGGCAAAGGCTTTTCAGGCTGTTCAATCGGTCAGATAAAGGCGAAATGACACGTTTCAATTGCCGCGAATATCTCCGACGGCCGTTCTTTCAGCTGCCTTTTCAAATCGCCAGTTTGAAGAATTTCGAAAATTATCCTGATCAGGTGTAAGATCGGTCCAAATGATCGTTGTAGCTTGTAACGGCCGAAGAAATGGCCATTTTGAGCACTCTTTCAGGAGACGAAAATGCGAAAACAAATCATGTGGACGCTTGTCGCGGCACTGTTTTTTTGTCCAACGGTGAAAGCCCAGCAGGCAACCAAACGCGAAGTTGAAACGGTCATTTCGGAAACAGACAAACAGATTTTGCTTGCCCGGATCGACCGCATCATGGAGAAGGATCAGCAGTTTCGAACTTATCTGGCCTTCGGGACCATCGAAGAAAATAAAATTGCCGAATTTCAGAAACGGGATGCAAAGGGTCAGCTTGCGGCAATGTCTCAAGGAAAAGAATCTCTATCGAAGGAAATCACAGACCTGTTGGGCGAATTGCAGCGACGGAACGATCGCGAAAACCACGTTGCATTCAAGGAAATCGTTGACGAATTTGGCTATCCTTCGCCCGAACGACTGGGAGTTAAATCTCACGGACTGTTCGCGATTTTGTTGCATCCGCCCGTTGCGTTGGCTGAGATCGAATCCCATACACGTGAGATGCAAGAACTGCTGCTGCCTGAGGCGATGGCCGGCCGCATGAAGCCACAACTTTACGCATCGTTCGTCGACAACATGCGAGCGAAGATTCTCAGGTTGCCGCAGCTTTACGGGACGAATCATCAATTTGATTCGGTGTCAGGAAAAGTGCGACCGCCAATCATTGAAGATCTTCAAAATGCGAACGCTGCTCGACGTGAGATCGGAATGCCCGAACTTAAAGATGGCGACTATCGAATCGCCGAAACCAATTCGTGTAGATAAGTTTGCCTTCAAACGAATACAAACAAACTAAATAAACCAAGATACAACGGAAAATCAAAATGTTAGTCAAATCAGTTTCAGCCGCGATCGGCGTGATCATGTTGCCAGTATTGTTTTCTATGGTCGGCGATCAGGATGGCGATCCCACCACAGGAAAAGATGCAAGGAGAGAGATTGCTTCTACTCAAAAAGAAGTTACAAGATGGGCCACGCCGCGTTCAAGCTCAACGGCGCCACGCTTCTTTGGTACAACCGCCCAAGGTAGGCGTCCAAGCTGTGATCCCGTTGGCGCATAGCTTCACGGACCGCCGGAT
>CAYZPA010000043.1:0-44737 GCA_964479855.1 uncultured Pirellulaceae bacterium
GTGTTGCTGTGATCAGCGTTGGTGCTGAAACAGAAGCCGACATGAAGCAAAAGAAGGCTCGTGTCGAAGACGCTTTGCATGCGACTCGCGCGGCGATCGAAGAAGGCATTCTTCCCGGTGGTGGCGTTGCTTTGTTACGTGCCAAGGAAGCTGTTGTTGCTGCTCGTAAGTCGGCCAAAGGCGATGAGAAGATTGGTGTCGACATTGTTGCCGGTGCTTTGGATGCTCCGATTCGTCAGATTGCTGACAACGGTGGAATTGATGGCTCTGTGGTTGCTGACATCGTCAGCGGTAAGCCAACCAACCAGGGTTACAACGCTTACACAGGCGATTACGTCGACATGTTCAAGGCAGGTGTCATCGATCCAGTAAAAGTTGTTCGTACTGCTCTGGCAAACGCGGCAAGTATTTCGGGATTGTTGTTGACAACCGACGCGATGGTCTCGACTTTCGATGAGGAGGACAAAGCTCGCTCCATCGAAGGCGCAATCAGCTAGTTCTGATTGTTCAGTCTGCGTTGCGGTTTCGAATGCGAGGTCGCAACTGCAGATTGTGATGCGAAAAATAAAGCGGGCTGAGCCATATCGGTCAGCCCGTTTTTTTACAAACTCACGGCGGCTGGAAGCCGCATATTCGTGTTCCTGTTGGATCAATCATGGCCAAACGATGCTACTACGAAGTGCTTGGCGTCGCTCGCGACGAATCCGATCGCGGTATTGCGAAAGCGTATCGTAAGCTGGCGGTTAAGTTTCATCCTGACAGCAACCCTGGCGACGAAGAAGCAAACTCAAAATTTAAAGAAGCCGCCGAAGCTTACGAAGTTTTGGGCGATTCGGAAAAGCGGGCTCGCTACGATCGTCACGGGCACGCAGGAGTCGACGGTGCAGGCGCCGGTTTCGGCAGTGCGGAAGATATTTTCGCAGCTTTCGGCGACCTTTTTGGTGGCGGTGGCGGCGGAGGTATGTTCGGCGACATCTTCGGTCGAGGCGGTCAGTCACGGGCGAGGCGCGGCAACGATGTTCAGGTCGACATCACTCTAACGCTCGAAGAAGCAGCGTCGGGAACCAGCAAGACCATCAAGTTCAACCGACGCAACCAGTGCGGTACTTGCTCTGGAAGCGGAAGTCGGCCGGGTTCTCAACCGGAACACTGCCAACAGTGTGGCGGACGCGGTCAGGTACTGCAATCGGCTGGCATCCTGCGTGTGCAGACGACCTGCCCCGTTTGTCGCGGTGCCGGAAAAATTATCGTCGATCCATGTGATGATTGTCGTGGAGCAGGACAGGTCGCGTCACCGGTCGAACTGGACGTTGCGATTCCGGCGGGCGTCGATGATGGAATGCGAGTTCGATTGACTGGCGAAGGGGAAGGAAGCACCGCCGGTGGCCCCAATGGAGACTGTTATTGCTTCGTCAACGTTCGCAAACACAAACTATTCCATCGCGATGGCCAGAACCTGATTTTGCAGTTGCCGATTTCCTACACGCAGGCCGCGTTGGGCGCGACGATTGAAGTCCCGACTCTGAACGGTCGCGACGAACTTGAAATCAAGCGCGGAACTCAGTCGGGTGACGTGTTCAAATTGCGCGGACGCGGAATGCCTTCTCCACAAGGCGGCATGACCGGGGATCTGTTGATTCAGACCTTTATCGAAACTCCCAAGAAAATTTCGAAGGAGCAGGAATCGCTCCTCCGACAGTTGGCTGAACTTGAACAAACGGAAGTGATGCCGGAACGTAAAAATTTCCTTCAGCGTTTGACTGAATATTTTGCAACTGAAGAAGTTTGAGACAAAAGATGACTGACAACGAAAACGATTATCAGGAAGTCGAAGCGGAAAATGTTCCAACTTCTGACGATCCCCAGTTCTCCGAAATAGATCAATCCAACACCGTCGGTGACGAAGTGTTCGAAGCTGTCGCGGGAGACGAAACGGATGTCGTGCTGAAACTGCAGGATCAGCTGAAGGACGCTGAAAAACGCGTGCTGATGGCTCAGGCAGATCTTGAGAATTTCCGACGTCGAGTCCGCCGGGAATCGCAGGATCAGATCAAATACGCTTCAGCTGGTTTGATGACGGAACTTCTTGAACCCGTCGACAACTTGCATCGCGCCATCGACGCTTATGAACTTGATCCAAACGGTGATGGTTTGCGTGACGGCGTGAATCTTGTTCTGGCACAGATCAAGGAAACGTTGGCAAAGCATGGTTGCAAAGCGATCGAGGCCGCCGGTCAAGCTTTCGATCCGAACTTACATCAGGCGTTGCAAATGCAGCCTAGCGATGAGCATCCTGCAAATGTGGTGATGCAGGATTTGCGTCCCGGGTTCCAACTACACGATCGCGTCTTACGACCGAGTCAGGTCTTTGTTTCGACTGGACCGGCGTAAGAAGGTCGCTTCATCCAACCAGAAATTCCGTAATCCGGGCTAATAGCAAACTATGAATTGCTTTGACCGGCCAACCACAATTTTCCGCGATTTTTAATTCGCACACTTTAAATCTTTTTGTATTTCGAAAGGCCATCATGGCAACTGCATCCGCACGACATATCCTCGTTGAAACTGAAGAAGTTTGTAACGATCTGAAGGCTCAAATCGAAGGCGGGCAGGATTTCGCTGCTTTGGCTGCCGAGTTCTCTGCATGCCCGTCAGGCAAATCGGGCGGTGCTTTGGGGACGTTCAGCCAAGGACAAATGGTTCCTGAATTCGATCAGGTTGTGTTCAGCGCGGAACTTGATCAAGTTCATGGTCCCGTCAAAACGAGCTTCGGCTACCACTTGATTGAGATCACCGAGCGAGACGCTTAGGCGAATGCGATGAAGGCGAAGCCGCTTTCGCGAATGCGGTTAGGAAAATGGCAGGAGGAAGGATAAACCCTCCGGTAAACGACTTGTTGATCTAGTCGAAATCGAGATTTTGATGCCAGCCGTTTAGGCGTTAGCCTCGGTTAACGGCGCTTCAACCCGGGCTAATACCCAAACGGCTCATTAAATTAACAAGCCGCAAAGTGGCGGAAGTCATTCTGTCAACGGTTTTCGATAAACGGCACGGTCGTCTGAGGTTTGTTTTCCTCAGGTTTCACGCACCGATGGTGAGTCCCTAAAAGTTGATTTTTGCAGAGGCGATTTATGCCAACTTACGACTACGAATGTGAAGCTTGTGGCCACACATGGGAAATGTTTCAGCGAATCGTTGAGGATCCCATCAAGCAGTGTCCAGACTGTAAAAAGAAGAAGGCTCGCCGGCTTTTCGGAACCGGTGGCGCCGTTATGTTCAAAGGTTCCGGTTTCTATGAAACCGATTATCGCAGTGAGTCCTACAAAAAGGGCGAGAAAGCTGCGAAGGATGCCAGTTCCAAATCCGATTCTGGCGGAGACAAAGGCAGCAAGTCGAGCGGTTCGAAAAAGTCCCCGCCTGGCTGAGGTTGATTCCACTGCACCGTCGTGCACGGTGATATGGTCTCACGCCTGAACACGCCTGAACACGCCTGAACACGCGAATGCCTGAGTATGGCGAACGTCAAAACTTATTGAAGCGAACGAAGTCGTCACGGGTTGATTAGATATGCCGAATTACAACGAATTGACTCCTGAAGAGAACTATGTGATTCAGGACAAAGGGACCGAGCGTCCGGGTTCAGGTAAGTTCAACAATCATGATGCAGACGGCACTTACATATGTCGTCGTTGCAACGCGGCGCTTTACGAATCTTCTTCCAAATTCCACTCTGGCTGCGGCTGGCCCAGCTTCGATGATGAAATTAAAGGAGCCGTCCGCCGAGAAACGGATGCTGATGGTCGCCGCACCGAAATCCTCTGCCAAAACTGCGACGGACATCTGGGCCACGTTTTTATTGGTGAGGGTTTAACCGACAAAAACACTCGCCATTGCGTGAATTCGCTTTCGATGGCATTCGTTCCTGCGGGTGAGGATTTGCCGGAAGTCATTTCCTAGTAGATCCGTACGCCAGACTGAGCCACCTCAACCATCTGCGAAAATGCGTTTATGTCGTGATTGATGCTCACCCAAAGTTCGGCAATCTAATTACTAGCGAAGGTGGCGGTTTGGAGGATCATTAAAGGCATGTTCCTCAATGATTCGAGGCGTGATCAGGAAAACAATTTCCGAATCCTCTTCATTGTCGCTGTTGGTGCGAAAGTCGCCAACAAGGATCATCGATTCTCCCTGCGAGACCATCGCGCCTGAATTGACGCGCCGAACTCTAAACCCGGGCACGCCATTCGCGTTTGAGAGGTCTTTCGCGATCTCGGATACTTCTGCCACTACTTCCAACGTCAAACTCTCCTTGGAATGAACTTTTGGGACGATATCGATTTTCGTGCCGACTGAGCGAAATTCAATTTTCGTTTCACCGTTTTGTTGAAGTACGGCGATCGGAATCTCATCGCCATGAAAAAACTCAGCCGGTTGGCCATCTCGTGCAACTAAAACCGGCTGGTTGAGCAATTCTGAGGCACCATGTTTGGTTAGCGATTCGAGGAATTGATTGAGCAATTTTGATTCTTGTTCATTTATTTCGCCGGCAATTAATTGGTTGCCATTCAGCTTTGCGAAGAGCTGGCTAACGCTTGTGATATTTCCTTCGAGCCCGGCACGAATTTTCGACCAGTCAAACTCGACTTTGGCCATTTTCGCGACGTTGACTTCGTAAACGCGAACTTCCATCGCGATCAGATCTTTGTCTGTTAAATGATTTCGCAATGGCAAGGTGGAATTGGCTGCGGCAAATTTCTCGATGTCGAGTATTCTTTCAGTGGGAACTTTTCCCGTTAGTACTGCAAAGCCCTCCGTCGTTCCGCGAATATTGACGGTGCAATCTGGAAACCGTTCGGTGATCTTTCGACTCAAGTCGCTCACGTCTGCAATGACGTTGACGTTGACCTCTATCACCTCGTGTTTTTGATTGGCCATGGTCAATTTTACCGTCGACGTTCCTGCGGCTATCGCGTCGAATACTAGTTTGTTTGGGGCCATGGGAAATATGGAAACGACCTCAGGGTTATCGATCGTGATCTCCGGAATGTCAGATTCAAATTTGCGCCACTCTTTTTGTCCGACGACAAGATTGACGTCTTTGGTGGCGGGTGTGACCGGTAGCATTTCAATAATCGTGCCATCAATCCTTAAAAGTGCTTGCGAAGAGAACTTTGGTTTTGACGGTGGGAGCGCCCGTTGCTCTGAGTGTTGCGGTTTCTGCTGTGACTTCTCTACAGCAGGAACTGGCGCTGGTAACAAAAGAGCAGGTGTCGATGAACGAGGAGCAACCTCCGGCGAGGCGACCAAAGGCTCCGATGTAATTGGAATAGACTTGGGTTCACTGGTCTCTGCTGTTGTAAATCCGACGGCGACAAGAATCACAATGCTTACCGCAGCGATGACGGTTGCGAAGTGTTTCCGGGGATTCGTTTTGACTAACATGGCAATCCTTTGCTTGATCAGTTTTTGATTGGAATCGACGAATCCGGCAAGTATTACCGGGCTCAATGATTCGGAAGTAGAGTTGCGACTTACATGGGTCGCGATGTCAATGATTGTTTCACCGTAGCAACGTTCCGTGTTGCTCTTGGAGCGGAGGCTGTTCCGGGAAAGTTGCTCGACCACGCGTCGATCACAGGAGAGTTCTCTAGCGGAAGCTGCAAGTCCGGCAGCGACGCGGACAAGTGGGTTAAACCAGTGAAGGACAACGATTAAATGAGTCGCCAACTGAATCAATCCGTCGAAACGACGAATGTGAACCAGTTCATGAGCAAAAATGATGTCCAGTTGATCATCAGTCAACTGGTCAACACACCAGGATGGCAGCAGCACGATCGGGTTAACGAATCCGACCATTGATGGGACTTCGATATCTGAAGTCATTCTCAGGCTTGCCCTGGAACTATTTGAAATCTGCTTTTTCACGTCGCGAAATCGCTTTTGTAAATTGGGCTCGGCTTCGGCTGACTTTTGAATGATCCTCCGTACATGCCGATGGCCCATTAGCAGACGAATCATCATGAAGGCGACGCCCGCGATCCATGTCACTGCTGTGATGGTCCAAAGCTTCGCGGTTGTCCATGTTGGAACTGAGAGCCGTGAATCCGCCGACATGGCTTCGTCGAATTCAAATTGCCCCTGCGAGAAATCATTGTGTTCGGTTGCGATTTCAGCTGAATGAACGATGTTCGCGTCTATTGAAACCGCGTCTGTTGCAGGCAACCCAACGGAAACGGCGGAGATGTTCGTCGTCGCAGGTGTGTTCATCGCTGCGGGGAGAAGGTTTAGAAAACTTGTTGGGCTTTCGGGAGCGAAAAAGATCACAAAGCGAATAAGTACAACCAACCACAACAGATACATCCAGCGAGCTGCGACGAATCTTGACAAGAACAGATGCAGCAACAGAGCCGCAACCATCAAGAGACTGCCGATTGACGAGACGAGCAAAAGGCTTTGGCCTATTTCGGCTGCGAACGTTGCGAAAACAGAAGCCGCAGGAATGTCAGAAGTTGGCACGCTCATTGGGCATCCTTTGCTTCTAACAGGTCTCGAAGCTCTTGAATCTCATCCGGGGAAAGTTTGCTGGACTTCACAAAATGGGTCAGCAATGGTCCCGCTTCACCACCGAAAACGGATGAAACAAAAGAACGGCTGGCATGTTTGATCGTTGAGGATTTGGTCACCGCCGCTCGATACAAGTATCGGTTTCCATCCTGCTCGAAGGTCAACGCACCTTTCTTTACCAGCCGATGGAGAAATGTTCGAACGGTTGCCGCTGTCCATGTATTGCGAGAAGCAAGTTTCGCAATGATCGTACTTGCCGTGACGGGTTGCTTCTCCCAAACAACATTCATCACTTGCCATTCAGATGTTGAAATTTCAGGCCGATCTGCCATTTTGCCAACTCCATTTTGCTTGCGATTGATTACATCTGTAATTGCGTGTTTACGTTTGTAATAGAGTTGTAGAAGGAACTCAAGACGTGTTCTATTGTGGAATGCTAGCCGAGGCAATTCTTGGCGGAATCGAAACCCGGACCAAAACAGCATTGGATGTTCGGTTTTTGAGAACTAGATTGGCGGACTATCGCACATCGCTCGCACATCGCTCGCACCATGAAAGAAAGAAATGCGTAAACGCGACTCGCCAAGTATTCGACTGCCAGGCCAAGTTCATTCTGCCGGTACTCAGGTCGTCCTGAAAGCAAACCTACCCGTCCTTGGAGAAGAAACCAGCGGCCTGTACCGCAAGGCGGGTAACGTCGGCATCGTTTCCGAGTGCCCCGATACTGTTCAGGGCGACTATGTCGTTCAGTTCACCGACGGTTCACGTGTTCGTGCCTCATTCGATCAGCTCGCGCTTCGAAGAGCTGAGATCGACACGGAACTGACGCAGCGAGATTTCGATTTCGGGCCGCACGTGATATTCGAGTGCCAAGTCGGTTCAAAAGCGTTTGGGCTTTCAACTGAAGATTCCGACGATGATATTCGAGGCGTGTTTCTCCCGCCAGCCGCACTGCATTGGTCGCTGTTTTCATTGCCGGAGCAGTTCGAAGCCAAAGATGAAAGCGATGATTTCGTCTTCTGGGAAATCGAAAAATTCCTTCGTTTGGCACTCAAGGCCAACCCTAACATTCTTGAAACGCTTTGGACTCCGATGGTCGTCCACGTTAACGAAGTCGGAAAACGACTGCTGAAGATTCGCGAATCGTTTCTTTCCCAGCATTTATACAAAACGTATTCCGGTTACGTGTTAAGCCAGTTTCGAAAAATGGAGAAAGCTCAACAACGTTCAGGCACATTCAAACCCAAGCACGCGATGCATCTGATTCGGCTGCTTCGTTCGGGAATAGAGGCGGTGAAAACGGGAGCGATCCTTGTCGATGTCGGGGCTCACCGGGAACAATTGCTGGATATTCGCAACGGGAAAATGACTTTCGAAGAAATCCGTGCACTGGCGTTGAGCCTGGACTCTGAATTTCAAAAAGCGTTTGAATCGACTTCACTTCCTGAGCAACCTGACTTTGAGAGAGTTGATGAATTCCTCGTTTGGAGTCGTCGTTGGGCAGCCGAAAATGATGAGTCGTTTCTCAGTTGATCCGAAGTTTCACTCAGGCTTCAATTCTGAAATTGAAACCGCTTTAAATGAAATCGATCGGTAGCCCTTTCTTTCGAAAAGGACGCCGACTTGATCGTTCGCAAGCCGTGCGATGCTGGAGTAGGCAAACGAACCGGGATCGACAACTGCCGAGTGACTCCATGTCTTTCCTTCGTCAAGGCTCATCCGCAGAGTGCCATTTTTTCGCCCAGTTTGAGAAGCTGGATTGCAAAAGAGGATTCGGCTAACGCTGTCTTCGCCCGGCCACGAATAACGAATCAATGAGGCCTGGCAAACAGGGCCGATCAGCGTCGGATCATCCTGCAGCCTTGTCCAGCTTTCACCGCCATCGGAACTGATCGCAACCTTGCGGTGCTTCGTCGTTCCCCCGCCCTGTGACCGGGCGTTTAAAAGAATGTCTCCATTGGAAAGTTCCACCATTTGAACTTCGTTTCCATGTCCCTTGCCGTCCCCTTCAGCGACGTTTCCCATCTGCCATGAATCGCCTCCATCATCCGAGTACGCCGCGTAGACTCGCCAGTCACCGAACGGTCCCTGATTGAAAGGCATGACAATGCGGCCTTTGTGCTTTCCTTTTTTCAGAACGATTCCGACGCCCGGACCGGATGCCACGCTGGTGACCTTTTCGGCTCGTTTTACCTGGCGAGAGACATCTTTGGGTTTCGACCATGTATTGCCATCATCGTCCGAAAACTGAGTCAACGTCATGTAGGCGTCTTCTCCAAATCCGGGCAAAGCTTTGTGTTCTCCAAGCTTGCTCTGTTGATACAACAACAGAATTCGCCCTGAATCAAGGACGACGGATTGCGGATTGTTCAAAGACAAAGTTCCCGCTTCGTGAACCAGTTGCAGTGGCGCCCATGACTTTCCATTGTCAAAAGATCGTTTCAGGATAATGTCGTTTTGCGAGTGGTCTCCTCCCTGCCTGCCTTCCGCGAAAGCCAGCAATGTGCCCTTTCGCGTTGTCACCAAAGATGGAATGCGAATCGCCGGGTAGCCGTCGTCTGCGGGAACAAAGACGTCGACGATACTTTCATTTGACGTTTGAGCCACAGCCTCAGCGGTCAGTATCCAAATGGACGTCCAAGCCAAAGCAATCAAAGCCAGCGAAAACACAATCGATGAAGGGGCAAATTCGAGAGAGTTTTTCTTGATCATGTCTCGACTGTTCTGGCCGGATTGAATTGGCTTAATTGAATTCGCCAGATTGAACTGGCTAAGTTGAATTCGCCAGATTGAACTGGCTAAGTTGAATTTGCTTTGGGAGGGCGTCCCTGATGTGTCAAAACAAAAAAAGCGGCCTGTGGAAGTAGGCCGCCTTTCGTCGTTCTAGTTGAAACCCGCGATTACTCGCCTCGAAGTTTCAAATTCACTTGAGTCAGTTTTTCGCGTACTTCGGTCAGGCTGGTAACGCCAAAGTTTTTACATTCGAGCAAATCGTCAGGCGATTTTCGAACCAGTTCGCCGATCGTCGCCAGTCCCAAACGCGTCATGCACTTGCGAGCACGAACCGAGAGGTTCAGGTCAGAAATCGGACGATCCAAGAGGGCCTGCTCATCGGGAGACAGATGGCTCATGTCCATCGGCTCGTCTTCGACTTCTTTCTGGTTCGAGAACTGTCCAATCATCAGGCCTTTATTGGCCATCATTTCACGGATTTCGACCAGCGAAGTTTCGCCAAAGTTTTTACTGTTCAGCAATTCGGTCTCGGAGACTTTCGTCAGGTCGCCGAGCATCAAAATCCCCATCTTCTGGAGACAGTTTCGACTTCGCACGGAAAGTTCGAACTGGGCGATCGGAATGCTCATCACGCCAGCGATCTGCTGACGCATTTTTTCGCGATCATGATCGTATTGCTCGTCCATCGACGCGACTGAATCGCGGCGGTACAGAAGAGCTCGATCATGAGTCGGGAATGATTCGAGAATTCGATCGTAACAACGAGCAGCACGTTCGTACTGTTCGTGGTCTTCGTAAATCAAACCCAAGTTCAACAGCGTTCCGACGCTTGTTGGGAATACAGCCGCAGAGCGTTGGTAGAGCTCGATCGCTTTCTCATCGTTGCCGCGACGATCGTTTTCCAAGGCCAATCCAAAAAGTGCTCCGGCGTGTTGGTCGTCAATTTCGACCGCACGTTCGTACAGTTTGCACACTTCGTCAGGGTTGTTGCATTGAGCCGCAATCGAAGCGCCGCGCTGGTAAAGATACTCGGCAGTCTGTTCGATCGGACCGAACATATTGTCGAGGATTTGCATCGCGCCATCGATATCGCCCGAATGGCGACGGCATTCAGCAACGGCCAGCAGGCAGACATCCGCATCGTAGCCCGCAGCCTTCGCTGCCTCGTAGCACTCAATCGCAGTTGCGTATCCGCCAAGTCCAAAGTGTGATTTGCCTTGATAGAATTTTGCGAGCGCTCCGCCGTCCGCATTTTCGAGCGTGCTGATCGCGTCGGAGTAGCGGCCGAGCATGTACTGGCAGACTCCGAGCCGAACAGAACTCGCTGGAGAACGCTCCATCTGGCTTTCGAGTTCCTGCGTCACTTCTTTGAGCTGCGGAAACTGGGAGTAGTCGTTGCAAATTCGTTCCGCTACGAACTTGATTTCGGTTGGGCCGAATGAGCTGTTCGACAGCAAGACGTCTTTAAGCTGAGGTTGTACTTCAGGCATTTGAGCCATTAACGGATCTCCAGGAACGTTTCAGAGTTTGGCATCACGGTCAATGTGAGCACTGCGGGCAGTTCGCGCATAATGGGTGCCCGAAAGAATTAAGCATTTTTGCAGGGATTTTATTTTTTTACAACCGCCATTCATGACTTAGATGGCAGCGAAAACCGGTATTTTACGGGAATATCGGAAATTCAGATCAAAAGGTTTTCCTTTTCTTTTGGGCCGCTCTCAACCTTCGCGTGGATCTTTTAATGGGCTGTTGGACACCCTTAGGGTTTGTTTTCAGGCTACCATTCAAGCTCGGCAACAACCGGAAGATGATCGGATAGTGTTGCCGGAACCACCTCGTACGAAGAAATGCCGATCGGTTTGGAAACGTAGATCCAGTCGATAATCTGAATCGGAGCATTCGACGGAAAAGTCAGTTCTTCCTCCAACGGCGGATCGGCAGGATGGTTTCGAGTCAGATCTTGCGAGCTGTCGAGCGTCTTGATCGCGTTTCGGCCGTCCTCCGTTTGAGCGGCCCGAGGGAAACCGACCGGAGTCGAATTCATGTCACCCGCGATGATGCAGGGATGTGGGCTTGTTGCCATGTGTCGCAAAACCGCTTGAGCCGATTGCTCACGGACGTTCTCGCTGCGATGGGAGAAGTGGACCCCGATCACCCGTATGGTCTGGTCGCCAACTTGAATATCGCAGGCCAATCCGCGTTTCTTTCCGGCAAGCAAGGTTTCCATTTGAGCAAAAGACGGAAGGTCGATCTCGCGCGATTCAAATATCTTGTGACGCGAGAGGATCGCGTTCCCGATGCGCCAAGTCCGGTGAACGACACGAAAATCCAGATTCTTGCAGTGGACGCCCCAAGCGTAGCCTGCTTCTTTCATCAGATACTCAACCTGATTGACGTTGTTGCTCCAGCTTGTATCGATATCGATTTCATTCAACACGACCACGTCAGCATCGATTTCAATCAGCAGTTTCGCGATGGCGTCAAGTCGCTGCAATCGTGTGGCCGCATCGCCTCCTTCCCAGTTCGATTCCGCCAGTCCGCGTCCATGAGCGATGTTGTAGCAGGCAACTGTTAGAGGCAGCGCCGATTCGGTCACAGGTTTATTCGCAAATTCATTCGACGCGAGCTCATTGTCCTCCAGCCGGATCGTTGTCAGGCGATTTGACGGTGCTGCAAACCGGCTGAAAGCATAGGGTAAAATCACGACGACCAGAACGAGCAAAGCCGCGAAAAGCGTGACGCGTTTCTTTGACGGAATTTTCATGCGGCGATCTCGATCTCGATATCGGCAAGTTTGCTGCTAAATGCGATTGAGCGCTTCGACCGCTTGTTGAACTTCTTCTTCAGTTGTGCAGACATGCGGCGCGAAACGAATGTAGCCGTCCCGAGGTGTGAGAATGATTTTCTCGTTCTCGAGCGCGGCGCAAACCTGCTTGTCAGTTTTCTGTTTTGGAATCAAAGCCAAAATGCCAGATCGATGTTCTGGCACATGCAGCACGGGCTGATACTTGTCACCGTCAAGCAGCTCAACGGCCATATCCTGCAACGCAAAATTATGATCACGAACTTCTTCCATTGAATGCTGATTGAACAGGTTCTCTGCAACGAACGAAAGCCCATGCAACAGCGAATAGCTAACGGTTGAGTACTGAAATTTTTGACCGGTCGTATGTGGGTTCCAAGTGTGATCAAGGTAGGCCGTATCCTGCTTCATATGGTCAGCGCCGGTCATGGTGATCGCAATCTTTTCGCGAAAGTCAGGACGCGTGTACATGACGCCTGTCCCCACAGGGCCGATCATCCATTTCCAGCCAGCGCCTGCGACTGCTGCGGCTCCCCATTGTTCTGGGTAAACAGGCAAGCAGCCAAGGCTCTGCGCCGCATCAACGACCAGATCGATATTTCTCTCTGTACAAAAGTCTCCCAGTTGCTGCATGTCGGCCGCGAAACCGCTGGTAAATTGCACGTGACTGATCGCGATGACTCGCGTTCGATCTGTCACTTTCGAAACGAGCTCCTCGAAAGACCAACCCCGAGCCATTGATTCCGGAATCGGACCCGCTTTCGGATGATCGACTTGCGGAATATCAGAATCAGAAAGTTGGATCAGTTCGATATCGTGTTTCTGAGCTTGAATCACCCATGGGTAATGGTTGGCGGGATACTCATTGACGTAGCTGATGATTTGATCGCCGGGCTGCCACGGGTAGCCGTTGGCGATCATGCAGATCGCTTCGGAAGTGTTCGTCGTCATGGTGATGTTTTCCCATGACGTTTGCAGCATCCTTGCAAAGTTCTTGTAGAACTTCATCGCGATGTTGTTTTCGCCAGCGTACTCAAAAAGCATCTGCCGCCCTGCCAGCGTTTGCCGATCAAGGCATTGTTTGGCTACTTCTGCGGCAGGCTGATACAGGTGCGAAACACTGCAGTGGCTGAGGAAATTGTACTCGTTCTTGATCGGAAACTGAGCGGGTGATTTGTCAATGTTCATTGGTGTCTTGTTGTTGGTGGTTTGGTGTAATGTAGAAGTGATTGCGAACCGAATCTTCGCGGTTGGAGGTCAGCCGCGACTGACTTTGGCAACCGCGACGTACTCAGGCAATCGTGATTCTGGCTGGCAAACTTAGCCGACGTTTTGTAAGCCCGCTGCGATCCCGTTGATCGACAACAGAATCGTCTGCTGAAGTTTCTCCAGTTCCGGATGATCGGGGTTGGCTCGCAGCTCACGAATCAAAGCGACTTGCAAATAGTTCATCGGATCCACATAAGGATTGCGAACTTTGATGCTGTGTTGCAACCAAGGTTCGGTCTCAAGGATTTCGCTGGTGCCAGTCACTTTCAGTAACATCTCTCGACTGAGTTCAAATTCGGCCTTGATGTCACTGAAGATCACTTCCGCGACTCGCGGATCGGCCAATTCCGCATACAGCCCGGCGATTGCCATGTCGGCTCGCCCCATTCCAAGGTGAACGTTCGCCAACATCGTTCGAAAGAACGGCCAATCTTTGTGCATGTCCTGAAGCGTTTCAAGTCGCTTTTCCGACTCTGCAGGATCTTCATTGAGCCAATTCGAAAACGCGGTCCCAACGCCGTACCAGGTCGGAACATTGGCACGCGACTGAGTCCATGCGAACACCCACGGAATCGCTCGCAAATCATCCAGCGTTCGCGTTGCCCGTCGGTGCGAAGGTCTGGAACCGATATTCAAACGGTCGATCTGGTCAATCGGAGTCGCTGTTTGGAAGTAATCCAAAAAGTCTGGATGGTCGATCAAGCTTCGATATTTCTTCCATGCGATATCGCTGACGGTATCCATGATCTGAGACCAATGCTCCACATCTTTTAGCACCGGGCGTTTGCCTGTTGAGCAAAGCACCGCATGCAGGACTTGTTCCAGATGTCGTCGAGCGATCGCTGGATCGCTGTATCGCGAGCTGACTACTTCCCCTTGCTCGGTAATTCGAATGCGTCCGCGAACGGATTCCGTTGGTTGAGCGAGAATCGCGCGGTTTGTCGGGCCGCCGCCACGTCCGAGCGAACCGCCGCGACCATGAAACAGCGTCATCCGAATGTTGCAATCGGCACATGCTTGAGCCATCTGACGCTGCGCCGTAAACAGCATCCAGTTGGCTCGCATGAAGCCACCGTCTTTGTTGCTGTCGCTGTAGCCGATCATGATTTGCTGTTGATCGCCACGCATCTTTAAATGATTTGCATAAAGCGGGTGAGCAAACAGGGCTTTCATGATCTCAGGTGCTGCCAGCAGGTCGTCCACGGTTTCAAACAGTGGAACGATATCGATTTTTCCGAGCAGCCCCGCGTCCGTCGCCAGTACCAAAATCTCAAGCAGGTTACTGACCCCTTCGGTCATGCTGATGATATAAGTCGTGATACTTTTTTCTCCCATCGCAACGTGGGCCTTGGCAATGGTTTCAAACACACCCAGCAATTTCGCCGTATCTTCTTTTCGGTCCGGTGCGTTGGAGAAATCTTCGACTTCACCGGAAGCGAACTCTGTTAGCGACTTGATGCGGTCGTCTTCGCTCAATTCAAGATAGTTGTCACAGTGCTCAAGCGAACGAAACAGATCATCAATGGCAGATCGATGCATCTTGGCGTGTTGCCGAATGTCCATCGACGCCAAGTGAAAACCAAAGACTTTCGTCGCGCGAATCAAACGCTCCAGTCGCCCGCGAGCCAACCGCCAGGCCTTATTTTCGATCATGCTTTCGCGAATCAGTTCAAGGTCGCCACGCAAGTTCTCTACATTTGGATACGCGCGTTTCGGCAGCGGTTTGTTCGCCCATTCGTTTTCGATGTTGTCGCGAGTCACACCGAGTCGACGAAACATCATGACCAATTTCTGACGGTAGGGCTCATCCTCGAATCGGTCCAGAACTTCATATTCTGTGGGATCAACGAGGCTTCGATCGGCTTCAATGCTCTCGAAGACTTCATCGGCAAATCCAGTTCGCGATTTGCTACAGCTGAGCAGTTCATACAAGTCGCTGACTTCGCGCATGTAAAGCGTCAGGACAAGATGCTTTTGCGCTTTCAGTGCACTGATGGTGACATCGTTGGTCACGAATGGATTGCCATCGCGGTCGCCGCCAATCCAGGTGCCGTAGCTCAGGAAGCTCGCGACATCGAACTTTTCATCCGGCCAGGTTGCTTTGAGCGACTCTTCCAGTTCCTCATAAATTCGCGGAACCAGGTCGAACAGCGTGTGCTCGAAAAAGTACAGCCCTGTGTTTCTCACTTCGTCCATCACTGTTGGGCGGCGCTGGCGATTTTCGGCGGTTTGCCAGAGCAGCGAAATGTAGTCGTGCAACAATTCCTGGAGCCGCGCCTTTTCTTTTGAAAGGATGTTCCCATCGCTGATTTGCTCGATCAGTTTCGCGACGTGCCTCAGGATTTCCCGAATCGTCTGGCGTTTCGATTCGGTTGGATGAGCCGTGAAGACGGGAACGATCTGCATTTCCTGAAGCGTCTTTCGCAGGTCATCGGGTTTGACTTGCTCGTTTTTCAGTGTCTCGAGCGCCGCGGCGATCGTTTCGTCCATCGGCTTGCCTGATTGAAAAGCAGCTTCAGCCCGTTCGTTCAAAATTTGAACGCGTTCATGCTCCTCCGCCAGGTTGATCAGCTGGAAGTAAGTCAGGAACGCTTTGAGCGTCGATTCCGAAAGGTCAAGGTTCGAAATCAGCTTGGGCATTAACTCGGCCAGGCGATTTTGGGCAGATTCGTCTCCGGTACGCCACTGTTTCGCGAGGCTGCGAATTTCTTCTTCCAGCTCGAACGCCTCTTCGCCTTCCTGATAAACAATGGTTTCTCCCAGCAGGTCGCCAAGGAGTCGAATGTTGGAGCGGATGTCATTCTTCATATCGGATCGCAATCGTGGTTCGAGGCGGGTGGTTTGCCTTGCCGTTTCTAAAGCTACAGCTCCTCCATTGTTGGACAATTTGGGTCTGATGAAAGGTGGCGAACGCGCCGTTAGAGGTGTTTGCGGAATCGGTCAGAGTTTTGGGTAGTCAGGACGCCGCTAAACGCCCCCTGTGTCGGGCCGTTGCACGCAGTGTCATGAAAGTTGACACGGCCACGGCGACCTTTCAGAATGCGTCCTACCAATAACCACCTGAGCCAAAATGGCTCGCGTCCAGGGAGACAAAAACTGATGCCACAAATGTATTTCGAAAAAGATATCAACTCAAAATCACTCGACGGGAAATGCGTCGCGGTGGTTGGATACGGTAGTCAGGGACGCGGCCAGTCCCTGAACCTGCGTGACAGTGGTGTCAACGTGATTCTTGGTCTTCGCGAAGGCGGAAAAAGTTGGGGATTGGCCAAACAGGACGGCTGGGAGCCGCGCACGATCGCGGACGCCAGTAAAGAGGCCGACATCGTTTGCATTCTGACGCCCGACATGTCTCAGCCGGGCACTTACAAGGAAGAGATCGAGCCCAATCTTAAAGATGGCAGCACCGTTCTGTTTTCGCACGGATTCAATATCCACTTCAAAGGCATTGAAGTTCCTGCTCAAAACAATGTTGCCATGGTGGCACCCAAAGGCCCAGGCGGACTGGTCCGTCGCCAGTATGAAGAAGGCTGCGGAGTTCCAGCTTTGATTGCTGTTCATCAGGACGCAACCGGCGACGCGAAAGAACTCGCGCTCGGTTATGCTTGGGGAGTCGGCGCGGCTCGTGCCGGCATTATCGAAACCACTTTCGCGGAAGAGACCGAAACAGATCTCTTCGGCGAACAGGCGGTTCTTTGTGGCGGGTTGAGCGAACTGATCGTCGCGGGTTGGGAAACCCTTGTCGAAGCGGGCTATCAACCAGAAATCGCTTACTTCGAATGCCTTCATGAAGTGAAGCTGATCGTTGATTTGATCTACGAAGGCGGCATCGCGCGAATGCTTGAATTCGTCAGCGACACCGCAGCATGGGGAGATTTCGTTGCCGGAAAACGCGTGATCGGCCCCGAGTCACGTGCTGCGATGAAGGAACTGTTGGCCGAAATTCAGGATGGTCGTTTTGCCAAGCGTTGGCAAGAAGAGGATGCGGCAGGATATCCTGACTTCAAAAAGCAATACGATGCGGATTGCAGCCACAAGATAGAAACATGCGGTCAGGAACTGCGAAAGCATTTCTCATGGCTGCAGGACAAAGAAGAAGTTCCCGGATAGGTTTCAGATTAGATTCGGGTCCGCTTCGCGAAAGCCTGCGGACCTAGCGGGCCTGATAGCCATCGGGCCTGAAACCCGCTGCGGAAATGAGTAATCTTCATTGCCGGCATACTCTGTGTGTGCCGGCTTTTCATTTAGCCGGAATTATTCACGACGACAGGCGTCTGTTTTGATGTTTGAGGCGATTCTACTGAAGTGGCGTTAGTTTTTGCAGATTTACCAATTCACTTCGTGGGTGAACTGTCGAAACCACAAACTTGGAACAATGCCCCAATGAAACAAGCCTTCGCAATTTTGACGCCCTCGCATCGTGAATAATTCCGGGTTTAGATGTAGCCGGACGCATTTGGCGTTTATGGTCGCGACCAGCGACTCAACGTGTTTCTGTTTGATGATAAAGTTAGTTTGGGCGATTCATGAATTCCAACGCACCCACATCCGAACTCTGTGCGTTGTCGGATCGTGAATTGCTGATGCGACTGTCATTGGAGACTCAGGCGGCTCGCCGAATTTACGCCGTCGAAGGGCAGACGCGTTGCGATTCGGTCATGCTGGATTCGGGCTGCGAGCTGATGCTCAAGCGTGAGGACCTGTCTCAAGTCCATAGCTACAAATGGCGAGGCTCTTTCAACAAGATCGCTTCCATTTGCGACGCTGGTTTTACTGGCGACTTGATTTGTGCGTCAGCCGGAAATCATGCTCAAGGTGTCGCCGTCGCTGCGGCTCGATTGCAGCTGAAGGCCACGATCTTCATGCCGCTCTCCACGCCGTTACTGAAACAGCAAGCAGTACGAGATTTCGGCGGCCAGTTTGTTGAAATTCGGCTGTGCGGCGATTCTTTCGACCAGGCTTCTGCGGAAGCGATGCGGTTCGCTGAGGAAACGGGAGGCACGATCATTCCGCCGTACGACGATCTGTTGGTGATCGCGGGCCAGTCGATGATCGGCGTTGAGATTTGTAACAAACTCAAGCGTGAACCGACGCACGCGTTTCTGGAAATCGGCGGAGGAGGGATGGCTGCCGGAGTCGCGTCTGTTTTGCGGAAACGCTATCCGAATATCAAGTTGATCGGCGTCGAAGCTGCTGGTCAAAACAGCATGGGAATTTCAGTCGCCGCGGGCTCTCGTCAAACGCTTGATGAACTGGATCGATTTTGCGACGGGACGGCCGTTGCGACGCCGGGTGAGCTGCCGTTTCGATTCTGTGCGATGCTGCTTGATGATTTCGTGACTGCGACGAACGATGAAGTTTGCGAAGCGATTCAGTTTCTTTGGCAGCGAAAACGAATCATGGTCGAACCATCGGCTGCACTCGGAGTCGCCGCTGCCAACGCGTATGAGTTAACCGCAAACGACTATGCGATCACGGTTTTGTCTGGTTCCAATGTGGACTTTATGGCGTTGCCAAAAATTGCCAAACGAGGCCAGGTGAATCGACCGGAAGAGCGGTTCTTTTGCTTCCAAATTGGAGAACAGCCCGGTGCGTTGATCGGACTGTTGGATCAGTTCTTTTCCAACATGAACATCATCGACTTTCAATACGGGAAGGTCGCGAACGCGATGGCAAAACCTGTGATCGGCGTCGAAGTGCCGGCTTCCGATGCGGAAGCGCTTGACGTATTTTTCCAACGGGAGGACTTGCCTCGACATGAGGAAGTCACGGGACAAGCAGCGACAGAATTTCGAGTCATTCCTTTTCGACCCGACACGTTGAGCCATCCTTTTTTTGCGGTCGTTACGTTTTCGAACCGTCCCGGTGCGTTGCGGGACTTCATGCGAGGCGTCAGTCAGCGAGCCAACGTTTGCTATATGAACTATACCGATTCTGGCCAAACCGAAGGCCAGGCGTTGATGGGGTTTGAGTTTGATGACGAAGCTCTTCAATTCGCATTTATTAACTGGCTCACTGATAATGACATTCGGTATGACGCCATTGCGATCGAACAGGTGCTGTATCTGTAGCGAAGCAATTCTTGCTGGATTTAACCCTGGGCAATGAGATGTTTGGATTTTTGAAGCCAGGAAGATGTGACCGTCAGTATCGTCAGGTTTACGCAGCGTATTGCTCGCATCAGCGTCAGCGATATGGCGCGTTGGCTTCGATCTTCACCAGTTATGAAGCGGTTTTTATGTACTTGTTGTCGATCGATGATGGCCTTTGTGCTGCGCCTGCAAAATCGACTCCGACTTGTTGCCGATTTCGAAATGATTGGGCGAATCATTGGGGGATCGATCGCGAAGTTGCGGATGTTTGCAGTGCTGTTGCGTTGGTGCTGGCGCGAGTCAAACTGGAAGATGATTGTCGAGACGCGTTCGGTTTCGTTGCGAGGCCGTTAGCTTTCTTTTTTCACAAGCCATTTCGAGAAGCCAGCCGCTTTTTGGAAAAGGTAAGGCCCGGATTCAATGAAGAGTTGGCATCGTATATCGAAAAACATTTGCAAATGGAGAAAGAGGGGTTCGTTGCGACGTCGATTGATGGCCTAAAAAAATACGCTGCACCAACCGCGGCAGCGTTCGAGTTGGTGTTCGAAACTCTGGCGGTAACTTGTGCAAAAAGGCAACCAAAGCATGTCGACGTTGAACTTTTTCGGAGAGTTGGTTCGCTGGTTGGGTCGGCTATTCTGATTTCGGATTGCATGTTCGACTTTCATCGGGACCAACAAAGCGGGGCGTTTAGTCCCCTGCCCTCGCGACGCTACCTTTCGGTGGCGAAGTCAGCGGCATTGGCTTGTGTTTCTGAAGCGGGTTGGCTGTTGAGTGATCGCTTTGAAAGTGAGCGCTTTGAAAGTGAGCGCTTTGAGGATGAGCGATATAAGAATGATCGGCCAATGGGATTTGCATCTTGTCGCGTCCTTCGCAACGCCTTTCATGTCGTAAACCGTTTTCGTTTCGACAAGGCTGCTGAGGAACGAACAGAGTCGTTGGGCTTTCAGACAAAGCGAATGATCAGGTTTGCGTCGTTCAATCGAAGCGGAGTATGCGACTGCGGCGGTGATTGTTGTGGCGAATTATGTTGTTCTGGTTGTGATGGCTGCTGTGAAATTGGAATGTGTTGTGATGCGGATCAGGGAAACGCTAGTTGTTGTAGTCCCACTCCCTGTGATATTTGCTGCATTGAGCCACGTCGCTCGGCGAAAAAGAGTTCTGGATTGCAAGCCAAAAAAACGTCTGGTGACATCTCGGATGATTCAGCGAACTCTTTGGTCGGCCGAAAGGCGAGTGTAACTTCATCGCTCAGGCCGTTCGGAGTCGTTAAGTTGGATGGAGAGGAAATGGCTGCCAAGCTGATGAGCGGGCATGCTGATGTTGGCGAGGAAGTTGTTATTGTTGGACGCGGAGCTTTCGGTTTTCTGGTCGAACCGGTCCGTAAATAGCGATCCGTTGAATCAAATTTTGTGTTAAACGGAATTATTCACGACGACGGGCGTCTGGTTTTCCCTTTGAAGCGATTCTCCGGACGCGGAGGCAAGTTTTGCAATTTTGTCAGTTTGACATCGTTGGTGAACTATCGAAACCACAAACCTGGAACAATACTCAAGGGAAATAAGCCTTTTCTATTCGACACCCACGCATCGTGAATAATCCGGGTTAAATGTGAGCGTGGTAGATTGCCTCTGGCGCTGCAAACCGACCAAAGTAGCTACACTAAACGATCCATTGATCTATCGAATAAGAACTGGGACCGCCATGAAGTCTTCTTCAACCTGTAAGTTTGCGTTTTGTGTTTCAGTTTTCCTGTTTTGCTGGGCGTCTCTCGCGGCCGCTTTCGCAAATCACACGATCGATGAAAAGTCGAGCGTTCAGGCGGATCGCAGCGCGTCTGAAATTCTTGGTGATCCCAAATGCCTTGCGTTCTCTTACGGTGGCTATCGCGGGGCGACTCGCGATGAAGTCCCGACGGTTGAACAACTGAAAGAGGACATGAAGATCCTGTCCGCGATGGGAGTGAAGCTGATTCGAACCTACAACACTCAGCAATTCGCGCAGGCGGAAAATTTGTTGATCGCGATCGACCAACTGCAGCAGGAAAATGAAGCTTTCGAGATGTATGTGATGCTAGGAGCGTGGATCGATTGCAAAGGTGCATGGACGGAAAACGCGGATCACGATTTCGGCGACGAGAAAAACAATCAAGCCGAAATAGATGCGGCGGTCGACCTTGCAAAGAGGTTTCCCAAATCAGTCAAAATGATTGCGGTTGGAAATGAAGCGATGGTTCATTGGGCGACGAATTACTTCGTGGAACCTGGTGTCATTCTCAAGTGGGTCAATCATCTTCAAAATTTGAAATCAAAAGGCGATCTGTCTTCGAAAATCTGGATCACTACTTCTGACAATTTTGCATCGTGGGGCGGCGAGGCAGCCAGCTATCACAAGCCTGATCTGAATGAGCTTATTAAAGCGGTCGATTTTATCTCGATGCACACCTACCCGTTTCACGACACGCATTATGTTGCCGATTTTTGGATCGCTCCAGCCACTGATTCCAGCCTGACCGCAATCGAAAAAACAAACGCGGCTGTGGATCGTGCTGTTGATCGCGCGAAGTCTCAATACCAAAGCGTTGTCGACTACGCAGCGAGTCTGGGTGTCAAGAAACCCGTTCACATCGGCGAGACGGGCTGGGCTTCGGTTTGCACAGGGCTCTACGGTGCTGCCGGTTCGCAGGCAGCTGACGAGTACAAAGCTGGTCGGTTCTATGACCGAATTCGAGAGTGGACCAATCGTGAAAAGATCTCATGTTTTTACTTCGAAGCCTTTGACGAAAAATGGAAAGACCTCGGGAACGCAGACGGTTCAGAAAATCATTTTGGTTTGATCGATCTGGACGGGCATGCAAAGTATCCATTGTGGAGCCTTGTCGATTCCGGAGCCTTCAAAGGGCTAACTCGCGGTGGAAAGCCAATCACAAAGTCTTATGACGGAGATGAGAAGGCTTTGTTAGCGGCACTTCTTCCTGTTCCGTCGACTGGAAACTGGGATGGAACGGTTCTGGCTAACGTGAACGATTCACGAAAGATCGGTGAGCCTGTCTCCGAAGAAAATTATCTCGTCTTTCACAGCTCCATGACTGTTGAAAACACTGACAATGCGACCTATCCCAGCAAGCCGATTAAGCTGAACGTTTGGGAGGGCACTTGCGAATTGGAACGCAAAGAAGGCGAGATGCATCTGAAAACGGGCGCTGGAGCATGGTGGGGATGCGGTCTTGAGATTCAATCTGATTCCAAAGGTGAGGACTTGAGCAACTTTTCGCAAGGTGTGCTGCATTTTGAAATCAAAGGAGAGACCCAGTCGAAATTTGTTGCTGGTTTTCAAACGGGGCGATACGCGGCAGGCAATCAGACCAACAACGGCGTGATGTTTGGGCCCGGTGAAAAATATCAGTTGTCAAAGGAGTGGGAAGCAATCTCGATTCCCGTAAGTCAACTGATCAAGGCTGATGCAAAAGCGAACTTGAAGGACGTCACTTCTGCGTTGTTTCTGAAAGGTGAAAAAGATTTCGACGGAAAAGAAATTCAGCTTCGCAACGTAAGGTACTCAAAACACTGAAGGAAGATTGATCAACTGACGTGTGTGAGGCTTGCTCGGGGTTCACGCGTAAGCACTAATTTCTCTGAAAAATATTAACCTTGGTCGAAGTTTTTGGGCGTTAGCGGTCCAAAGCTTGAACGGTTTGCTCCAAGCTACCAAGCCCACTGCATTTTGGCGAAGATTGGCCAGAGCTTTCAACCGGAATTATTCACGACGACAGGTGTCTGGTTTGTACTTTGAAGCGGTTCTCCGGACGCGGAGGCAGGCTTTGTAAATTCGTTAATTTCACGTCGTGGGTGACTTGTCGAAACCACGAACTTGGAACAATACCCCAATGAAAAAAGCTTTCTCCATGTCGACGCCCACGCATCGTGAATATTTCGGGTTCAATTCAGGGCGAACGTTCGAATCAGCTTGGGTGTGTCAGAAAACGATGGTTAAAATCAAACGCATTCGTTACAAGAATTGTTCTCGTTGCGTATCACAGGAAGATACGCTCTTTCGAGTCCGAGTCGAAAAAGATGGAGACTGGATCTTTGTTTGTCGAAACTGTCTTGAAACCTTGAAGGCTGGCAATCCGCATTACCAGTACGGCGGAACATGGAAGAGCAAAAAACGGCATTGATCGCCAATTCTTGTAATCCAAAACGAAGATCAGACCTGCCAACCAGAAAGTCGCCAGCCCCCCGGTAACCAAAACATAGGAGCTGCTCCAGATCGGCTTGTTGATCGGGCAGCCTTCAAAATGCAGTACAACGCCGATGATTGTGGCGATGACGGCGTACGGAATCAGAGAACTGATCTTACTAACAATGTCTTCACGGTTCTGGATCTTCAACCCAATCCAATAGCCAAAAAGAACCGTACCGACCAATGGAAGCGTGCTGAGCAATCCTTCTGGATCGAATGGGATTTCGTATCCGCTGTAAACGTGCTGTTCACCGACCAGCCAGAGATCGAGTTTTCGGACAGCGTTGCCTTCAAGGGGGAGCCAAAAGACTATTCTTGTGACTTCAAGTAAGTGCCAGAGCTGCGGGCTCTGATTTGAACCTACGCTGCCATTGTTCGGTCATCAAAAGCTGGGATCGAGTGATTGGGCCTCGTGCTGAGCCAAATTCTTCCTCGCGGATCATCAAATGCATTCAATAATTCGTTCCCGGAAAACTGTATCTTCGACTCAGCTATTCGCTGGTGAAAATCGACGCGGTTTTCTCGTCGCTTGCGCCGGAACGATGTTGTCTGCCAAGTTTTTCGAATACTTTCCACGCCCCGAATTCCTCGCAGGCGATCGAGCCGTTGGCATGCTGGTCGGATCGCTGCTTGGTGATGCCATCGGCGGTCCGCTTGAATTCGCCAACGAAGAGAAACGAAAAGGCAACGTGGTTGGTGCCAGGCAATGGGACGACTCGAAAGTGCTCGATGATGAAACGATCGCCTCGATGGCGCGTGATGCGAAACTGATGAGCTATGAAAAAGTCCGCCCCGGCGTCGAGGCGTATGGGCAGTGGATCGCAAAGGCTCCAGCTGGAACGCTGACGGACGATTCGCGCTGGAAGATCATCCTGATTCGTGCCATTCGAAATGCTCGGGCGAAATCGCAAACGTTGTCTCAAGCCCACATCGCTGAATCGATCCGTGACTTTCAACCCATCGTTGGGCATAACCCCGACAAAGAAATGATTCGCTTGATTGAGGAAGGGCTGCTCGAGTATCGGTACGCCGCCAATTGGATTTTGGGAGTTCGCGATGAAAGCAAAGCTTTGCCGCTGGACCGGTTGTGGGCAGGGATTCCGAATTGCAGTGGACAGATGATGTTGTTGCCTTTGGCCATTCGATATGCAGGCGATCCGGAATCAGCCTATCGCGAATCGTACCGGTTGAACTTTATCGATTCAGCCGGAGCCAAGGATATCGCATCGATGTTGGTTGCTGCGATCGCTTCTGTGCTGGGAGAGGAAGCCGACAAATGGACGATTCAGCGGCGATGGGAAACGGTTGAGGAAACACTGCGGACGCTTGATCCGTTCCGGTTGAAGAAAGTTCCGTTTGCAGGTCGACCTTTGGATAAATGGCTCACACTCGTTGATTCGATTGTTGAAAAATCAAACGGAAAGCCTGTCGTCGCTTATCGACTGCTTGAGACCGAAGCCAAGCCCGTCTATTTTTGGGACGCTCATTTCACGATGATTGTTGCGTTGACGATGTTGAAACTTTGCAAGTTCAACCCAATGTGTTCGCTTTCGATGGCGATCGACTTTGGGCACGATACGGATTCGTATGCCCAGTTGATTGGTGCCTTTGCCGGCGCGGTCGGCGGCGTCGATGCGTTTCCTGAAGAAATGCGTACAACAGTGTCGAATAGACTGAAAGATGACTTCGGTGAAGACGTTCGTCAGTGGGTGAAACTTTTGAGATCGCGAGAGAAAAACAGATAGATGACAAACGGTGAAGCTTTTGAGGAAACGGAATGCCTCCTCTCGCTCGATGAGCCAGCGCGAACTTTGGAGATTCTGCAGAATCTGAAAGTCTGTCACGACGATGAACAAATCACTGCGATGGAACGCGCGGGCGATGGGAACATGAACCTTGTGATGCGAGTCACAACGGATCGACAGTCCGTCATCGTCAAGCAGGCTCGTCCTTGGGTTGAGAAGTATCCGACGATCGCGGCGCCGGTCGATCGGATCCTCGCCGAAGCAAGTTTCTACGAATTGGTTTCTTCCCAAGCACAAGTTGCCCAGATGATGCCTGCTGTTTTGGCGGCGCATGCAAAGTTGAAGCTGCTTGTGCTTGAGGATTTGGGACCCGCTTCTGATTATTCATCGCTCTACGATGGCAGCGATGGCGATTCTCGCGATCATGTTTTTGGGCAAGCCGCATCGTGGTTAGCGCAGTTGCACCAAACGAAGCTTGATTCTCAGTTGCAGGTCGGCTGTCAGCCACTTCGCACGCTCAACCACGCTCACATGTTTTCGATTCCGCTTTGTGATCCGCCCGAACTTGATTTGGATTCAGTTTGTCCGGGTTTGGAAAAAGTGAGTCAGGTCTTGCGTTCCGACTCGAAGTTACAAGCTGCTTTTGAAAAGCTTGGCGACCTCTATTTGCATCCGGCTGAAAGCGGCACTGCCCTGCTCCACGGCGACTACTATCCCGGATCGTGGCTCTGCACCGATGAGGGCTTCCGCGTGATTGATTCCGAGTTCTGTTTCACCGGGCCACGAGAATTTGATCTTGGAGTCATGGCAGCGCACTACATTTTTTGTCATGCCCCTGCCGAACTGGATTCAGTAAAGCGTCTTGTCGATGCCTATTGCGATGCTTCGAAAGCATCTGTTTCACTACCATTGGTCCTTGGCTTCGCCGGCACTGAAATCATCCGCCGCCTTCTTGGCGTCGCGCAGCTGCCGATAGAGGCCGACTTGGAGCAAATGAAACGGTGGTTGGATCTTGGGGTGAAATTCGTCGTTGCGTGATAGCCCAGTTTGAAAGCTCCAGTCGATGTGACCGAAGCGAGTTGCGCTGAACGTGAGAAACCAGTTTTTCGGCCCTTGCGCTGTAGGCGTTGTTGCTCTATCGGAATAGCTCGCTAATCAACTCAATGAACTCTGGCAACTGGAGCTGATCGGAACAATACGGATTTGCTCGCATGACAAGCAATCCCTGGCTGGTTAGCGAATCAAACAGCTCGGAAACGATACGATGTGCTTCGCGTTCTATCTCGGAACCGGCATTAGCGTTTGCCATCTCCTTGGCTTGATTCCATTCTGACTCAGTCATCATTGCAATGATTGAGTACAGATCGAGGGCATGATGGCTGCCATTTCCTTTGGCTGGATCGCCAACTTGGTCGCGGAACGCGAAAAGCTTCATCAACGAATAAGTAAACGGGTGTGGCAAATACACGGACTCGTTTGCCGCTTCCCCGTCTTCACCCATCTGGAATTTGACTTCTTGCAAGTGCTCATCAAGCGTGATCGCCTCATCGGTCGGGTGAGCATGAACCTTGACGCTCGGATTTGGCCGCACACGCCGCTCATCTACTCGCAATCCGGTTCCGTCGAAGCTTGATCTTGGCCCCGTCAGCAAATCGATCTTGATTCCACGTTCAATAAATCCATCGGGATCATCTTTGCGGAACTGATAATGCTCGGCTCCCGCGACTGGAGTGTAGCCAAGTTCGTCCAAAGCTGACTTCAAGGATGACAATCGAGTTGAATCGCACAGCAATTCAGGACGCAAAAACAGATCCAAATCGTTGGTTGATCGGGCTTCAGGCCAATGCTCAAGGAGTGTACGCGTTCCTTCACGCTCAAGGATGGTTCTACGCAAATACAATCCGTATCCGCCACCAAGGATGATTGGAAATGTCGTCGAATCGAGCTTGGAGAGCAAGTCCTGCAAGCTTTTCTCAAGGCTGGCGAGTTCGCTCATTCAGGATTCCCATTGCTGAGCAATAGTTCACGAACTTGATCGGCAGTTTCACGATCTCGTTTATCGCCGTGCATCAATTCCAGCCACGTTTGCAATGGCGAAGCCCAAGGTAGTGGCTCTCCAATTCGCGCATCAAAATAATCGATGGGGCGTTTTGATTTGACTAGCACTACGTTCTCAAAACGATCAGTCTCTTCGGCTGGATTTTCATTTGGCGGAACTTCACTGGCTCCGGCTCTTCCAGTCATTCGATTGGCGAGTGTCGCAGGATCAGGTGTATAGAGTTGATAGATCTCTGCTCGTTGCATGACCGCGTATTGTGATGTCGAGCTGAGTCCGTTCACCACAGCAAGTTTACCAGAAGCCTGCGTGTAGAAACTAAGCCACGCACGAAGGTCGTCCGTTTTCACTTTTAGTTTTACGGACTGTTGGCCTTCAAGCGGTTCGTCGTTGCGCTGAAGTTTGTCCAGCAACAGATCGCGTTGAAGCAATCGAATGGTTCCATCTTTCTTGCGCGCAATAATTAGGTCTTGTTCGAGCGTCTTGAGGGCTTTGGAAACGGTGCTCAGTCCGATCGGCTTCGTCAAACCAGTTGCCGACAGCAAGTCTCTTTCGATGATCGCTTCGCGAAGTGATTGAACCGATGGGAATGAGTTCTGTTCTGCAAAGATCCTTGCCACCAATGACGTCTTCCCGCGATACACATTCTTGATGGTCGCGGTACTTTTGAAGCGATTGGGTTGTCCGGTGCGATAAACTTTTAACCGCCCTGGAATCGTGATAACTCCATTGCCACACAAGTCGACT
This sequence comes from uncultured Pirellulaceae bacterium, assembly GCA_964479855.1. Lineage (GTDB taxonomy): Bacteria > Planctomycetota > Planctomycetia > Pirellulales > Pirellulaceae > Mariniblastus. The sequence goes on from CAYZPA010000043.1 coordinate 28,252, forward strand.
CCGCTGATTCCAAGACGATCAAGTTCATCAAGTTGTTCCGGTTTCAGAAACGGCAACAACAACATCGGATAAGTCCCCTCGGGCAAATTCCAGGATTGGATTTGTAGAACAGCCCCAGCGAATTCTTTGGGTGTCCCAAGTCGTTTGCACTCGACAGCGAAAGTTGCTTCGCCGTCATCCCAGGTCCCATCAACGATCGCGTCGTACCGGGTATCGCCGTCGCCCAATTGCGCAGAGATTTCCCTCATCTTCAGCGTGACTGGCGTAAAGCTGATCGGGCTCGCTGATAGCTGAGCGAGCATCTCGGATTCGGTTCTGATTTCCTGATTCATAATGATTTCCTGTGCAAGAAAATAGCATTATTTAGGAAAATGTCAACCTGCAGATTGTCAGTACCTCGCTTAAATACGTTTTGTTTGAGAAAACGTTGAATTCTTATTCCTTAACTTAAGCGTTCCATTCGGAAAGCGAGACTGACGAGCCTGATCAGCCTGCCCCTTTTCGTTCCGAACTGAATTCAGTGAAGCGTCTTGTCGATGCCTATTGCGATGCTTCGAAAGCATCTGTTTCAGCACCATTGGTCCTTGGCTTCGCTGGCACCGAAATCATCCGCCGCATTCTTGGCGTCGCGCAACTGCCGATAGAGGCCGACTTGAAGCAAAGGAAACGCTGGTTGGATCTTGGGGCGAATTTCGTCGTTGCGTGTTCGCCCAGTCTAAAAGCTCCGGTCGATGTGACCGAGGCAGCTTTTGTTGAATTTATGTGATCAACGAAATCACTTTTTTTTCCGTTTCTTCAATAGCTTTTCTCGTTGCTTCCGTCGTTTTCTCCGCTCCTTGAGTAAATCGCGATGACTCACTCCAGATTCTAGGTTCAGCCGGTCGTACTCCTTTCCATCAATTTCGAGAATAAGCTGTTCACCATCCCTTCGCATAGTGGACCAAACTGGATTTTTCTCCGCAATTGGATCGGGTACGTCCATGCCTTTAGATCGAAAGTATGCTGCGTCAAAAACTTTGTCGTAGCTATCGTCGAGTCGAACCTGAGTTCCGTCATTGGGCAAAGGCACGGGCCCGTGTTGAACGAAATATCCAGCAATCGTGGCTTCGTCGGCTTCACTGAAACGTCCATGTTCGTGAATTCTCCACGTAAGAAAGTCAATGAGTTTTTCGGGTGTATCTATCCGTAAAGCGATAGTCCGAAACGTGTCTCGGTCAATTATCCACGGGAAGCCAACCACTTCATGTTCCGTTAGCCAAATCGTTGGGTCAGTTGCGAGCAAACCAAAGTAGCTGTCAAGAAAGACTACTGGGACTATCTGCTTTATCGCGCTCTTGTCGAGCGAGTTAGTTACGTTTCCATTTTTATCAAAGAGGCAAAACGCCTTGTCGCTTCGGTCAATGTAATTGACAACGGAACAAGCTTGTTCGTAACCCTCCCTGATCGTTGCTTTGATGTCATCTCGAATCTTTACGAGGTTTGCTCCGTGTCGGCCAATGGAACGGAGAGGCTTTGCCTTGCTTTCAACTATCAACAGTGTTCCTTTTTTGAAAAGCAACAGGTCACGCTCGGCAAGTTCTCCTTCTTCGCCAAATGGAATGTAGTAAGACTCTGCCTGAAGATCTGGTCGAAAAACTTCACCAATATGCGTGGCTGCATCTCTCTCTAGCAATTTGTCGCGTTTTCTGTAGAGACGCTGTTTCTGTTTGTCGGATTCAAACAATTCTGGGAATCTGTACAGAGGGGAAAAACCGGCTCGATACATGTCAAAAAGCAAGTATTTCCCGTCTTGAAGCTCAGCAAATGGGCGGGAGCGAACAATGTCGTTGTCAAGCGGATAGCGGTAGTCCTCGTTCGCTTCACTGGGTGTGAAAGAAAAAAAATCAAGGAAAGCAGACGCCTTGCTTCCGAGTACTGGTTCAAAATCCGTAGCGTCGAACTCAAACAACGAGTCAATTCTACGGAATCTTTCTTCGAATACATTTCCAAGATGTGCACGATCTGGATCTTCCCGTATCCATCTGTCCATATCGGCATCACACGTAAACGACTGCGCGGCGTTTTTAAACTCTTCGTGCTTTGAATAGAGAAGCTTGGAAGCTTCGCGGACCAAATTCATTCGCTCGGGGATAAGGCAATCAAGAATATGGTCAAATGCTTGGACAACTTCAGTTACGCAGAGCGATGTTGCTGGCTCAATGATATGTTTTGAAAAATCCGAAAATAGCGCCAGAATATGGTCCTTAACGAATTCATAGTACGTGATTTCTTGTTGAAAAGTATCCAAGAGGCTCATCGAAAGGGCGGCAGCACGGCGGGTTTCGCCACCGGGATGATCTGGGTTTGTCGGTTTGAGGTTTTCAATCCATGAACGGTCAGCAAGTACTTTCCATAGTAGACTACACTGTTCAAAGAGTTGGTCGATGTCTTCGCACTCGACGCGCGAATCTCTATCAGAAAAGTCCGTTGCAGCAATCAATGCCCTGAGGTGCCTTGCATGACCTGAAAAGTCGCTCAACTCAAATTCGGTCGAGACATTGTGGCGTTCAATGTCGCGCAACCCGATCTGCAGAATGATTGAAGCGACTGTCTCAGGGCGTAAAGATGCCTTAATTTTTGCTGAGATCTTTTCCGCGACAATGTCAAATCTCTGCTGTTGTATTCCTATCGCTTCAGCGTTTCCCTCCAGGCTATGTAAATGATCGATGTATTGTTTGTTTGTAATTTCATCCATTGAAAGCTCCGTCTCACACTCATGCACGTTGACTAAACATGATACAGCGTAAGCACAAAGGTTCAGGGATCTGAGTAACAGAAGCTGTACTTAGTTGCGTCGGTCCGATACACCGAAGTGGCGAAATCAAGCTTCGTCCCACCTTTTGCTTTGTTTCCTATTCCGCCGCCTATGCGAGACTAATTGCCGAACAACGCATCTTCGAATTCGGCGCTCTGTGACTGGCTTGGGCGAGTTGGATCGCCGATGACGTTGACGACTTTTTGCTTCTTTTCACCATCGACGCTCAGCGTTAGCAAGTACTTGCCCTGTGGAACCGATGGAGCAAATCGACCGCGGCCGCCCGTTTGATCGCGTGAGAGATCCCAGGCAATCTGGTGGTAGCCTTTGCGGGCCGAAGTTTCGAAAGTCTTGACAACGTCACCCTTCAGATCGTGCAACGTCAATCGAACACTGCGGGCGTTTTTACCAAGCGAGTAAGCTACGATGGTTCCGCGCGGTGGGTTGGTGCCCACGAAGCGACGAGTTCCGCTGTTGCCACGCAACATTCCTCGGCTCCACGAAATCGCGTCACGAGGCTGAAACAAATGCATGTCTTCAGCCAGCAGTTCAGGTGTCATTTGCCGCAGGACGGAGATGTCAGCAACCCAGAGACTGCGTCCGTGTGTTCCGGCGACAATCTCCTGACGCTTGTCATGGATCGCAAATTCGTGGACGGCAACTGTCGGCAAACCGCCTTTGATTCGCGTCCATGTTTTGCCACGATCGATCGAGTACCATGATGAAAACTCGCATCCGAGGAACAACAGATTCTGGTTCTTTGTGTCTTCACGCAAGACGCGTGCTGAACCTGCAGACTCAGGCAGATTCACCGTTAGCGATTCCCAAGTCTTGCCGCTGTCCTCGGTGACGAACGCGTAAACCGAATCGTCGTTGCTGCGGTGGCCGTCGAAGGTAATGTAGCAACGTTCTTTCTTGAAACGAGATGCTTCGATTGAGCTGACCCACCGAGGCCCGGGCAGCCATTTCGACAGTGACTTATCACCTGTTGGTTGCTTGTAGACTTGTTTCTCTTTTTTGGGTGCGTCTTTCTTTTTGTCATCCTCTTTCTTGGCGACAGCTTCTTTGGATTTGCGAGCGACCTCGAACTCCATCGTGAACCGACCTTCATTGACGTCGATCTCGCCCGAGTACTGATTTTCTTCAACCGTTCCGCTGAATTGAAGTGTGAACTGATCCGTTTCGGAAAACAGAGTCAGTGTGTTCGTTTCAGGATCGAACTTTCCGCTGGAGATTTCGCGTTCCCCCTGAGACGATTCGAAGGTTCCCGTGATCTGGTCGTTGGATTTGAAATTCAGAGCAAGTTTCATCTCGCGTTCGCCGCGGCCAGAGATCATGTTGCCTTCCCATTGACCTGTGACTGGATTGTCAGCAGCAGGAGCGGCAGCGGTTTCTTGCGGTGCAGGCTCAGGTTTCGCTTCTGTTTCAGCTGGTTCCTGCTCTTCGGCTTCGTCGTTTTCTTCATCGGAAGATTCCTTCTCAGAAGATTCGCCAGAATTTTCCATCTTCTCTTCTGACTCTTCCCCGGAAGATTCTTCCTCAGTTTCAGCAGATTCTTCTTCCTGAACTTCCGTAGCCTTCTTCGTTGCATCGAAGTCGATCTCCAACATGCCGTCATTGAGCGACATGGTGCCCGTCATTTGGGCGCCCTCAACTTCTGCTTCAACGTCGACCGTGAACTCATCGTTTTCAGCCTTAAACAGAAGCTCGCCAGACTTTGCATCAAACGTGCCTTCGATGATCTCGGAATCGCCTGCTGGCGAAGAGATGCTCCCGGAGATCTGATTCTTGTCGTTCATCTTTAACTCGATGGAGAACTCAACCGATCCACCCGGAAGGTTTTCGTTTTCGATGACTCCAACCCATTCACCGGAGATTGGGTCTTCAAAAACAAGGACACCAACCAGAGCTTGTTGGACTGCCAACTTCGAAAGTCGCACGTTTGAAGTCCTTGGTTTTCCGTCGTCTTTTGTGGCCTCAAACTCCATTTGGAAATCGCGGCCGCTGACCGTCATTTCACCAGTCATTTCGCCGTCTTCGATTTTGGCTGAATATTCCCGGCTTCTTCTGCCACCTTCGATGGCCCTTGAGATCTCGCCGGTTTCCGGGTTGAAAGTGCCGTCAGAGAATTCCTGATCGCCGCGGCGTCCTTCGATCGTGCCGCTGACTTTCGTGCCGTCGAGCTTCAACTCGAAATTGAATCCGGCCCGATCCTCAGGAATGCGATCCGAAATCATGCGACCGGACCACTTTCCAGTCACCGGGTCATCGGAGTCGGACTCGTCTTCTTCCTTGGCTTGCTTCTTCTTTTCTTCAGAACTCTTCTTTGGTTGCTTGGTCTCTTTGGTGTCAGCGTCTTTTTTCTTTTTGTCTTTTGGTTCTTCCTTCTTGGGGTCGTAGGCCAGTGGCTCCCAAGTGTTGCCGCCGTCTTCCGTTTTCCAAACTGCGCCATCGGTCGTGCCGACGTAGATCAATCCGGGTTGCACAGGTGATTCGGAAATCGCGCTGCCCGCACCTTTGCTGGAATTCGTGATGTCAGGTGAGATTGCAGTCGTCCCATTGCCGCGATCGAAGGAGCGAAAAACGTAATTGCCGGCGCTGTAATGGACTTTTGAGTTGTGTGGCGAAAGCAGGAAGGGAGTCTTCCAGTTGAATCGATAACGAGTTCCCTTCGGCGGACGCGGTCGAATGAAACCACGGGCTCCTGTTTCAATATTGATACGGCCCATGCCGCCGTTTTGGCTTTCGAAATAAATCTGATTCGCGTCATTGGGATCAACCAATGTCACAAAACCATCACCGCTGCCGACACGCATCCAATCGGAATTCACTTGTCCGCCGCTGGATCCGCGAGACGGTCCGCCCCAGCTTCCGTTGTCCTGGAGGCCGCCGTAAACCTTGTAGTCCATCGTGGCATCGACGCCGACGTGATAGAACTGACCGATTGCAACATGGTTTAAGTGGTCCCAGTGTTCCATGCGGTCGTACGTGACGTGGATGCCGCCATCGTTGCCAAGGATCATGTGGCGCGGGTCGCGTTTGTCGATCCACAAAGCGTGGTGATCGACATGAATGCCGTCGCTGCCGCCGTCGCCAGTGAAGGTTTCGCCGCCGTCTTTTGATTTGTACAAGCTGGTGCCGCAGAGGTAGATGTTATTGCGGTCGACCGGATCGATCTGGATGTTGCTGTAGTACATCGGTCGCGGATTGAGCGAGTTGATTCGTTTCCACGATGATCCACCGTCCTCCGACAGGTAGATTCCGCCGTAGTCGTTTTCGTTGGGACCTTGTTGACCCTGGAGATTGGCTGCTTGCCCACCAAGCGTTCCTGTAAATTCAGTTCGTGTGCTGGTGCTGCGAGTTTTTGGACGATCGCCAAGTTTGACTTCAAATTCGACCTGCTTACGCTCTCGCGACACAAGGATCTTGATCTTGTCGCCGGCTTGATGCTTGCGAACTTCACCGAGGAAGTCGTTGTAAGACATCACAATGTTGTCGTCGACAGAAATCACAATGTCGCCGTCTTTGAGCCCAGCTTTATCAGACGGACCGTTTTTGGTGACGTTGGTCAGTCGAGCACCGACGTCCGCATTTTCGCCTCGAATTCCAAGGAATGGAGATTTCTCAGGCCGCTTGGCGATCTTTTCGGATTCAATGACGGCAACAACGACATTTGGATCGGCCTCGAAATAGTCCAATCCAATTCGCCCCATTTTGCAGGACGGCAAACCTTCCGTAATTCGTTCGAATGTCTCGCCGCCGTCGGTCGATTTGTAGATGCCCGATCCGTCACCGAATCGTTGAACCGGATCGTTACCATCAAAGCCATCACGCTTTCGTTCGTAAGTTGCGATCAGCAGGTTGTCTGGGTTCTTTGGATCCAACTGCACATCGATGATGCCTGTCTTGTCGTCGACGTAGAGAACTTTCTTCCACTCTTTGCCGCCGTCCGTTGTTTTGTAAAGTCCGCGATCTTCGTTCGGTCCCCAAAGTCGTCCCAGTGCTCCAACCCAAACAACGTCCGGATTTTCGGGGTGGATGGCCAAGGCTCCGATTTGGAACGACTTCTTCAATCCCATGTTCTTCCACGTTTTGCCACCGTCGACAGACTTGTAGACTCCATCACCCCAGGAAACGCTGTTTCGCGGATTCGATTCGCCGGTTCCAACCCACACGATTTTGGGATTGCTTTGAGCGACCTGGACATCGCCGATCGAAACGGTCGCTTGATCATCAAATTGATGTTCGAGCGTGCGGCCATTGTTGGTCGTTTTCAACAAGCCACCCGATGCGGATGCTGCCCACCAAATGTTGGGGTCTTTCTCGTAGACGGTGACTGCGGTGATCCGTCCGCCCATGTTGGCTGGTCCGATGGATCGCCAGGTTGTTTGGTCAGCGATTGATTGAGGCAGCGTCGGTTTGACTTTTGCCTTCTTCCTGGCCGGAGCTTTCTTTGCGGCGGCTTCTTTTTTGACCGCCTTCTTTTTCGCTTCCGCCGATTTTTCTTCGGGCCTGTCGGTCTCTGCCGATGACGGTGATTCGGTTGTCGGATTCTTATCCGTTTTTTGCGCTAATGCGAATTGGGCATTAAACGAGGAAGTCAGCAAAAGGACAGTGGAAAACGACAGAACGCAAAGACGTTTTAGCATGGATTTCCCCAAGCCTGCTTTTTGTACAGGCATAGCAAAGAAGTGTTCTCGCGACGAAGCACGGCGAGCTGTTTATCGTAACTGCGGACTTTTCACGATTCAAACCGAACCGAGTTGGATTGTGAAAAACGCCGCGTAAGACCAAACCCGCGTCACGATTCAAGGTTCCGCAAGGTAAGAGAAACTCCTGTCAGCGTTGTTCTCTCCCGCAGGTTCAATCGCCATCTTCTTTTTCGCCGTTGCCGTCGGAAAAAACGCTTTTCAGTCGTCCCTGTCGCCCAGTGAGAAGTCGTTTCGTGCAAGTGCCGTTCGGGATCGCTGAATCCGGAGAGAGTTTCATTGCGGTTTACGATTGGAGCCCTGTTTCCGGTTCGTCTCGTGCACATTTACTTGCATCCGGTCAGCAAATCGGCAACGATGCATTAAATCCACTCTTTTGCTGCAACCCATGCTTGTCACTGCCAAAATTCTCGGATCGCGGAAGCCATTGTTCGCAGACTTCTCCGTCCCTCTCCCGCCCGACTGGGAAGGTGACGGCGATGGGGGTCGGACGCTAAGAGACTTGATCAGCCAGGTTGTTCGTCATGAAGTAAAAGCTTTCCGTAAACGACAGTCAGACCGCCAATTCATGAAAGCTTTGACCGCGACTGAAATCGAGGCGGCTGCCGAAACGGGCAAAGTGCAAATGGGCGAAAGCGAAGTCGCTCCTCAAAACGTTGACGAATCTGATGCGATTGCGACCGCACTGACAGCTTTTGTGGATGGCCTGTTTTTGGTCATCATCGATGAAACGCAGTATAAAGAACTTGATGCGACCGTGTTCCTGACCGACGACAGTCGCATCACCTTCATTCGCTTAACGATGCTCTCGGGAGCTTAACTCGAAAGGAATTGCAGTGAGCAAACTCATCAGCTTGCAGGAACAGGTTCAGGTTTGGTTAGCAACTGATAATGGAAGCCGGGGGCACAAACGCTTTCTTACTGGCGTTAAGAAATTACCAGCCAAACTGCGCCCAGTCGCTCTGGCTGCATTCGGGTTCGACGAATCAGAAAAACAGATTCGAGAATATTCTTGGGGCGGTGAGTCCGAAAAGAAACGCGAGGCTCGAAGGAAATGGTTTGCCAAATGGGATCCTGAAATGGATTCGATCTCGGCGGCGGATCGCAAAAAGATATTCAGTCTCGTCGGAAAGAACCTTGCACCTTCGATTGAACTGGCGTGGCAGTATCTCAAGAAAGCGCCTTACAACGTCGGGGCTGACAAAACTCCTTTTCGTGCACCGAGGAATCCTGAGGTCACCTTGAAAACGCGGCTGCAATGGTTGGAGGATCTTCTCAATGCGACCGGTTCATTCGAGGCGGATATTTTGAGCCCGGCTTGGATGGCTGCATGGTCCGCTCATGCGTTCGAGTATCAATCCAGCTGCGCTGCACCCATTCTGATCAGTGTGATGGATGCCGGAGGGAAAGTTGGAAACGAAGTATTTCAAATCCTTTGCGATACTGTCAATCGTGAACATCCTGTCGGCGTGATGTCCGGGTTCGTAATCCATTCGCTTTTGGGCGCCAATCGCCCCGAAGGATGGGAGCTGATTGAAAAAACGCTCCTCGCGGCTCAACGTCAGGAAGGCCTTCGTCAGTCGATCGTCGAATCGGTTGATTGTGCTCATCCACAAGCCTTCGAAAGAATGCTCAGGCTGATCGTCGATGAAAATTTGATTCGCTTTAGCAGCATCGCCCGCAGCGTTGATGTTTGGCTGCGATTGCTGTGGGATTCTTCCGGCACAAAAACGCTAAGCGAGAACGTGGAGTCCGTTTTAGCACTCAAGCAATCAGCAACGGGTCATAAAAAAGCGTTGACCAGCGAGGACGCCGAACTGGTCTATCGAGCGTTATGGGTGACGGCGACCGCTGATGCTTTTCTGGCGGCGAAACAGGCAAAGAAGTTGCTCAATCACCAGAGTGCAGAAATTCGGTACGTGGCAGTTTGGATTCTGCATCAACTGGGCTTCCAAGAGGCAAGCCGAATCAAGGCGGCTGCGATTGGTGATGAAAATCTGCAAGTCGCCATCCTTGCATCGAGCGGCTTGGATGGCATGTCCGCGGAGAACGAGGTTTTTGAGAACATCACCGTAAGTGGAAAGTCGGATTCGGGCAACAAGAATCACTTTGAACAAATCGAAGCTCTGTATGAGCGCCTTCCCGAGAAGCCCACTGCGCTCAAACCCATTGTTTGGCCATGGACGGAACGCAAAGTCAAGCGAGCCCAGTTAGCAGGAAACTTGTTGGCGACTCTTGGAAATCGGCCGCCAACCAGAATGCTGCCCTACCTGAAGGGGCTCGATAGCTGGGAAAAGTACAGTGTGATTGAGTTGCTTTCAAAGCAAAGGAAGTGGGACCAACTTACACGCAACGCGTTGATCGAGTTGACCGGCAGTTCATCTGCCGACGTTCGAAAAGCAGCGTTCTCTGCAATCGAAAAGAAGAAGATTAACGACGACGAGTATTTGATCTTCGAAGGCTACTTGAGCCGAACCGCGACCGATTTGCGATCGAAAGTCGTCGAGCTGCTTCTAAAGCAGTCCGATGAAAAAGCGCTTCAAAGTGCTGATCGTCTCTTGGCTGGGGATGCGAGGAAACGGCTCGCTGGCCTTGAGCTTTTGAGACAATTGGCCGAGGCAGATCGGTCTCGCAAAGCCTGTGTTAATTCAGCGAATCAATATCAGAAACAACGAAAGAAGATTTCTACAGAAGAGCAAATTCAAATCTCCAGCATCAGGGAATCAGATCGTCCGGCACTAAGTTTGCAGGATGGACTCGGTTTGATGAACCCAGACGGCAGAAGCAAAGTCTTCAAGCCGTCGAAAAAGAAGGTCGTGGCGATCTCCAAAGCGGCCATCGAGTGCATCAAGTCGCTTGACGGGCTCGTTCACGAAAATCGAGCGGAATCTGTGCGCTGCAAAACGTGGAACGGTTGGGAAGACAGCTTGCTGGGAGAGCTTAACTATGGATTGCCGCGCCTCAACCTACAAAAACCAATTGGCAAACAGGCCTCCCAGTTTCCGCTCTGGGAAACGTGGGCCGCATGGCGGAAAGACAGACCAGCAAAACTACGCGACAAAGATGGCCTCGAACTTCTACGAGCCGCAACCGCGACGGATTTCATGGACTCGTGGCAGTACCGGGAAATTTCTGCTTTCGCGCGGAAGGCGGACCAGAAGGAAATTGCTCGCGCCGTGCTGGGGCAGTACGAAAATCTGAAGTTGAAACATCCCAGTATCGTCAGCCAAATTCTCGGTTGGCTATTCTTCACGGAAATTCCCAAAGGTACGCTCGACTATTTGATCGACTGTAAAGAGAACACCGCAGCCCACGTAACCGACGCCATGAACGAACGTCTCCTGAAGTCAAAGGAGTCGAAAAAAGAGTATTGGGAAAGGCGATCTGAAGATTGGCGACGCGAAAAAGTAATGTCTGTTTGGCCCGATGCGCTCGACCAATTCATTGCCAGAACAGGGACGAAGATGTCGATCGCCCAAATGCGAAGACTGTTCGAGCTCGCCCGTTTTTGGGATGAACCGGTCAACAATGCGCCAAGGCAGCGGCTTGATCTGCCAATGCTCGCCTTTGGGTGGCAGAAGAAATTTGCAACAAAAGACGATATTCTCGATGCGCTCATTGGCCCCGACCGGGAAGAGTACACTGCGTTTGGTCATTTGAGGCAATTGACTGCTGCTCATCTTGAAAATGAGACCAAAGAAATCCTCGACAATACGAAAGGACTTCAGCAGTTGGTTGATGACGTTCGGTCTCGCCTGTTGGAAGTCGAACTCAAGCGAGGCGAAAAACGGACTGTTTCAAGTGAAGCCGCTGTTTCGGTCGGTGCTTTCTACGGCATTGATACGCTTTTCGAAATTCACGAAGCACTCAACGCAGACTATAAAATTCTTCACAGCTGGAGCGCCAAAACAGAAGACTCCCGCCCCGCGACCTTAACGCAGTTGATCAAATCAACGTGGCCATCTCCCAGCGACACAGCAAGTGATTTCGCAAAAGCCGCCAACAAAGCCATTAAAAATGGATTCTTTTCCGAAGATCAAATGCTGCAGCTCGCCTTTCTCGCGCCCCAGTGGAGCAAGTTCATCGGCGAAATGCTGAATTGGGAAGGATTTAGCGAAGGCCTTTACTGGTTCCTGGCTCACATGAACACATGGAGCACCGACGCGACTTCGGCAGCTGCGACGGCAGAAGGGATTGTTGCGGAGGAGGATGTCGATATCGACGATGCTGAAGACGATGACGATGGCGATGGTGATGGTGACAGCGCCTACCAAAAACCTCCCCAGCTGACTCCGTGGCAGAGGCTGATTCTTGAACGGACACCCCTGAGTCTTTCGGAACGAAGCGAAGGCGCTGTCGATGTTGAATGGTTCCATCGAACGTTCGCGCTGCTGGGTAAGAAACGGTGGACGCAAATGGCCAGTTGTGCCAAGCTTTCAGCCAACTCTGCTCAAGCCAAGAAAGCCCAGTTCGTTGCCGACGCGCTGCTGGGCAATACTCCGAAATCCAAACTGGTGGAGGGAATCAAGAAACGCAATCTGAAAGAAAACGTTCGGCTGTTGGGCTTATTGCCGCTGGCAGCAGGTGTCAAACGTGACAACGATATTCAGGACCGATACAAGGTTTTACTGGCGTACAAAAAGTATGCCCGGAAGCTTTCTTCTCTGACCAAACCGGAAGCGTTGCGGGCTCTTGAGATCGGAATGAACAATCTCGCCCGAACCGCAGGTTATCCGGATCCGCTGCGGTTGGAATGGGCCCTGGAAGCTGACTCTACCAAGGATCTTGCCAAAGGATCGGTCTCCATCACCAAAGACGGAGTCACGGTGACGCTGGCTCTTGATGCGGATGCCAAACCCGAGATTTCCGTTCGCCGCGGTGAAAAATCGCTGAAGACTATTCCGGCAAAGGTCAAGAAAAAATATGCGGCCATCGCCGAGCTCTCCGATCGCGCGAAAGAGCTTCGAAAGAAATCCAGTCGCATCAAGGCATCGCTCGAGGGAGCCATGTGCCGGGGCGACATCATCGAAGGTAGCGAGCTGATCCAACTGATGCAGCATGCGATCCTTGCGCCAACTTTGAAAAGACTGGTATTGATCGGTGAAGGAATCGCGGGCTATCCGGACAAGGGCGGCAAAGCCTTGCGCGACCACCTCGGCACACTCGAACCTGTCAAAAAGAAGGAGAGACTTCGCATTGCCCATCCCGCAGACTTGCTGAAGCTTGGCGATTGGGACAAGTGGCAGCAGGAATGCTTTCGATCCGAACGTGTGCAGCCATTCAAGCAAGTTTTTCGCGAACTGTATCTCCCGACGAAATCAGAAAAGGCCAAGAGCACATCGACACGTTTCTCTGGGCAGCAGATCGGCCCCAAGCAGGCAACAGCTCTCTGGGGCAGTCGCGGCTGGAACACGCAGGATGAAGTTTTCAAAATCTTTCACGACCATTCGATCATCGCCAGCGTCAATTTTCAGTACAACTTTGGAACGGCTGCTGAAATTGAAGGTTTGACGATGGAGACCGTACAGTTCCAAAATCGCGACACGTATAAGTTGATTAAGCTGGAAGATGTCCCGGCAAATCTCTTCAGTGAAGTGATGCGGGATGTCGACTTGGTCGTCAGCGTTGCCCATCGCGGCGAAGTCGATCCGGAAGCCAGTGAATCAACGGTTGAAATGCGAGCGACGCTGATTCGCGAAACCTGCGCTCTTCTGTCGCTGAAAAATGTCAAATTCAAAAAGCCATCGCACTTTATCATTAAAGGCCACTACGGCGAGTATTCCATTCATCTTGGCAGCGGCAACATTCATCGAATGCTTGGCGGCGCTTTGGCGATCATTCCGGTTCATGCCCAACATCGTGGCCGGCTGTTCCTTCCGTTTGCAGACAATGATCCAAAAACAGCCGAAGTCATCTCCAAGGTCTTGCTGCTGGCAAATGACCACGAAATTATGGATCCGATGATTCTCGATCAACTTGACGCAAAAATTGACAAGCAGGCTCCCGCAGCAGCGACGGGAAAGACTTCGGCAAAGTCACGCAAGAAATCGAAAGCAAAGGTCAGCGAAAAGCGTCGTTTCGAATTCTCGGAAGGAAAGTCCAACAAGTTCTGGGAAATTGAACGACAGGGCGATTCGATCGTAACGGTTTGGGGGCGAATCGGAAGCAAAGGGCAGACAAAAACCAAAACATTCGCCGATGCAGGAAAAGCAAAGCAGGCGATCGAAAAAATGATCTCCGACAAAACCGGGAAAGGATACGAAGAAGTCTAGACTTTCTGGTCGTGCGTTTTTAGCTGAGCATGAGTCTGCTAATGTCTTTTGACGACTCCGCAAGCTTGTCCAGAAACGCATTTGCCTCATCAAGGTTTTGTTCTGCGCCGGAGCCTGTTTTGTACCATCACTCTCTGGGCCAATTCGTTTTGCGAAAACGTTGATTTTGCTCAAGGATCGAAGGCACAAAACGGGAGAACGTGCGACTCACAAGGCAATTGCTGCGGGCTCAGCCTGTTGTCGGATTTCAAAAAAGTCTCGAAGAGGATTCTGATTCAGCAAAACCTCACGTCGTTTAACTCGGTTGGTTTTGTCTTGCGGCTTCAACAGTCTTATGCTGGCTTAAACCTCGCTTCGAAGACCGCAATATAAGGTGTTGGCGCGCCCATGAAGCGTGGGCCACCTCAACGGGCCAACCAATACCATCAGGCATCTTTGGGGTTTGCCTCCTAGCTCACATTTATCGAAATAAAAATATTTCTCCCATAAGTGAGGAATGCGCACTACGTTTCCAATCAGTGCGGCGACAGTTCGCGGTATCGATAGCGAAACGTAAGAGGTTGCAAACTCAGGTGGAGAAACTGGTGTTCAAAACGAAACGAAAGTCAGGAATGCGTTCAAACAGATATGGCCTTGAGGTCGTTGAAGCTGCGATCGCCATGCCTGTTCTTGTGATTGTCACCTTCATGACGATCGATATTTGTAACGTCATCCATCTCAAGCAAGTTGCAAATACGGTCGCTTTTGAGGCAGTTCGTGAAGCATCCAAGAAAGATTCAACATGGGAATCCGCTCGAGCTGTTGGCGATGAGGTCGCTCAGGCAAGGCGATTAAGCAACTACCGACTTACCGTGGAGCCACTAAATAGTAGTTGGCGGCACGATCGTAGCCAGATGAATGTCGGGCATACCTTGCGAGCCTACGTCGATGTGCCTGTCAGAGGAAACGTGGCCGGAGGTCCATTTTTCCTCTTTCAAAACCACGTCGTCAGATCGCAACTTGTCCGTATGTCTGCTCAATAGCCAGCCGGTTTGAGGAAGGTAGTTTGAAGTGAAGTATCGTCATAGCCATTCCAAAAAGCGTTTCCGTCAAAACGGCGCATTGCTTATTTTGCTGCTGTTTATGATCGTCGCCATGCTCGCTCTATCGGGTTTCTGCATTGGCGTCAGCCAGATTCAATTGGCTAACACGGAAGCCCAGATCGTTGCGGATTGCGCGTCCATGTCGGCCACAACCATGATTGGTGAAGAAGACAACCATACAGGCACCTACAACACGCCTCTGGAAGTCGCCCAATATATTCCGAGTAAAAATACCGTTATGGGGTCGCAGGCTCTTATTGAGGACCGGCACGTTCAGATTGGTCGAGCCAAAATGAGCTCTTCGGGAAAATTGGTTTTTACTGCGAACGCGAGCCCAAGAAATGCGGTAAAGGTCACCGTTGGGACAGGCGATGGTTTTGCAATGCAACCTCAATCGCTACTGTTTCCTTTCCAAATGTCGATGTCGCGTTTTTCGATTCAGCAGGAATCAATTTCTGCAAAGCTGGAACACGACATTTGTCTTGTTCTCGACCGTTCTGGTTCAATGCGGTCCAACAAAGGTCCCGGACGCTATCCGTATCATCCGGACAGAACTCGCCCTTACTGGTTTTACTATCCACATCCGACAGACAGCAGGTGGGGGGCCGTCATCAACGCGATCAATCCGCTTGTTGAAAGCTTGAACGAGACTCCAATGACCGAAAAGTGTTCGATTGTTACTTTTGGATCTGGCATGAGTTGGGCGGATTGGAGTTGGAATACGTCCGACACGAATGTTGAACCGACCACCCATTACGAGAATTTATTTTCGACGATGCAGGCTCTCGGAGAAAGTAAACCTATGCACGGGGGGACGCACATTTCAGCGGGCATGGACAGGGCGCTTGATCTTCTAACGGGTCCGCAGTCCAGAGACTTTGCTTTCAAGACGATGGTCGTCCTGACTGATGGAAATGAAAACAGTGGATCAAATGCTGAGGCGGCAGCAGTTCGCGCCGCTGAAGCGGGAGTGACCGTGCACACGATTACATTTGCAAGTACATTGGGCTTCAGCACGATGCAACGAACTGCGGAAGCTGGTGGCGGATCGGCTTACTGGGCTCCGGATGAAGAGACACTTCGAGAGATTTTCAAGGAAATTGGGTCGGCGCCTCCTGTGGCGCTGATTGAGTAGGGAAAATTCCATGAGACAATCCAGCAAAAATAAACGCCGAAATCGTGACTGTCGCGAAGGAGTGGTATGTGTTGACTTTGCCCTGACCTTTCCGCTGGTTCTTGGCATATTCATGTCGATGCTTTTCTTTGTGCAAGCTTTTCTGTACAAGAACACATCTTCCAACGCCTGTTTTGAAGCCGCCCGTGTTGGTGTGATTGTTGGAACAACAAAAGAGGAAATGGTTGAAAAGGCGGATCAAATTTTGGGAGCGCTAGGCGTCAGAGAGCGGATCATCACGATTGATGAAACGAATGATACGGTGACTGTCACCGTTGCGATTCCAATGAAAGGAAACTCATGGGCCACAGGAACTCTGTTTCCAATTGACGTTTCCATCGGTGAATCTTGTACTCTCCGAAAACAGACCGAATAACGCAGCGACACCAAACAGTGCAATTCCCATTCGGCTATCGTTGCCGAAGTGCATTTACGATCTGCAGTCTGATCGCTCG